>JBAWWD010000001.1:0-312418 GCA_037146935.1 Burkholderiales bacterium
CGAGGCGACGGCTTGACTTAACCCAACGGGCCTCCGCGAAACCCGGGGCGGTTCACTACAAGTACCCGCCGGATAGGCAAGAGGAAGCGACAGAAACGGTGCTCAAGCAGGCTGAGTCGTTATCGGCCAGTTGGTCCAACACATAACTATGACAAACACACTTGAGCATGAAGCCGAGAACGCGTCCGCTCGCAAAGGTCTGGTGCGAGTAGCGAGCTTTGTAGATTGGAACTCCCAACTCCTACTGACTAATGTTGACTACAAACGCATGCCCCTTGAAGCGGCACGACTGGCCTTTCGACAAACCACGCGCCGAATAGCTCGCAGATTATCGGATTTAGACTTCACAGCTCACTATCAGGTCTCATTGCGCCTGTATCACGGTTGGCACAAAGGATTTGAACCAACGGCCAACATGAAGGCCCTACGTTCGGTGATAGGCGAAACAGACTTCTCAACAGCATCGGACAAGCCTAACGTCTCCTTCTCCGAAAATGTCGGCTGGGGAGCCTGCCTCTTATCAGCACTCCCAAGCCGGTACCACCAAAAACTAGGCGTTCACCTACCAAATACGTTACGCGACAGAGGCCACCAGGGACACGAAGAAAAAATGGTGGACACTGCGTTAGCAGCAGACCTGGTTTTCAGCGCATTCAGAGACCCCAATGACTGGATACTCCTCGCCACCGAAGATGACGACCTAATCCCTCCACTATTTACAGCCGAATCTATCGTGGCACCTCAGTCGGCTAGAGCCATTCTCCTGAGTAATCGACGCCACAGTGGCAACTTTCTGAAACTGGATGGTCTTGAGTAACAAGGAAGAAAAAAATGACCCCAGAGAGTCTCATCGCTGACTTTGCGCCCTTTGTTGACATTGGCGAGAACGCTCCAAAGGTTACAGACCAAAAGGGCAAGATTCTTGTTCGATTTACTCGCGACAGTCGAGACCTAAAGATTGAGATAGACACTACTTCAGGGCAATTGAAGGTTCACGTTGGGCGTGGTGCTGGCAAGGCGTTCGCAAGCACAGGTCACCTGTTGGCATCTGAACAGTTCGCCAACCTTAGGAGGTGGGCGGATATACAGCGCGAGTCGTTGTCAGAGGCAATTGAGAAAAGAATGCTTCCGATTAACGGTCGAACTCATGACGGGGCGTCGGTCGCTAGCGTCCCAGAAATAGACCGCTTACTGGGAACCAGTCAGAGGAAACCTGATGCGGCAGAGGTTCTGTTGGTTGATGGACCAGCCGGAATCGGCAAGACGAGCCTCATAGCAAGATTGGCCTTCGAGCGCGCAACAGCCTACAAGCAGACTCCAACGCCCCTTATCCTGCACATAAAGAGTAGAGGCCGAGTACTTTCAAACTTGGATGACCTCATGGCATTCAGCCTCCAGTCAATCCGGGCCACTGTTACCTACGACCAAGTGCCGGTACTCGTGCGTCACGGTCTCATTATTGCGGCGATAGACGGCTTTGATGAACTCGGCGACCCAAATGGCTACGACACGGCTTGGGCCCAACTCAGTGAGCTCATATCCTTTGTGCGCGGGCGAGGCACGCTAATACTTGCTGGACGGGACACCTTCATCAGCCGAGCTCGCCTGCTCAAGGACGTAAACTCGCTAAGGGAGGAGACGGACATAGTTAACTGCCTCACGCTTGATGCCCCAACGGCCGAACAGGCGCGGGAGTGGTTGTTGGGCCACGGATGGACCAATGACACCCTAGAGAGTCCATCCATATCCGCTCTCTTCGACGACGACTCTTTCGCTCGCCGCCCAGTATTTCTTAAACTTCTGGCCGAGCAAGTCAAGCCCAAAGATATCAAGAAGGAGAAGGAAAGCTTTCTGACGCCGTTCCTCCTCCGCAGCATCATTACACGCGAGGCGTCGCTCTTCGGTAAGACAGTTCAGGCCGTCCTACCAAAAGAGGGAATCGAGTCATACTTGACCGAATTCATGCTTGAGGTAGCACGCGAAATGGCGGACATGCAAGCGGAGTCTTTGGACGGGGCCACCCTCTCCTGGGTTGCGGAGGCCGCGCTTGGTGACGGAATCGCTGCGGACATTGTTGGCCTAATTAAGAATAGAGCGACTGTCATTGCGCTTCTTGTGAATGATGAACGACCCGGATACAAGGCGTTCGTTCATTCTCAAATTCACAACTACTATCTCTCCCGGGTAGCCGTAGAAGCAATAGCAAGAGGTGACATTCCAAAGTTCATTCGACGCAACATTATCGGCGCCGACTTTTTGTCAACCTTCATTGACGTAATCGCAGAGTACTCTGCCGCTGGCTCCGAACTAGTCTCAAGATTCCTTGGCAAGGCACAGAATCTAGCGCAAACCTATCCACACCTAGATAGAGGCTCGAGAAATATTGGGGCACTACTACTCGCTTCCGTGCACAACGTGCAAGCTGCCGATAAAGCCTACTTTGCAGGCTTTCAAGTTGACGAAGCAGTTATTCGCGGCACCGCCGGCCCTGCAACGTTGAATGAGATTGTAATTAGCCAGGTGGACTGTCGCCAGGCCGACCTTAGCGCCCTCGAATTTGAGAAGTCATCTATCATTACCCTGATTGCTGACGATGCATCTCGGTTCCCTAAGTCTTTCCCAATCCCAAGGATTCTGGTGGACGGCGTCGGCACTCAAATTACCGATGCTCAGGAAATAGTCGATTGGCTTGCTCTAAGGGGAAGAGCGGACGACGCACCCGCGAGTGGAGTCGTGCCACAAAGGGTTAAAGCCCACCGTGTGTACGGATTGCTGGGCCGTGCATGTCGAATGCGACGTTATTGGTTGCGTGAGGGTGACGATGACGTCCATGCCGAAAAGGTGCTCAAGGACCAAAATTGGCCAGTCTTGAGCAAAGTTTTGCTCGCAAACGATTTTCTTCGAGTTGAGAAGCGGGACGCATCAGGAAGTTCCTCGCCATTCTTTCACATTAGACATACCGAACGCCTACTCGCCGAGTCTCCTTCAGATGAAAAAGTTGCAAAATTCTTTGCCGATTTGGAGATGGCAATTGGACCCTGACTTGGAGTAAAGCATCACTGAGGGAGCGCACGCGCTAATCATTCCGTACTTATTTCGGACGTGTCGTGAGGATGAGAGCCGGGCCCTACTCCCGGCTCCCCGTGTCCGCGAATGCGCCTTGTGACATGCCGCCGAACACCCGTGCTCCTTGTATCTTGAATAAACCCCGGCCCCGAAGGACCGGGGGATGAATCAAGAAATCAAGAGAATCACGTCTACCGATTCCTCGATTCGCTAGTCCGCCCTGAACAACCCGAAGACCGAGCATTGATGCGGGTTTCGAGGCGATAGGGGTGCGCTGAATCTGCAGGAATGAGAAAATGTGGGCTCGTTTTCCTGCAAATCCTACGAGGTTGGCGATGGGCCCGAAGGACACGAGCGAGCGCGTTCCGGACATGTTTCGCCAGCCGTTGATCGAGCTGCTGAACCCGCGCCACGAGCTGGTCAGACTGGCCGGCGTGATGGACTGGGGGCTGATCGAGGCATCGTTCTCGCGGCACTTCGCGAGCACGACCGGCCGACCTGCGCAGGCGCCTCGGCTGGTGGCCGGACTGCTGTACCTGCAGCACGCCTACGACTGCTCCGACGAGGTCGCGGTCAACACCTGGGTCGAGAACCCGTACTGGCAGCACTACACGGGCGAGATGTACTTCCAGACCGAGGCGCCGATCGATCCGTCGAGCCTGTCGCGCTGGCGCAAGCGGGTCGGCGAGGAAGGCGTGGAGACGATGCTGATGGCGACGATCGAGGCGGGGCGCAAGTTGGGGCTGCTCAAGCACTCGAGCATCGATCGGGTGATCGTGGACACGACGGTGATGCCCAAGGCGGTGGCCCATCCGACCGACAGCCGCCTGCTGGAGAAGTCGCGCCAGCACCTGGTGACGCTGGCCGAGGAAGAGGGCCTGACGCTGCGGCAGAACTACAACCGCGAGGCGCCGAGGCTGGCTGCGCAGATCGGGCGCTACGCGCATGCCAAGCAGTACCGGCGGATGAAGAAGTCGCTGCGCACGCTGCGCTCGCGCGTGGGCCGGGTGATGCGCGATGTCGGTCGCCAGCTCGAGCGGATCGATCCGAGCCGGCAGGACCGAGCGCGCGAGATCCTGGGCCGAGCGAATCGGATCCTGACGCAGCAGACCAAGGACAAGAACAAGCTCTACGCGTTCCACGCCCCCGAGGTCGAGTGCATCAGCAAGGGCAAGGCGCGTACGCCGTACGAGTTCGGCGTGAAGGTGACGGTGGCCACGACCCTCAAGGAGGGCTTCGTGGTGGGGATGCGCTCGATGCCGGGCAATCCGTACGACGGGCACACGCTGGCCGAGACGATCGAGCAGGTCAGCATCCTCGCGGACCGCGCGCCGAAGACGGTGATCGTGGACCGCGGCTATCGCGGCGTGGAGCTCGACGGCATCCAGATCCTGCGCTCCGGACAGAAGCGCGGCATCACCAGAACGCTGCACGCGATGATCAGGCGAAGGAGCGCGATCGAACCGACGATCGGACACATGAAGACCGACGGACGACTCGGACGGAACTGGCTCAAAGGGGCACTGGGCGACGCGCTGCATGCGGTGCTGTGCGGCGCGGGTCACAACGTGAGGCTGCTGCTGCGGGCGCTGCGGCTTTTTTGTGCCCAACACATTGCATGGCTGCTCGCAGCCATGGGGCTGACAATCGCTCCGCTCGGCTGAGTGCGATTGCTTCATGGGTTGTTCAGGGCGGACTAGTTAGCCCGTGTCGCGCGTAGTAGTCCATCACCAGCGCCTCGAGCATGTTGGCCATGCTCCGGTGCTCTCGCTCGCCCATCTGTCGAAGGGCGACCTTGATGGTCTTGGTGGTCTTGATGGACAAGACTTCCGTTTTTTTGGACGTGACCACGGCTCGCCCCGACGGTAAGTAGATGTGTTCCATCATACTTACTATCGGGCCTTGCAGCGGGTCCTCTGCAGACTAGTTTTTCAGTGGCTCACTGGATGAGCCACTGACGCTCTTCTGCCCTCGGCAGGCGTGAGGCAGGAGAAGGCGTGCGCCGCGCTCGTTTTCGGCTCATCCGATGGGGTTCCATGCAGCTACGCTGCGGCTGCACTGCTGAAGGTCTCTATATCCATGCTCAAGACGGTCTCATTCCTTTCACTCGCGGCATTTCTCGAGCTATCGCCAAGTGAAGCGGTAGCCGTCATCTCGATTCGGGATTACTCGTCGAGCCGGAAACTGCCTTCGTTCGAGGGATATCGTCACGTCCTGCCAGTCCACATGCTCGACGTAGCAGAGGAACACTTGCGTCTTTCGCCCGGGACATGGGCTGACGAACCGACCGCGAGCCAGCACCTCGAGTACTGCGAGGAGCCCGACAACTACGCACCTTCGCTCTCGCACGCCCAAGCCATCCAGAATTTCCTTGTCGAGCTTGACGCCGAGACCACAGGGTTTGACGTCGTCGTGCACTGCTCGCAGGGTGTATCGAGGTCAGCGGCTGTGGCGAGCTGGGCTGCCGAGAGATTCGGTATTCCGTTGATTGACCCAGCTGGGCAAGGGCTTGCCGAAGCGAATCCACGGCTGCTGCGCCTGCTTCGTGGACTTCCATAGGCTTTTGCAACCCCACCTTCGGTTTTAGGAGCCGACAGTCGTGGGGCTAAACCTTAAAACCGCAGAGATAAGTCCTTTGGCTACAAGAAAGGCGGTCGTTGAGCGCCCGCTTTATTCAAGCCAAAGGAACATTCATGAGCATCATCAACTCTTTGTTGGAGAACGGTACCAACCACAACATCGAAGTCATCGACGGCCACCTATGCCTCTTCGACTCGATTGACCGTAATCAAGTCAAGCGCGTCAAACTCGCAGTCGTCCATATCGAGGAAATTCTGGAGGCCAGACAGAAATTCAAGCATCGGGGCCTGAAGCGAGCTCAAGCATTCCGGAATATCGTTGAGTCCCGCGTCGCCGATTGGAGGGAAATCAACAAGCCACATCACTTCTGCGCGACGTTCATGAATGCTGTCATGAGCGACAGAAGGCAGTATTCGGCCGTCGTGCGTGAAGGCTTCGAATCGTTTCGGAAGGCCTACACCCGGTATTGGGAGGCGGACTCGGACTCAATCGAGCGGACGCCGTTCGATGAACAGCCGAGCGAAGACCAGCTTCGAAGACTTCATGCGCGCTTGGTGGAGAGACTGACCTTCTACCATCTCAAAGTGGATTGCGAGTCAGTTTGAAAAGCGGCGCGACCATCGTCGCGCCGCTCAAGGGTCATCCTGCGATGACCCGAATCAGGCTTTACTCACTTCGAAGGACGACATTGTCGTCGCTTTCGCTCCTTATGGACCTTCTTGCACCGTGTGGGACAAGCGCCAGCCGTTCCAGGCGCTGTGCAATGGTCGTGAAGCTTCCTCGTCCCAATTCCAGCCGAAGGTTCAACAGTGAGGGCCTTCGACGACTCCGCCTCAGGGCTACATACGCGCGTACCACATCGGCACTCGATATTCCGGGTCTTGGCATTGATTTCCTTTCTGCGCATCTGCGCACAAGGTATAGCCCCTTCCGGAATTTTGGTTTCGTAATACTTTTTTATTGCTTGAGGCCGGCAGTTGGCTCAAAGTATTGCAACCACTGCAACTCTTGGGAAGCAATGAGCCCC
This sequence comes from Burkholderiales bacterium, assembly GCA_037146935.1. Classification (GTDB taxonomy): domain Bacteria; phylum Pseudomonadota; class Gammaproteobacteria; order Burkholderiales; family Burkholderiaceae_E; genus Quisquiliibacterium. The sequence goes on from JBAWWD010000001.1 coordinate 6,674, forward strand.
GAATCTCAAACCCTGCAATCCAACCATTCGACGACCGCCCCGCACCAGTTCAGCGCCGCAGCACGGCCAGCACTCGCAGCAGCGAACTCCGGCCCGAGTGCAGCCAGTTTCACCGACACCTCGGTCGACCCAGGCGTCGTCGACCTTTTCTGTGCCCTCGCAGAAAACTCTCCCGAACTGTTGCCCGCTCGCTGGTCAACGCTCTTCGACGTCATCGCCGCCGAGGAGAAGTTTTGGGTCTACCCAAGCGCAACGGTTGGCGAAATCGAGGACTTCGGCGAAGCGGCGTTCGTCCCGTTTCTGCGCCGGTCCGCGCTCATCAAAGAGTGGCCGCAGCTCCTGGAGCACGCCCGCCGCGTCGACGCCTGCCGCGAGACGGGCCGGGCGTGGGGCTACACCTGCTGAAAAGCCAGGTGCCAGCCGTGCCAGCGCTTCAGCCCGCTGGCATGACCTCAAGAACGCGGGCTGCGGTCCGCAGCCCGCTCAGCATCTTGACGGCTACTTCGTCGGAGAACCCAGGCGGCAGTGCCCGCTGCACCTCGTCGATGACGGCCGGTGTGCGTTCAATGAGCTCCTGAATCAGGGGCTCCGCGGTCTCGCCATAGCCAAAGCGCTTGGCAGTGCTGTTGAAGTGCCGCCGCTGGATGCGTTCCACCTCATAGTGGCGGTTCTTCCCCACCAGAGCCATCGCCAGCTTGAGCTCGCGTGGTGACCACTGATTGGGTCCGTCGCCCATGACGGGGTAGGCCGACATGACGTCGTAGAGCGGCGTGAGCCGGTAGCGTCCGCCGGGCAGCAGGTGGATGCTGAAATTCTTTGCGTGCCCATCCGGCGCCCGGAGCATCCAGAAGAGCAGCTGCGAGGCCATCAGGGTGCGCAGGTCGCGCTCCGCATCGACCGACTGCTGCAGCAGGTTAAACAGCACGCCCAGCCCGGGGCCGCCCTCGGCTTCGTACTTCACCAAGGGCGAAGTGCCGGTCGCCTGGCAAAAGTCCTCCTGCACTAGCCGCAGCAGGCGTTGGCCATCGCTGGAGACCACCCGGTCGAAGCGCTCGACCACCAGCACCCGCTGCTGGCCAAAGGCCGCAATCTCCGCCTTGGGCACCGGCAGGCCATAGGCCGCAAGCACCTTCAGGCACAGCCACTCGTTGTCCACCGAGGTGCTGAAGTCGGCCTGCCGCCCGCCAACGAGCCCCAGCGGCAGCTTGAAGATGTGCGTGGTGGGCGTGGCGCCGCGTGGCTTCATCCAACGGCCGTTCCATCGCAGGAAGGCGTCCTTTTCCTGCGCGCCGGCCAGCGAGATGCGGAAATCGTCATCCGGGTCGCGTGCCGCTCCGAATCGGTCTGGTGTCACGACCTCGAGCAAGTGGCGCTCGATGGCAGCCTCGTCCACCTCGATACCGTCGACCCGGTCATGCCCCTCGGGCGCTGCGCCCTCGGGCAGGAACTGCAGCGCGCCCACGCAGTCGCGGCCAATGGCAGAGAGCAAATCAAAAGCCTCGACCGAGCCGGTGCGGAAGCGCTCCGCCACCCGCTTGCGAATGGCTGAACTGTCGGGCAGCAGGTTGTCGAAGTAGTGCTCGACCGCTGGGCCCTTGAGCGGCTCATCTCCAAGACCGAAGGGCAGCGACAGCGATAAGGGTCGCCCCACGGCTGACGCCCGCCAGGCGGGGTCGTACTGCAGCTCCATGTCGCCGCGAGCGCTGAGGGTCCAGCGGCCGACGTAGGTGCCGTTGGCCCACAGGGCCAGGGTCTGGGTCTTGGAGCGGCGGGCCATCTCACCACTCCGGCGGCGTGGCGGCAGCAGACCCAGGGGCCTGGGCCTTGCCGGTTTCAGGCGCCATGGCCAAGCGCTGAGCCAAGCTCAGCTCCAGTCCGACCACCGCGCACCAGGTCAGCAATTGTTTGACGCTGAGCTCGTCTGCGTGTCCCTCCAGGTGCGAGACCCGGTTCTGGCTCAAGCCCAGCCGCGCACCCACCTCGGCTTGCGTCAGGCCCCGCTGCTTGCGCGCGGCGCGCAGCAGTTGGCCGAGCTGGGTGGCGGTCAGCAGGGGCTGGGCAGCAGAAGTTTGGGAGGAGCTTGAGGCGGCCATGGAGCATCTGTCTTTCAGATAAATGCAATGTATCCGCCAAACGGATATCTCGCAAGTAGCTGTATTTCAGATGCCCGCTGCTGCCCGCAACAACTTCCTACGGCGGGACCCCAGAAGACTAAAAGATGGACTTACACGGCATCGAGACGACCGAGTCCGCACGGGATTTTGATTGCGCAAATGATTGCGCATGGAGGTTCGTTGGGGGTGTTTTTGCGTTCGCCGCGGTTCGCCCAAGTTCGCCTAAGTTGTTGATATACTTGGGTTTCTGGTGACGACGCCTACCGGGTCAGGCCCCCGGGAAGTCCGCTGTTAATCCGTAGGTCCCTGGTTCGAGCCCAGGTCGGGGAGCCAAAAAAATGAATGACTTAGCCCACCTCCGCGGTGGGCTTTGTTGTTTCAGGGCCCTGCAATTGCCAAATGGTTTCCGTGGCGGGATCCCCCAGCCCACGATCAAACCAACCCTCCAAGAGACAGGTGTTCAGAAATCAACCCAGGCGCGACGAAACCTTCGGGCGTGCTGGGGCGTCACGGTCAAGCGCAGGCCAACGGCGTGGAGCACGCGCGTCAGCGTCGCGAGTGTCGGGTTGCCTTCCTCAGCCAATGACTTGAACAGGGTCTTCTCGCCGAGCTCGGCTCGGCGCGCGATCTCGGCAATGCCGTGTGCGCTGGCCACCTGGCGCAGCGCCAGGAGCAGCGCGGCCTGATCACCAGTCTCGAGTACGGCATCGATGTACGCGGCGGCCTCGGCGGGCTCCCGCAAGGACGCCAGCAGCGACTCCTCGTAGCTCTTGTCGCGTGGGTGGGTCATGGTCGGCCTCTGCTCTTCCAATCCCAGCACCCCGTCGCGTAGCGGCTTGCAGTCACCGAAGTTCCCCGCCTGCAACCGGACGAGCCGCGCACGAATGCGTGATCGTCCAGCGATGTCACGCAACCCTGAAAGCCACTCCTCGAAAGGCGCACGGCCGTCAGAGGTCAGGTAGATGCGAAGCTCCAAGATAGTATTCTAAAAGATACTATTGACTCAAGTGCAGACCGTACGGCAGCCAGCCAGGCATCCACGGCAAACTGTTTCTCGGCCAGATCGGCATGGCGCTCAGCCATCTGGTTGCCATAGCTAGCGGGCATTCAGGCGGTTTGGCCTGAATCGTCGCAAACAGGATATTTAGCAAGTCATTGTCCGAGAACAGACTTCTCGGACTACAACGACCGGTCAGGGCCAAGGTCGGGCAGGAATTGCAACGCCCCTCAGCGCGGCAGGCTGGCCCGCACCCGCAAGGCCACCGAATCCCAGCGAAAGCCCTCGGCCCGCGGCGGGCCCGCGCGGCGCAGGCGATCGCGCAGCGCGGCATCCTCGGCCACCTGCTGCATCGCCGCCGCGAGCGCATCGGTATCGGCAGGGTCGATCAGGAGCCCGTTGCCCTGCCCCACCACCTCGGGCAATGAACTGGTGTTGGCGGTGATCACCGCGGCGCCGCAGGCCATGGCCTCGAGCACCGGAAGGCCGAAGCCTTCCCGCCAGGACGGAAAGACCAGCGCGGTGCAACCGCGATACCAGGCGGCCAGCGCCGCATCGTCCACCGGGCCGATGAAACGCAGTCGAGCGGCCAGGCCAAGCGATTCGGCCACGGCCAGGGTGGGCGCATCGGGCGTGCCGGTCATGACCAGCAGGAAGTCGCGATGCAGGCCGCTGCGGGCGAAGGCGCGCAGCAGGCCGTCGACATTCTTGTGGCTGGCGCGGCTGCCCACATGCAGGAAGTAGCCGGCGCCATCCACCGACGCAGCCGCGCCGCTGGGGTTGAACACGTCGGACACCCCGTGCCCCACCACCACCACCTTCTCGGGTGGCGCGCCCGACCAGTCCAGGATGTCGGCGCGGGCGTGCTCCGAGCCGGTGAGCACCCGCCACGCCCGCGCGATTCCGGGGCGCACCACGCTGGCGTAGTAGGCGCGCCGCACCGCGCTGGACTCGCTGGCCACGCGCAGATGGGTGAGGTCGTGCACGCAGAACACGAAGGGCAGTCGGGACCACAGCGGGGCGTTGAAGCCGGGGCTGAAGAAGCAGCCTTCACGCTGCTGCGCCAGCGCCCAGCTGCCGGCCAGGGGATCGATGGGCGAGAGCTTGGGGCCGGCAATGGGTAGCGCGCGCGCGCCCGGAATCCGCCGGAACACCTCGGTGGTGAAGCGGCCGATGCCATGCAGCCCGGCCCAGCGCATGTCGACATGCACCGGAGCGCGATGCAACACTTCAGGCTGTGTCGGCGCACTCATGCGCGAATCCCTCTGCATCAAGGCTCACGTGATCCTGGTCGTCGTGGTGAATTGGAATGGAGCGGCGCACACCGCTGCCTGTCTGGACAGTCTGGCACAACAGCGGGATGCGAGCTTCGATCTGGTGGTGTGCGACAACGCCTCGGGCGACGGGTCGCCGCAGGCCATCCAGGACCACATCGCGCGCCAGTGGGGCTGGCGCGAGCGTGTCATGCCTGACTCCCCCTTCCCTGCCGTGGCTGAGGCCAGCGAGGTGATCGGCTTCGGCCCGGTCAGCGGGCCTGGCAGCCGCAGCCAGCCCGCCTGGCGCCACCTCTGGCTGTGGACCCTCCCGCGCAATCGCGGCTATGCCGGTGGCGCCAATGCCGTGGTGCGCTGGGGTCTGCAGGCGGGCTACGAGGGCTTCTGGATCCTCAACAATGACCTCAGCCTCGCCCCTGATGCGCTCGCCCAGGTGCTGGCCGCGGCGGCGCAGAACCCGCGTCGCGGGCCGATCGGGTCGGTGCTCATGCAATGGGACCAGCCCGAGCAGCTGCAGGCCCTGGCCGGGCGCTACCGACGCGCGCTCGCGGTGGGCGTGCACCGCATGACCTGGCCCGATCAGGACAGCCCGGTGCTCGAGCCGGTGGACTACCCCGTGGGCGCCTGCCTCTATGCCGGGCGCGCGCTGCTCGAGCAGGTGGGGCTCATGGACGAGGACTACTTCCTCTACTACGAGGAGATCGACTGGGCCGAACGCGCGCGGCGGGCGGGCTTCCTGCCTGCAGTGGCCCTGCGCTCGCGGGCCCGGCACCGCGAAGGCGCCAGCACCGGCTCGCCCCGCGGGGTGCGCAACAAGTCGCTGCTCTCGGAGCATTTCGGCGCCCTGAACCGGCTGCGCGTCACGAGGCGCTTCTGGCCCTGGCTGTGGCCGGTGGTCTGGGCAAGCCTGGGCGCGGTGGTGGTCGAGCGCCTGCTGCATGGCGAATGGGCGCGCGCCCGCACGGTGCTGCAGGTGATGCTGGGCCGGCGCAGCCTGCCGGGCGCGCTGGCTCGGCAGCTAGGTCGACCGGGATAGTGCCCCGGCCTGATCGGCCCGGCTCGCCGGCAGCGCAAGCGTGACCACCCAGCACACCAGCAGCGTGAGCGCCGAGCCCAGCAGCGTGAACAGCAGCCCGCCCCACTGGTAGAGCAGCCCCGAGAGCAGGGTGCCCAGGAATCGACCCAGGGCATTGGCCGCGTAATAGAAGCCCACGTCCTCGGCCGCCTTCTCCGACCCCGCATAGGCGAGCACCAGGTAGGAGTGCACCGAGGAGTTGACCGCGAAGGCAAACCCGAAGAGCGCGAGCCCGCCCACCACCACCCACTCCAGGTGGGGCACGCGCAAGGCCACCAGCGCCGCCAGCCCGATGGGCACCACGGCCAGCAGCGCCGACCACAGCCGCGCCGCAGGCACCTCGGTGGACAGGCCGTCATCGCTGCGGCGCACGAGCGCGGGCGCCGCGGCCTGCACCACGCCGTAGCCGATGGTCCAGAGCGCGACGAAGCCGCTCACCATCGTGAAGTTCCAGCCCGAGGCATAGAGGAACACCGGCACACCCACCACGAACCACACATCACGCGCGCCAAAGAGCGCCACCCGCGCCGCCGCCAGCAGATTGATGCCGCGATTCTTCGCGAAGAGCTCGCGCGCCGACGCCGAGGCCTTGCTGCGGCCCATGAGCGGCGGCACGAAGCTGACGACACCGGCGAGCACGACCGCGAGCAGGCCTGCCATGATCCACAGCGCCATCTGGAAGCCGGCCTGCTGCAGCAGCACCCCGCCCAGGAAGAAGCCCACGCCCTTCATCGCATTCTTGCTGCCGGTGAAGAACGCCACCCACCGGAAGAGCTGCCCCGAGGCCTCGCCGGCCGTGGCCTTGATGGCCGACTTGCTCGCGGTCTTGGTGAGGTCCTTGGCCACGCCGCAGATGCCCTGCGCCACCACCACCCAGGCCACCGACATCACCACCGACCACTGAGGCGACAGCGACGACATCATCAGGAAGCCGGCGATCTCGGTGAGCAGACCCACGCAAAGCATGCGCTTGATGCCGTAGCGCGTGGCGAGCCAGCCACCGATGAGGTTGGCCACCACGCCCATGGCCTCGTACAGCAGGAACAGGAAGGCCAGCGTGAACGGCGAATAGCCCAGCCGGTAGAAGTGCAGCAGCACCAGCATGCGCAGCGCGCCATCGGTGAGGGTGAACCCCCAGTAAGCCGCCGTGACGATCGCGTAGTTGCGGGTGCCTGCGTGCATGACCGGATCAGAGTCCCTGGCGCTGCAGATGGCAGGCGAGATCGACCATGCGGCAGGCATAGCCCATCTCGTTGTCATACCAGGCGTAGACCTTGAGCAGGGTGCCGTCGGTGACCAGGGTGGAGGGCGCGTCGACGATGGAACTGCGGGTATCGCGCGCATAGTCGGCGCTGACCAGCGGGCGCTCCTCGTATCCCAGGATGCCGGCCAGCGAGCCCCTGGCCGCCTCGGCGAACAGGGCATTCACCTCGTTTGCCGTGGTCTCGCGGCTGAGTTCGAACACGCAGTCGGTGAGCGAGGCATTGAGCACCGGCGCGCGCACCGCGTGCCCGTTGAGCTTGCCCTTGAGCTCCGGATAGATGAGGGCGATCGCCGTGGCGCTGCCGGTGGTGGTGGGCGCCAGGCTGAGCATCGCGCTGCGGGCGCGGCGCAGATCCTTGTGGGGCGCGTCGACCACCAGATTGGTGTTGGTGGGATCGTGGATGGTGGTGATCTGGCCGTGGCGGATGCCCAGGGCCTCATGCACGACCTTCACCACCGGCGCGAGGCAGTTGGTGGTGCATGACGCCGCGGTGACGATGCGATGCCGGTTCGGCTCATAGCGGTGCTCGTTGACGCCGACCACGATGTTGAGCACATCGCCGACCTTGACCGGCGCGGCCACGATCACGCGCCGCGCGCCGCGATCGAGGTGGCCCTGCAGCGTCTCGGGCGTGAGGAACTTGCCGGTGCACTCCAGGACGAGGTCTACTCCGAGCTCGCCCCAGGGGATCTGGTCGGCCGTGCTGAACTCCGAGAAGCCCAGCCGCCGGTCATCGATGCGGATAGCCGAGTCACCCTCGGCCGCGATGCGGCTGCGCCAGCGGCCCTGCACGCTGTCGAAGGCCAGCAGATGCGCGGTGGCGCCGACGCCACCCTTGATCTCGTTGAGGTGGACCACCTCCAGGCGATTGCCCGCCCGGGGGTCGTCTGCGGGGCGCTCGGCCGCGCCCAGCGCCGCGCGCAGCGCCAGGCGTCCGATGCGGCCCATGCCGTTGATGCCGACTCTCATGGCGGATCTCTGTATCAGCAGGCGATGCGCCGCCGCGCGGCGGCGGGCACGCAGGGTTTGCCCATGCAGCAGTGGGCGGTGAGATAGGCGAGCAGATCGTTCATGCGGCCCAGCGCGGGCCGGTAGTGCAGGTTGCGCCCCTCGCGCTCGGCGCTGACCAGATCGGCATGGACGAGCTCCTTGAGGTGAAAGGACAGCGTGGACGCGGGGATGTCCAGCAGGGCCGAGAGCGCCCCCGGCGTCATGCCCTGGGGGCCGGCGCCAACGAGCGCGCGAAAGACCCGCAGGCGGGCCTGCTGCGCCAGGGCGGCGAGTGCGGCAACGGCGGCTTTTTCGTTCATGTTTCCAAGCTTATAGAAACATCGATTCATGTCAAGCGATGGAACGGCGCCCTGCAGGGCAGCGCCGGCCCTGGCGTAGACTGCCGTTCACCCGACGGGGCCCGGCCCCGCGCCATCCGTGCTGCGCCATGACCGACGTCACCCTGCACCACCAAGGCCGAAGGCTGGCCGCCTCCACTTTCGGGCCGCGCGGCGCGCCGCCAGTGCTGCTGCTCCACGGCGTCACGCAGTGTCGCGACACCTGGGAGGAAACCGCGCAGCACCTGGCCGCCCGCCACGAGGTCTGGACGCTCGACTTCCGCGGCCACGGCCACTCCGACTGGGCGCCCGAGTACGCCATGCAGGGCTTCCTGTCCGACGCGCAGGCCGCGCTCGATGCCATCGGGCGGCCCGCGGTTTTGATCGGGCACTCGCTGGGCGGGCTGATCGGCGGCATGCTGGCCATCGAATCGCCCACGCCGCTGCGCGCCGCCCTGCTCGAGGATCCACCCTGGTACTTCGGAGACCCGCAGGAGTACGCGCGCTCGGCCTTCCCGGCGCTGTTCACGGCCATGGGCGCGCACAAGCGCCGCATGGTCGACCAGGGCGCCGGGCTTGCCGAGTACCTGCTGCTGGCGCGCACCGCCCCCTCCCCCATGGGCGGCACGGCGGCCGATCACACCTCGGAGCGCCATCTGCTCAGCCGCGCCTCGGCCCTGCACCGGGTAGACCCACGCATCTACGACTGGCTGCTGCAGCCCCTGGACATCAACCATCGCGACCGCCGTTTCGCCTGTCCGGTACGGGTCATCCAGTCCGATGGCGCCATGGGCGCCGCGCTGCTGCCCGGACATGAAAAGCGGCTGCTCGCCGCCAACCCGCAGGCGAGCATCATCCCGATGCCCGGCTGCGGCCACGGGCCTCACTACACCCGCGCGTTCGAGGCCGCCTTCCTGGCCGAGGTCGACGCCCTGCTCCACAGCCTGCCCACCTGATCGCTGCCACCGCCGCCATGCACCCCGCCGCCATCGCGCTGAACCTGCCGCACATCGGCAAGGAAGTCACCCTCGAGGCCCTCGCGCTGCTGCACCCCACGGCGCAGCTCTACGGGCGAATCCACGTCGCCGCCGGCGCCTCGATCTGGCCCTACGTGGTCATGCGCAGCGAGATGCACGAGATCCGCATCGGGGCCCGCACCAATCTGCAGGACTTCGTGATGGTGCATGTCGGGGTGAGCACGCCCACGGTGGTGGGCGAAGACTGCTCGATCACCCACCATGTCACGCTGCATGGCTGCGAGATCGGTGACCGCTGCCTCATCGGCATCAACGCCACCATCATGGACGGCGCGCGCATCGGCGCCAATTCCATCGTGGCCGGTCACTCCATCGTCATGCAGAACCAGGTCTTCCCGCCCAACTCGGTGATCGGCGGCGTCCCAGCCCGCCTGATCACCACCCGCGACTGCGGCGAGGCCAACCGCCGCAACGCCGTGTTCTACGAGACCATCGCCCGCGGCTACACCCGCGGCGAGGAGCGCCTGTCGGCCGAGCAGGTGCGCGCCATCTACGAAGACCCGGCCGCGGGCTGAGCACCCGCCCGCATCCACCCGCCCCCGAGGAGGCCCATGGGCACCACCCATCGAACCCATGTCAGCTACATCGACCGCACCCGCGCGTATTACGCGGCGCTCGGTTATGACAAGCCCTACCAGTACGCCCACCACGCCGACGTGCCCTTCGCCAGCCTGCCCCGGCCGCTGGCCGAGTGCCGCGTGGCGCTGGTGACCACCGCCAGCCCCTGGCCCGAAGACCCGGCCTCGCAGCCAAAGCCCTTCGAGCGGCGCGGCGTGTGGGCGGGCGATGCCAGCCGGCCGCCGCAGCGCCTGTTCACCGACAACCTCGCCTGGGACAAGGAAAGCACCCACACCCGCGATGTCGAGACCTTCCTGCCGCTGCGGGCCCTGCAGGGGCACGCGCAGTCCGGGCGCATCGGCAGCGTGAGCGCCCGGTACTACGGCGTGCCCACCGAGTACTCGCAGCTGCGCACCCTGCGACAGGACGCGCCGGCCATCGAAGCGATGTGCCGCGAAGACCAGGTCGACGCGGTTCTGCTCGCAGCGCTCTGACCCGTCTGTCACCAGACCGTGAGTCTGGTCAGCCGGTATCTCGAGTCGAAGGGCATTCCCACCGTGGTCATGGGCTCGGCGCGCGACATCGTCGAGGAATGCGGCGTGGCCCGCTTCCTGTTCACCGACTTTCCGCTGGGCAATCCGGTGGGCAAGCCCGATGACCCGGCCATGCAGCACGCCACGGTCGGCCATGCGCTGGACCTGCTCGAGGGCGCGCGGCTGCCGCGCACCACCGTGCAGACGCCCTGGCGCTGGAGCGAAGACGAGTCCTGGCGGGAGGTGTACGCCCGCGTCGACCCGGCGCACGCCGAGGCGCTGCGCCAGGAGGGCGAGGCGCGACGCGCCAGCTACCAGGAAAACCGCAAGGACTAGCCCGGGCCGCAGGCCTGGGCGGCCTGAACGCGACGACCGCGGGCCCGCTCAGGCCCGCGTCTCGAACACATAGGGCTCGAGCGAGGCCTGCGCGGCCTCGCGCCGCGAGTGCCACTGCCGGGGCCCGCCGTAGTAGGCGAGGCTGCCCGGCTCGGCATTGCCCTCGCCGTTGTAGTACGAGAGGCAATCACGCAGCGGGCGGGACATGATGTCGGCGTCGCGGCAGTGGGCGGCATAGGCGTCCTCGGGCTCGCGGCGGATATCGACCACCGCAGCGCCGCGCTCGCGCATCGTGCGCAGCATCCAGACCACGTAGTCGGTGTGCGCCTCGAGGCCGAGGATGAAGTTGAACTGCCCGCCGCCGCCCTGGGGCCCCGACATGATGAACAGGTTGGGAAAGCCGTGGCTGTGCAGCCCGAGGAAGGTGCGCACCCCGCCCTGCTGCCATTTGTCACGCAGGCTCAGGCCCTCGCGGCCGATGATCATGTTGAAGGTGGCGGTGGCCATCCACTGGAAGCCGGTGGCGTACACCAGCACGTCGAGCGGGTACTCCACGCCGTCGTGCACCACGCCGCGCTCGGTGATGCGGCTCACCCCCAGGGGCGCGGTGTCCACCAGCGTCACGTGCGGCAGATTGAAGGTGGGCAGGTACTCGTCGTGGAAGGTGGGCCGCTTGCAGCCGTAGGGGTAGTAGGGCTTGAGCGCCGCCGCTGTTCGGGGATCCCGCACGATCGCGTCCACCCGGGCGCGGATCTGCTCCATGATGCGAAAGTTGGTGTCGAGCTGCTTGCTGATCATCTCCTCGGGCGTGAGCTCGCGCTCGTGCTGCTTGCGCTCCTTGAAGTCGGTCACCTTGCCCGAGAGATAGTCATCGTTGCCCTGCAGCGCGGTACGCCCTGACGAGATGCGCGACAGGCGCTCGCGCCGCGCCAGCGCCCAGCCGGGCTCCTGCTTCCAGGCGGCGATTTCATCAGCGGTAGTGGCGCGCTGATCGCGCACATCGATGGTGGAGGGCGTGCGCTGGAACACCACCAGTTGCCCGACCACCTTGGCCAGCTCCGGAATCACCTGCACCGCAGTGGCGCCGGTGCCGATGATGCCCACGCGCTTGCCGGCCAGGTCAACGTGGTAGTTCCAGCGCGAGGTATGGAAGGACTCGCCGGCGAAGCGCTCCATGCCGTCGATGCGGGCGAGCTTGGGCGTGGTGAGAATGCCGTTGGCCAGCACCACCGCCCTGGCCTGCATGCGATCGCCCCGATCGGTTTCCACCAGCCAGCGGGCGCCGGCCTCGTCCCAGACGGTCTTCTCCACGGTGGTGTGGAAAAGGCACCGGTCATAGAAGCCGGAGCGCTCGGCGATCAGCTGGCAGTACTCCAGGATCTCGAAGCCCGAGGCGAACTTCATGCTCGGGAAATAGCCCATCTCCTCGAGCAGCGGCAGGTAGCTGTAGGCCTCGACATCGCAGGCGATGCCGGGATAACGGTTCCAGTACCAGGTGCCCCCGACGTCGCCGCCCTTCTCGCAGAAGCGCACATCGGTGAAGCCCGCCGCCCGCAGCTTGTGCCACAGCAGCAGGCCGCCAAAGCCGGCGCCGATGACCAGCACCTCGCAGGTATCGGTGAGCGGCTCGCGCGCGACCGGCGGCGCCGAATAGACGTCCTGCAGGTAGCGGGCGAATTCGCCCTCCATGGCCATGTAGTCGGCCGCGCCGCGCCGCGCCTCCTTGTACTCGCGGTAGCGCGCCTGCTCCTGCGCGTTGAACACCGCGCCCGGCGGCGGCGGGGGCAGCACCTTGAGCGACTCGTCGCTGATGGCCGAGTAGCCCTTGCCGGCGATGCGGTCGGTGGCCTTGGCGGCGCGGGTGCTGAAGGCCTTCAGACCGGTGGCAGGATCGATGCGGACGGCAGGCGTCATGGAGCGCTCCGAAGCGAAGAGGGGCGCCGCGCGCCCGCCGGCCTGACTAGGGGTAGCCAGCCGGCGACACGCGCCGCGGGGCAGCCTGAGCGTACTCGCTCAGCTCGATGCGCTCACCATCGACCACCTTGCCATCGACACGGGCCACGCTCTCGAGTGCCAGAAAACCGCGCATCTTCTCGGGCGCCACCCAGGCGGTGCGCTCGAGCAGCGCGCCGTTGACGAGGTTGGCGCCGCGCGCCTCGATGCGCAGGGCGTCAAAGGTGCCCGCAGGCAGGGTGATGCGCTCGCGGCCGGCCACCCGCAGCGCAAACCGCATGCTCACCGCGCGGCCATCCGGCAGCGTGACCACGAACTGCGCGGACCAGCGCTTGCCCACCGGGTACTCGGGAATGAAGAACTGGTACGGCGTCCAGCGCCTGCCCTCGGCGTCACGCACGTTGTTGCCGAAGAGATCGGTGACCCAGGGGCTGTCCTCGTAGAAGACCTCGTCGTTCTGGATGCGGCTCACGGTGAGGCGCAGCGGCTCGCGCGCCGTGCCGCGGGCGAGATCGGTGCGGCGATAGACGTAGCGCTCGCCCACCCGGTAGCCCACCGCCTCGGCGGACTGGGGCGCGGGCCCGCAGGCACAGGCCTCGCCGCGCGGCGCCTGTGGCCGGATGCCGCGCTCGCGGCGGGCCGCCAGCAGCTGGTCGAGCCGGTGCTGGGCCAGTTCGGAGAACTTGCCGTCGGGGCGATGGCGGATGAAGGCCTCCAGCTCGTCCACCGAGCTGCTGGAACGCAGGCCCATCCAGCGGGCGAGGTCCTCGTCGAACTCCCGGGCAGCATCGCGCGGCACGCTGCTCGGCACGAACGCGAAGTCACTTTCCAGCGAGGTGCTCTCCCAGGGAATCTGCGCGCCGCGCGAGGCCCGGCGCACGCTCAGCCGCACCCGTTTGAAGACATCCTCGATGGCCGCGCCTTCGGTGCTCATCTCGCGCAGCAGGCTGCCGGTGTAGAGCCCGTTGTCGTCGGGGCCATCGTCGGCAACGTTGCCGGGCGCGGTCGCGTAGGCGAGCAGCGTGCCGGGCGGCGCGTCGATCTGCGACAGGCCCTTGTCGTCGACCCGGAAGTCGGGCCCGAAGGGGTTGTCGCGGCAGGCATCCAGGATGATCAGGTTGGCGGCATTGCGGGCCTGACCGAGCTGATCGAGCAGCAGGCCCAGATCGACCGCCTGCGACTGCAGATCGGCCCGTGCCCGGATGCGCGCATCCACGGGCACCAGGAAGTTGCGCCAGTTGAGCTGCACCCCATGACCGGCGTAGTAGAAGACCCCTACCCCGCGCGTGCGGCCCAGGGTCTGCGCGAACTCGCGGATGCTGCGATGCATGTCGTCGCGCCCCGCATCGAGTTGCTCGACGACCTCGAAGCCGGCCGCGCGCAGCCGCTGCGCCACCGCGCGGGCATCATTGGCCGGGTTGCGAAGCGGCGCCTGCAGGTAGCGGCTGTTGCCGATGACCAGCGCGTGCCGGGCAGGCGCGCTGGGCGCCACCGTGGGCATGGCCGCCACCGGAGCCTGCGAGAGCGCGGGCTGGGCCACCGGCACCGGCCGCGGGGCGGCAGGCTGCGCGCCCGCAGGCGCCGGCGCAACCAGCCCCGCGATCAGGAACGCCGCAAGCCCTGCGAAACGCCGCAGCATGGGCCGGCTCAGCCCGCCCGCCGCACGAACACGATGCGGTCGATCAGTGCCTCGCCGGCGGCGTTGTTGCGCAGACGGATCTGGGCGTCATAGCCCTGGGCCTTGCGAAACAGCGCCCGGTACGCGACCTCCGAGCCCACCTTGTAGGCGCTCCACAGCGTGGTGAGCGCGCCGATGATCAGCACCGGATTGCGAGCAGCCAGGGCATCGGGATCGGGCACCACCTGGATGCGCCCGCCATGAGTTTCAACCGCGCCCATCCAGGTCTGCAGGCGGGTGGGCAGCGCATTGGGCGTGACGCGATCGTAGAACGCGACCTCCACGCTGGGCGCGCCCTCGCCGAGCGCCCGCGACAGGGCTTCGTCGAAGCTCTGCAGGTCGATGAAGCGCAGCGGCTCGCCCGGCCGCGTGCCAGGCGCATTGCCGCCCGGGGTGCCGCCGGTGGTCGGGGGCGACTGGCAGCCGGCCATGATCAGGCCAAGGCCGAGACAGGACGCGAGACAGGATCGACGCAAGAGGTGGCAGGACGACATGGTGACGGCCGAAGGGAGTGGGTGGGGCGCGCGCGGAGCGCTCGACCAGAGCATGGCATCGCGCGGCGGGCTTGAGAAGGCCCGGCCCCGGGGCGGGCGCGCGGCCAGCCCTGCGGCGGCCCGGCGCGGCGCGTGCCCCATGCGCAAAATGAGCCTGACCGACTTGACCCTGCGCGCCCGGCGGCAGCAGCATCGGCCACCCCTCCACCCCAGCCAGGCAAGGCCGCCATGACCCATGTGATCCTCATCCCCGAGAACATCGCCCCAGACGGCCTCAAGCCCCTCCAGGGCCGCACTGATGTCGAGTTGCGCCGGTTTGCCGGCAACATCGCGCAGGCCGACTTCCGCGCCCTGCTGCCCGGGGCGCATGGCGCGGTGCTGGGCCTCACCCCGTTCGGTGACCCCGAACTCGCCGCCGGCCCTGACATGCGGGTGGTGGCGCGCATCGGCGTGGGCTATGACACCATCGACGTGCCGGCCCTCACCCGACGCAAGGTGCCGCTGATGATCACCGGCGTGGCCAATTCGGTGTCGGTGGCCGAGCAGGCCCTGGCCTTCATGTTCGCGTTCGCCAAGCGGGTGGCCGACATGCACGCCCGCGTGGTCAGCCATCGCTGGAACAGCCGGTTCGAGAACTTCCCGGCCGATCTCTACCAGAAGCGGGTGGTGATCGTGGGCTTCGGGCGCATCGGCGCGCGCATGGCCCGGCGCTGCGTGGCGCTCGAGATGGACACCCTGGTCTACGACCCCCACGTCAGCCAGGACCACATCCGCATGGTGGGCGCCACACCCGTGGCCGATCTCGACGCCGCGCTGGCCCAGGCCGACTACGTGAGCATCCATTGCCCCAAGACCCCGGCCACCATCGACCTGTTCGACGCGGCCCGGCTCGCCCGCATGAAGCGCGGCTCGGTGCTGATCAACACCGCCCGCGGCGGCATCGTGAACGAGGCCGCGCTGGCGGCCGCGCTCACCAGCGGTCATCTCTACGGCGCCGGGCTCGATGTGCTTGCCAGCGAACCGCCCGAGGCGAACAACCCGCTGCTCACCCTGCCCAACGTCATCGCCGCGCCGCACATGGCCGGCGTCACGCTCGAGGCCTGGAACCGCATGGCCTTCACCGCCATGCGCAACGTGCTCGAGGTGCTCGATGGGCTGCCCAACCGCGAGCACACGGTCAACCCCGAGGTCTACGGCGCATGATCCACATCGCCCCCGCGGCGCTGCGCGACTTCGTCGCCGCCATCTTCCAGAAGGCCGGCTGCTCGGCGGCCGAGTCCGGCCGCATCGGCCATTACCTGGTCTCTGCCAACCTCTCGGGCCACGACAGCCATGGCGTGGTGCGGGTGCCGCGCTACGTGCAGATGAAGCACGATGGCGCGGTGGTTGCCGATCGCGAGCTCGAGCGGGTGGTCGACACCCCGGTGATCGCGGTGGTCGACGGCCGCTTCGGGTTTGGCCAGACCGTGGCGCCAGCCGCCACGCGCATCGGCATCGAGAAGTGCAAGGCCAGCGGCCTGTCGGCGGTGGCGCTGCGCAATGCCGGGCACATCGGGCGGGTGGGCGACTTCGCCGAGATGGCCGCGGCCGAGGGTCTGGTATCGGTGCACTTCGTGAACGCCGCCGGCAGCGTGCTGGTGGCGCCCTTCGGCGGGGTGGAGCGGCGCTTTTCCACCGCGCCCTATTGCGTGGGCGTGCCGCGCCCGGGCCAGTCGCCGCTGGTGCTCGACTTCGCCACCTCGGTGGTGGCCGAGGGCAAGGTGCTGGTGGCCAGCCAGGGCGGCAAGGCCGTGCCCGATGACGCCCTGATCGGGCCCGATGGCCGCAGCGGCAACGATCCGCACATGCTGTACGGGCCCTATGAGCCGCTGGGCCCGCGCGACCACCGGCAGGGCGAAGGCGCCATCCGCGCCTTCGGCGACCACAAGGGCTCGGGCCTGGCCATGATGTGCGAGCTGCTCGGCGGCGCGCTCTCGGGCACCGGCGCCACCGCGCCCGACCGGCCCTTTGCCAACGGCATGCTCTCCATCTTCATCGATCCGGTGCGCATCGACCCCTCGCTGATGTTCGGCGGCGAGGTGCTGCGCTACGTGGACTACGTGAAGAGCTCGCGGCCGGCCGAACCCGGCGGCGAGGTGCTGATGCCGGGCGAGGTCGAGGAGCGCTACCGCGCGCAACGCCAGCGCGAGGGCTGTCCGCTGCCCGACGACACCTGGCAGTCGATCCTGGCCTGCGCCCGCTCGGTGGGCGTGCCCGACAGCGCCGTGCCGGCCGTGCGCTGAACCCGCAACGGCGGCGCGCTGCCAGCCCCGTGGCGGCAGCGTGCCGCCCCCCATCACCCCCTGACGGAGGCCCGCGATGAGCATCACTGCCCCCACCCTGGAGCGCCCGGCGCGCGGAATCGACCCGATCGATGTCAGCGATCCGGCCCTCTTCCAGAACCACACCGTGGGGCCGCTGTTCGCGCGGCTGCGCCGCGAGGATCCGGTGCACTGGTGCCCGAGCAGCCGCTTCGGGCCCTACTGGTCGGTGACCCGCTACAAGGACGTGATGCAGGTGGAGGTGAACCACGCGGTCTTCTCCTCCAGCATCGAGTACGGCGGCATCACCATCCGCGACCAGCCCGAGGGCTACCGCCGGCCCTCGTTCATCTCCTCCGACCCACCCAAGCACGACGAGCAGCGCAAGACCATCAGCCCGATCGTGGGGCCGGGCAACCTCGCGCAGATGGAGGCGACCATCCGCGAGCGCACCCGCAGCGTGCTGGATGGTCTGCCGCGCAACCAGACCTTCGACTGGGTGGAGCGGGTGTCCATCGAGATCATGAAGTGCTTCGAGTACTTCCAGCGACTCTGGAAAGAGCGCGAGACCCAGACGCCGCGCAACGACCTGGTGTCCATGCTGGCCCACGGCGCGGCCACCCGCGCCATGCCGCCCATGGAGTTCCTGGGCAATGTGGTGCTGCTGATCGTGGGCGGCAACGACACCACCCGCAACTCCATGTCGGGCGGGCTGCACGCCATGCTCACCCACCCCGGCGAATGGGACAAGCTGCGCGCCAACCCGACGCTGGTCACCAGCCTGGTGCCCGAGATCGTGCGCTGGCAGTCGCCGGTGGCCCACATGCGACGCACCGCCCTGACCGATTTCGAGCTCGGCGGCAAGACCATCCGCAAGGGCGACAAGTTGGTGATGTGGTACCTCTCGGCCAACCGCGACGAGGACGCCATCGAGCAGGCCGACACCTTCATCATCGACCGCGCCCGGCCGCGCCAGCACATCTCCTTCGGCTTCGGCATCCACCGCTGCGTGGGCAACCGGCTGGCCGAGCTGCAGCTGAAGATCCTCTGGGAAGAGATCCTGGAACGCTTCCCGCGCATCGAGCTTGCCGGCGAACCGCGGCGCCTGTACTCGAACTTCATCCACGGCTTCACTTCCCTGCCGGTGCGCATCCCCGGCTGAGCCGATCGCCCGCCACCCACATCCAACACCCCAAGGAAACCCGATGAAAGCCGCTGTCTTCCACGCGCCCAACCAGCCCCTGACCATCGAGGACGTGCAGATCGAGAACCCCGGCCCCCGCGAGGTGCTGATCCGCACGGCGGTGGCCGGCCTGTGCCACAGCGACCTTCACTTCATGGAAGGCAAGTGGCCGTGGCCCGCGCCTGCCGTGCTGGGTCATGAATCGTCGGGCATCGTCGAGAAGGTGGGGCGCGACGTCACCTACGTGAAGCCGGGCGACCATGTCATCACCTGCCTGTCGGTGTTCTGCGGCCACTGCGAGTACTGCATCACCGGCCGCATGAGCCTGTGCTCCAACACCGACGTCAAGATGCTGCCCGGCGCGGCCAAGCGCCTGAGCTGGAAGGGCCAGCACTTGAACCAGTACCTGAACCTGTCGTCGTTTGCCGAGCTGATGCTGGTGCACGAGCACGCGCTGGTGAAGATCACGCCCGAGATGCCCATGGACCTCGCGGCGCTGATCGGCTGCGGGGTGATGACCGGCTTTGGCGCCATCATCCACACCGCCAAGGTGCAGCCCGGCAGCACGGTGGCGGTGGTGGGCTGCGGCGGCATCGGCCTGGCGGCGGTCAATGGCGCGGCCATCGCCGGCGCCGGCCGCATCATCGCCATCGACAAGGATCCCGCCAAGCTCGAGCTCGCCAAGCGCTTCGGCGCCACCGACGGGGTGGTCGCGGGTGACGACACCGCCAAGCGCGTCATGGAGATGACCGCCGGCGGCGTGCACGACTCCTTCGAGTGCGTGGGCCTGAAGCAGACGGCCGAGCTGTGCTTCCAGATGCTGCGCCCGGGCGGCACCGCCACCATCGTGGGCATGATCCCCATGGGCACGAAGATCGAGCTGCACGGGCCCGACTTCCTGCGCGAGCGGCGCATGCAGGGCTCCTCGATGGGCTCCAACCATTTCCGCATCGACATGCCGCGCCTCATCCAGTTCTACCAGCAGGGCCGCCTGCACCTGGATGAACTGATCTCCGGGCGACTCAAGCTCGAGCAGATCAACGACGGCTTCGAGGCCCTGAAGAAGGGCGGCGTGTCGCGCAACGTGATCGTGTTCGAGCACTGAGGTGAGCATGAGACGTACCGTCATCGCCGGCCTCGCGGCCGGACTCGGGGGGCTGGGCACGCTGGGCGGGCTTGCGCTGCCCCGCACCGCGCGGGCGCAAGCCTGGCCTTCGCGCCCCGCGCGCTTCATCGTGGGACTGGGCCCAGGCAGCGGCGCCGACACCGGCACGCGGTTCGTGGCCGAGCGCTTCACCAAGGTCACCGGCCAGCCGGCCACGGTGGAGAACCGGCCGGGCGGCGACGGCATCATTGCCGTGCAGACCCTGCTGCAGGCGCCGCCTGATGGCCACGCCATCATGTACATCACGCCCTCGCCCATGGTGCTCACGCCCATGCTCAGGCCCGAGACGCCCTATGACCCGCTGCGCGATGTGCGGCCGGTGGCGTTCCAGTCGCGCAGCTACTCGGTGATCGTCACCGGCGCCAACTCCCGCTTCAAGACGCTGCCCGAGCTCATCGCCGAGGCGCGCGCCAGGCCCAACACCGTGAAGATGTCCAACTATGGTCATCACTACCGGATCGGCGGCCTGTCGCTGCAGAAGGTCACCGGCGCCGAGTTCATCCACGTGGCCTACAAGGGCGCAGGTCAGGCCAACAATGACGTGATCGCCGGCGACATCGACGTGGCCATCACCGATCACGGCGGCGCCATGCCGCTGATCGAGGCCGGCAAGCTGCGGCCGCTGGCCATGACCAGCCCCACCCGCCACCGCTTCCTGCCCAATGTGCCCACGGCGCGCGAGCTGGGCATCCCGTTCGAGCTGATGGTCTGGGTGGGCTATGGCATCTCGGCCAAGGTGCCCGAGCCGGTGGCCAGACGGGTGGAGGAGGTGCTGCTCGAGATCATCCGCTCGCCGGAATTCGCTGCCTACAACGAGCGCCAGGGTGGCGCCGAGACCGTGGCCGGCAGCGGCGAGCAGTTGCGCCGGCACATTGAATCGGAGCTCGCCCGCTATCGCGAACTGGCCCGCTCCATGAGTCTGGCCGAGCGCTGAACGCCAGGCGCTGAAGGCCCGGCGCACCCCGCGCCGGGCGCTGTCATCTCTCTGCCATCTTTCTGCCACGCGGCCGACACATCGGCCGCGCATCCTCGCTGTGCGGGGTTGTTGCCGGTGCTTCACGGCCTGCCCGCCCGTCATGCAGCAGCACCGGCGTCAATGGCAGCGAACAATGAGCGACAAGATTGACACCATCAACAACACCTCCAGCAACGAGCACTTTCAGTCGGTGCTCGAGCGATCCCTCAAGAGCCCCTCGCGCCGCAGCCTGATCCGCGGTGGCGTGGGTCTGGCGGCGCTGACAACCCTGCCCTTCATGGGCGCCTGCGGCAGCGACGCCGCGCAGCCGAGCAGCACCAGCCTGGGCTTCGAGCCCGTGGCCAAGGGCCTGCTTGATGACGTGATCCTGCCGGCCGGCTACACCTACACCGTGCTGCACGCCACCGGTGACCGGATGAGCACCTCGATCGCGGGCTACTCGAACAAGGGCACCGAGACCGACGACTGGTCGCAGCGCGTGGGCGATCACCACGACGGCATGGACCTCTTCTTCATCGGCAGCAACGGCAAGTACACCACGGCCGACACCGGTCGCGCGGTGCTCGCGGTGAACCACGAGAGCTCGGCCGACGCGCACTTCTTCCACGCCCGCGGCCAGACCTCCAACGGCGTCAGTGGCAAGAAATTCGACCAGTTCGGCACCTGGGACCTGGGCACGCGGCCCATGGGCGAGTCGCTCAAGGAGATGAACCACCACGGCGTGAGCCTGGTCGAGGTGATCCGCAGCGGCTCGAGCTGGCGTTACGTGGCCGACTCCATCTACAACCGCCGTATCAACGCGCAGAGCGTGACGCGCATCACCGGTCCGGCCGCTCATCTGAGCGCCATCCGCGCCATGATGGTCACCCGCTTCGACCCCACCGGCGCCACCTCCCGCGGCACCCTGAACAACTGCGGGCACGGCATGACTCCCTGGGGCACCTACCTCACCTGCGAGGAGAACTGGGCGGTGTACTTCGCCATGCCCAAGGGCTCCAATGCGGTGGATGCCAAGACGATTGCCTCGCGCAACCGCTACGGCGTGGCCAGCACGCCGCTCGCCACCGCGGCCACCACCAGCAGCACCCAGGGCTGGCACACCGTGGACGCGAACGATGACCGATTCGCCCGCTGGAACGTCTCGGCCGTGGGCGCCACGGCGGCCGACGATTTCCGCAACGAACCCAACACCTTCGGCTTCGTGGTGGAGATCGACCCGCTCACCGGCACGCCGGCGTCCAAGCGCGTGGCCATGGGCCGGTTCGCCCACGAGGCGGCGGTCTGCGGCATCCCGGAAGCGGGCAAGCCGCTCGCCTTCTACATGGGCTGCGACAGCCGCAACGAGTACATCTACAAGTTCGTGAGCAGCGCCAACTGGGATCCCGCCGACATCGGCGGCGGCATGACCGCCGGCGACAAGTACCTCAGCGAGGGCAAGCTCTACGTCGCGCGCTTTGATGCCGATGGCACCGGTCAGTGGCTGGAACTCACCATCACCGACCCGAAGATCAGCGGTTACAGCGCGTACGCCTTCGCCAGCCAGGCCGATGTGCTGATCAATGCGCGGCATGCGGCAGACGCGGTGGGCGCCACCAAGATGGATCGCCCGGAGTGGGGTGCCGTCAATCCCGCCAATGGCGAGATCTACTTCACGCTCACCAACAATAACGCCACCAACCGCACCCCCACCAAGGTGGATGCGGCCAATCCGCGGGCCTACACCGACATCGATGGCAAGAAGGGTTCGGGCAACCCCAACGGCCATATCATCCGCTTCAAGGAGAACGGCAAGCTCTCCACCGCCACGGGCTTCGCCTGGGACATCTTCCTGTTCGGCTCCGAGGACGATACCGCCGACTACAACCTCTCCGGGCTCACCGCGAAAAACGCCCTCTCGTCGCCGGACGGCCTGTGGTTCAGCAAGGCCACCGGCATCTGCTGGATCCAGACCGACGACGGCGCCTTCACCGACGAGACCAACTGCATGCTGCTTGCGGCCATCCCGGGCAGCGTGGGCGATGGCGGCAAGGTCACGGTGAAGAACAGCATGGTGGTGAGCGGTGCGACGGTCACCGGCACGCAGGACACTTTCCTGGGCGCCGCGCTGGGTGAAGCGAAACTGCGCCGTTTCCTGGTGGCGCCCAAGGGCTCGGAGGTCACGGGCCTGACGGAGTCCCCGGACGGCACGGCCATCTTCGTGTGCATCCAGCACCCGGGCGAGAACACCACCGCCCTGGGCACGGCCGCCGACTTCACCTACGAGAGCCAGTGGCCGGGCAACAAGGGCTACGGCGTGGCTGGCCGTCCGCGCTCGGCCACCATCGTGATCACCCGCACCGACGGCAACAAGATCGGGGTCTGATGCCCCGGCCGGGGCCGCCGAGAGGCGGCTCCGGCGAATTTACCCGGCCTGCGCTCGCAGGCCGGGCCCTGGGGGGTCAGTTGACCGTTGCCCCCGACTCCTTCACCACCTTGGCCCAGCGCGTGATCTCGGCGCGGATGAAGGCGTCAGCCTCGGCCGGGGTGCTGCCAAGGATGTCATAGCCGAAGCCCTCGATCTTCTCCTTGGCCTCGGGTGCCCGCATGGCACGCACGATCTCGGCGTGCAGGCGCTGCACGATGGGCGCCGGCGTGCCCGCGGCGGCCAGCACCGAGTACCACACCGACACATCGAAGCCGGGCACGCCCGACTCGGCCACCGTGGGCACCTCGGGCAGGATGCGCGAGCGCCGGGCCGAGGCCATGGCCAACGCACGGAACTTGCCGGCCTTGATCTGCGGCAGCGACGACGAGAGCGAGTCGAACATGAAGTCCACCTCGCCCCCGAGCAGCCCGACGATGGCCGGCCCGCTGCCCTTGTAGGGCACGTGGATCATGTCCAGGCCAAGCTGCGACTTCAGGTACTCCACCGAGAGATGGCTGGTGTTGCCCGGCCCGGCCGAGGCGAAGGTGAGCTTGCCGGGCTTGGCGCGAGCCGTGGCGATGAGCTCCTGGAAGCTGCGAATGGGCGACTGGGCCGGCACCACCACCACCAGCGGCAGCGTGGCGGCGATGGTGATCGGCGCGAAGTCCTTGACCGTGTCATAGGGCAGCTTGGGCATGAGCGTGGCGTTGATGGCGTGCGCCGACAGCATCATCACCAGGGTGTAGCCATCGGGCGCCGACTTGGCCACCAGATCGGCGCCGATGGTGGTACCCCCACCCGGCTTGAAGTCGATGAACACCGATTGCCCGAGATTGCGGGTGAGTTCCTGCGCGATGGGCCGGGCCAGGATCTCCGAGCTGCCGCCCGGCGCGTAGGGCATGATGAAGCGGATGGGTTTTGCCGGATACGCCTGGGCAAGAGCGGCGGGCGCGGGCGCCGCCAGTGCGGCGGCAGCAAGCAGGACCTGGCGGCGATGCATCGTGAACGACTCCTGAGGCAAGACAAGGGGGCGGGGCAAAGGGCCCGACGGCCGCTGCTATCGTACCGGCATGAGCATCTACCTTCACAAGATCCTCCCGGTACTGATACTGCCCACCGGTCTGGTGATCCTGCTGCTGCTGGCCGGGCTGCTGCTGCGCCGACGCTGGCCGGTGTGGTCGGCGCTCGCGCTGTTCTGGCTGTGCTGCACGCCGGTGGTCTCGGACGCGCTCATGACCTGGGTGGAAGGTGGCGGCCCGCGGCTGGAAGCCGCCGAGATGCCGTCGGCCGATGCGATCGTGGTCCTGGGCGAAGGCCGCGACATCGCGCCCGGGCCGGCTGCGGTGAGCGAGTGGGTGGACGGTGACCGGTTCTGGGGAGGCATCGCCCTGTACCAGGCCGGCAAGGCGCCGCTGCTGGTGTTCACGGGGGGCTGGGCGCCCTGGGCACCCGGCGCCCCACCGGAGGGCGAGGTGCTCATGCGCTACGCGCGCAGGCTGGGCGTTCCCGAGATCGCCCTGCACACCACCGGCAAGGTGGTGAACACCGAGGCCGAGGCACAGGCGGTGGCGGAATTGCTGCGGCAGAAGTCTCGTACGCGCGTGCTGCTCGTGACCTCGGCCTTTCACATGCCACGGGCACTGAAGCTCTTTCAGGAGACCGGGCTGGTGGTGACGCCGTTCCGGGTGGACTATCAGGTGGACGCCGCGGAGGAGTTCACGGTGCGCAGCCTGATTCCACGGGCGGAGAAGTTCCGCAAGACCGAGAGCGCCTGGCGGGAACTGATCGGGCGCGCCTGGTATGCGCTGCGCTGAGCAGCTCGGCCGGTGGCGCCGGCATCGATCACTGCGCGCATGCCCTGCAGCCGCCGCCGTCACGAGAAATTCGCGACATGCAGAGTGAGCCACGCGCGTCCGGGCCGCTTCTCCACCACGATCCGATCGCCCTCCAGCCGGTAGGTCAACTGGCAGTTGAGCCTCGGATTGGACAGCACGGCCGGATTGAAGATCACGGTGTTTTCGCCAGCCACCCGGCGAGCCGACATCGTCAGTAGCCCCGGGTGGCCCTCCCGGTGAATCCTGGCCCCGATCGACTGGCAATACGCGTAGTCCGACGGATTCAGCAAGGGCGGGTAGTCAGCGGCCAACCCGCGGAAATCGAGCAACGCAGCCGCGCAGGCGACCGAGTAGACCTTGCGCTCGGCGATGACCGTCATTCGATCGAAGCCCGCATCGGTGAGCAAGCCCCTGAACCAGTGGCAAGCGGTCTCATGGACCGTGGTCTCGACCGACTCCGAGCCGTACCAGACGCCAAAACTGCCATCAGAAAACCGGCTGCACTGCCAGTGTGTGAAGGGCCAGGTGATGGCGTTGAACCACTCGGCGTCCTCGAAAGGCCGATTGATGATGGGCACCGCAGACTGGTAAGGCGGCGGCTTGATCTGGTCTTCCACCGCCTGCGCCAGACCCCACTCGGCTGGATCATCTGTCAGGTCATCGAAGACATCCTGCGAAATGCGCAGAGAAACGATGTTCCGGAAGACGTCCTGCTCTACATCGGCCAGCGCGAGCCGGGCAAACGGGAATGTCATCGAGGGCGCGGCTCAGACGCCCCGGGCGCGGTCCAGATAGCCACGAACCATCAGTAGGCCGGCAAAGCCCCATCGCCTGATCACCTCGACCGGGGTCAGGTTGTTGAATGCCTTGTTGCGGACGGTCATCCACCGGTAGGCCAGTTCGCGGTTCTGCGGGAACAGCAGGCGCAGGTTCTTGTGGATGCCCAACAGGTGACCGACGCGCTCGTACTGGTCACGACTGGTGCCGATCGGTTTGCCGCGACGGTAGTTGGACAAGGTGGCCCGATTGCTGGCCGCGATGCCCAGCAGCGCGGCCTGATCCTCGGTACTCAGATTCCAGTGATCAAGCAGGGTCATGACCATTCTGGCGAGGGCGCCAAGGTCTTGCGACGCGCTGACATCTCGCCCTTCTGCCGCTCCCATGGCCGGCTCCTTGTCGGCGTTATGCTCTAGAGGGAGCGTGACACATTGTTTCTACAAAAACAACTTCTGTTTTTAAAGTAACGATCTTCGCAGATCCCTGCCCTCTCGGCGAAGCCATTCTCCAGTCACGCGCGTCTCAGGCAAGCCACCGCCGAGAGCCCGCTCGTCAACGCGCTACCCCGCATACCCCGCCGGATTCCCGCTCTGCCAGCGCCAGGCATCGGCGCACATCGCATCGAGCCCCAGGCTTGCCTTCCAGCCGAGCAGGCGCTCGGCCAGAGAGGGGTCGGCCCAGCAGCGGGCGATGTCGCCCGGCCGTCGCGGCCCGATCTGCACCGGCACTGCCCTACCGCTGGCCCGCTCGAAGGCGCGCACCACCTCCAGCACGCTGCTGGGGCGGCCGGTGCCCAGGTTGACGGTGAAGCTCTCGCCGCGCTCAAGCAGCGCGCGCAATGCCGCCACATGGCCCGAGGCCAGATCCTGCACGTGGATGTAGTCGCGCAGTCCGGTGCCATCCGGTGTCGGGTAATCGTTGCCAAAGACGGTGAGACTGGAGCGACGGCCCACCGCCACCTGCGCCACGTACGGCATCAGGTTGTTGGGAACGCCCGTGGGGTCTTCGCCGATCAGGCCGCTGGGATGCGCGCCCACCGGATTGAAGTAGCGCAGCACCCCCACCCGCCAGGCGGGCTGAGCCAGCCGTACCGCCTGCAGCATCTCCTCGATCACCCGCTTGGAATGCGCGTAGGGGTTGGTGTGGCTGAGCGGAAAGTCTTCGGTGATCGGCACACGGGCGGGGTCGCCATAGACGGTGGCGCTGCCCGAGAACACCAGCACCGGCGGGCCCGGTGAGCGCGCCCCCAGGTTCACCGACTCCATGGCGCGCATCAGACTGAGCGCGCCCTCGATGTTCACCCGGAAGTAGCGCAGCGGTTGCGCCACGCTCTCGCCCACGGCCTTGAGGCCGGCGAAGTGGATGACCGCCGCCGGGGTGTGGCGACGCAGCACCGCCTCGAGCCAGTCGGTGTCGAGCACGCTGCCGCGCTCCAGCGGCAGCTGCCGGCCAACCAGGCGGGCGAGACGCTCGAGCACCGCCGGGTGGCTGTTGGAGAAATCGTCAAGCAGCACCGGCTCGAAGCCGGCCTCGTGCAGGGCCACCGCGGTGTGGCTGCCGATGTAGCCGGCGCCGCCGGTCAGCAGGATCTTCATGGGCTTGCCTTGTCGGAGTGCGTGCCCTGCACAGGCACCGACCGCGATTGTCGCGCATCCGCGCACCGCGGCGCGCAAGCGTCCGTGGACGCGGCTTGCGCCCACGCAAGGCCGGACAGGGCCCCCACCGGGATGATCGGGCAGTCAGTCCAACCCGATCAGGAGCCGTGATGATCCGCCGCCGATTCAGCCTCGCCGCCGCACTTGTACTCACCCTGTGGCTCGCCGCCTGCGGCGGCGGCGGCGGCGGCTCGGATGCCGGCACAGCGCCGCCTGCAACCACCTCGTATGCCACCTGGCAGGGCTGGCTCAACTACCTGCAGGAGGCGGGCATCTTCCGCTACACCATCACAGGCAATGTGCAGGGCACCGCCGTGAACAGCACCGGCAGCGCCAGCATCGGCGCGCTGCAGGCGGCGAGCTTCGAGTCGCAGCCCGCCCAGCGCAAGACCTCGCTCGTGAGCGGCACCCTCACCGTGGGAGGCAGCACCGTACCCTACGGCGGCACCACCGAGCTCTATGTGGACGCCGCCTTCATGCCCCTGGGCAGCACGGGTGCCGGCGAATATGCGGTGGTGTCAGGCAAGCCGAACATTCCGACCACGGCCCAGGTGAATGAGAGCGGCACGCTGTTCACCCTCACGCGCTACGACAGCAGTGCCCGCACCACCCTGCTGGGCACCACGACGGTTGCCTGGGCCGTGCTGCCCGACAGCGCTGACACCGCCCTCTTTCGCATCACCAGCACCGCGGCCAATGCCGATGGCTCACCGCCCTCGGTGACGGTGGAGACCTACCGCATGAGCACCGCTGGCGCGCTCACGCGGCTCACCGAGGAATACCGCGACAGCAGCGCGCAGCTCACCCTCACCTGGGTGCCGTGATGGCGATCAGAGCCCGCCGCCGTCCACTGCGATGTTCTGCCCGTTGACATAGGGGTTGGCAGACGACACCAGGAACGCCACCACGGCCGCCACATCCTCGGGCACGCTCACCCGACCGAAGGGCGAAGACGCATCGAGCGTGCGGATGTCGGCGCTGCCGCGGGCGCGGGCAAGGCGGCGACCCATCTCGGTGTCGGTGAGCGTGGGGCTCACGATGTGGGTGCGGATGCCGTGGCTGCGCTCTTCCTTGGCCAGCGTGACGGCCAGTGCCTCCATGGCCGCCTTGGCCATGGAATAGGGCGCGCCGTTGGCCGCGAAGCGGCGCGTGGCCACGCTGGAGATCATCACGATGTCGCCACGGCCCAGGCCACGCATCTGCGGCACCAGCGCCTGGCACAGATGAAACGGCCCCCAGACATGCACCGCCATCACCCGCTCGGGCTCGCCGGGATCGGTGTCGGTGACCCTCTGGCCGCGGCTGCTGATGCCGGCGTTGTTGACCAGCACATGCACCGCGCCGAAGTCGTGCAGCACCTGCTGCGCGAGCGCATGCGCCTCGTCGCGGCTCTCCACCGAGGCGGCGTAGGCGCGGGCCTGCCGGCCCAGAGCCTGGATCTCGGCCACGGTCTCTCGGGCAGCGGCATCGTCGCGCCGATAGTTGATGGCGATGTCAGCGCCCGCGCGGGCGAGTTGCAGGGCGATCGCCCGGCCGATGCCGCGACTGCCGCCCGTGACCAGCGCCACGCGCCCGGCCAGCGAGATCTCGATGCTCATGGGAAGACTCCTGTGTGAAAAGGTCAGCGCGGTCAGGGCGCGGCGGGCGGTACCCGCACGCGGCTCAACTCACGCACCAGCACCACGCGGCGCGATGCGCCATCGGCCGGCGGGCGATCTACCGCATGGAACCGAACCAGCACCTCGGCCCGTTCACCCGGCACGAATCTGAAGTTCTCGATGGCGCCATAGAAGTTGAGCCACGGACCACCGGGCGCCTCCTGGTACTGCAGGCACTGCATGGGCGCGACACCCACGCAGGCCGCCAGCGCCGGGGCGATGGTCCAGACCGCAAGGCCCGCAGCCACCCGATCAGCCCTTGGCCAGACCCGACTTGATCAGCAGCGGCTTGATGCTGTTGAAGTACTGCTCGGCATAGGCGCGGTACTCGGCCGGATTGCGCCGCCAGGGCACCTGGATGTACCGGTCGAGGATCGGCTGCAGGCCGGGGTCATCGGTGGCCTGGTTGAAGGCGTCGTAGATCGACTGCACGATCGGCGCGGGCAGGTCCTTCGGGCCGACCAGTCCGTAGGGGCTGTGGGCAATGGCGTTGATGCCGCGCTCGCGCAGCGTGGGCGCCTGCGGGTACTTCGGAATGCGCTGCTCGGTGGCCATGGCCAGGATGCGGAACTGGCCCGCATCCACGAAGGGCGCCCACTGAGCGGCATCGGCCAGGAAGTCGATGTGGCCGGCCAGCAGCGCCTGCGTCCACTCCGCGCCGCCCTTGAAGGGCACGTGCGTGAACTTCGCGCCGGTGACCTGATCGATCTCGATCATGAAGAGGTTGCCGCTGCCGCCCACGCCGCTGGTGCCGTAGGTGTACTTCTCGGGCTCCTTGCGGCCAGCGGCGATCAGGTCCTCGATGGTCTTCCAGGGCGAGTCGGCCCGCACCACGATGCCCATGGTGTAGGACGACAGCCCGCAGATGTAGGTGAAGTCGCGCAGCGGATGCCAGGCCACCTGCTGGTAATGCGGGTAACGCAGGCTGTTGATGCTCATGCAGGCGAGCTGATGGCCGTCGGGCCTGGCATTGAGCAGTTGCGCCGGGGCCAGCGTGCCGGCCGCGCCCGCCTTGATCTCCACCAGCACAGACTGACCGAGGATGCGGCTGACCTTGTCGGCCATGAAGCGCAACTGGATGTCGGTGACCCCGCCTGCCGCAAACGGGTTGTAGATGACGATGGGCTTCTCGGGCTTCCAGCGGGCCTGGGCCGAGACGATGGCAGGTGCGGCGAGCGAGGCCGCCATGCCGAGCACGACGCCGCGGCGCCGGGAATCAAGGGTGTGGGTCTTCATGATGATGCTCCGTGACGCCGGGCCGATGCCGGCCGGGGCATTCTGTGGATGAAGACAGGACCGGTCAATGCGGGCGTTCCGGATGCGGTTCTGAGAGCATGACGCTCCCAGCCGCAAGGAGCCCCTGATGCCCGAGGAATTGATCAAACCCGCTGCCACGACACGCATCCTGCTCAGCCTGGGCGCGCTGCAGGGCGCAGCCTGCGTGGCCCTGTCGGCGGCCCTGGCCCATGGGCCTCTGGCCACGGTCAGCCCGATGGCGCAGCCGGCGCTCACGCTGCTGATGTGGCATGTGCCGGCACTGCTGGTGATCGGCCTGCTGGCCCGGCCGCGGGCCTCACGCTGGCTGATCGCCGCGGGTGTGCTCATGCAGGGTGGTCTGATGCTCTTCAGCTGGAACCTGCTGGCGCGGGCGCTGCTGGATTTTCAGGCGCTGCGATCGCTGGTGCCGGTGGGCGGGATGGCCCTGATCGCGGGCTGGCTGGTGCTGGCGGTGGCGGTCAACCGGACTGCCGGTTCATCGCCGCGCGCCGGCGGATCGCCCAGGCGAGGCTGCCACCGCCCAGGCACAGCCCCGCGAGCGCCGCCCAGGCCAGCGCCGGCTGCCCGCGGGTGAGCAGGGCCAGCAACGCGCATGCGGCCATCAGCGGACACGCTCTGCCGGCAAGCGCACGGTGACTCATGCCCCCGAGCACCAGCCGCTGGAAAAGGTGCTCACGGTGAGCCATCCAGAAGCGCTGGCCGGTGAGCATGCGGCGAGCGAGGGTGAAGCTGGCGTCGAAGACGAACGGAAAGAACACGATCAGCGGGAAGGCGGGCGACCAGACGCCCTGCCGCACGCCCATCACCCCGATCGCGCCCGCCGCGAAGCCCAGCGGCACCGAGCCGGCATCACCCATGAAGAGGCGGGCCGGGGGCCAGTTGAAGCGCAGAAAGCCCAGGGCTGCCGATGCCACGCTGGCCGCGGCCACCGCCAGGGTGACATCGCCAGCCAATGCGCCGCCGACCGCGCAGGCGCCAAAGCCCGACACGGCCATGCTGCCTGCCAGGCCATCGGCGCCATCCATGAAGTTGAAGAGGTTGGCGCACCAGGCCAGCCCCAGGGCCATCGGCGCGAGCCAGGCCAGCGGCAAGCCCGCCGCCCAGAGCCACGCAGCGCAGACCCCAAGATGTACGGGCAGGCGGATGGCCACCGGCAGCGGCCGACGGTCATCGGCCATCGAGAGCAGTACCAGCGCCAGGTAGCCCAGCGCCAGCGCCCCCCAGGCGCCGCCCACGGGCAGTCCGGTGAGCGGCAGGGCGACAGCAGCCGCGGCCAGCCCGGCCGCGATGCCCAGCCCGCCGATGCGCGGCACCGGCTGGGCATGCAGCGAGCGGGCGTTGGGCAGATCCTGCAGGGTGCGGGCGATGCGGCCGCGACGCATGTACGCCAGGGCCCGCCAGGTGATGACCAGCGCGGCCACTGGCGGCAGCAGGTGAAGGATGTGCAGGCTGAGCAAGCGCGGCTGAAAATGACCGATCGGCTACAATGCCGGGTCGGTCCGGATTCTACCGCGCGGCCTGATCCGGATTCCGAATAGCGGCTCCTGACCCCCAGGAGCCAAGGGAAACACCTTGCTGGGACTGTTCAAGAGCGCCTGGGCGTACCGCCACTTCATTGTCTCGTCGATCCGGGCCGAGTTCGCGGCAAGATTTGCCCGCAGCCGATTCGGCGGGCTCTGGATGGTGGCCCACCCGCTCGCGCAGTCGGTCATCTACGCGGTGGTGCTCTCGGAGGTCATGGCGGCCAAGCTCCCCGGCGCCACCGGTGACAAGCACGCCTACGCCATCTACCTGATGTCCGGCATGCTGGGCTGGTCGCTCTTCGCTGAGCTGGTCAGCCGCTGCCTGTCACTGTTCATCGACAACGGCAACCTCCTGAAGAAGATCGTCTTCCCGCGCATCTGTCTGCCGCTGATCACCGCGGGGTCGGCCCTGCTCAGCAACCTCATCCTGCTGCTGGCCATGCTGGCGGTGTTCCTGGCCCTGGGACATCGGCCCGGCCTTGCAGCCGGCTGGATAGTCCCGCTCACCCTGCTCACGCTGGTGCTGGGCCTGGGGCTGGGGCTGCTGCTGGGCATCCTGAACGTCTTTCTGCGCGACATCGGCCAGGTGGTGCCGGTGGTGCTGCAACTGGGCTTCTGGCTGACGCCCATCGTCTATCTGCCCAGCACCCTGCCCGAGTCCTTGCAGAGCGCGCTCAGCCTCAACCCCCTGGCAGTGCTGGTGAAGGGTTATCAGGACGGCCTGCTCTTCGGCAAGGCGCCCGATGCGCTGCCGCTGCTGATGATCGCAGGGGGCGCAACAGCCCTGCTCGCGCTCGCGCTGCTCACCTTCCGCCGGGCCGGGCCCGAGATGGTTGACGTGCTGTGAGCGCCGAGGTGCTCGCCGTGCAGGGCCTGGGCAAGGCCTACCGCACCTATCGGTCCGAGTGGCAGCGCGTGGGCAACTGGTTCGGGCTGGGGGCCCGGCCAGCCACCGAGCAATGGGCCTTGCGCGGTGTGTCGTTCCGCGTGTCTGCCGGCGAGGCGGTGGGCATCGTGGGCGCCAACGGGGCGGGCAAGAGCACGCTGCTCAAGCTGATCACCGGCACGCTGCGGCCCAGTGAAGGCCAGGTGGGCGTCAACGGGCGCATCTCGGCCATCCTGGAACTGGGCATGGGCTTCAACCCGGAGTTCACCGGGCGACAGAACGTTCGGCACGCCGCGGGCCTCATGGGCTTTGACGCGGCACGCATCAGCCAGGCCATGGACGAGATCGAGGCATTCGCCGAGGTGGGCTCGCATTTCGACCAGCCCATGCGCACCTACTCGAGCGGCATGCAGGTTCGGGTGGCCTTCGCAGTGGCCACGGCCTTCCGGCCGGAGGTGCTGATCGTGGACGAGGCGCTGGCAGTGGGCGATGCCTACTTCCAGCACAAGAGCTTCCAGCGCATCCGGCAGTTCCGCGAGCAGGGCACCACGCTGCTCATCGTCTCGCACGACCGCTCCGCGGTGCAGAGCCTGTGTGATCGCGCCCTCCTGCTCGAGAAGGGTGTGCTCGTGCGCGACGCTGACCCCGAGTCGGTGCTCGACTACTACAACGCCCTGCTGGCGCCGGGCCAGGTGGATCAGGCCCCCGATGAGGCAGGCAAGCTGGCCACCCGATCGGGCACCGGCGAGTGCACGGTCGAGGACATCTCCTTGCTCGATGCCCAGGGGCAGCCGCTGGAGATCGTCGCGGTGGGCAGCCCGGTCGAGCTGCGGGTGCGGGTGCGGGTGCACCAGGCGGTGCCGCGGCTGGTGATGGGTTATGTCATCAAGGATCGGCTTGGCCAGTTCATCTACGGCACCAACACCCACCACACCCTGCAGGCCGTCGAATCCCCGGCGCCGGGCTCGGTGATCACCTACCGCATCCGCTTTCCGATGCATATCGGGCCGGGCAGCTACTCGGTGGCCACCGCGCTGGTCAGCACCGACACCCACCTGGTCAACAACTACGAGTGGCGGGACCTTGCCCTGCTGTTCTCGGTGGCCAACCTGGACAAGCCGATCTTCGTCGGCAGCGCCTGGGTGCCGCCGGACATCACCATCGAGTCGGCATGAGCTTCATTTCGTACGCGCAGAACTACGAGGACGTGACCCTGTATCGGGCGCTGCGCGCGGTCGAGCACGGGTTCTACATCGACGTGGGCGCGCACGACCCGGTCAACGACTCGGTCACGCAGGCCTTCTATCAGCGGGGCTGGCGCGGCATCAACATCGAGCCCTCGCCGCACTGGCATGCGCGGCTGGCCGCGCAGCGCCCCGAGGACATCAATCTCCCGGTGGCCATCAGCGACACCGAGGGCAGCGTGGTTCTGCACGAGGTGGCCAACACCGGCATGTCCACGCTGGTGGCCGAGGTGGCCGAGGGCCATCAGCAGCGCGGGTTCCCGGTGGACGCACACCGCGTGACCGCACGCACCCTGAACTCGGTCTGCGAAGAGCACCGGGTGAGCCAGATCCACTTTCTCAAGATCGATGTGGAAGGCGCCGAGCTGGCCGTGCTGCGCGGCTTTGACCTCCAGCGCTGGCGGCCCTGGGTGGTGGTGGTCGAGGCCACGGCGCCCAACTCCGCGGTGCAGGTGCATCAGGCCTGGGAAGGTGAGCTCACCGGCAAGGGCTATCGCTTCGTGTACTTCGACGGCCTGAACCGCTTCTACGTGGCCGCCGAGCATCATGACCAGCTGGCCCCGGCACTGTCACTGCCGCCCAACTTCTTCGACGGCATCGTGCGCCATGCCGATGCCCAGATCCACCAGCGCGCCGATTCGCTCGCTCGGGAGTGCGAGGCGCTGCGCCAGGCCGAGCAGGCGCTCAGCCGCGACAACGCCTCGCTGAGCGCGGAGATCAAGTCCGCGCGTGCCTCACTGGATGCGCTCGGTGGCGAGTTGCGCGCCGAGCAGGCGCGGCTGGCGTCGCTGCAGCAGACGCTCGACCAGGAACGCGCCCAGCTCGAGAGCACCCGTCAGGCGCTCAGCCAGGAGCGCAGCACCGCGCGCCAGCTGCACAATCGCGTGGCCGCGCTCGAGCACGAGCTGCAACGCACGCTGCGCAGCCTGTCCTGGCGCCTGACCGAGCCGCTGCGTCAGGGCAATCTGCGGGTGCGGCAACTGGCCGGCAGCGCCCTGCGCGCGCCGCGCGATTCGGTCGTTCGCCGCGGTGGCCGCGCGCTGCTCGGCGGCGGCCTGGCCGTGGCGCGGGCGGTGCCGGCAGTCAAACCGCTCATCGCGCGCGCAGCCTCGCTGCATCCCCAGCTCGATGCCCACCTGCGCGGCTTTGCCCGGGCAAGACGGCCCGGCGCCCCAGCGGCGCCCACGGTGCCTGCCCAGACCACTGCAGCCCTGCCCGCACCGCTGGCCCAGCCCTGGCTGGCGCCCGCCGGCACCAGCACCACCGATGCCATCGATCGCCCGCTGCCGGCGGGTGAACGGATCGTCTACTGTTTTGTCGATCACACCCACCGCTGCGAGGTGAACACCGGCGTGCAGCGGGTCACCCGGGGTCTGGGCAAGGCGCTGCTCGAGCGCGGTGAGCAGGTGGTGTTCGTCAAGTGGGATCCGGCCGCCAACCAGCTTCTGCTGCTCGACCGCGAGGAGCTCGCCGCCCTGGCCCGCTGGAACGGCCCGGTGCTGCCCGAGGCCGCCATGGCCCGGCACCCGATGCCCGGCGAGCCGTCGCTGTGCGTGCCGGCACACCGACCCCAGGACGCGCACTGGCTGCTGGTGCCCGAGGTCACGCACATCACCTTCCACGAGGCACCCACCACGCTGGGCGTGCTCACCGCGGCGCGCCAGCTCGGGCTGCGCACGGCCTTCGTGTTCTACGACGCCATTCCGCTGCGCCGCGCCGAGCTCAGGGGCTCGGCCGCCGTGCACGAGACCTACATGCAGCAGCTGCTGCTGGCCGACCTGCTGCTGCCGATCTCCGCCTACGTGGGCGAAGACCTGCAGCACTTCTTCCGCCTGCACGAGGCTGCCGGACCCGGCTCGCTGCCGCTGATCCGGCCGGTGAGCCTGCCGGGCGAATCCATGACCGGACCCCGCGGGCAGGCCCCCGCGGCCGCGGGCAGCCGCCTTGTCCTGTCCCTGGGCACGATCGACCCGCGCAAGAACCAGCTCGCGCTGGCGCAGGCCTTCGAGCTGCTGCTGCAGCGGCACCCCGATTGCGGCTGGCAACTGGCGCTGGTGGGCAACCTGCACCCGGCGGTGGCGCCCGAACTCAACCAGATCGTGCGGCGCTGCCCAGCCATTCGCCTGCTCTCGCATCTGCCCGACGAGGCGGTGTCCGAGCTCTTCGAGCAATGCGCCTTCACGGTGTTCCCGTCGGTGGAGGAGGGCTTCGGCCTGCCCATCCTCGAGAGCCTGTGGCGGGGGCGGCCCTGCGTGTGCGCAGACTTCGGGGCAATGGCCGAAGTGGCCGAGGGCGGCGGTTGCCTGATGGTGGACACCCGCAGCCCGCAGGCGCTGAGCCAGGCGCTGGAGCGCCTCATCCATGACCCCGCGCTGCTCGCCCGGCTCGGCAGCGAGGCCATGAGCCGCCCGATCAGCACCTGGTCAGACTATGGCCAGACGGTCAGCCGGCTGCTCGATGAGGCCAGCGATGCGCGGCGCCTGATCGGCACGGTGTACTTCAGCATCGAGCACACCTGCACCCATCCTGGCAACACCGGCATCCAGCGCGTGGTGCGCGGCCTGGCCCGCGGCCTGATCGAGCTCGGTGTGCGGCTCGTGCCGGTGCGCTGGGATCCGGCCGCGCGTTGCCTGCGTGAACCCAGTGCCGAGGAGATCGCCCACCTGGCCGGATGGAATGGCCCACCGGTGCAGGGGTGGACGCGGCAGCCCATCCCCGCGCAGTTTGGCGCCCGTGACTGGCTGATGCTGCCCGAGCTCACGGTGTATCCCGGCGCGCCGGACCTGGCCGAGGTGAGCGCCTTCTGTCGCCGGCATCAGTTGCGCAGCGCCTGGGTGTTCTACGACGCCATTCCCTGGAAGATGCGCGAGTTCTATCCGCCGCACTGGAACGAGGCGCATGCCGCGTACATGCGGGCGCTCAACCGGAGCGAACTGGTGCTGGCGATCTCGGAGTTCAGCCGCCAGGACCTCATCGCCTTCCTGCAGTCGGTGCCCGAGCGCACGCCCGATCTCGAACGCCGCGTGCTCGCCTGCCCGCTGCCGGGCGAGTTCCGCGAGGCGACCCGCTGCACCGAGCCACCCGCGCCGCATGATGGGCCGGTGCGCATCCTGAGCGTGGGCTCGGTCGAGCCGCGCAAGAACCATCAGCGCCTGGTGGAGGCCTTTCGCGCGGCCGCCGCCACCTGCGCCCAACCCATCGCGCTGCACATCGCGGGCGGGTGCCATCTGCCCGAACCTCAGCTCAGCGCCTTCCGGGCCCTGGTGGCCGACACGCCCGGCATCGTCTGGGAAGAGTCGGTCAGCGACACCCGCCTGCGCGAGCTCTATCAGCAGTGCGACTTCAGCATCTACCCCTCGCTGGAAGAAGGCTTCGGCCTGCCCATTCTCGAAAGCCTCTGGAATGCGCGGCCCTGCATCTGCCGCGACAGCGGCGCCATGCGCGAGGTGGCCGAAGGCGGCGGCTGCCTGATGGTGGACACGGCCAGCGTGACGGCCATGGCCGAGGCCATGGCGCTGCTGGCCAGCAATCCGGCGCAACGCGATGCGCTCACCCGACAGGCGATCAGCCGTCCGGTGCGCACCTGGCGCGAGTACGCCGGCGACGTCATCACCCGGCTTGCGGGCGAGCGCGACGTGCCGCGCGATGCGCCGGCGATGCCCGACGCGCAGGCCTTCGCGCAGGCAATGGTCAACCTCGAGCCGCGGCCGCTGCTGTCGATCTGCATCACCACCTACAACCGCGCTGCGTGGCTGGACCTGAGCCTGCGCAACCTGGTGCGGCTGATGCCCGAGCCCGTGCCGGGCGTGGAGATCGTGGTCTGCGATAACACCTCGCCCGATCACACGCCGGAGGTGGTCAAGCCCTACCTGCAGCGCCCTGACTTCCGCTACCAACGCAATCCGCGCAACGTGGGCATGCTGGGCAACCTGCGCGAGACCGCGCACCTGGCGCGCGGGCGCCATGTGTGGATCCTGGGTGATGATGACCTGGTGATGCCCGGCGCGATCGAGGCGGTGCTGGCGGTGCTGCGCGCGCAGCCCGATCTGTCGCTGGTGTATCTCAACTACGCCTACACCCGTGAAGACCGGGCCGAGGCGGTCACCGATCTCGACCGCTTCCTGGTCGAGGGCACGCCCATCGTGCCGCCCGGGCCCGACCGGTTCGGTGCGGTGCGCGAGATCTGCGCCGCCTCCGAGAACTTCTTCACGGCCATCTACTGCCTGGTGTTCCGGCGCGATCATGCGCTGCGCGCGTATTCGCAGGACACCAGCGGACGACCGTTCTCGTCCATGCTCACCGCGATCCCCACCACGCACCACGTGCTGCATCACATGATGGACGAACCCGCCTGCTGGCTGGGTCAGCCGCAGCTCGTGGTCAACATGAACGTGTCCTGGCTGCGCTACGCGCCGCTCTGGATCCTGGAGCGCCTGCCCGAGGTCTTCGATCGGGCCGAACGTCTTGGCGCCAGCCCCGAGGAAGTCGATCGGTGGCGCGAGCACAACCTGCCCGGGGTGGAGCACTTCTGGCAGACCCTGCTCAGCGCAGACCCCGAGGGCAATGCCGAGTACTTCTCTCCGGCCCGCGTCGTGGCGCGCTTCAAGCACCTGCCTTCATTCGCGCGGGCGGTTCCGCGCCTGCGGGCGCTGTACGATGCCGCCCATGCCCAGGGCAGCCCGGCGGCGCGCGTGCCTGCCGCCGAGGTCTTCAGAGCCTTTCCCAATCACCCCTGAAATCGTTCCCACCATGACCAACTACCGTCAGATCGAAGCCTGCCGCGTCAGCGGCAGCCGCCATCTCGTGCCCGTGCTGGATCTGGGCTTCCAGGCGCTCACCGGCGTGTTTCCGCGCTCGCCGGCCACGCCGGTCACCGAGGGGCCGTTGCAGCTGGTCTGGTGCCCCGAGAGCGGGCTGCTGCAACTGAACCACTCCTACGAGCCCACCGAGATGTACGGCGACAACTACGGTTACCGCTCGGGGCTGAACCAGTCGATGGTCAACCACCTGACCGACAAGGTGGCCTATCTGGAGCGCCTGGTGCCGCTGAACGCGGGCGACGTGGTGGTGGACATCGGCAGCAATGACTGCACCACGCTGAAGGCCTATCGCACCAGCGGCCTGCGCCGGGTGGGCATCGATCCCACGGGGCGCAAGTTCCAGCAGTACTACCCCGCTGATGTCGCGCTGGTGCCCGACTTCTTCTCGGCCGCGGCCTTTGCCTCGGTGGAGAAGCGCCCGGCCCGCATCGTCACCTCGATTGCCATGTTCTACGACCTGGAATCGCCGGTGCAGTTCGCGCGCGAGGTGGCCTCCATCCTGGCCGCCGACGGCGTATGGCACTTCGAGCAGAGCTACATGCCCTCGATGCTGCGCATGAACTCCTACGACACCATCTGCCACGAGCACATCGAGTACTACTCGCTGGGCGTGGTGAAGTACATCCTCGAGAAGGCCGGCCTGCGGCTGGTGGATGTGGTCATGAACGCGGTCAATGGCGGCAGCTTCGCCGTGACGGCCGCGCGGGCCGAGAACCGCTCCATCCGCGCCAACGACGCGGTGGTGAACTGGCTGCTCGAGCAGGAAGAGCGCATGGGCCTGTCCACGCCCAAGCCCTTCCGCGACTTCGAGGAGCGGGTGTTCCGCCACCGCGATGACCTCACCCGTCTCATCCGCGCGCTGAACGCCGACGGCAAGACCATCCTGGGCTATGGCGCGTCCACCAAGGGCAACGTGGTGCTGCAGTTCTGCGGCCTCACTGCCAAGGACATCCCGGCCATCGCCGAGGTGAACCCCGACAAGTTCGGCGCCTACACCCCGGGCACGCACATCCCGATCGTGTCCGAGGCCGACGCCCGCGCCATGAAGCCCGATTACTTCCTGGTGCTGCCCTGGCACTTCAAGGACGGCATCCTGCGGCGCGAGAAGGAGTACCTCGCCGGTGGCGGCAAGATGATCTTCCCCTTCCCCGAAATCGAGATCGTCTGAGGGCGCCATCATGACCAAGACCGCAGTCATCACCGGCATCACCGGCCAGGACGGCGCCTACCTCACCGAGCTCCTGCTGGCCAAGGGCTACACCGTTCTGGGCACCTATCGCCGGACCAGCTCGGTGAACTTCTGGCGCCTGGAAGAGCTCGGGGTGCGCGCTCATCCCGGCCTCACCCTGGTGGAGTACGACCTCACCGATCTGGGCTCGAGCATCCGTCTCATCGAGCGCGCTGACGTCAGCGAGGTCTACAACCTGGCCGCGCAGAGCTACGTGGGGGTCTCGTTCGACCAGCCGATCACCACCGGGCAGATCACCGGTCTGGGTGCGGTCAATCTGCTGGAGGCCATCCGGCTGGTCAACCCGGCCATCCGCTTCTACCAGGCGTCCACCTCGGAGATGTTCGGGCTGGTGCAGGCCGTGCCGCAGGACGAGAACACCCGCTTCTACCCGCGCAGCCCCTATGGCGTGGCCAAGCTCTACGCGCACTGGATGACGCTCAACTACCGCGAGAGCTTCGGCATCTTCGGCAGCAGCGGCATCCTGTTCAACCATGAGTCGCCGCTGCGGGGCAAGGAGTTCGTCACCCGCAAGATCACCGACGCGGTGGCCCGCATCAGCCTGGGCAAGCTCGATGTGCTGGAGCTGGGCAATCTCGATGCCAAGCGAGACTGGGGCTTCGCGCGCGAGTACGTGGAAGGCATGTGGCGCATCCTGCAGGCCGACCAGCCCGACACCTACGTGCTGGCCACCAACCGGACCGAGACCGTGCGCGACTTCGCCACCATGGCCTTCAAGGCCGCGGGCATTGACATCGCCTGGCATGGCAGCGCCGACATCGAGTACGGCACCGACCGCGCCAGCGGCAAGACGGTGGTGCGGGTGAACCCGGCGTTCTATCGCCCCGCAGAGGTGGAACTGCTCATCGGCAACCCGGCCAAGGCCCGGCAGGCGCTGGGCTGGCAGGCGCAGACCACGCTCGAGCAACTCTGCGACATGATGGTCCGGGCCGACATCCAGCGGAATCGGGCTGGCGTTTCCTTCTGACATGAGCCGCGGCACCGTCCTCATCACCGGCGCGGCGGGCTTCACCGGTGCCCACATGGCCGCGGAGCTGCTGGCCGCGGGCTACCAGGTGGAGGGGTGCCGGCAGTCGGGCCCGGCGCTGGCGCACGCGCAGCATCTCTGCGACCTCACCCAGCCGGCCCAGGTGCGCGCCCTGGTGGCGCGTGTGCGGCCCGACCACGTGGTGCATCTGGCCGCGCTGAGCCATGTGCAGCACGGCGACCCCGAGGCCTTCTACCGGGTGAACCTCTTTGCCGCGCTGCATGTGCTCGAGGCGCTGGCGGCAGAGGGCATCCAGCCGCGCAAGGTGCTGCTGGCCAGCAGCGCCCAGGTCTACGGGGCTGCTGACCGCGAGGTGCTCGACGAGAGCCAGTGCCCGAAGCCGGTGAGCCACTACGCAAGCTCCAAGCTGGCCATGGAGCACCTCTCGGCCACCTGGTTCAACCGGCTGCCGCTGGTGATCACCCGGCCCTTCAACTACACGGGCGTGGGGCAGACCGCCAACTTCCTCATCCCCAAGATCGTGGGCCACTTCGCGCAGCGCGCGCCGCGCATCGAACTCGGCAACCTCGACGTGGAGCGCGAGTTCTCCGATGTGCGCGCGTTGTGCCGCAGCTACCGGCTCCTGCTGGAGGCGCCGGCGCACAGCCTGGTGGTCAATGTCTGCTGCGGTGAGGCGCACTCGCTGCGCTCGATCCTGGCCCGCATGGCCGAGATCGCCGGCTACGAGATCGCCGTGGACGTGAACCCGGCCTTCGTGCGGGCCAACGAGATTCCTCGTCTGGTGGGGTCCACCGCGCGCCTGCACACGGCCATTGGCGAGCAGCCTCACCCCGGCATCGAGGACACCCTGCGCTGGATGCACGCCGAGGCCGTGCGCGCATGAAGGTGGTGCTGGAGGTTGATCCGATCAGCGCGCCGCTGACCGGCATCGGCCGCTACACGCTGGCCCTGGCCCGCGAACTGCGCGGCGAGCCGCGGGTGACCGAGCTGCGCTTCCTGCACCGAGGCCGGCTGATCGACAACCCGGAGCACCTGCTGGCCGGCGGCCAGGCAGTGGCTCTGGCGCGACGCCACCTGCCGCTGCGCTCGCTGGCACGGCGCGCCTACCGCGGCTTCACCGGCTGGCGGCTGCGCCAACAGAGCCGCGCGCTGCGCGACTTCGTCTATCACTCACCCAACTACACCCTGCTGCCCTTCGAGGGCCCGTCGGTGGTCACGGTGCATGACCTCTCGTTCCTGCGCTATCCGGAATTCCATCCGGCCGAACGCATCGCCTTTCTGGCGCGTGAATTCCCCCGCGCGCTGGCCCGGGCCGATCAGGTGATCACCGACTCTGCCTACGTGGCCCAGGAGATCCAGGCCCGTCTGGGCGTGCCGGCCGATCGATTGAGCGTGGTGCCGCTGGGAGTGGACCCGGTCTTCCGGCCGCATACCGAGGCAGCGTGCGCAGCCACGTTGCACCGGTTGGGGCTGCGCTGGCGCGGGTATCTGCTGATCGTGGCCACCATCGAGCCGCGCAAGAACTTCGAGCGGCTGCTGGCCGCCTTTGCCAGCCTGCCCGCGCCGCTGCGCCGCGCCTTTCCGCTGGCAGTGGCCGGCTCGGCCGGCTGGCGCACCGAGCAGGTCCACCAGACCCTGTCCCGCCTCGAGGCGGCGGGCGAGGCGCTGGCCCTGGGCTATGTGGACGAGACCGCGCTGCCGCAGGTGTACAGCGGCGCCGCGGCCTTCGCGTTTCCATCGCTCTACGAGGGCTTCGGCCTGCCGGCGCTCGAGGCCATGGCCTGCGGCACGCCGGTGGTGGCCTCGAGCGCAAGCGCGCTGGCCGAGGTGCTGGGTGATGCCGCCGAGGTGATCGAGCCGGAATCGGTCGAGTCGATCGCGGATGGGCTTGCCCGGGTGCTGGATGACCCCGCGCGCCGCGAAGCGCTCAGCCGGCTCGGGCCGGCGCAAGCGGCCGGCTTCAGCTGGGCGCAGTGCGCGCGGCGCACCGTGGATGTGTATGCCCGGCTCGGCTGAGGGCGTGCGGGTATTGCACGTCTACTCGCACTACCACCCCGATACCTTCGGGGGGGGCGAGTGCTTCATCAACCAGGTGGCCCGCAGCACGGCGGCCCACGGCGTGCGCAGCACGGTGCTCACGCTCTCACCCAGCCCGGAACCGGCAGTGGTGCAGGTGGATGGCCACTCGGTGCATCGGGTGGGCATCGACTTCTCGCTCGCCTCGGCGCGCTTCTCGCTCGCGCTGATCGGCCGGCTGCGCGCGCTGGCCCGTGAGGCCGATCTGCTGCACTTCTACTACCCCTGGCCCTGGGGCGATCTGGCCTGGCTGATGGCCGGATCGCCACGGCCCTACATCGTGTCCCAGCTCTCGGACATCGTCCGGCAGCGCCTGCTGCGTCGGGTGTATGCCCCGCTGGAAAGGGTGTTCCTGGGATCGGCTGCGGCACTGGTGGCCACCTCGCCCAACTACGCGAACAGCAGCCCGGTGGTGCAGCGCTGGCGGCAGAAGTCTCTGGTGATCCCCATCGGCCTGGATGCGGCGCAGTTCCCCGTGCCCGATGCCGACAGGCTCGCGCAGTGGCGGCAGCGCGCGGGGGGACGCTTTCTGCTCTTCCTGGGCGTGCTGCGCTACTACAAGGGCCTGGCCTACCTGCTGGAGGCACTGGCCGGCAGCGACGTGCGGATGGTGGTGGCCGGAGACGGCCCGGAGGCCGCCACGCTGCAAGCGCAGGCACAGACCCTGGGGCTGGGCGAGCGGGTGACCTTCGTGGGCCGGGTGAGTGATGAGGACAAGCACGCCCTGCTCACGCTGTGCGAGGGCTTCGTCTTCCCGTCGCACCTGCGGGCGGAATCCTTCGGGGTGTCGCTGCTGGAGGCCGCGGCGCATGGCAAGCCCATGATCTCGTGCGAGATCGGCAGTGGCACCAGCTACATCAACCAGGACGGCGAGACGGGTCTGGTGGTGCCGCCTGCCAACCCGGCGGCGCTGCGCGCGGCGATGACCCGGCTCTGGACCGATCCGGCGCTGGCAGCGCAGATGGGCGCAGCCGCGCGGGCTCGCGCCCAGGGTGTGTTCGGTGCAGCGGCCATGGGCACGGCTTACGCCGAGCTCTATGCGCGAGTGCTGGCCCGTCGCGGGCTTGGTTGACCGCACAACGCGCTCAACCCACGGAGCGCGACTACCCGGTGGTATGGTCCCGACAGCGGTCTTAGCGCCTGCACAAGCACCATGTCCCCAGCCCTCCTCCTTCTCAACCTGCCACGCCCACTCAAGAAGGCGTTTGTCATGGCCGTGGACGCCGCGCTGTGCGTCTTCACCGTGTGGCTGGCGTATCTCCTGCGGCTTGGCGAACTGTCAGCGGTGTATCCCGGCCAGGGCAAGGTGACGCTGGCCGCGCTCCTGCTGGCCATGCCCATCTTCCACTTCCGCGGGCTGTATCGGGTGGTGTTCCGCCACAGCGGCGGCATCGCGCAATTGCTGGTGGCGGTGGCCGTAGCGGCCTATGGCGTGTGCTTCGGGGTGCTCATCGCGGCCGTGGCCTGGCCGCTGGTGCCGCGCACGGTGGGCGTGCTGCAACCCCTGCTGCTGCTGCTGGGCATGGTCATGGCGCGGGTATTCGCGCGTTACCTGCTGGGCCGCGCTGATCTGGCCACCCTGCCCCCGGAGTCACGCCAGCGGGTGCTCATCTACGGCGCGGGCGCCGCCGGCAGGCAGCTTGCCTCGGGGCTGGTGAACAACCGCCACATGCAGGTGGTGGGCTTTCTGGATGACGACCCGAGCCTGCAAGGGCGGGTGCTCAACGGACACGCCATCCACGATCCACGAGAGCTGCCTTACTGGGTGCGCAGCTTGGAGGTGCACACGGTGCTGCTCGCCATTCCGTCGGTGAGCCGCGAACAACGCAATCGCATCCTGGAGCGGGC
This sequence comes from Burkholderiales bacterium, assembly GCA_037146935.1. GTDB lineage: Bacteria > Pseudomonadota > Gammaproteobacteria > Burkholderiales > Burkholderiaceae_E > Quisquiliibacterium. The sequence goes on from JBAWWD010000001.1 coordinate 51,180, forward strand.
GCGAGAGGCGCATGTGTCGGTGCGTACGCTGCCAAGCCTGGCTGACCTCCAGGACAGCCAGGTGCAGCCCAGTGACCTGCGGGAGCTGGACTTCGAAGACCTGCTGGGGCGCGACGCCGTCAGCCCGAATACGCTGCTGCTCAGCCGAAACATCCGGGGCAAGGTGGTGCTGGTGACGGGCGCGGGGGGTTCGATTGGCAGGGAACTGTGCCGGCAGATCCTGCGAGTGGGGCCAGCCCAGCTGCTGATGCTGGACATCAGCGAGTTTGCGCTCTACACCGCGCACCAGGACCTGCTGCGCCTGCAGGCCAGTGCCGGCCCGGTGCTCCTGCCCAGCGGACCAGTCGTGCCCCTCATTGGCTCGGTGTGCGATGAAGCACGCCTGCGCGAAATCATGCTTACCTGGCGGCCGCACACCGTGTATCACGCGGCCGCCTACAAGCATGTGCCGCTGGTGGAACACAACCCGGCGGAGGGCGTGCGCAACAACGTTCTGGGCACACGCACCACCGCGCTGGTGGCCCAGGAAACCGGCGTGCGCGACTTCGTGCTGGTGAGCACCGACAAGGCGGTGCGCCCCACCAACATCATGGGTGCCAGCAAGCGGCTGGCCGAAATGATCCTGCAGGCGCTGGCGGCCATGCCAGCCCGAGGAACCGCCCCGCCCACGCGATTCTCGATGGTGCGGTTCGGCAACGTGCTGGGTTCGTCAGGATCGGTGGTGCCGCTCTTCAGACGCCAGATTGCGGAAGGCGGGCCAGTCACGCTCACCCATCCGGATGTCACGCGCTACTTCATGACCATCCCGGAAGCAGCGCTGCTGGTCATCCAGGCTGGCGCCATGGCAGACGGTGGCGATGTCTTCGTGCTGGACATGGGCCAGCCGGTGCGCATCCAGGATCTGGCCCGGCGCACCATCGAACTGTCCGGCCTCACCGTGAAGGATGCCGACAACCCCGACGGCGACATCGCCATCCGGGTCACCGGATTGCGGCCGGGCGAAAAACTGTTCGAGGAACTGCTGATTGGTGACAACGCCCAACCCACCCAGCATCCGCGCATCCTGAAGGCGAGCGAGGAGTTCCTGGCGTGGCCGATGCTGGAGCAGCGCTTGAGAGTGCTGAGCGAGGCAGTCGCGGTGAATGATGTGCCGGGGATGAGACGGCTGCTGCAGGATCTGGTGGTGGGGTATCGCCCCGGCGAGGCCGTGGTGGATTGGGTCTATCTTGCGCAGGGCGACGACGAAAGCATCAGGGATATCCGGGTGAAGGGAATGGCCTGACGCCAGCTACCGTCAGGTACGCCCGTAAGTATCTTCAAACCGCACGATATCGTCTTCCCCAAGATAACTGCCAGACTGCACCTCGATGATCTCCAGAGGGAGTTTGCCGGGGTTCTTGAGCCGATGCACCGCTCCTAACGGAATATAGGTGCTCTGGTTTTCTGTCAGCAGCACCACCTTTCCGTCTACAGTCACCTCGGCTGTGCCCGACACCACAATCCAGTGCTCGGCGCGGTGGTGGTGCATCTGAAGGCTCAACGCAGCACCGGGTTTGACCATGATGCGCTTCACCTGGAAGCGCTCTCCGCTGTCGATGCTGTCATACCAGCCCCACGGCCGGTGCACCTTCCGATGCAGGGCATGCTCGCCCCGCTGCTCAGCACCCAGACGCCCCACGATCTTGCGCACATCCTGACTGCGGTCGCGCCCGGCCACCAGGACCGCATCAGCGGTTTCGACCACCACCACATCATTCAGACCGACCACGCCGACCAGCCGACTGGTCGTGTGCACGAGGGTGTTGCTGCTATCCGCAACGAGCGCATCGCCGATCAGGGCATTGCCGTTCTCATCGCGCGAGGCGGCTTGCCAGACCGCTTCCCAGGCGCCAAGGTCATTCCAACCGGCCTGCAGCGGTGTCATCCGGATATCGATTTCGCTGCCAGGGCAGCGCTCCATCACCGCGTAGTCAACGGATTCAGAGGGCACTTCCGAAAAAGCCGCCTTGTCGGGTCTGACGAAATGACCATCGGTGGCGCGAGCAGCCCAAGATACTTCACATGCCTGGAGAATGTCCGGTCTGAACTTCTCCAGGGCCGCCAACCAGGTGCTCGCCTTGAGCACAAAAAGACCGGCATTCCAGAAGTAATCGCCAGAGGCAAGATAGGCCTGTGCCGTGGGGAGATCGGGTTTCTCCACGAAGCGGAGCACTCTGGGCGCGCCATCTTCAAGGCTTGCCTGCGTTTCGGCGAGAATATATCCATAACCGGTTTCGGGCCGGTCTGGCGGCACACCCAGAATAGCAATGCTGCCTTTTTCTGCGAGGGAAGCTGCCTTGCGCAGTGCCGCCAGGAACGCAGACTCATCAGCAACGGTCTGATCAGCCGGGGTGACTACCAGCACCGGGTCAGCGTCATTCATGCGGGCCTGCAGCGCAGCCAGCGTAAGCGCAGGCGCTGTATTTCGGCCAGCCGGCTCCAGGATCACGGCCGAAGGCTGCAGGCCTGCCTCATCGAGTTGATCAAGCGCCAGAAAACGATGGTCTTCATTGCCCACTACCAGCGGCGGCAAGACGTTCGAATCAGGCGCCTGAAGCGCCGCGAGCCGCAACGCCGCCTGCTGAAACAGGGTTGTCTTGCCCGAGAGCGCAAGAAATTGCTTGGGGTAGCCTGAGCGCGAAAGCGGCCACAACCGGGTGCCGGAACCACCGGCCATGATCACAGGAAGAATATTCATGAGATGGAAGATCACAACCTCAGATCAGAGGAATTCACCGGAAGCACATACTTCAGGTCATAAAGCACATGCTCGGGCTTGCCAAAGGCGCGGATACCCTCGGCGCCCAGTGCACGAAACTGCTGATGGGCCACTGCCAGAATGATTGCGTCGTAAGCACCCTTTGCCGGTGCATCGGTCAGGGCAACGCCATACTCATGTTGAGTCTCAGCAGGGTTTGCCCAGGGATCGAACACATCCACGCTGCAGCGGTATTCGGCCAGTTCACGCAGGATGTCAACCACTCGGGTATTGCGCACATCGGGGCAGTTCTCTTTGAAGGTGAGGCCCATCACCAGGACTCTTGCGCCATCCACCTGAATGCGCTTTCGGGTCATGGCCTTGACCAGCTGCGCCACCACATAGGCCCCCATGCCATCGTTCAGGCGCCGTCCGGCCAGGATGATTTCCGGGTGGTAGCCAATGGCCTGCGCCTTGTGCGTGAGATAGTACGGATCCACCCCGATGCAGTGCCCACCCACCAAGCCAGGCCGGAATGGCAGAAAATTCCACTTGCTGCCGGCGGCCTGCAACACTGCCTCGGTATCGATACCCATGCGGTTGAAGATCACCGCCAGTTCGTTCACCAGCGCGATGTTCAAATCCCGCTGGGTGTTCTCAATCACCTTTGCGGCTTCGGCCACCCGGATGCTGGGGGCGGGATGCGTGCCGGCGGTGACGATCTCCCGGTAGAGCGCGTCAACTACGGCAGCGGCTTCCGGGGTGGAGCCGGACGTTACCTTGCGAATGGTGGGAAGGCGGTGTTCCTTGTCACCCGGATTGATTCGCTCCGGGCTGTAGCCGCAGAAGAAGTCTTGATTGAACCGCAGACCAGAGAATTTTTCGAGCACCGGAACGCAGTCTTCTTCGGTTGCCCCCGGGTAGACGGTGCTTTCATAGATGACTAGGTCGCCCGGCTTGAGTACCCGCCCTACAGTCTCGCTGGCACGCAGCAAGGGGCCAAGATCAGGTCGCTTGTGTGCGTCGATGGGTGTGGGCACCGTCACGATGAAGGCGGTGCAGGCGGCAAGGTCAGCCGGGTTGGCCGTAAAGCGCAGCTGGCTGGCAGCAGAGAGCTCCTCGGGAGTGGTCTCCAGGGTGCGGTCATGGCCACTGACCAGCTCGGCTACCCGCGGCGCATTGATGTCAAAACCCACCACGGGGCGCCGTGCGCCAAATGCGACCGCCAGTGGCAGGCCGACATAGCCCAGGCCGATGATGCCGAGGGAAAGGGAAGCAGCATTCACGGGGATTCTCACGATAAGGACCAGACGACCGGCTGGGCGGGGATGGCGGGCAAGCGCGCTGCTGGCCGCCATCAACCCGATAGGGTCCATCAGGATCATGCCAGCGTCGGTGCGCTGGCTCAGTGAGAAAGTGGCGGCTTCTTACGCCCGATCGAGGGTCGCTTGAGCTGCCGGCGCTGATGTCGAGGTCAGCGCGGTGCCGGGCGTATGCTTCGGAACGGGCGGCGCCAAGCCCGGTATGGACTCGGGCACGGTGGGCACCAATGAACCACTGAGCGGCTCTGGCCGCACGCGATTGATGACGCCTGGCTCGCCAGCGACAGCATCCCGCATCGCCATGGCACGCCTAACAGACACGGCACCAGCGCGCCTGGGTAGACGCAGACGAAAACGCGCCAAGCGTCGATACGCGATGCCATAGAGCACCGTGAAGACCAGCGCCAAGCAAAGCAGCGCGGGCAGGTTGCCGCGAAAGGCAACTGCAGCCAGAGCCGGAACACTGGCAAAGACCCAGACGATAGGCGCGACCGCGGAGTTCTGCGCCAGCCGGCTCCAGCCCGGAAGCTGCTTTCGCACAACGCGGCACTTGATGAGGCTGTGCAAATGGAGGCGGTCAGGATGGCCGGGATGAAGCTGACGGCGCCGCCGGCGCACCACACTGAACAGCACCTCGATGATCGGGTAACTGCATGCGAGAAACACCGCCCACGGCGATATCGATGGATTGCGCATGGGCAGCAGCACCGCGACCCACCCGAGGCAGAACCCGGCCAGATATGCGCCACCATCGCCCAGAAAGATGCGGCCAAAGGGATAGTTGACCAGCAGGAAACCCGCCATGGCCGCCCCCAGCAGCAGGCAAACCTGCGCAAGAGCACCGTCCCCGACGAGATGTGCCATGGCACCGAGCGCGGCCAGACTGATCATGACCACGCCAGACGCAAGACCATTGAACCCGTCGATGATATTCACTGCGTTGGCCACGCCTGCCACCGCAAAAGCAGTGAAAAGCACGGACACCGGCAGCAGCGCCAGAACGGCATCCAGACCCGGCACGTCAAGACGAGTGAGACTGGTGCCGCTCAGCCACCAGGCCAGCACGCCACTGGCCATGGTGGCCAGCAGCCGTTCACGCACACCCACGCGCTTGAGCAGATCCTCGGCAAAGCCCGCAATGAAGGCGGGCAACCCCGCGACCAGCAGCAGCAGCAGGATTCGGCCAGCCTCTGCCGTGGAAAACCACACAGCCACACCCAGCGCAGCAATCAGTCCGAGCCCACCCACGCGCGGCGTAGGTCTGGTATGGAACTTTTGCACTCCCTCGTCGCCGTCCAATGTGAGGCGACCATGCAGGCCCTGGGTGGCAACCACCAGCAGGCACACTGCGAAGCCAGTCAGAACGACCGCGACAGACAATGGCATAAAGCCGAGCACGAGGTCGGTATGCATGATCAACTCCAGAGGAGCCCCCGGGGCGGCTCCAGGTCAGATGCCTTGCTGCCGGCTAGGCTGCAGGCCGGGCGCGTCGCCCGATGGCCACCGCCAATGACGCTTGCAGCCGCGACAGGCGTGCTTGGGTATCCGGCTGCTGCGATGCGCTTCGCAGCGCGTGCCGGATGAACACCAGGATCAGCAACACAAAGCCTGTGGCTAGAGTGGCCACCACGGCGATCAGTGCTTTCTTTGGCTTGCTCTTGCGCTCCGGTGGCTGGGCAGCATCAATCACCTGCGCGCCGGCGGCCTCACGGCTCTCATCCACCCGGGCCAGTTCGAACTGGCGGGAGAAGAGGTCAAACAAAGTTTCCTGATACTTGAACTCCCGGTACCGGGCGACATAATCGCTGCCGCCGTCGGCACCGCTGCCGCTGGCCTCCAGCCGACGCAACTGCTCGCGCAAGGCTGCCAGTTCTACCAGACCCTGCCTGATCTCAGGCGCTGCTTCGGTGAGATATCCGCGGTAGCTGGCCAGCCTCACCTCTTGCGCGGTGATCTGGGCCTGCAACTGCGCCAATGCACTCACGGCTGCGGTGGGGTTGGCCTTGATGGCTCCCGGATTTACCCCGCTGGTCTTCAGGGCCTGCTCCGCCTGGGTGAGCTTGTCGCGCGTCTGTACGAGCTGCCCTTCAAAGAACCGGCGGCGCTGCTGTGCTTCGGTGAGCGCTAGCCGGCTGGTGAGCCGCTGTAATTCCTCGACGTAGGCGTTGGCCAGATCTGCCGCCACGCGGGGGTCAGGGTCATCCACCTCAATGTTGATCGTACCGTCCTTGGCGCCTGCGCTGATGCGCGACACCTCTGCAAGCCGCTTGCGCGCGTCTTCCTTGAATTTCACCTCAAAGCGATCCAGCAGTTTGAAACGGCTGATGAGCGCATCCTGTACGCTCGCACTCTTGAGAAACGCCACATACTGGTCGCCAGGGTTCTTGAGGCCCGCTGCCGCGCCCGCTGCCCCGGCCAGCGGCCCGAGGTTTGCCAGGAGTGCAGTAGCCGCAGAGGCCTGCTGCGCAGGCGGAAGAATAAGCGTGCGAGCGGTAAAGACCGGAGTGACCAGAAAGCTGACGCCAAGCGCCAGGAGGCCCACCGCCAGAGGCGCCAACACCAGCAGGCGCAGATGGTCGGCCACCACCTGCAGCAGGTCCAGAAGACTGATTTCATCGTCCTCGGTGGGCATCGACTCAGGCGAGACGGAATCGCTGGGTTCTCGCATGGCGCCTCAATTACGAATGGTCTTCAGCGCGGCCGCACCCAAGCCAAACTGGTAGAGAATCTGCGTCCAGTCCTTGGCGCCGGTGATGAAGCGGGTATAGGCGGTGCGTCGATCCACCACCTCGGGCACCAGCAGGCTGTCGCCACGTTTGACCTCCAGGGCAAGCACCGAATCGCCACCGCCAAAGAAGCTACCCCGTGCGCGCGTGCTGGCGGTTCGTACCGTGCCATCAGCCCGCAGCACTGCCACGTTCTCGATGTCGGCAAACCGCCGTAACCCGGCCCGCTCGAGATAGTCACGCACCGTCTGTCCGGACCGGAATCGCATGGCAGAGGAAATATCCACCGCACCGAACACCCCGATGAAATCGGTGTTGGTAGGCACAGTAATGGTGTCGCCATCTTCCAGTTCAAGCGCAGGCAATGGCTGGGATCCAACCGCATCATCCAGGTCCAGCGCAATGCGCCCACTGACTTCCAGGGTGCGCAGGCGTTCCACGGCTGCCTTCTGCGCCGCCAATTGCGCCTGGGTGGTCTGAGCATCCGCCTGCACCTGGGCGGTGTTCTGCGCCAGTGCGGCACTCTGGCTGATCAGGTCTGCTTCCAGGGTCTTGACTAGCTGATCAAGATTGCGGCGCTGTTCTTGCCGGGTGCTCTCACGGGTGAATACCGTGCCGTACACAAAGGCATCTCGGGTGAACCCGCCTGCTCTGCGGATGAGGTCGGTGAGTTTTTCACCGGGGTTCACCTGGTAGGTGCCGGGCACAGCCACCTCGCCGTTGATCTGCACCACACGGGTTCGGCGAGCCAGGGGAATCTGCACTTGCCGGGTGGTGAAGAGCGTGATCTGATCACCCGGCTTGAGCATCAGGTTTTCAGTGGCATTGCCTTCCAGCGCCTGCCGCAGGTTAAAGGCCAGGATCTCGGTGCGCAGCGCGGCTGGATCTGTACGGGTGACCTGGGCGTAATCGAAATTGACCTCTTCGGCCGAGAAACCGGTTCGGGCGGTGCCGGCCTGAACCTCTCGGCGCCCCGACCTCACCCAGCGCACCACTTCCTGTCTGAAGCGCTCCATGGCTGGCAGCGCGTCGCTGATGCGATAGCCCTCGCGCCAGACAAAGCGCCGCGGGCCCTCGAAGATGCTGCTGCGCAGGATGACGCTCTGGAAGGCATTCACACCTTCCTCATCTGGCCCGTAAATCCGGACGAGGTCACCCGGCTTGAGCAGCAGATTATCAGCCGCATGACCGGACAGCGCCTTGGCCAGATCAAACGGAATCACCTCCGTGCGAAGCGTGACCGGATCCAGGCGTTGCACCGTGGCGTAATTGAAGTTGACCTCGGGCTTGTCCAGGCCAGGAATGGCGTTGCCGGCATTCACGCGCAGCCAATAGCTCACCGGCACCAGGAAATTGTTGTCCGCCACCAGATCGGTCACGCGCATGCCGGGCTTGTGGGCATAGCGCATGGGCGACGCCACATTGCCCTGCAGCGTGACCGCATTGGCAATCTGCGGGCTGACCGAATACGCGGTGACGATATCCCCAGCCTGCAGCGGCTTTGCCAGACCGGCGGCATCAAGCGCCAGATTCTCAACATATCGGGCAGGCACGCGGCTGGCGTCCACCCGCTCGAGTTGCGCCAGTTGTGGCGCAGCCAGGGCGGGCAGGCCGCCACTGAGCGCCAGCATCGCGCCGATATTGCCGCCGCCCTTGGGCAATTCATAGATGGCGGGCTGGTTCAGGGCCCCTACGAGTGCCACCTGCGGGCCAGCCGGAGGAATGAAGATGATGTCGCCGGGCTCCAGAGGCTGGTCAGCACTGCTGTTGCCGCGGGCAATGAAATCGTACAGGTCCAAGGTGCTCACCGTACGGCCCCGGCGGCGCAGTTCGATGGCGCGCAACGAGCCCTGAACCGACGGCCCGCCGGTTTCAAACAGCGCATTGATCAGGGTGGAAAGGCTGCTGACCACTTTCCTGCCCGGTGAGGCGGCCTGCCCCACCAGATAGATTTCGATGGAACGCAGGCGGCCCATGCCGACGGCGAGCTTGAAGTTGCGATAGCTGGCAGACAGGCTGCGGGTGAGCGCTGCTTCCAGTTCGCCAAACCGCAACCCTGCCACTTGTACCGGCCCGACGCGCGGCACGGTGATGCGACCGTCACGCCCCACCACCAGGCGTTCGGTGAAATCGAGACCACCGTAGACCTGCACGATGAGTTCATCCCCCGGACCCAGCACATAGCCTTCGGGTACCTGGGTGGCCTGCACCGGATCGAACCGGCCCGCGGCAAAGAACTGCTGGCCGAAGATCGGCAGCGTCCTGCCGGTGGCCAGTTGCACGAATCGCTGGAAATCGGTGAGAGCGGGCTCAGGCGCTCGGGGCCCCGTGCCCTCAGTTGGCCGCTCCGCGGCCCGGGCCTCCGCCGGTAATGGCGCGAGCGGTGCCATGGGGTTGTCCGCGCCCCGGGAAGCGCCTGACGCCCCAGCGCCCGCGCCGGGCGCGGCGGGCAAGCCTGGCGTAGACCGGATGGCTGGAGCACCGGGCACGGTCGACGGCGCAGCCGGCACCGTGGGGCTGGCTGCGCTGACGCTTGCTGCGCCAAACCCGGCGCCCGCTGCGCCAGGCACGGTGAGTGTCTGCGCATGGCCAAGGCCGTTGGCAAGCAGAAGCAGCGAAACCAGAAGACGAAATCGCATCAGTCAGATCATGAACGACACAAAAGCAAACCGCCACGCCCGACGGGCGCGGCGGTAAATCCGGGACCATGCCGGCCCCGGCCGCCCGCGGGCGGCTGGGCCTAGCGACAGGCGATCAGCTGCCCGAACCGGTGGAGCCGGTGGGCGTGGGCACCGAACCCGCGCTGGTGCCGTTGACGATCACCTCGCCCTGCGCGGTGACCAGCACCGGCACGGTGGTGGCGTTGGAGGTGGTGGTACCCAGGACGAGGGTCACCGGACGCTCCTGCGTGGAGCCGGTGCCCTGGCCATCGGTGTTGATGTCCAGCGAGCAGGGGTTGACGGTGATCTTGTCCCCGATCTTGACCGTGGACAGGGTGGTGGCAGTCACCGTGAAGATGCACGAGCCATAGCTCATGGTGCCGCTGTAGCTGCCAGCGTTGCTGCCGGTCTGGGTGATGGTGAAGTTCTGGCCGCTGAAGGCCACGCTGGTGGGGCCGGTGGTGTTGAGCGCCGGCACACCGGTGGTCGCCGGGAACGCAAAGGTCTTGCCCGTGACCGCGTTGATGAGCGCCGCGCCGTTGGTGGGCGTGAGCGCCACGGCGGGCAAGTCAGAGGCGGCCGTGGTGGTGCTGGAGCTGCTGCTGCCGCAGCCGGCCAGAATCACGCTGCCGGCAAGGGCCAGGAGAAGAGCGGAATGCTTGAGTTGCATGGTGATGTTCCTTTTGGGTGGGGTGAGAGGCACGGGGGAAGAAAACAAATTGAAGAAGGCCGGGAAGCGCGCAGGCCAGGCCAATTAGCCAGCTGGCAAGTGCTCAGGAAACGCCGGCATCACGGCACCAGACCGCGAGCGTACCGGAAGAACGCCTCGCGCAGGCGGGGCAGTTGCGCGGCCAGCGAATCCGTGGTGAGCCGGCCGGCATCCAGTTGCTCATTTTCTGCCTTGAAACTGAGATCGGTGGGTCTTGCAGCGTTGGGCAGTATCCAGTTGCCGGTATTGGTGTTGCTGGTGATGAGCGTGCGCAGGCCGGCGGTGAATCGTGGCGAGCCCGTGACCTGCACCGGCGCGGCCGACATACCCTGGCGAGGCGCAAGCGGCAAGCTCACTTCAATGCCTACGAAGGTGTTCGCGCCGCCCTTGCGGGCATGGAACTGAACCGCCACATCGCCCAGCCAGCGCGAGACGGCCACTGACGGCCCATGGCTTCGGTCAGCAAAACTATGGTAACCGCCTTCAGCCCACCAGACCGGGCTGGCACGCCAGCGGTAGACCACCGAGCTGGACTCCTCACGCACCATGCCGGCATCGCGCCGCAGCGCCTGACCGCGCAGGTGCAGGCTGTGCTCCTGCCAGGGCAGCAACCAGATGGCCTCGCCCTCCGCGCCGTGGGCATCGTAGCGGTAGCGCCCCACCCCACCGCTCGCAAATAGCCGCGGCCCCAGCCAGAGCGACTGCTGCAGCGCCAGGCTCTGCACACCGTTGCGAATCTGCGAGCCTTCATACCCGCCGCCGGGCCGCATCTCGGGGCTGTCTGCCAGGCGCTGCACCAGATCGGCATACACCTGGGCGCCGCGCCAGAGCGGCGCGCTCAGCCGGGCCTGGGCCGCCAGGGAGTAATCGAACACGGAGTATTCCGTGCCCAGCGTGTAGTTGATGAGCGGCTTGAGCGCCACACGCAGCCGGTTGGCCGTGCCCGCCTCGGCGCTCGCCCAGGTGATGTCGCCTTCGGGCAAGCCGGCATCTACCCGGAGCTCGGCACGCACCGGGCCGGCGCCGCCTTCATCGCGCAGCCAGGCTCGGTAGGCAGCCAACGGCACGCTCAGGCCCACCACCGGCAGCCCGGCCTTCAGACTCACCACTCGAACCCGTTGCGCTTCGGGCGGGGCCAGCTCGGCCGCCACGCCCAGGGCAATGCCCAGGGCATCGGCCTCTGACTGCAGGTAGCGCAAGTTCTCGAAGACCACCACCAGCTCGGTGCCGGCCATACCCACCCGGGTGGCGCCCAGGCCGGTCTGGCGCAGCGCGGCAGCCAGGGGCTCGAGCGCGACGGCGGCTTGCCCCGGTGTCTGCGGCGCCTTTGATACCTGCTCGGCCGGTGCCACCGGCGGCAGCGGGGCGGCCGCCAGTGCCGAGCGGCTGCGCGCATCGCGCTCGCCCTCTGAAGCGCCCAGCGGAACGACCAGGTTCAGGTTGACGCTGCTGGCATGGGCCGACTGACCCGCAGCGTCTGTGGCCCGGAAGCTGCGCTGCACCGAACCCACCCACTGCGCGCCGCCCGCCCAGGCCTGCGGCGCGCTGTAATACCGCAGGCCGGCCGCCCACTGGCTGCCGTTGTGCTCAACCAGTGCGGTGGCGCGGGTGTCAAAGAGGCGCAGCTCGGCGCCACCGAACGGGCCGTCGAGGACCCGAGCCGTGCCCCCTTGCGGGGGTTTGCTGCGGGCATAGCCCAGCGACCAGCGCACCGGCCCGATCTGGCTGCTGGCCACCGCATAAACCGACTGGAAATACGAGGCGCCCCCCTGCAAGTCGGTGCCGCCGATGGCGACGGACGGTAGCCACGCGCCGCTCAACGGCAACTGCCATTTGATATTGGCGGAGAGATCTCGCGGACCGTTGATCTTGAAAACCCCCGGCGCGCTGCTGGGCCAGTCCTGCGGGTTCTGATAGTCAGCCAACCGGCCAAAGACCTCCAGCCCGCCGCCCATGCCAAAGCCGGCGGTGTAATTGCGACGGTGGCTGTAGTTGCCCAGCGCGGGATCCTGCTGGTTGCTCACCCCCAGGGCGAATTCGCCCGGCAGCAGCACCTCAGCCGACGGGATGAGCAGCCCACCGGTGGCGCCGATGGCCGACACGCCCGCATCCAGCGCGCGAGCGAGAGGGCTCATCAACACGCCCCAGATCAACACCAATCCAAATGAACCGAACCGCAAGAATTCGCCTGTCGAATGTCCAAACCATGCCAGACGAATGCCGGGCAGGCTACCGCAGTGCCTGACGCCAGCGGCGCGAGGCACGAAACCCTCAGCCAGCCCAGCCAACACGGCCGGGCCACCACCCAGCCCGGTCAGAAACCCGGGCAATCCACCATGCTGCACGCGATGCGATGACAGCCCGCTGACGGACTCAGCTACCCGCTCAAGTTGGCACCAAATGCTGCGGCGCCACCTGAACCCGGGCGGTGCGCCCGAGGAGTTCGAGCAGCACGCTCACGCGACTGGCCGACACATCAGTGACCAGACCCGCCAGCCCCTGGAACGCCCCATCCACGAACACCACGCCCTGCCCCGGCCGAAGCACCGCGAGCGCGGCCAGATCCAGTTGCGCCCTGGCTTGCTCCGCTGAGCGGATGCCCTGCACGGCGCTGTCGCTGAGCGTGCCCGGCTCAACCCCGAAGCGGACCAGACCCGCCACGCCACGCGTGGAGCGCACCGTGCTCAGCGACTGGCCCGGGTGCGCCGGGCGCAGCAGCAGGTACCGAGGAAACATGGGCTCATTGACCGGCGCCTCAGCGCCCCGCTTGAGCACCTTGAAGAGCGGCAGGTAGGTGAGAAAGCCCTGTTGCCGCAGGTTGAGCTCGGCAATGTGCTCCTGACGCGGCTTGGTGTAGGCCAGGTACCAGGGCTGAGCGGCAGCGGCCAGATCCGGCCCGCACTCCGACGAACCCGCCCCGGCGGGGGCAGGCGGCTGAAAGGCGGGCACTGGGCTGGGGAGCATGGGCGGGACCGAAAGAATGACGCAATGCAACAAGCCGGACCGCATTCTAACGCCGAACCGTGCCCGAGGTTAGAGCACCCGACCTCGCCGCGGCATCACCCAATGTGGGGATGGCGCGAGCACAACTTCATGCTTTGAGTTACCGCAACGCGGAATCCAGCCGCGGATACACCCGTCGGGCGTTGCCCTCGAAGATCTTGTGGCGGTCGGTTTCAGACAGCCCGGCCACGGCGTCGAGGTAGCGGCGGGTGTCGTCGAAGGGGTAGCCGGTGTACGGGTCATCGCCGCGCACCGCGCCGAACATTTCGCTGGCGAACAGGATGTTGTCGGCCGGGATCACCCGGGTGAGCAGGTCGATGCCCGGCTGGTGGTACACGCAGGTGTCGAAGAAAACATTGCGCAGCAGGTGCTGCTCGAGCGGCGGCTTGCCCTGGCCCAGGGCGAGCCCGCGGAAGCGGCCCCAGTGGTAGGGCACCGCCCCGCCCCCGTGCGGAATGACGAAGCGCAGCCCCGGAAAGCGCGCGAAGAGATCCGAATCAAGGCACTGCATGAAGGCCGTGGTGTCGGCGTTCAGGTAGTGCGCGCCGGTGGTGTGGAAGCAGGCATTGCAGCTGGTGCTGACATGGATCATGGCCGGCACGTCCAGCGCCACCATGCGCTCGTAGAGCGGGAACCAGTGCGGGTCTGACAGCGGCGGCGAGGTCCAGTGACCGCCCGAGGGATCGGGGTTGAGGTTGACCGCCACCGCCCCGTACTGCAGCACGCACTTCTCGAGCTCGGCAATGCAGCTGGCCGGATCGACCCCCGGGCTCTGCGGCAGCATGGCCGCCGGCACGAACTGCCGGGGATAGAGCGCATGCAGCCGGTGGCAGAGCTCGTTGCACACCGCGGCCCAGGTGGCCGAGACCTGGAAATCGCCGATGTGATGGGCCATGAAGCTGGCCTGCGGGCTGAAGACGGTGACATCGTGCCCGCGCTCGCGCATCACCCGCAGCTGATTGCCCTCGACCGACTCGCGCAGCTCGTCATCGCTGATGCGCAAGGACGAGGGGCTGGGCGCATGCCCGGGCCGGCCGATGGCCTCGACCTGCCGGGCGCGCCATTCATGCAGCGCCCGGGGCGCGGTGGTGTAGTGGCCGTGGCAGTCGATGATCATGGTGGGCGCGCTCGCGGAAAATCAGTCGGCCTGGGTGCCCCAGGGGCTGAAGAGATCAAGACCCGCACTGCCAAAATCACGAACATTGCGAGTGACCAGCGTGCACTCGTACGCCCGCGCGGTTGCAGCGATGATCGAATCAAGGGCAGCCATGGGCTTTCCGTTTGACTCGGCATGGGCCGTCATCTGCGCCCACGCCTCGGCAACGCGGCGGTCGAACGCGAGCACTCGATCTTCAAGACCGGCCTGCAGTTGTTCCAACCATTGCGCCAACTCGGAGCGCCGCCGCGACTCAGGCAGCCTGGCCACACCGCGGTGCAATTCACCCCAGGTCATGGCGCTGATGCAAAGCTCATGCGCCTTTCGCCCTTCCATCCACCGCAGCACGCGCTCCTCAGGTGCGGCCTTGACCAGTTCGGAGAGCACGCAGGTGTCGAGCAGATATCTCAAAGAGAGAGATCCCGAATGGCTTCCGTGGAGCGCTCGAGCACCAGCGCTTCACCCCGGGGAGCGTTCAGCAGGCAGTCCAGGAGGGATGAGGTCTGGCCGCTCAGGCGCCGGTAATGGTCGGCCGCCACGATGACGACGGCCTCTTCCCCGCGCCGGGTGATCAGTTGCGGCCCCTCTTTGAGCGTGAGTTCAACGACCTCACTGAACCGGCTCTTGGCTTCCTGCAATTGCCATGTGTGCACGCAAATAATCCTGACTAGTCAGACCAGTCAGGATTATCGAACAGACACGTCAAGCCGTCAACCGCGAACTCACCCCTTGCTGTACGCGAAGTTCTCGTAACCCTGCTCCGCGATGGAGAACCAGGTGTACGCATCCTCGCGGTGCTTCTTCCAGGAGGTGTAGATCTTGCGGAAGGCCGGGTTCTTGCCGGCCTCTTCCTCGTACATGTCGAAGGAGATCTTCTGCGCCGCGCGCAGGATCTCGGTGGGATACCGGTGCAGCGTGACGCCGGCGCCGATCAGCCGCTTGAGCGCCACCGGGTTCTTGGCGTCGTACTCGGCCATCATGTTGAGGTTGACCTCGGCGGCAGCCACCGAGAAAGCTTCCTGATACGACTTGGGCAGCTTGGCCCATTCCGCCGCATTCACGAAGAAGGAGAACTGCGACGACGGCTCCCACCAGCCCGGCGTGTAGTAGTGCTTGGCAATCTTGTAGAAACCCAGTTTCTCGTCGTCATACGGCCCGATCCATTCGGTGGCATCGATGGTGCCGCGCTCGAGCGCCGGGTAGATATCGCCGCCGGGAATGTTCTGCGGCACCGCGCCCATGCGCAGCCACACCTGCCCGCCCAGACCGGGAATGCGAATCTTCAGACCCTTCAGATCGGCCAGGGTCTTGAAGGGCGTGCGAAACCAGCCGCCCATCTGGGTGCCGGTATTGCCGCCCGGGAAATTGATGACGCCATAGTCCTTGTAGAACTCGCGCAGCAGTTCCATGCCGCCGCCGTAGTAGATCCAGCCATTCTGCTGGCGGGTGGTCATGCCGAATGGCAGCGCGGTCTCGAAGCCGAACGCCATGTTCTTGCCGATGTAGTAGTACGAGTTGGTGTGGCAGCACTCCACCGAATTGCTCTGGACCGCGTCCAGGGCCTGCAGGCCCGGCACGATCTCGCCGGCGGCGAACACCCGGATGTCGAACTTGCCGTCGGTGAGGCGGCGCACCCGGTCAGCCAGCACCTCGGCCCCGCCGTACACCGTGTCCAACGACTTGGGGTACGACGAGGTGAGGCGCCAGCGCACCGCGGGCGTGGTCTGGGCAATGGCCGGCGCGGCCAGGCTGGCGGTGACGGCCGCGGCGGCACCGGAGCGGGACAGGAACTGACGACGGGACATGGAAGCCTCCTGGGCAATGGAATGTCCAGGACAAAGCAAGACCCGTACCCGCAGAAAGCGCCTGCGGGCGCACCGCAAGGGTGCGCCCGGGCAGGCAGGCGGCCTGCGCGACCGACGCCCAGAGCCGGCTCAGGCAGCCGGCTCGGGCACCCACCTCAGGCACCCACCTCAGGCAGCCACCTCAGGCAGCCACCTCAGGCAGCCGGCACCAGCCGCCGCCGGCGCAGCCCCAGCCCGCCCAGCGCCAGACCCATCAGCGCCAGGGTTCCCGGCTCGGGCACGGTGCTGATCCGCACGCCGAAGTCCTGGAAGTCATGGTCGCCCGCGCCCGGCAGGTCGGTCAGGCCCACATAGGCGGCCTCGGCCGTGGTCTGGTGCGGCGCGCTGGCCAGATACGGATCGAGGCCAACGAAGAAGCCAGGCCCGCCGAGCACATCGGGCGGATTGCTGGTGCCGTCGTTGGTGACCACCACCGCGTTGCCGGTCACATAGCGGAACGGCACCAGGCCCGAGGTGAAGGCGAAGGTGAACTCGTTGAGGCCGCTGGTGCAGTCGGGGCTCACCGGCGCCGCGCCGGAAGCGCCGCAGGGCGCGGTGCCGGCATTGAACAGCATGGTCCAGACCCCGCCCACGAAGACCTCGAACTGATTGGGCAGCGAGGAATCGCCCTTGCCCATGTACTGGAAGCTCACCCGGCTGTCGCTGTTCAGGTTGAGGTAGCTGCCCAGCCAGCCCGAGGTGCCCCAGTTGGGCGAGAAGGTTGGGTCTGCGCTCATGCCGGGGCCGGTGGGCCAGCCGCCGATGGGCACGCCCTGCTCGCTGCGCGCCTGCCAGGGAATGCCCGCGCCGGAGCCGCCCGCACCATTGGCCCAGGGGTAGACCGAGCCCCCCGGGTCGCCCGTGTCTTCCTCGCGGGTGGGGCTGGTGTTGGTGATGGTGAGGGTGGCCTGCGCCGCGGCCACGCCGGCCGCGCCCATTGCGACAGCGGCCAGGGCGGCCGCCAGGGTCTTGCGTGCGTTCATTGAAACCTCCGTGCTGGGTTGGCGACGCCCGACAGGGGCGCCGCCGGGAGTTGTCAGCAGGTTCCATGCCACGCAAGGCCTTTCTTTAATTCTCTTTTTGAATCAATATCTTGAAGATACGGCGCGCCCGACGCACGAGGCAACCTGTCAAGCCGGCCGACCGCGATTGCGCAGGCTTAATGCCGGGGTGAGCGCACCGGCGATATCCCGGCGCCCGGCGGTACACGGCCAGCCAGCGCCCGCGCCCCGAACAGCAGCGCCGTGATCCCCACCGCCACGGCCATCGCCAGGCCCACGTCAGCCGCGGCAAGCGGGCTGAAGCGGAAGAGCTCGCGCAGCGGCGCCCAGCCATAGACCAGCGCAAGCAGCGCGCCCACGGCTGCCACCACCCACCACAGCGCCGGGTTGGGCCGGGCCAGGGCATCGAGCGGTGAACGACCAAAAGAACGGTTGAACACGATCAGCCCCAGGTTGGCCAGCACCAGCGCCAGAAAGCCCGTGCCGCGCGCCTGCGCCTCGGGCACGCCGATGTGCAGCAGCCACGCTGCCAGCCCGGCCACGGCCGCCAGCACCAGCGCCCCCTGCGCGAATGCCGCCGCCATGTCGGTGAGGCCGAAGAGCGGCGCGGCCGGGTCACGCGGCGGACGTTGCATGGCATCGCGCTCGGCGGGTTCGGCCTCGAACACGATCGAGCACACCGGATCGATCACCAGTTCCAGGAACGCGATGTGCACCGGGGCGAGCATCACCGGCAGGCCGAAGAGCAGCGGCAGCAGCGACAGGCCGGCGGTGGGCACGTGCACCGAGAGCACGTAGGCCATGGCCTTGCGCAGGTTGTCGCCGATGCGCCGGCCCAGGCGCACCGCCCGCACGATGGCGTCGAACTGATCATCGAGCAGCACGATGGCAGCGGCCTCGCGCGCCACATCGGTGCCACGGCCCCCCATGGCAATGCCGATGTTGGCCGCGCGCAGCGAGGGCGCGTCGTTCACGCCGTCGCCGGTCATGGCCACCACCTCGCCGCGGGCCTGGAAGGCCTGGATCAGGCGCAGCTTGTGCTGGGGCGAGACGCGCGCGAACACCCGCACGCGGGCCAGGCGCTCGTGCAGTTCGGCGTCGCCCAGGGCATCGAGCTGCGCGCCGGTGAGCACGCCTGCTGCCGTGGCAATGCCTGCCTGGTCGGCAATTGCCCGGGCAGTGACCGGGTAGTCGCCGGTGATCATGGCCACCTCGATGCCGGCGGCGCGGCACTCGCGCACCGCGGACGGCACCGGCTCACGCAAGGGATCGGCCAGCGCCACCAGCCCCAGGAAGGTCGGCGCGAAGCCGGCGGGGTCGGCCGGCCAGACAGGGGGCCCAGCGCCCGGTGCCGGCGAGATGGCCGTGGCCACGCCCAGCACCCGCATGCCCTCGGCGGCAAAGGCATCGGCCTGCGCGAGCACCGCGACGCGCGCGTCAGCGCTGAGCTGGCACAGGCCCAGCACGGCCTCGGGCGCGCCCTTGATCGCCACCTGACAGACCGCTGTGCCCGGCGAATGCCACACATGGGTCATGGCCGGCAGCGCCGCCGTGAGCGGGTACTCATGCACCAGCACCGCCTCGGGCGCGCGCCAGGGCGCGCCGGGCACGGCAAAGCGATCCCCCAGCGCATGGAAGGCGTTCTCCATCGGATCGAAGGCCTCGGCCTCGCAGGCGAGGATGCCTTGCCCCAGCAGCGGGCGCAGCGGCTCGGGCAGGGCCTCGCCCTCGCGCCAGGCCAACGGCTGATCGCCCACCGAACCGGCCAGCGCCATGATGCGCATGCGATTGTGGGTGAGCGTGCCGGTCTTGTCGGTGCACAGCAGCGTGGCTGCGCCCAGCGCGCCAATCGCGGCAGCGCGGCGCGTGAGCACCCGCTGCGCCGACAGGCGGTGCGCGCCCATCGCCATGAACACCGTGAGGATCATGACGAACTCCTGCGGCAGCATGGCCATGGCCAGCGAGATGCCGGCCAGCACGCCGCCCAGCCAGTCGCCACGGCTCAAGCCCCAGGCCAGCACCACCAGCAGGCTGAGCAGAAGCCCCAGCGCCGAGAACACGCGCACCAGGCGACGGATCTGCAGCGCGAGCGGCGTGGGCTGCTCGGGCAGCTCGGCCAGCGCCCGGCCGATGCGACCGAGCTCGGTGCGCGCGCCCGTGGCGCTCACCTGCGCCAGCGCACGCCCGCGCACGATCATCGCGCCGCCATACACCCAGGGCAGGTCATCGCCACCGGGCGCGCAGGCGGCCTCGGCATCACGGGCCGCGCGCTTGCGCACCGGCACGGCCTCGCCGGTGAGCAGCGACTCGTCGGCCTGCAGGTCATTGGCCTCGAGCAGCAGCGCATCGGCCGGCACACGGTCGCCTTCGGCCAGGAAGATCAGGTCACCGCGCACCAGTTCGCGGCCAGCCACCCGCAGCCGCTGGCCTCCCCGAAGCACCAGCGCGCGCGGGCTGCTCAGGTCGCGCAGCGCCTCGAGCACGCGCTCGGTGCGGCGCTCCTGCACCAGCGTGATGGCCACCGTGATCAGCACGAAGGCCAGCAGCATGGCGGCCTCGGCCCGATCACCCAATGCCAAATAGACCAGGCCCGCGGCCAGCAGGAGCTGGACCATGGGCTCGCGGATGATCTCGCCGGCGATGCGCCACCAGCCACGCCGCCGCGGCTGCGGCAACTCGTTGGGCCCCTCGGTGGCCAGACGCTCGGCTGCGGCCTGATCGCTCAGGCCACGCGCGGGCAGCGGCCCTCGAGCGACGGTGTGCTCTTGGGCGCTGGCCTCGGAGTCAGGCGGAAAGACAGGTGGCAAGCCTCGGGCTCATGATGGCTTCCGGGTTCTGGCGCGCAGGCCGGGCAGGCCGAGCGCGCTCAGGGCGACGCACAACAGCGCCAAGGTACCCGGCTCGGGCACCGTGCTCACCCGGACACCCAGGTCCTGGAAGTCGCGGTCGTAGACATCAAGCTGGTCGGTGAGCGCCACATACGCCGCGGGGCCGGTGTTCTGGTAGGGGCCGGTGGCCAGATAGGGATCAAGGCCCACGAAGTAGCCCGGCCCGATCAGCGTGTTCACCGGATTGCTCTGGCCATCGTTGGTGAGGATGATGCCCGGCCCGGTCAGGTAGCGAAACGGCAGGAGCCCGGCCGAGAACCCGAAGGTGAATTCATTGATGCCCGGCGTGCACACCGGCAGCACCGGCGCCGCGCCCGAGGCGCCGCAGGGCGCGATGTCGGAACTGAACAGCATGGTCCAGACGCCGCCCAGGTACACCTCGAAGGTGTTCAGGAAGATGGAGTCGCCCTTGCCCACGTACTGGAACATCACCTGGCTGTCGGCGTCCAGGTGCAGGTAGGCGCCCAGCCACCCGGCCGTGCCCCAGTTGGGCATGAAGACCGGGTCGAGCGCCATGCCGGCACCGGTGGGCCAACCGGAGGTCACGGTGTTCTGGGCATCACGCACCTGCCAGGGCACACCCGCCCCGACGCCGATCGCGCTGTTGGTCCAGGGGAACACCGAGGCGCCGGGATCGCCGGTTTCCTCGGTGCGCGTGGGGCTGGTGTTGGTGATGGTGAGCGTGGCCTGAGCGGCGGCCTGACCGCTCGCGCCCAGGGCAGCGCAGACCAGGGCGGCGGCAAACATCTTGCGAGGGCTCATGAGCGTCTCCGTGCAGAAACGCAGGACCGGCAGGCTCTGCCTGCCTGAGCACCGCAGGTATCGTGCCTGACCGCCCTCCCGAGCAATAGCGCCAAGAAAACAGGCACTTGCGCGCGCAGCAGTCCAAGCCAGGCAGACCAGGTGTCAAGCCGCTCGACAACCATTGCGCCAGCGCAAGCGGCCATGCGACAGGCCCGCGGTCCGGAATGCCGCCGCGCGCGTTGCGCCCGGTTTTGCGCCGGGCCACGGCTGCGGTAGAAAGCGGGATCTCCCCCACGCAGGCAGCACCCCATGTCCGCACAACCCGACGCCGGTCCCGACTGGCGAGAGCAGGTCTTCGAGGTCTTTCGCCGCAACGACATCCGTCAGGTGGCCTACGTGCCCGATGCCGGTCACGCCAGGCTGATCGCCATGGCCCACGCCCATCCCGACATGACGGCCTATCCGCTCACCACCGAGGAAGAAGGCGTGGCTGCGGTGTGCGGCGCGTGGCTGGGTGGTCAGCGTGCCGCGTTGCTGATGCAAAGCAGCGGCGTGGGCAACTGCATCAACATGCTCAGCCTGATCGAGAACTGCCGCTTCCCCCTGCTGATGCTGGTGACCATGCGCGGCGAGTGGGCCGAGTTCAACCCCTGGCAGGTGCCCATGAGCCGCGCCACCCAGACCACGCTGGAAGCGATGGGCGTCACGGTGCGGCGGGTGGACGATGCCGCGCAGATGCCCGAGGCGGTGCAGGCCGCCATCGACGATGCCTTCCTGGCCGAGCAGCCGGTGGCGCTGCTCATCTCGCAGCGGCTGCTGGGCCGCAAGCAATGGACGAAATGACCATGGCCAACACCTCACACCCCACCGGCGCCGGCCCCGAGATCGAGCGCCGCGCCGCGGTGGCCGAACTGCTTCGCGACCGCGGCAACCTGCTGGTGGTCAGCGGCCTGGGCTCGCCCACCTATGACCTCGCCGCCGCCGGCGACCACGAGCGCAACTTCTACCTCTGGGGAGCCATGGGCGGCGCGGCCATGATCGGCCTGGGCCTGGCGCTGGCCCAGCCCGATGTGCCGGTGCTGGTGCTCACCGGCGATGGCGAGCAACTCATGGGCCTGGGCGCGCTGGCCACCGTGGCCGCGCGCCGGCCGCGCAACCTGAGCATCGTGGTGCTCGACAACCGCCTGTACGCCGAGACCGGCATGCAGGCCAGCCACACCGGTCTGGGCACCGATCTGGCCGGCGTGGGCGCGGCCTGCGGCCTGGCCTGGACCGAGCGCATCGAGAGCCCGCTGGCCCTGCCGGCGCTGCGCGCGCGCATGCACCGCTGCGAAGGCCCGGGCCTGGCCACGCTGCGCATCGCGCAGACCGAGCCGCCGCGGGTGATGCCCTCGCGCGATGGCGTGGCCAACAAGCTGCGACTGCGCGCGGCGCTGGGGCTGCGCGGCATCTGAGCGACGCTCGGATCAACTGAGCGGCGATCAGTCGCTCGCCGCTGCGGCGGGCGGCGCAGCCACGCTCAGCCCAGCCGCAGCGCCATCACCCCGGCCACCAGCAGACCGGTGCCCAGCAGCCGGCGGGCGCCGAAGCGCTCGCCGAGCAAGCACACGCCCAGCACCGCGGCGAACACCACCGAGGTCTCGCGCAGCGCCGCCACCGAGGCCACCGGCGCGCGGGTCATGGCCCACAGCGCCAGCCCGTAGGAGCCCAGCGAGGCCGCCCCGCCAAGCAGGGCCAAGGGCCAGCGCCGCCGGCTGTAGGCGACGATGCCCGCGCGCCCGGCCGCGCCCCGGCGCAGCCACAGCAGCAGCGGATAGGGCAGCGCATCGAGCACGAAGAAGAGCAGCACGTAGGCGATGGGGTTGCCCGAGAGCCGCACCCCGCGCGAATCGACCAGCGTGTAGCTGGCGATGATCACCGCATTGGCCAGCGCGAAGGCCACCGCGGTGCGATGCCCCAGCGCTGCGCCGGGTTGCGCCAGGCCCACCAGACTCACGCCCAGCGCAATGCCACCGATGCCCAGCCAGGCCAGCGGCGTGGGTGACTCCTGCAGAAATGACCCACTGGCCAGCGCCACCAGCAGCGGCGCCACGCCGCGCATGATCGGATAGGTGAGACCGAGATCGCCGTGGCGGTAGGCGCCGGCCAGCGCCAGGTGGTAACCCACGTGGATGATCGCCGAGGCGAGCACCCACGGCCACGACGCGGGCGCAGGCAGTCCGGTGAGCACGAGCGCGGGCAGCGCGATCAGGCCGGCCAGCACGTGCAGCAGCGCATTGTCCAGCGCCTTGTCCTGACTGCTCTTGACCAGCGCGTTCCAGCTGGCGTGCAGCAGCGCGCCGCCCAGCACCGCGAGCAGGACCGGCCCGGTGAGCGTGGCAGACGCCTGCACGCCGCGCCCCGCGGTCAGCGCCGCAGCAGCGCGAGACCGACCAGCATGAAGGGCACGCCCACCCAGGCCAGCCGCGCCAGATCGATCCAGCCGGAGGCCGCCGCGCCCACCATCGCGCCGGTGGCGGTGCCGATGTTCAGCACCGCCGAATTCAGCGCGATCAGCACCGGCGCATCGGCCGGTGAGAGCGCCGCCAGCCGCGCCTGCTGCACCGGCATCAGCCCGAAACCCGCCGCGCCCCAGGCCGCCAGCACCGGCATGAGCAGGGCCGGCGCCCCCGCCGTGAAGGGCACCGCGACCATGCTGAGCAGGAACACCGTTGCCAGCAGCCGCAGCGCGCCCGGCACGCCGAGCCGGTCGGCCAGCACCCCGCCGGCAACCGTGCCGAGCAGGCCCGCCACCCCCACCGTGGCGAGCGTGGCCGAGACCTGCATCGGGCTCATCGGGCCGAGCGCCTGCAGCACCGGGCCGATGAACGAGAAGGTGCAGAAGATGGCCGCGCCGATGAGCAGCGTGAGGATCAGCGCCCCGCGCACATCGGCCCGCCGCAGCAGCGCGCCCAGGCCGCGCCAGCCGGTGGCGGGCGCATGCAGCGAGGCCGGCAGCCGCAGCATCAGCAGTCCGAGCAGCACCGTGGCCGCCGCGGCGATGATCAGCAGCGGCAGGCGCCAGGAGCTGAACGACGCCAGCCAGGTGCCCGCCGGCAAGCCCAGCACGAAGCTCAGGCTCACCCCGAGATAGACCATCGACAGCGCGCGCGCGCTGCGCTCGGGCGGGGCAAGCGCCACGGCCAGCGCGGCCGCCAGGGCCGCGAAGTGGATGCCGGCGCCGGTGAGCGCGCGGCCGATCAGCAGCACCGGCAGCGAGCCGGCCAGCCCGCTCACCAGCGCCCCGGCCACCGAGAGCAGCAGCGCCAGGGCAACCGCCCGCCGCCGGGGCCAGGCGCCGGTGAAGACCACCAGCGCCGGCGCGATCACCGCCGCGGCCAGCGCATACACCGTCATGGCCTGTCCGGCCGCGGCAATGCCCACCCCGAGCTCGGCCGCCATGGGCGCCAGCAGCCCGGCCACCACGAAGGCGCCGGTGCCGAGCACGAGGTTGGTGATCGCGAAGAGCGCGAGCGTGAGGGCCATGCGCGGGCTGCCCGGATGGGCCGGAGCTCAGCCGCGTGCGCGCAGGCGCATGCTCAGACCCACCGGGGTCATGGTGAAGGAAAGCTTCTCGGCTGCGGGCTGGCCATCGGGCGTATCCACCGCCTGGATGTCGAAGGCGCCCAGCAGCACCGTCATGGCCATCTTCATCTCGAGCAGCGCCAGGTACCGACCCGGGCAGATGCGCGGGCCGGCGCCAAAGGGCATGGAGATGCGCCGCGCGGCATTGGCCTGCGAGCCGGGCCCGCCCTCGGACAGCCAGCGCTCGGGCATGAAGCGTTCGGCCTGCGGCACGAAGCGCTCGCTGACGCTGTCCCGGCGCAACATGCTGATGACCACGCCGCCCACCGGCACCCGCACCTCACCCACCACGGTCTCGCGCAGCGCCTCGAGCGGCAGTTGCGGCGCCACCGGCTTCAGGCGCATGGTCTCGTGGGCGCAGGCCTCGATGAAGTCGAGCCCGGCCATCTCCTCGAGGGTGGGACGCAACGGATCGGCCACGCCGCGCCGCACCTCATCGGTGGCCCGCGCGAGCGATTCGGGGTTGAGCCAGAGCAGATGGATCATCCACGCGATGGTGTTGGCGGTGGTGTCCTCGCCAGCCAGCAGCATGGTGAGCACGTTGCCGGCCACCTCCAGATCGCTGATGCCGCCGCCCTCGCGCTCGGCGGCCACGATCATGGCCTCGAGCAGGTTCTCGGGGTGCTCGCGAAGCTGCGGGCGCGCGGCGATACGGGCGCGGGCCTGCGCGATGAAGTCATCTACCGCCGCCCGCACCGCGGCCACGCTGCGCTCGAGCTCGCGATCGGCGGCGCTGCGCCACCAGCGCCACACCGGCAGCGGCGACATCATGCGGCGATAGAGCGCCGGGAAGATCTTGTCGAGGTGACGCTGGATGACATCGGCATCAGACTCGAGCGTGTTGACCTCCACCCCGAAGGCCAGCCCGGCGATGGTGTCCACCGTGTAGCGCATCAGGTCGGCCTGCAGATCGATGGCGCTCGACTGCGCCGCGGCCAGTTGCCAGCGCCCGGCCAGCCGTTGCGAGACCCGGCACATCGAGGGGAAGTAGCCCTTGACATGGGCCGGGTCGAAACCCGCCATGACCATGCGACGCTGCCGCTTCCAGGTCTCGCCATTGGCGCCGAACACCCCTGGCAGCAGGCCCATCTCGGCGCCGATGATCTCCAGCAGCCGGGTGCGGCGAAAGCCATCGGGCCGATCGCGCAGCACGGTGGCCACCACCTCGTGGTCGGCCACCACCAGCACCGGGCGCGGGCCCATCTGCAGCCGGAAATACGGGCCGAACTCGCGGCACCACTGCTCCACCTGCAGATGAAAGCGCGGCGCATCGAGCTGCAGCAGGTTGCCCACCACCGGCCAGGCCCGCGGCCCGGGCAGGTCGGCGAGTTCGCGCAGCGCGCGCGGCGCGGTCTGGTCAGCGGCAGCGGTCTGCGCGGGCGCAGCGCTGTCAGGGGATGCCGCCGAGGCGGCGGGCGCGTCAGGGGTGGGGGTGGCGGTGCTCATCGCGCCGATGGTAGACCACTTTCAGGCCGATCCGGCCGACGCCGGCTCATCCCGCGGGGCGGCGCGATTGACAAGCCGCGCCCAGCCACTAACCTCGACGCAGCACCGCCCCCACCCGCCCCGAGGAGACAAGCCATGAGCGCAGTGATGGTCGATTACGGAGACCAGGAGGCCGCCATGCGCGCCTATCTGGCGGCCGGCCGCGAACGGGCCTATGCCCTGGGCAACCGCGGCCCGATCCGCTATGACGATCAGGGCCGCATCCATCCCGACATCCTGGCTGCCTACTGGCGCTGCGGGTTCTATGTGTTCGAGGGCGTGCTCAAGGCCGACGAACTCGCCGATATCGAGGCCGACTTCCGCAGCATGATGGACCGGCTGCCGGTGCGCCGCGGCGAGGCGCTAGACCGCCACGGCCGCCCCGCGATGGCCGCCGACTGCATCGCGCCCACGCTGATGTGGTCGCGCCCGCTGGGCGATCCGGTGGGTGGCACGCGCGCGGCCAACGGCCGCCATCCGGTGAAGATGTTCGAGCCCCAGGCCCTGCAGGGCGCGCCCGAGGAAGTCGTGTATCTCATCCTGGGCACCCTGCAGTTCTCCGACGCCGCGCTGCGGGTCTACGGGCACCCCGATCTGCTGGCGGTGGCCGCCGCGGTCAATGGCGATGACTTCGTGCCCTTCAACGAGGCCTTCTTCATCAAGGAGCCGGGCCTGGGCGCCTCGGTGGCCTGGCACCAGGACGGCGTCACCCACTGGGACAGCCCCGATCTCGATGCCGGCACCCACGGCTTCAACTTCATGGCCCAGCTCTACGGCTGCACGCCGGCCAACGGGGTGTGGGTGGTGCCGGGCTCGCACACGCTGGGTCGCGCCGACATCCGCGCCATGGCCCGCGCCGCCGGCTCCGATCGCCTGCCCGATGCCGTGCCGATCATCTGCGCTCCCGGGGATGTGGCCATCACCAATCGCCAGACCGTGCACGGCTCCTTCGCCAACACCAGCCCTGACTGGCGAGTGACGGTCAACTTCGGCTTTCACCGCCGCCGTTCGGTGCTGGGCGTGCGCACCACCGGCACGCTGCACGCCGCCGAAGGCTTCTACGACGAGGCCCGCATCCGCGAGCGGGCCCGGGCCATCGGCCTGGGCATCGCCGCGCGCCGCGAGCGCTTCCCGCACGAGACGCCCTTCGTGTACCAGCCCCATGCCCAGTCGGGCGAGACCTTCACCTGGGACGCGCAGGCGCGCGCCAGCCTGAAGGACTACAACCTGCTCGACCTGAGCATCTGAGGCCCGCCCCCATGCGTCCATTCACCCTGGCCGTGGGCACGGCCGGCACCTCGGTGTGGTTCAGCCGCGACCTCGGCGAAACCTGGGAGCGGCCCTACACCGAGTCGGGCCTGTACCTCGAATCGCGGGTCTGGGCGCTGGCCGGCCATCCGGCCCGGCCGGGCGAACTGCTCGCGGGCACCGATTCCGGGGTCTACCGCTGGCAGGAGTCCACCCGCAACTGGACCCACCTGCCCTCGCCCTTCGATGCCGACTGCACCTGGGCGCTGGCCCGCCATCCGCAGCGGCCCGAAGTGATCGTGGCCGGCACCCACCCGGCCGCGCTGTGGCGCTCCGACGATGACGGCGCCACCTGGCGCACCCTGCCGGCCACGCTCGCCCCGGCCTGCATCTTCGTGGGCAAGCCGCGGGTCACGCAGGTGATCTTCGATCCCGATGACCCGCTCACGCTGTGGGCCGGGGTGGAGATCGACGCGGTGCACCGCAGCCGCGATGGCGGCGCAAGCTGGCAGCGGCTCGACCAGGGCCTGCTCTCGGGTGACATCCATGGCATCGCGGTGGTCCGCGAGGGCGGCAGGCGCACGGTGTTCGCCACCACCAACAAGGGCCTGCACCGCAGCCAGGACGAGGGCGCCACCTGGGCCTTCCAGGCGCTCGACTCGCCCTGGCAATACACCCGCAGCATCGGCGCCCGGGCCGACGGCGATCACACCCTCTTCCTCACCAACGGCAACGGCCCGCCGGGCTCCACCGGGCGGCTGCTGCGCTCACGCGATCACGGCGCCACCTGGCAGGACGCGAGCCTGCCCGGCGAGACCAACAGCACCCCGTGGTGCGTGGCTTCACATGCCGACCGCCCCGAGGTGGTGTTCACGGTGACCAACCTGGGGCAGCTCTACCGCAGCCTCGATGGCGGCGACACCTGGCACAAGCTGCAGCGCGAGTTCGGCGAGGTGCGTTCCATGGCGCTGATCCCGGCGTGAGCGCCGCCCACGTCCTGATCGCCGGTGGCGGCATCGGCGGGCTCACCGCCGCGCTGTGTCTGGCGCATCAGGGCCTGCAGGTGACGGTGCTCGAGCAGTCATCGGGCTTTGGCGAGATCGGCGCGGGCATCCAGCTCAGCCCCAACTGCACGCGGGTGCTGCATCACGTCGGACTGGCCGAGGCGCTGCGCGCCGTGGCCTTCGTGCCGCAGGGCACCGAGATGCGCCATTGGCGGCGCGGTCATCTGATTGCATCCAATCCGCTGGGCGAGGCGGTGGTGCAGCGCTACGGATTTCCTTACTACCACGTGCATCGCGCAGACCTCATCGCGGTGCTGGCCCACGCGGCCGCCGTGCACCCGGCCATCACGCTGCACACCGGTGCCCGGGTCAGCGCCATCGAGGAACACGCCGATGGCGTGCGGGTGCTGGCCGATGGCGCCACGCACGAGGCCCAGCTGCTGGTGGGCGCCGACGGCATCCACTCCGCGGTGCGCAGCCACCTCTTCGGTGAGCAGGCGCCCCGCTTCACCGGCAATGTCGCGTGGCGCGCGCTGGTGCCCGCCGCCAGCCTTCCCCCCGGCCTGGTGCGGCCGATGTCCACCGTGTGGTGGGGGCCGGGAAAGCACTTCGTGCACTACTACGTGCGCGGCGGCGAACTGGTCAACTGCGTGTGCGTGGTCGAGAAGCAGGGCTGGGAGCTGGAGTCGTGGAACGAGCGCGGCGAGCATGCCGAGTTGCGCCGCGACTTCGCCGGCTGGCACGCAAGCCTGCAGACCCTGATCGACGCCATGGACCCGCAGGCCTGCTACAAGTGGGCCCTCTTTGACCGGCCACCGCTGCCGCAGTGGGGTCGAGGCCGCGTCACGCTCATGGGCGACGCCTGCCACCCCACCCTGCCCTTCATGGCCCAGGGCGCGGCCATGGCCATCGAGGACGCGGCGGTGCTGGCCCGCCATGCCGCGCAAGGCCTCGCCCAGGGCAAGCCCGCGGCCGCCCTCACTTGCTACGCCGACATCCGCCGCCCGCGCACCAGCCGTATCCAGGCCGGCTCGCGGCGCAATGCCACGGTGTTCCACCTGTCGGGCATCAAGGCCTGGCTGCGCAACCGCGCCGTGGCGCGCGCGCGCGGCCAGGTGATGGATGCCCTCTACCGCCACGACGCCCTGGCCGACGACACCCGGAGACCCGCATGACCCAGCCGCTCAGCCCCCGTCCCAATGGCGTGCACCATCTGGCCCTGTGCACCGCCGACATCAGGCAGCAGATCGCGTTCTTCACCGACGTGCTTGGCATGCAACTGGTGGCGCTCTACTGGATGCACGGCGTGAAGGGCGCCTGGCACGGCTTTCTGAAGCTCAACGATCACTGCTCGATCGCTTTCGTGCAGTCGCCGCAGATCGCGGCCATCGCGCCGGTGCTCGGGGTCAGCCATTCCGGCAACGCCGGCGCGCCCAGCGCGCCGGGCACCCTGCAGCATCTGGCCCTCAATGTCGATGACGACGCGGCGCTGCTCGCCCTGCGCGACCGCATCCGCTCGCGCGGCGTGAACGTGATCGGGCCGATCGACCACGGCTTTTGCCTGTCCATCTACTTTGCCGGCCTGGAGGGCCTCACCCTGGAGATCTCCACCTCGCGCGAGCCGATCGACGCGCGGGCGTGGATCGACCCCGAGGTGGTGGCCCTGGCCGGCATCAGCCCTGAAGAACTGGCGCGCTTTCGCGAGCCCGCCGCCTATGCCGGTGAAGGAGGCGCGGTGCCGCAGCCGCCGATCGACCCGGCCCGGCCGCACATGCACTATCCGCCGGAAGCCTACCGCCGCATGCTGGCCATGCCCGACGCGGAGTTCACCGCGACGCGCAGCCAGACGGAGCCGCCGGTGAAAGTGTGATGCGGGGGATTGGCCGCGGCCGCTTCAGGCGGGCACCACCCGCGGAACGATGCCGAGCCGCGCGGCCTTGCGCGCAAGATCCTTGTCAAAGCTCACGAAGCCGTCGTCATCGGCGCACAGCGCCAGGTGCAGCGCATCGGCAAAGTCCATGCCCTGCCCGTACCCGTCCAGCGCCCGCAGAACGGCATCCGCCTGCTGCGGCCGGAAATTGGGCAGGGCCAGCAGCAGACGCAATGCGTGTTCGATTTCAGTGGAACCGCAATCATTCGCCTCCAGCACCCAGACGAGTTCCTGGATGACCGTCACTGGGGCGGTGAAGATCTGATCGGTCTGCAGGAGCGACTTGACCCGAGCGAACTGCGCAGGATGATCCCGCAACAACAGTCTCGCCAGAAGGTTGGTGTCGAGCGCAATCATGGCGCGTTCCTTGCCTTGAGCCTTGCCAGGATGGCTGCCCGGAGCTTCTCGTCGCTAAGCCGCCTGCGGCCAGGGCGCGCCAGACATCCGGCGACCTCGTCAAGGGCAACAGCGGGCGTTCTTGCCAGCGGACGCAGCCGGATTTCACCGTCGATGAACTGCACCGAGAAGCGCGCGCCAGGTTCGAGTTCGGCCCGGTCGCGCAGCGCCTTGGGGATGACGAGTTGGCCTTTGCTGGACAAGGTGATGGTGGCCATGGTTTTTGTCTCGCTTATTCGGTAAGACGAATTGTAAGTCAAACCGCCGGCGCTTGCCGTGCCCGAGCCCGCCTCACCCTGCTCACCCTTCGCGAGACAAAGCCCTGAACAGCACCAGACAGCTTTCCACCACGCGCGAGACCGGCAGGTGATAGCCGCCCAGGTGCCAGCGGATGGCCACCTGGAACACCCCGCCCACCAGGCCGGTGAAGACCATCGACTCGCTGGCCTGCTCGGGCAGCCGCTGCCCCATCACCGGCCGGAAGGCCTCGATCACGAAGCGCAGGAACACCTGCGCGGCCTGCTGGTGCTGGCGATCGAGCTCGGGGCTGACGCCCAGCACCTCGAAGAGCAGCACCCGGGCCTTGCGCGGATCGGCGCGCAGCATGCCGAAGAACACCGCGAGACCCGCGCGCGCGCGCGCCTGCGCGCTGGGCTCGCCCGCCGAGAAGGCCTGGGTGAGCGCCGCGCGCAGTTCCTCGATGAGGCGGGCGTGCACCCCGGCCAGCAGCGCCTCGCGGTTGGCGAATGACTCGTAGAAGTAGCGCTCGGTGAGGCCGGCCTGGGCGCAGACGGCGCGCAGCGTGGCCGCCGTGTAGCCCTGGGTGCCGATGATCTCCAGGCCGGCATCGAGCAGGCGCTCGCGACGGGCCTGACGGCGTTCGAGATCGCTCACCCCGCCGTAGGCACGACGGGCCGATGCAGGTCTGGCAGGGCCGTTCATGCCCCCGATGTTGACACCAAAACCGCTCGCCCCTAAAGTGACATCAATTGATGTCAGATAAGCCATGAACGCGCCACTCACCCTCCGAGACATTCCCACCCCGCCAGGCCTGCCCTGGCTGGGCAACCTGCTGCACATCCCCAAGGCGAGGCTGTCGCAGTACCTCCTGGAGATCAGCGCGCAGTTCGACGGCATCCTGGCGCTGGATTTCGCCGGCCACCGCCTGCCCTTCGTGTTCGATGGCGATCTGGTGGCCGAGCTCTCCGACCCCAGGCGTTTTCGCAAGACCATCGGCCCGCCGCTGTCCACCCTGCGCAAGCTGGCCACCGACGGCCTGTTCACCGCCCACGGCGACGAACCCAACTGGGGCAAGGCCCATCGCATCCTGATGCCGGCCTTCGGGCAGCGGGCGATGAAGGGCTACTTCCCGTTCATGCTGGAGGTGGCCGAGCAGCTCGCCGCGCGCTGGGCCCGCGGCGGCCCCGACGCCGACATCCCGGTGGCCGATGACATGACCCGGCTCACCCTGGACACCATCTCGCTGGCCGGCTTCGGGTATCGCTTCAACTCCTTCGAGCACGATCAGCTGCACCCCTTCCTGGGCGCCATGGGGTCGGTGCTCGAGACGGTCATGGCGCGCATCACCCGCCTGCCCATCCAGAACCAGTTCATGAGCGCCGAGAAGGCGCGCATGGAGCTCGACATCGGCACCATGCACACGCTGGTGGACGAGGTGATCCGCGCGCGTCGCAACCAGCCGGCCGGCGGCGGCGGCCAGCGCGACCTGCTCGATCTCATGCTGCAGGCCCGCGACCCGCTCACCGACGAGCCCCTCGACGACGAGAACATCCGCTCGCAGGTGATCACCTTCCTGATCGCCGGCCACGAGACCACCAGCGGCACGCTCACCTTCGCGCTCTATCTGCTCATGCGCCACCCCGAGACCCTGGCCCGCTGCTATGCCGAGGTCGACCGGGTGATCCCGGCCGGCACCGAGCCGGCCTTCGAGCACATCGCAAGGCTCGACACCATCGAGCGCGTGCTGCGCGAGACCCTGCGCCTGTGGCCCACCGCGCCCTCCTACGCAGTGTCGCCGCTGGAAGACACGTTGCTCGGCGGGCGCTACTGGCTGCCCGCGGGCCAGCGGGTGGTGGTGTTCCTGCCGGCGCTGCAGCGCAATCCGCGCCACTGGACACGGCCCGATCATTTCGACATCGACCGCTTCCTGCCCGAGGCCCGCGCCAGCCATCACCCGCATGCCTACAAGCCCTTCGGCAATGGCGAGCGGGCCTGCCTGGGTCAGCAGTTCGCCATCACCGAGGCCAAGCTCGCGCTGGCCATGATCCTCAAGCGCTTCGCGCTGAGCGACCCGGCCGACTACCGGCTGGCCGTCAAGGAGACGCTCACCCTCAAGCCCGAAGGCTTTCGCCTGCGGGCCGAGCCCCGGGTGCAGCCGGCGCCGCCCTCGGGTGAGCCGGCCACGGCCCGCGAGGCGGGCGCGGCCGCCACGACGCTGCGTCGCCGCACCGATCAGGCCGAGGTGGCAGCCAGTGCCCGCGCGGACGCGCCTGCAGGCGCGCCGCAGGCCGACCGCGCGCAGCCGCCGACGGTGCCGCCCGGCACGCCGCTTGAGATCCGCTTCGGCAGCAGCGTGGGCGTGTGCGCCGAGGTGGCCGAGCAGGTGGCCCAGATCGCCCGCGAGGCCGGCCTGCAGCCGCGGGTGCGCAGCCTTGACGAGGCCCTGCCGGGCTGGCCCGAGAGCGGCTGGCTGGTGGTGGTGACCGCCACCTACAACGGTCGCGCGCCCGACAATGCCCGCGCGCTGGAGGCCGCGCTCGATGACGGCACGGCCACGGCCTGGCGCGCGCCGCAGTTGCGCTGCGCGGTGCTGGGATGCGGCAACTCGCAGTGGCCGGCGTACCAGGGATTCCCCAAGCGCGTGGCGGCCGCGCTGGCCGACAGTGGCGCCCAGCCCTTCCTCGCCCGCGGCGAAGCCGACGGCAACGGTGACTTCGACCAGGCCATCGACGACTGGCTGCAGGCCCTGCGCGAGGCGCTGCCCCGGGTGGCCGAGCCGGCAGCGCTGCGCGCCGACGGCGGCGCGACAGCCCGCCTGGCCAGCGGGCAGGAAACCGGCACCGAGGCTGCGCAGACGACCTCGACCCGTCCGACCCTAGAAGCCCTGAGCGTGGTGCTGGCCGACCCGGTGTCGGCGCGAACCGCCTTCGTGCCAGCGGGCATGCAGCCCATGACCGTGCTCGCCAGCGAGACGCTCATCCGCCCGGCCGACGGGCTGTGGGATTTCAGCCAGGAGGCGCCCCGCGCCGACACCCGCCTGCTGCGGGTGGCGCTGCCCGAGGGCCTGAGCTATGCCACCGGTGACCATCTCGCGGTGTGCCCGCACAACCACCCCGACGAGGTGGCCGCTCTCATCGCGCGGCTGGGTCTGCCCGCCGACGCGGTGGTCGCGCTCTCCGGCGATGACGCGCTCGCGCGGCAGCTGCCACGTGGCCGACCGCTCGCGCTCACCCAGCTGCTGAGCGAATTCGTCGAGTGGCACGAGCCCGCGCGCCGGCGCGACATCGAACGCCTGCTGGCCGCCACCCGCTGCCCGGTCACCCGCGCCACGCTGCAGGCCTGGCTCGGCGATGGCCCGGCCGACGAGACCGCGCGCCGCCGCTTCGCGCAGGAAGTGAGCGCGCCGCGCCTGAGCGTGGCCGACCTGCTGATGCGCCACCCGGCCATCGAGTGCTCGATCGCCGACTTCCTGCAGTGCTGCGTGCCGATGCGCCCGCGCTGGTACTCGATCTCGTCCTCGGCGCTGGCCAGCCCGCGCGAGCTCACCCTCACTGTGGGCGCCCTCGATGCGCCGCACCTGAGCGGCCGGGGCCGCTACCGTGGCATCGCCTCCGGCTACCTCTGCCGGCTGGCGCCGGGCGACACCCTGGTCGCGAAGGTGCGCACCCCGGCACCGGCCTTCGCGCCGCCGGCCGACCCCGCCGTGCCGCTGGTGCTGATCGGCCCGGGCACCGGCATCGCGCCCCTGCGCGCCTTCCTGCAGGAACGGGCCTGGCTGCGCGCCCAGGGCACGGCCACGGGCCCGGCCTGGCTGTTCACCGGCGGGCGCCATCCCGATCACGACGCGCTCCATGGCGCCGAGCTCGCGCACTGGGCCGCGCAGGGCGTGGTGCAGCTCAGCGCGGCGTGGTCAGCGCTGGCCGGCCACCCCTGGCGATTCGTGCAGGACGCGCTCTGGGCGCAGCGCGATGCGCTCTGGCACTGGCTGGCCACGGGCGCGGTGATCTGCCTGTGCGGCGACGGCAAGGCCATGGCCCCGGCGGTGCGCGACACGCTCCTGCGCATTGCCACCGAGCGGCTCGGCGATGACCCCAAGGCGGCACAGGCCTGGTTCACCGAGCTGTCGGTGAGCGGCCGATTCCTGCAGGACGTCTTCAACTGAATCGATCGCGGCGCGTGCGGCCGGCAGACACCGGCCGGGAACGGGCACAATGGGGATCTGCCGATCAGCCCCCATGTGCGCCATGAACACCCCCAGCCAACCCACCGACTCCAGCGCAGACCTCACCCAGGTTCTCGCGCGCGCCGTCGAGCGCCTGCCGGCCGGCGCCGATGGCCGCCGGCCCTATGCCGGCGATGTCACCCCCACCGAGGCCTGGCAGCTCATCGGCCGGCCGGGGGTGCGCTTCATCGATGTGCGCAGCCCCGAGGAACACCGCTACGTGGGCCACGTGCCGAGCTCCGAACTGGTGGTCTGGCGCGGCACCGGTGACGAGCAGGTGGCCCAGTTCGTGAAGGAACTCGGCGAGCGCGCCGCCCCCGATGACGTGGTGCTGCTGCTGTGCCGCAGCGGCGTGCGCTCGGTGCGCGCCGCCACCGCGGCCACCGCACGCGGCTTCAGCCGCGCCTGCAACATCCTGGAAGGCTTCGAGGGCAAGATCGACGCCAACGGCCAGCGTGGCCACATCGACGGCTGGCGCAAGACCGGCCTGCCCTGGAAGCAGGACTGAACCGGCGCCCCGTGCCGCGCCACGGCGGCTCAGCTGCCCAGCCGCCCCAGGCGGCGCATGCGCGCCATCCAGGCCACGCGCGCGGCATCGTCCAGCGCAGCGGCCTGGCCCACCAGGGTCTCGTCCACCGGCGAGAACCCCACATAGCCCAGGATATTGCGTTCCAGCGAGCGCACGCTGTGCGCTCGAAACCAGAAGCGGTACACCATGGCCGGCATGCCCATGGTCACCACCACCCGCGCCGAGCGCCCCGCCAGCAGCCGTTCGCCCACCGGATCCCCCGGCCGCGGCCTGAAGGCGAAGCCGGGTCGCGCCACCTGCTCCAGGAATGCCTTGAGCAGCGCCGGCATGTCGCCCAGCCACAGCGGAAAGAAGATCACCACGTGGTCGGCCCAGACGATGCTCTCCTGCGCCTGCCGCAGGCCGACCGGCGCCGGATTGGTCTCCCAGTCGTGGGCGCTGCGCAGCACCGGAAAGTCCAGCGTGGCCACCCTCACCTCGCGAAGCTCATGGCCGGCGGCATTCGCGCCTTGCGTGTATGCCGCGGCCAGTCCGTGGCACCAGTGGTCGTCCGCCGCATGCGGATGGCCCTGGATGATCAGAATGCGTCTCGACATGACCGACTCCCGCGCTGACTCCAAGACCCCCATGCTGCGGCCGACGGCATCGCCCGCCATTGACAGCGGGCAAGCCAGACCCGATCCGGCCCCGCCGCCGCCTCTGGTGGGCGTGATCGCGCTGCTGCTGATCGCCACCGCCATGGGCAGCAACCACGTGGCCGGGCGCCTGGCCTTCGACCACGGCACCAGCGTGCCGCTGGCGGTGGTCACGCGCGCCGGCGTCACCGCGCTGCTCATGGCGCTGCTGGTGCGGCAGGCGGGTCTGAGCCTGGCCTTGCCGCGGGTGACGCTCGCCGGGGCCGCCGCTGCCGGGCTGCTGATGTCGCTGCAGAGCCTGTGCCTCACCAGCGCGGTGGCGCGCATGCCGGTGGCCCTCGCGCTGCTGGTGTTCAACACCTTTCCGATCATGCTGGCGCTGCTGTCGTGGCTCACCGGCGGCGAGCGCCCCAGCCGGCGCGCGCTCACTGCCATGCCGCTGGCCCTGGCCGGCCTGAGTCTGGCGCTGGGCGGACGGCCCGGCGCCTTCGCCGGCCAGCCCGGTCAGGACCTGATCGTGGGCAGCCTGCTCGCGCTGTGCGCCTCGGTGTGCTTCGGGTCGGTGCTGCTGATCACCACCCGCTGGCTGCCCGCGGTGGACGGCCGGGTCCGCACGCTGGTGCTCACCGGCGTGGTCGCCGTGGTGGGACTGGCCGCCGCGCCCATGGCCGGCGGTCTGGTGCCGCCGCGCGATGCCACCGGCTGGTATGCGCTGGCCGCGCTCACGGCGCTCTACGCGGCAGGGCTCAGTTCGCTCTTCGTGGTGCTGCCCCGACTGGGCGCGGTGAACAACGCCGCGGTGATGAACTTCGAGCCCATCGCGGCGCTGATCGGCGCCTGGCTGGTGCTGGACCAGGCCATGGGCTGGCTGCAGCTGGTGGGGGCGGCGCTGGTGATCCTGGCCATCGTGCGGCTGTCCACCGGACGGCGCTGAGCACGATGCCGTGGACGCTTCGCGCGATGGCTCGAGCGATGGACGCGACGCCGCGAGCGCTCGGCGCGACGCCACCCGCCCCGAGCGCGACGCCTGGTGGCTCGACGACGTCGGTGCCACCGAAGACCCGACCCGGGGCCTGAGCCGGGCGCAGGCCGCGGCCGCCCTCGCGCGCCATGGTCCCAATCGCCTGGAGGACAGCCGGCCCGTGCCGCTTGCCCGCCAGTTCGCGGCGCGGCTGCGCAACCCGCTGGTGCTGGTGCTGCTTGCCGCCAGCGCGGTCTCGGCCCTCTCGGGCGAATTCGCCGACGCGCTGATCATCGTCGGCATCGTGCTGGCCAGCGCCACGCTGGAGTTCGTGCAGGAGCACCGGGCGCAGGTGAGCGCCGAGGCCCTGCGCAGATCGGTGAGCGTGCGCGCCCGCGTGCTGCGCGACGGCGCGGAGCTCACGCTGCCCCAGAGCGAGCTCGTGCCGGGCGATCTGGTGCTGCTGGCAGCCGGCGACCTTGCCCCGGGCGATGGCCGGGTGCTTCAGGCACGCGACTGCTTCGTCAACCAGGCCATGCTCACCGGCGAGCCCTACCCGGTGGAAAAGCGGCCGGGCACACCGGCTGCGCGCGGCGGCGACCTGCACGAGGCCACCAACGCGATCTTCATGGGCAGCGCGATCATCGGCGGCAGCGCGCGCATCCGGCTGGTGCGCACCGGCGCCGGCACCGAGGTGGGTCGCATCGCGCAGGCGCTGGCCAAACCCGCGCCGCCGAGCGCCTTCGAGCTGGGCACCCGCCGCTTCGGCATGATGATCATGCGCCTGGCCATCCTCATGGTGCTCTTCGTGCTGCTGGCCAACGCGCTGATGCACCGGCCCATGCTCGAGTCCTTCCTGTTCGCGGTGGCGCTCGCGGTGGGCCTCACGCCCGAGCTGCTGCCCATGGTGGTCTCGGTGACCCTCTCGCGCGGGGCGCTGCGCCTGGCCCGTCAGGCGGTGATCGTCAAGCGCCAGAGCGCCATCCAGGACCTCGGCTCGATGGACGTGCTGTGCACCGACAAGACCGGCACGCTCACCGAGGCGCGCATCCGCATGGAGCGTCATGTCGATCTGCACGGCGCCGACAGCGCGCGGGTGCTGGAGATCGCCTGGCTGAACAGCTGGTTCGAAAGCGGGCTGCGCAGCCCGCTCGACGAGGCCATCCTGGCCCATCAGCCGCTCGTGCCCAGCGGCTGGCTGAAGATCGACGAGGTGCCCTTCGACTTCGAGCGCCGCCGCGTCTCGGTGCTGCTCGAGCACGAGGGCGCCCGACTGCTGGCCGTGAAGGGCGCGCCCGATGACATCCTGCGCCTGTGCACGCGGCACGAGACGGCCCTGGGCGCGCAACCGCTGGACGAGGCGGCGCTGGCCACGGCGCGCGCCACCTGTGCCGCCCTCGAGGACGAAGGGTTCCGGGTGCTGGCCATCGCCTCGCGGGCCGTGGCCGCGGACCACCCGCACGCGGTGGTCGACGACGAGTCGCAGCTCGTGCTGGCCGGGTTCGCGGCCTTCCTGGACCCGCCCAAGGCGAGCGCCGCCGGCGCGCTGCGCGCCCTGCGCGAGAGCGGGGTGGACATCCGCGTGGTCACCGGCGACAGCGACCGCGTGGCCCGGCATGTCTGCGCGCAGCTTGGCCAGCCGGTGCGCGGCGTGCTCACCGGCACGCAGATCGCGGCCATGGACGAGGTGGCGCTGCGCGCGAGCGTGGAAGGCGCCAACCTCTACTGCCGGGTGAATCCGGCGCAGAAGCTGCGCGTGATCCAGGCCATCCGCGCCGCCGGCCATGTGGTGGGCTACCTGGGCGACGGCGTGAACGACGCGCCCTCGCTGCACGGCGCCGACATCGGGCTGTCGGTGGACTCGGCGGTGGACGTGGCCAAGGCCGCCGCCGACGTGATCCTGCTGCGCCAGGATCTGCAGGTGCTGCACGAGGCGGTGCTCGAGGGCCGGCGCACCTTCGGCAACATCACCAAGTACCTGATGATGGCCACCAGCTCCAACTTCGGGAACATGTTCAGCATGGCCGTGGCGGCCCTGTTCCTGCCCTTCCTGCCCATGCTGCCCACGCAGGTGCTGCTCAACAACCTGCTCTACGACCTCTCGGAGGTCACCCTGCCCTTCGACGCGGTCGACGCCGAGCAGACCCGCCGCCCGCACGCCATGGATGTCGATGCCATCCGCCGCTTCATGCTCGCGGTGGGCCCGGTGAGCTCGGTGTTCGACCTGCTCACCTTCGCGGTCCTGCTCAAGGGTTTCGAGGCCGGCGCGGCGCTCTTCCAGACCGCCTGGTTCGTCGAGTCGCTGTGCACGCAGGTGCTGGTGATCTTCGTGATCCGCACCCGCGGCAACCCCCTGAAGAGCCGCGCCCACCCGCTGCTGGTGGGCACCTCGCTGGCGGTGGTGGCCCTGGGCGCGCTGCTGCCCTTCACCGCGCTGGGCGCGCGCTTCGGCTTCGTGCCCCTGCCCGCCGCGCTCATGGCAAGCCTGGCGGCGCTGGTGGCGACCTATCTGCTGGCAGTGCTGCTGATCCGGCAGGCCTTCCATCGCCGCCACCCCGATTGACGGACCGGCTGCCTCTGGCGCCTGTGGCACCATCCCCGCATGAAACTCAATCACGACATCGTCACCACCCCGCCCCGGCCGGCCGCCACCGTCATGCTGCTGCGCGATGGCGCAGGCGGCCCCGAAGTCTTCATGGTGCGCCGCCATGGCCTGTCCGACGTGCTGGGCGGCGCCTATGTGTTCCCCGGCGGCAAGGTCGACCAGGAAGACGCCGCGCCGGCGCTGCTGGCCCGCGCAGATCGGCCCGCGCCTGACCTTCACGCCGCGCTGGGCGAGCCCGAGCTCGCCCCCGAGACCGCCGCCTCGATGTTCATCGCCGCCCTGCGCGAGACCTTCGAGGAGGCCGGCCTGCTGCTGGCCAGCGGCCAGCCGCCGGACCCGTCGCGGGCCAGCGCGCTCGCGCGCGAGGGCCTGGGCTTCGTCGAGCTGCTCGAGCGGCTGGACACCCGGCTGGCGGTGGGCCGGCTGGTGCCCTTCACCCGCTGGATCACCCCGATCATCCCCTCGGTGCAGAGCAAGCGCTTCGACACCCGCTTCTTCGCGGTCAAGGTGGCCGGCGACACCGTGGCGCGCCACGACGAGCGCGAGACCACCGAGAGCGAGTGGCTCTCGCCGCGCGCCGCGCTCGATCGCTACTGGGCCCGCGAGATCAGCCTCGCGCCGCCGCAGATCATGAGCCTGGCGCAGCTCGCCCGGCACGCCGATGTCGACTCGGTGCTGCGCGAGGCCGGCTCGCGCCCGCCGCCGGTGATCCAGCCCGAGCCGCTCAAGATGGACGGGCTGCGGGTGGTGGCCTACCCCGGTGACCCCGCGCATCCGGTGGCCGCGCGCGCCATGCCCGGCCCCTCGCGGCTGGTGTTCCGCGAAGACCGGTTCGAGCCGGTCGAGGGGTTCGGGGCGCTGTTCGCCTGAGCCGCTCACAACGCGTTCGGCCCGAACCGGCTCGCGCGGCGAGCCGCCCCCGTTCAGGCCGGCAGGCTGCCCGCCACCACGCGCCCCTGCGCCAGCACCGCGCTCACCGCGCGGTCATCGCCCAGCACGATCATCGCGAACAGCCACTCCGCCAGGCTGCGCGCCGAGCCGGTCCGCCGCGCCAGCAGCGGCGTGGCGCGGTCATCGAGCACCAGGAAATCGGCCTCGTGGCCGGGCGCGAGATTGCCGATGCGATCGCCCAGCCCCATCGCGCGGGCCGCGCCCAGGCTGTGCCGGAACCACAGCTCGCCCGGGGCGAGCGTGACCCCGCGCAGCCGCGCCACCTCGAAGGCCGCCAGCATGGTGCGAAACGGCGAGAACGAGGTGCCCCCGCCGACATCGCAGGCCAGCCCCCAGGCGAAGCCGGCCTCGCGCGCAGCGGTGAAGTCGAACAGGCCACTGCCCAGGAACAGGTTGGAGGTGGGGCACACCGCCGCGCTCGCGCCGGTGGCCGCGAGCCGGGCCCGGTCTTCGGCATCCAGATGGATGCAGTGCGCGTACATGCTGCGCTCGCGCAGCAGCCCGAGGCGATCGTAGACATCGAGGTAGCTGCGCGCCGCCGGATAGAGCGCGCGCACCCAGGCGATCTCGTCGTGGTTCTCGGCCACGTGGGTCTGCACCCAGGTGCCGGGGTAGGCGCGGGCCAGTTCGGCCGCGCCGCGCATCTGCGCATCGGTGCAGCTTGGCGCAAAGCGCGGCGTGAGCGCATAGCCCAGCCGGCCGCGACCATGCCAGCGCTCGATCAGCGCCTGCGAGTCGCGCAGGCCCTGCTCGGTGTCGTCGCGAACCGGCTCGGGGCTGTTGCGGTCCATCAGGCACTTGCCGGCCACCATGCGCAGGCCGCGCGCGTGGCTGGCCGCGAAGAAGGCCTCGGCGCTCGCGGCATGCGAGGAGCAGTAGGTCATGGCGGTGGTGATGCCATGGCGCAGCAGCTCGTCCAGGAACACCTCGGCGATCTGCGCGGCGTAGGCCGGATCGGCAAAGCGCGCCTCGTGCGGGAAGGTGTAGTTCTCGAGCCAGGGCAGCAGGCCGTCGGCCGGCGAGCCGATGACATCGATCTGCGGAAAGTGCACATGCACGTCGACGAAGCCCGGCGCGAGCGTGCGGCCACGCCAGTCGGACCAGGCCAGGCCCGGGTGGCGCGCGGCCACCTCGGCAAACGGCCCGGCCTCGAGGATGCGGCCCTCGCTCACCACCAGCAGCGCGTCATCGAGGCGCTGTGGCGTGTCCTGATCGTCGAATCGCAGCAGCGCTGCGCGGTATGCGTCCATCAGCCCCCCGGAAGTCGACCCTGCACGCCCTGCACGTACCAGTTCATGCGGGCGAGCGCGTCATCGGACAGCGTGCCCGACTCCTGACGCACCCGGCCCTCATTGTCGGTCAGCCGGCCACTGAACGGATGCCCGCGCCCGGCGGCGAGCTCGGCCTGGCGCGCGGCCACCTGCCGGCGCACCGCAGCGGGCACCGCTGCGCCGAACGGGGCGAGCCGCACCATGCCCTGGCGCACGCCGCCCCACAGCGCCGAGTTGCGCCAGCGGCCGTCGATCACCGCCTGCGCCGAGGCGGTGTAGAACTCGCCCCAGTGATGGGTCACGGCGGTGAGCTGCGCATCGGGCGCGAAGGCGCGCTGATCGCTGTGATAACCCACGCACCAGCGGCCGGCCTCCTGGGCGGCGATCGGCACCGCGGGCGAGTCGGTGTGGTTGGTGAGCACGTCGGCCCCCTGCCCGAGGAGGGCCTGGGCGGCATCGCGCTCACGGCCCGGATCGTGCCAGGACTGGGTCCAGATCACGCGCAGGCTGGCGGCCGGATTGGCCGCCCGCAGGCCGAGCGTGAAGGCATTGATGCCCTGGAGCACCTCCGGAATCGGGAATGCCGCGACATAGCCGGCCACCCCGGTGCGGCTCACCCCGCCGGCGGCCAGCCCCGCGAGGTAGCGGCCCTCGTAGAAGCGGGCATTGGCAAAGCCCGCGTTGGCGCTCGCCCGGTACCCGGAGATGTGCTCGAACACGGTCCCCGGAAACTCGGCCGCCACCCGCGTCACCGCCTCCAGGTAGCCGAAGCTGGCGGCCACGATCAGCCGGCAGCCGTCGGCGGCGAGCTCGCGCAGCACCCGTTCGGCATCGGGCCCTTCGGCCACCGCGGCCACATGGCGGGTGCGCACCTGATCGCCCAGCGCCTGGGCGAGCTGCCGACGGCCTTCATCATGCTGGGCGCTCCAGCCCGCGGCCAGCAGCGGCGTGGGGTACACGAAGCCCACCTGAAGCGGCCCGGCAGGGGCCGCCGACCAGGCGGCGCGGTGAGGAAGGGCCAGCGCGGCAAGCGCGGGCGCCGCGGCCAGCAGGCCGCGGCGGGTGAGGTTTTTCGACATGGTTGTCCTCGACATGGCTCCCGGA
The DNA here is from genome assembly GCA_037146935.1 of Burkholderiales bacterium. Classification (GTDB taxonomy): domain Bacteria; phylum Pseudomonadota; class Gammaproteobacteria; order Burkholderiales; family Burkholderiaceae_E; genus Quisquiliibacterium. The sequence continues at coordinate 94,175 of JBAWWD010000001.1, forward strand.
TTCGGAATCGCCCGCGCGGCGGGAGCAGCCGGCGGGCGGACAATCCTACCCGAGCGCGCGGAACCCCCCGCCGCGCCTGCCGCGCCTGCCGTGCCGGCCCGTGTCGTGCCCGGCGCGCCCCTGCAGAAAGCCCCCATGAACCCGCCGGCTGCCGATCCGCGCCCCGCCGCGCCCCCGGCGCCACGCCCGGCCGCGCGCGTGCTGCGCGGCATCGTGTTCATCCTGGTGGCGGTGAGCCTGTTCTCGTGCATGAACACGCTGGTGAAACTGCTCAGCGCGCGGCTCGAGTCGGTGCAGATCGTGTGGGCGCGCACCCTGGGGCACTTCATCTTCATCGGCCTGCTCTTCCTGCCGCGCCATGGTCTGAGAATCCTGCGCACGCCCTCGCCGGGCACGCAGTTCTCGCGTTCGCTGCTGCAGCTGTGCTCCACCACGCTCTACTTCACCGCGCTGCGCACCGTGCCGCTGGCCGAGGCCACCGCCATCAGCTTTCTCTCGCCGCTCTTCGTCACGCTGCTGGCGGTGCCGTTCCTGGGCGAACCGATCCGCGCCAATCGCATGATCGTGGTGCTGGTGGGCTTCCTGGGGGTGCTGGTGGTGGTGCGCCCGGGCAGCGACGTGTTCCAGTGGTCGTCGCTGCTCATCCTGGGCAGCTCGCTGTGCTATGCCACCTACCAGGTGCTCACGCGCAAGGTCTCGGGCGGCGACAGCGCCGAGACCTCGGCCATCTGGAGCGCCATGGTGGGCAGCGTGCTCATGTCGCTCGCGGTGCCCTTCTTCTGGACCATGCCTGACCGCCTCACCGACGTGCTCATGCTGCTCGCGCTGGGCGTGTTCGGCGGCCTGGGCCACTACTGCGTGGCGCGCGCCATGATCGATGCGCCGGCCAACATCGTCTCGCCCTTCCAGTACTTCCAGCTCGTGGGCGCCGGGCTCTTCGGCTGGCTGGTGTTCGACAACCTGCCCTCGATCAGCACCTGGGCCGGCGCGGCCATCATCGTGGCCAGCGGCCTGTACCTCGGCTGGAGCGAAACCCGCAGAGCCCGCACCTGACCCATCGCCATGACCCCCTTTCGCAGCTTCGCCCAGGCCCCCGTCACCCCGCTCACGCCGCCTGCCGAGCCCGGCGCGCGGCTCAGCACCCACATGAGCGAGGACTGGCTGCAGGGCCGGGTGGCCTTCGGCGGCATCCAGGGCGCGCTGGCCGCGCTGGCCATGCGCGCCGCGGTGGGGCCCGATCTGCCCATGCGCGCGCTGCAGTTCACCTTCGTCTCGGCGATCGAGCCCGGACCGGTGCAGGCCGAGGCCTCGGTGCTGCGGCGCGGACGCGCGATCACCCACGCCCAGTGCCGACTGCTCAGCGCCGGCCGCGTGGCCGCGCTCGCCGTGGGCCTGTACGGCGCGGGGCGCGACACCCGCGCGGTGCTCGACATGCCCGCCCCGGCGGGCGTGAAGCCCATCGAGGCCCTGCACGATGCGCCCTGGCTGCCCGATCGCATGCCGGGCTTCCTGAAGCACTGGCAGATGCGCTGGGCGGGCGGCGCGCTGCCCTTCAGCGGCCAGGCGCCGCGGCCGGCCACGGTGTGGGCGCGGCTGCGCGAGCAGCCGCTCGACACCCAGGCACCGGCAGACAGCGGCGAACCCCGGCCCGAGGGCGCCCTTGCGAGCCCGACGCCGGCCTGGCCCGATGACGCCGCCGGCCGTGAGGCCTGTCAGGTGGCGCTGGCCGATCTCCCGGCCTCGCCGGTGCTGTCGATGCTCACCCGGCCGGCGCCCGGCGCATCACTCACGTGGCTGCTCGAGTGGCTGGCCGATCCGCGCGACGCGGATCCGCAGGACTGGACCCTGCTGCAGACCGAGACCCGGCATGCCGCCCAGGGCTACACCAGCCAGACCGCGCGGCTGTGGAGCGCGCAGGGCCGCCCGCTGGGGGTCAGCCACCAGACAACGGCGGTGTTTGGATGAGCGTGCCGAAGTGGATGGGCAGCCGACGCAGGTACTCGCGGTAGCCCAGCGAGAGCCGATCGGCCACGCACGACACCTCGGTGTCGGGGTCGAGCGGCAGCGGCACCGGCCTTTGTGCTTCCAGGATGCCGCGGTCTTCGGCGAAGATGGCCTCCTGGAAGGCGCGCATGTCGGCGTCGGTGCGCTCACCGGCCGACATCGCCAGGATGAACCACACCCGCGTCAGGCCGGGTTCAACCGGCAGCGCCACCATCACCACCATCTCGGCAAAGTCCTGCCAGCCCTCGGGACACTTCTCGAGCAAGGCGACCCAGGGTGAGACCACCTGATAGCGATAGCGCACCTGCGCACCGCCCTCGGCGTGCAGGTTGCTGCGCGGCTGCCAGACCCGCACATCAACGGCCTCGAGGCCTGCGGCCGGCGACGGGTCGGTGACCGTGTAGTCGGTGATGAGCGTGTGGTCGGCGTCCCCCAGGGTGCCGGGGTGCACGAAACCGAAGTGGGCGACATCGAGGAAGTTCTCGATCACCCGGCCAAAGCTGGCGGAAACGTCATAGGGGCCGCACAGAACCTGACGGATGCCGGGGCCCTGCGGCGGTGTGATGGCGGGTGGTTGCGCCAGCAGCGGCGCATGGTGCGCCAGGCCGAAGCGCACCCAGACCAGGCCGAGATGCTCGCGCACGGCCAGCACCGACAGCGACTGACGCTCGCCGATCGGGGCGCGCGTCATGGAAGGAATGCGGGTGCAGCGCCCCTGGGCGGCGAAGGCCCAGCCGTGATACGGGCAGACCAGGTCTTCGTCGCAGACCCGGCCCATCGAGAGCGGGGTGCCGCGATGCGGACAGCGATCGGGGGCGGCGGCAGGCACGCCGCCGGCGGTGCGCCAGACCACGATGTCGCGGCCCAGCGCCCGAACCGGCAGCACGCCGCCGGCCGGCAGCTCAGACACGGCGGCAACCGGCAACCAGAGCGAGTCTTCGGTCACCGATCGCCTCCGCTCACAGGATCAGGCCGACGGGCCCGATCACTTGCCCGAGGGCACCTTGCCCTCGATGCCCTTGACGTAGAAGTTGATGCCGCCCTTCCAGGCGTCATCGGCCACCGCGTCCTTGGCCAGGCGCTCCTTGCCGGTGTTGTCGGCGATCGGGCCCTTGAAGACCGCGAACGACCCATCCTTCAGGCCGGCCTTGATCTTGTCGACCTCGGCCTTGACCTCGGCCGGCACGAAGTCGGCAATCTTGACGAAGTCATTCATGCCTTCCTTGGTGCCCCACTTGGTGGTCTCGGTCTTCCAGGTCTTGTTGAGCACGTCGTTGACGGTCTTCTCGTAGTACGGGCCCCAGGTGAGCACGCACGAGGCGAGGTGCGCCTTGGGCGCGAAGGCGCTCATGTCGCTATCCCAGCCGAAGGCGAACTTGCCGTTCTTCTCGGCGGTCTGCAGCACCGCGGTGGAGTCGGTGTTCTGCAGCAGGACATCGGCCTTGGCGTTGATGAGCGACTGCGCGGCCTCGGCCTCCTTGGGCGGATCGAACCAGGTGTTCACCCAGACCACCTTGGTGGTGACCTTCGGGTTCACGCTCTTGGCGCCCAGGGTGAAGGCGTTGATGTTGCGCAGCACCTCGGGGATCGGGAACGAGCCGACGAAGCCCAGCACATTGGACTTGGTCATGCGACCGGCGACCACGCCCGCCATGTAGGCGTCTTCATAGAAGCGGCCCTCGTAGACCCGCAGGTTCTCGGCGGTCTTGTAGCCGGTGGCGTGCTCGAACTTCACCTCGGGATGGTCCTTGGCGACCTTCTCCATGGCGTCCATGTAGCCGAAGCTGGTGGCGAAGATCACCTTGTTGCCCTGGGCGACCAGGTCGCGGATCACGCGCTCGGCATCAGGACCCTCGGGCACCTTCTCGACGAAGGTGGTCTTGATCTTGTCGCCGAACTTCTCCTCGATGTGCTTGCGGCCGTTGTCGTGGGCGAAGGTCCAGCCGGCATCACCGACCGGGCCGACGTAGATGAAGCCCACCTTCAGGGGTTCGGGCGCGGGCGCGGGGGCAGCGGCAGGCGCCGGGGCGGGCGCGGGCTCTTCCTTCTTGCCGCAACCGGCCAGCGCGGCGGTGGCCACGACGACCGACAGCGCGGCGGTCTTGAGGAGGGAACGTCTTCCGAGAGGCTTCATCTTGACTCCTGAGGATGGGAGGGTGGTGGATACGGAAAGGATCAATGACCGGGAATGAAGGACTTGCCCAGCGAGGCCGGCATGTTCACCCGGATCCAGGCGGGATTCCGGGAGATCAGGACCAGCACCGCAATGGTGGCCAGGTAGGGCAGCATGGACATGAACTCGCTCGCGATGTGCACCCCACGCCCCTGCAACTGCAGCTGGAGCATGGTCACGCCGCCGAACAGATAGGCACCGAGCAATACCCGTGCCGGACGCCAGGTGGCAAACGGGGTGAGCGCGAGCGCGATCCAGCCGCGGCCGGCAACCATACCCTCAACCCACAAGGGTGCATAGACCACCGAGAGGTAGGCGCCGGAAACGCCACACAATGCCCCACCGGTCATCACCGCGCCCAGGCGCAGGGCGCGCACCGGATAGCCCAGCGCATGGGCTGACTCGGGCGACTCGCCGATGGCCCGCAGCACCAGGCCGGCGCGGGTGCGATAGAGCCCCCAGGCGATCAGCAGCATGAGCGCGATGCCGCCATAGACCATGGGGTGCTGCCGGAACACGGCCGTGCCCAGGAACGGGAGGTCGGACAGCCACGGGATGGCATGGCTGCCGCGCTCGCCGAGCTTCTTGCCCACGTAGCCGATGCCCACGAAGGCAGAGAAGCCGGCCCCGAACAGCGACAGGGCCAGCCCGGTGGCGGTCTGGTTGGTGTTCAGCCAGATGACCAGCACGCCGAACACCGCGGCAGCGAGCGCACCGGCGAGCGCGCCGGCGGCGAAGGCCAGGGTGTCGCTGCCGCTGTGGAAGGCCACGGCGAATCCGGCCACCGCGGCGATCAGCATCATGCCCTCGGCGCCCAGGTTGAGCACGCCCGCGCGCTCGTTGACCAGCAGCCCCAGGCCGGCGATCGCCAGCGGCGTGCCGGCCGAGAGCGTGGCGGCGATCAGCAGCGCGATCTCGTTCATGCGGCGCTCCCCGGCGCGGCGGCGCGAGCCTGCCAGCGCAGCCGGTAGTGGATGAGCGTGTCGCAGGTGAGCAGCGAGAACAGCAGCACGCCCTGGAACACGCCGGTGAGCGCCGAGGGCAGCCCCAGGCGCGACTGCGAGAGCTCGCCGCCGATCAGGAACATCGAGAGCAGCACGCTGCCCAGCACGCACCCCAGCGGATGGAGCCGCCCGACGAAGGCGACGATGATCGCGGTGAAGCCGTAACCGGTGGAGACATGCGGCGTGAGCTGGCCCATGGGGCCGATCGCCTCGAAGCCGCCGGCGACGCCGGCCAGCCCGCCGGAGATGAGCAGCGCTGTCCAGAGCGCGCGCCGCGACGAGAAACCGGCATAGCGCGCGGCCGAAGGGGCGAGCCCGCCCACCTGCAGCTGGAAGCCGCCGAAGGTGCGAAAGAGGTAGATCCAGGCCACCACTGCCGCCACCAGCGCGACCGCCAGCCCCCAGTGCACCCGCAGGTGACGCACGATGCGCGGCGCATTGGTATCGGCCGCGAAGCTCATGGTCTGCGGAAAATTGAAGCCGTTGGGATCCTTCCAGGGCCCGAACACCAGCCACGACAGCAGCAGGTTGGCCACGTAGACGAGCATCAGGCTCACCAGGATCTCGTTGGCATTGAAGCGGTCGCGCAGCAGGGCGACGATGCCTGACCAGACCATGCCGCCCAGCGCGCCGGCCACGATGGCCAGCGGGAAGAACGCCCAGCGGCCGATGCTGATCTGGCTGGCGGTGAACCACAGCGCCAGACCGCCGGCCGCGATGGCGCCGGCCAGGAACTGGCCTTCGGCACCGATGTTCCAGACGTTGGAGCGAAAGCACAGCGCCAGCCCGATCGCGCACAGGATGAGCGGCGTGGCCTTGAGCGCCACCTCGCTCACGCCGCGCAGGCCATTGAGGGGCTCGACGAGGAACATCTGCAGGCCGCGGACCGGGTCCTTGCCCAGGGCGGCGAGCAGCAGCGCGGCCACCGTGACCGTGATGCACAGCGCGATCAGCGGCGAGAGCCAGGCCATCAGGCCCGACGGTTCGGGACGGGGCTGCAGGGCGATCATGGGGTCACCGGCGTCAAGGGGTCACCTGCCTCAGGCGCTCACGGGCGCGCTGGCCACGCCGGGCGAACCCGGCCACAGGCCGCTCATCCACTCGCCGATGAGGGCCACGGTGGCGTCGGCCCGCGGGATCGGCGGCGACAGCCGTCCGCGCGCGATGACCGCCAGCCGGTCGGCAAGCTCGAAGAGTTCGTCGAGCTCCTCGGACACGACCAGCACCGCGCAGCCGGCATCGCGCAGTTGCAGCAGCGACGCGCGGATCTGCGCGCTGGCGCCGACATCGACGCCCCAGGTGGGCTGGGCGACGATCAGCACCCGCGGCCGGGCGTCGACCTCGCGGCCGACGATGAACTTCTGCAGGTTGCCCCCGGAGAGACTGCGCGCGGCTGCCTGCGGGCCGCCGGCGCGCACCCCGAAGCGCTCGATCACCGAGCGGGCCTGCTCGGCCAGCGCGCCACGCCCGATCCAGCCGCCGGCGCGCACCGACTCGCGCCGCGTGAGCAGCAGGTTCTGCGCCAGCGACAACGTGGGCACCGCGCCGCGGCCGATGCGCTCCTCGGGCACGAAATGCAGGCCGAGCGCGCGCCGGCGCGCGGCCGACTGGCGACCGACATCGACGCCGAAGAGCTCGAGCGAGCCCGGCGGGGAGCGCGGGTCTTCGCCGGAGAGCGCGGCCAGCAGCTCCTGCTGGCCGTTGCCCGAGACGCCCGCCACCCCGACGATCTCGCCGGCGCGCAGATCGAGCGAGACCTCATGCAGGTCGACCCCGAACCGGTCGGTGCGCGGCAGCGACAGACCGCGCACGGCCAGCGCGAGCTCGCCGGTGCGGGCCGGGGCATGCGTGACCTGCGGCGGCTCGGCGCCGATCATCAGGCGCGACAGGCTGGCGTTGGTCTCCTGCGAGGGATCGACCACCCCGGTGACCCGCCCGCCACGCAGCACGGTGCAGCGGTGGCACAACGCACGGATCTCGTCGAGCTTGTGGCTGATGTAGAGGATGCTGCAGCCGGTGGCCGCGAGCTGGCGCAGGGTGACGAACAGGCGCTCGACGGCCTGCGGCATGAGCACCGAGGTGGGCTCGTCGAGGATGAGCAGGCGCGGCTCGACCAGCAGCGCGCGCACGATCTCCACCCGCTGGCGCTCACCGACCGACAGGGTGTGCACCGGGCGATCGGGGTCGATCTCCTGGCCGTACTCGGCCGCCTTCTCGCGGATGCGCCGGCTGGTCTGGGCGAGGCTCTGCCCGGGCGACAGGCCCAGCCAGACGTTCTCGGCCACGCTCAGGGTGTCGAACAGCGAGAAGTGCTGGAAGACCATGGCCACGCCCAGCGCGCGCGCCTCATGGGGGCTGCGGATGCGCACCGGACGCCCGTCGAACAGCACTTCGCCGCCATCGGGGCGGACCGCGCCGTACACGACCTTCATGAGGGTGGACTTGCCGGCGCCGTTCTCGCCGAGCACCGCGTGGATCTCGCCCGGGGCCACGCTGAGCGACACCCGGTCGTTGGCCAGCACCGCCGGGTACTGCTTGGTGATCTCGCGAAGCTCGAGGCGGGGCGCGGTCATGGGCGGGAGGGGCCGGTAGGAAGCCTGGAGGGAGCCGGTGGGCGCGCGGGGTTCAGCGCAACTGGACGGCAGCACGCCGCACCTGCTCGCGCAGCCACCGGCAGGCGGCCGAGCCCTGCGTCCGATCATGCCAGAGCTGGAAATACCTGAGCCCGGGCATCGGAATCGGGCAGGGCACGATGCGCACCGGCAGCGTCTCGGTGAAGCGCGAGCAGAAGAGCCGACCGGTGGTGAGCACCAGCAGGGAGTCGGCGACCATGGCCGGGGTGAGCGCGAAGTGCGGGCAGCGCACGCTGACATTGCGCCGCATGCCCGACTGGGCGAGCAGCTCGTCGATGACCCCGCGCGCGCCCGGATAGGGGGGCGTGGGCGCGACATGCTCGCAGGCCAGGTAGCGCTCGGCGGTCCAGCCGCGACGCACCGCCGGATGGCGGCTGGCCACCAGGCACACGATCTCGTCCTGGAACAGGCGACCGATGTGCAGGTCGGCGGGCGGGCGCAGCCAGTTGCCCACCACCAGGTCGAGCTCGCCGGCGGCGAGCCGCGCCCGGTAGTCGGAGTCAGCGGTGAGCGGCAGGATCTCGATGCCCGCCGACGGCGCCTGCGACTTGATGGCCGACACCAGCAGCGGCAGGAAGCGCGGGTCGAGAAAATCGCTGGCCGCCAGGCGAAATACCCGATCGGTGGCGGCGGGTGAGAACTGCGCCTGATCGCGGTCCTCGAAGAGCTCGCGCGCGCTGGCCAGCAGCGTGGCCGCGGGCGCGGCAAGGGCCCGTCCGCCATCGGTGGGCACCATGCCGCGGCCGGCGCGCACCAGAATGGGGTCACCCGTGAGCTCGCGCAGGCGGGCGAGCGCGCCACTCACCGCCGGCTGGTGCATGCCGAGGCGCAGCGCGGTCTGCGAGACGCTGTGGGTTTGGAGCAAGGTGTGCAGGACTCTGATGAGCTGAAGGTCGATCCTGCTCAGGGATGCCGGCTTTGCCATCAGTGAATCGCTATTCTGGTCATACTGCGAATCATATGATTCATGGGCGCCGCCCGCCTATCGTCGGAGCGTCCCCCCTGCAAACACCTCTCGCCGGCCCGCGCCGGCCCATCGCCATGAGCCTGCCCGCCCGCCCCCTGCGCCTGCTGCGCGGCCTTCGCCCCGTCACCATCGCGGCGCCCGAGCCCGACGCCATGCTGCTCGACTGGCTGCGCGCCGAGGGCGACCACGGCACCCGCGAGGGCTGCGGCGAGGGCGATTGCGGCGCCTGCACGGTGGTGGTGGGCGAGCTGCAGGAGGGCGCGCTGCGGCTGCGGGCGGTCAACAGCTGCATCCGGCCGCTGTCATCGGTGGACGGCTGCGCGGTGTTCACCGTCGAGGACCTCGCCGCGCCCGATGGCTCGCTGCATCCGGCGCAGCAGGCCATGGTCGACTGCCATGGCTCGCAATGCGGCTTCTGCACACCGGGCTTCGTGATGTCGCTCTTCGCCCTCTATCACGTGCACGGCGCGCAGGCGCCGGCGGGCTGCGTGAGCCGCGCGCAGGCCCAGAACGCGCTCTCGGGCAACCTGTGCCGCTGCACCGGCTACCGGCCCATCCTGGAGGCCGCGCAGACCATGCACGCCCTGCCCCCGCAGCCGCTGGACACCGCCGCCATCACCACGGCCCTGCGCGGCCTGCAGGACACCGCGGGCGCGCAGTTGCGCGGCGCCACCGGCACCGCCTGGCGGCCGGCCACCCTGGCGCAGGCGCTGCAGGTGCGCGCCGATGCGCCCGATGCCCTGGTGGTGGCCGGCTCCACCGACACCGGCCTGTGGATCAACAAGCAGCACCAGCGCCCGGCGCAGACCCTCGATCTGGGCGGCGTGGCCGAACTCGGCCGCATCACGCGCGAGGCCGACGGGCTCGACATCGGCGCGGGCGCGCGCCTGGAAGACGCATTCCAGGCGCTGGCCCAGGACCATCCCTCGGTGGCTGGCTTCCTGGCCCGCTTTGCCGGCCTGCCGGTGCGCAACGCGGGCACGCTGGGCGGCAACATAGTCAATGGCTCGCCGATCGGCGACTCGATGCCGCTGCTGCTCGCGCTCGATGCCCGGCTCACCCTGGCGAGCGTGCGTGGCAGCCGCGAGCTGCCGCTGGCGCAGTTCTACACCGGCTATCGCCGCAATCACCTGGCTGCCGACGAACTGCTCACCCGGGTGCGCATCCCGGCCTCGCCCCCGGGCCTGCTGCTGGGCGCCTGGAAGGTCTCCAAGCGGCTGGAGGACGACATCTCGGCGGTGTGCCTGGCCGTGGCGGTGCAGCGTGAGGGCGGGCGCATCGTGAGCGCGCGCATCGGCGTGGGTGGCATGGCCGCCACCTGCAGCCGCGCGCCCGCGGCCGAGGCTGCCCTGGTCGGGCAGGAATGGTCGCTGGCCACGCTGCAGGCCGGCGCGGCCGCCCTGCGCGGCGAGTTCACCCCCATCGACGACCTGCGCGCCAGCGCCGCCTATCGCACCGAGGTGATCGGCAACCTGCTGCTGCGGCTGTGGGCCGACACCGAACCGGGCCACGACCACCTTGGCGGCCTGCGCGCCCTGACGGCCTGAGGAGAGACGCGATGCACGCCATGGAATCGATCGTCGCCGGCAGCGCTGCCGCCCACGAGAGCGCCCGCGCCCATGTCACCGGCGCAGCCCGCTTCATCGACGACCTGCCGCTGCCCGCGGGCACCCTGCACGCCGCGCCGGTGCTCAGCCCGGTGGCCCACGGCCGGCTGCTCGGCATCGATGCGCAGGCAGCGCTGGCCATGCCCGGGGTGGTGGCCCTGATCACCGCCGAAGACATCCCCGGCGATCGGCGCTTTGCCAGCTTCACCCACGACGAGCCCATCCTGGCCGACGGCGAGGTCCACCATGTCGGCCAGGTGGTGGCCCTGGTGGTGGCGGTCAGCCACCGGCTGGCCCGGCAGGCCGCGGCGCAGGTGCGCTGCCGCATCGAGCCGCTGCCGGCGGTGCTCGACATCGCCCAGGCGCTCGCTGCGGACGCGCAGGTGCTGCCCACCGTGCGCCTCACGCGGGGTGACGCCGCATCGGCGCTGGCGGCCAGCGCGCACCAGCTCTCGGGTGAGTTCACCGTCGGCGGGCAGGAGCACTTCTACCTCGAGGGCCAGGTCGCGCTTGCCCTGCCCCAGGAGGGCCAGGGCTGGCTGGTGCACGCCGCCAGCCAGCACCCGGGCGAGGTGCAGCACTGGGTGGCCCATGCCATGGGGCTGCCGCTGCACGCGGTGCAGGTGGTCTGCCGGCGCATGGGTGGCGGCTTCGGCGGCAAGGAGACCCAGGCCGGGCATCAGGCGGTGTGGGCGGCGCTGGCCGCGCGCAAGACCGGCCGCCCGGTGAAGCTGCGCCTGGATCGCGACGACGACTTCATGATCACCGGCAAGCGGCACAACTTCCTGTACCGCTACACCGCCGGCTTCGAGGCCGATGGCCGGCTGCGGGCGCTGCGCCTGTTCATGGCCAGCCAGTGCGGCTTCAGCGCCGATCTGTCGGGGCCCGTCAACGATCGCGCGCTCAGCCACATCGACAACGCCTACTTCCTCGAGCACCTCGAGGTGGAGTCGGTGCGCTGCCGCACCAACACGCAGTCGAACACCGCCTTTCGCGGCTTCGGCGGCCCGCAGGGCATGATCCTCATCGAGGCCGTGCTCGGCGACATCGCCCGCCACCTCGGCCTCGATCCGCTCGGGGTGCGCCAGCGCAACCTCTACGGCGAGGCACCGCGCAACACCACGCAGTACGGCATGACGGTGGAGGACAACATCGCGCCCGAGCTGATCGCCGAGCTCGCGCGCGACTGCCGCTACGCCGAGCGCCGCGCCGCGATCGCCGCCTGGAACGCGGCCCACCCCCTGCTCAAGCGCGGGCTGGCGCTCACGCCGGTGAAGTTCGGCATCTCCTTCAACGCCACCCAGTTCAACCAGGCCGGCGCGGTGGTGTCGGTCTACACCGACGGCTCGGTGCTGGTGAACCACGGCGGCACCGAGATGGGCCAGGGGCTGCACACCAAGATCTGCCAGATCGTGGCTGACGAGCTCGGGCTGCCGCTGGCACGGGTGCGCATCACCGCGAGCGACACCGACCGCGTGCCCAATGCCTCGGCCACCGCGGCCTCCAGCGGCACCGACCTCAACGGCCGCGCCGCCCAGAGCGCGGCGGTGGCCATCCGCGATCGCCTGCTCGCCTTCGCGGCCGCGCGCGAGGGCGTGGCGGTGGCGCAGGTGCGACTGCACCGCGGCGAGCTGATCAGCCCCGCCGGCCGCCAGTCCTTCGAGGCCCTGGTGCAAGACGCCTACACCGCGCGCATCCAGCTCTGGTCCGACGGCTTCTACCAGACCCCGAAGATCCACTTCGACAAGGCGAGCTTCAGCGGCCGGCCCTTCTTCTATTTCGCCTACGGCGCGGCCTGCACCGAGGTGGCGCTCGATGTGCGCACCGGCGAGAGCCGGGTGCTGGCGGTGGACATCCTCCACGACGCGGGCACCAGCATCAATCCCGCGATCGACCTCGGGCAGATCGAGGGCGGTTTCGTGCAGGGCATGGGCTGGCTCACCAGCGAGGAACTGGTCTGGGACGCCGAAGGCCGGCTGCGCACGCACGCCCCCTCCACCTACAAGATCCCCACCAGCGGCGACCTGCCCGAGCACCTGACGGTGCGGCTGTGGCCACAGCCCAACCGGGAAGACACCGTGCTGCGCTCCAAGGCGGTGGGCGAGCCGCCCTTCATGCTCGCCATCTCGGTCTACGAGGCGCTGCGCGACGCGGTGGCCGCGCACACCGGCGGCGTGCCGCGCGTGGACGCGCCCTGCACGCCGATGTCGCTGCTGCGCGCGCTCGGCCAACGCGGGTCATGAACCCGCTGCGTGACACCGCTGCCCAGTGGCTCGCCGAGGGTCGGGCCGCGGTGGTGGTGGAGATCACGCGGGTTGAAGGCTCGGCGCCACGCGAAGCCGGCACGCGTCTGCTGGTGGCGGCACACGCCACCGCAGGCACCATCGGCGGCGGGCACCTGGAGTGGCTGGCCATCAGGACGGCCCGTGCCGCGCTGGCCGAAGCGACGGATCCGGCCCTGCCGGATACGCAGCGTCACGCCCTCGGCCCGAGCCTGGGCCAGTGCTGCGGCGGGGTGGTCTGGCTGAGCTACCGCTGGCTGGACGCCACGCGGGTGGCGCAGTGGCCGCCGGCGCCCACTCGGCTGAGCGTGGCGGTGTTCGGCGCAGGCCACGTCGGGCGAGCGCTCGCCGCGCTGCTGGCCACGCTGCCGGTGCGCCTGCACTGGTTCGACCCCTTGCCCGCCAACGACCAGGGCGCCCCCATGCCGGGCGGCACCGAGCTTGCCCCACCCATGGGCACGCTGGTGGCCTGCCCGGAAGCCGAGGCGGTGGCCGAACTGCGCGGCCTGCCGGATGGCTGCCACGTGCTCATCATGACCCACAGCCACGCGCTGGACTTCGATCTGTGCGAGGCAGCGCTGTCCGCGGGGCGCTTCGCGCAGGTGGGCGTGATCGGCTCGCAGACCAAGGCCGTCACCTTCGGCCGGCGGCTGCGCTCGCGCGGCATGGCACCCGCGCGGGCGGCCGAACTGCGCTGCCCGATCGGCCTGCCGGGCGTGAGCGGCCGCGAACCGGCGGTGATCGCGGTGGCGGTGGCGGCGCAGCTGCTGAATCGAATCGGCCCCTGAGAAAACCCGTTTCCCGGGGGCCTCAGGCGCCGCCTCAGCGAGGCAGCTTCGCGTGCCAGTCGGCCACCGCGGCACGCTCGGCGTCGGTCATGCCAGTGAGGTTGCCGATCGGCATGTAGCGGCTGGCCACGGTCTCGGCGATCTTGGCGGCGTGCTGCAGGCGCTGCTCGGCGGTCTCGAGCATCACGCCCTTGGGCGCCTGCGCGAAGCCGGCCTGGGTGGGCTGCGCGGCGTGACAGGAGACGCAGCGACGGGCCATGATCGCCTCGATGCCCAGGTCGGCAGATGCCGCAGCGACAGCGGCGGGCGCCGTGGCCGCGCCGGCCGCGGGCGCTGTGGCCGCTGACGGTGCCGGCGGACGCGCGGGAGGCGCGATGGCCGCGGCCAGCCCCACCAGCAGCAGCACCGCCACCGCCGGCAGCCAGGGCTTGACGATGCCCTTGTGCCTCAGCACGAAGAACTGCCGGATCAGCACCCCGGCCAGCATGATGACCGCCAGCACCAGCCAGCCATGACGGTGGCTGTAGGTGAAGGGATAGTGGTTGCTGATCATGATGAACAGCACCGGCAGCGTGAAGTAGGTGTTGTGGCTGGAGCGCAGCTTGCCCTGCCGACCCGGTTCGGGATCGGGCGTCTGGCCCGCGCGGATCTGCGCCAGCATGCGGCGCTGCCCGGGGATGATGATCATGGCCACGTTGGCCACCATCAGCGTGCCGAGCATGGCGCCCACATGCAGATAGGCCGCGCGCGCGCTGAACACCTGCGACAGGCCCCAGGCCACCGCCACCACGAACATGAAGAGCAGCGCCGCGAGCAGCGTGTCCTGGTCCTTGAGCAGGCGGCACAGCGTGTTGTAGACCAGCCAGCCGCCGACGATCACCGCGATGGAGAGCGCGATGGCCACCGGCACCGACAGCGGCATCACCGACCGGTCGATGAGATACGTGGACGCGCCGAACCAGTAGACCACCGCGAGCAGGCCCATGCCCGAGAGCCAGGTGGTGTAGGCCTCCCACTTGAACCAGTGCAGGTTCTCGGTGAGCGGCTCATCGCGCGGCCCGGTGAGGTACTTCTGGCTGTGATAGAAGCCCCCACCGTGCACCGACCAGAGCTCACCGTGCACGCCGCGGGCGGTGTCGCCAGGCCGGGCGGGCGCGGTGAGGTGGTTGTCGAGCCAGACGAAGTAGAACGACGATCCGATCCAGGCAACACCCGCGATCAGATGCAGCCAGCGGACGAGCAGGTTCGCCCAGTCGAGTAGGTAGGCATCCATCAGCCTATTCTAGCCGCGGGCCTGAGCCCGACGAAGAAGCGGCCCTCCTCGCGCTGGATGAGCACCGCCACGCCATCCGGCGCGGCCTGGATCAGCCGCCGCGCCTGGGCCACCGACTGCACCGACTGGCCCTCGATCATCAGCAGCGCATCACCCGGCCGGAGGCCGGCGCGCGCCGCCGCGCCACTCACCTGCTCGATGACCAGGCCTTGCGACAGGCCCAGGCGGGCGCGCTCGGCCGCGCCGGGTTCACGCAGGGCGAGGCCCAGCCGGCCGCCATCGGCCGCGGGAGCGCCCGGGCTGGCCGCCTGCGCGGTGGGGGCGCTGCCCAGCGTCACCGGCAACTCGCGCGCCGCGCGGTCGCGCCACACCGTGAGCGTCACCCGCTCGCCGGGATTGGCCAGCCCGATGAGGCTGGACAGGTTGCCCGAGCGCTGCACCGCTTGCCCGCCAACCGCGGTGATCACATCGCCCGGCTTCAGACCGGCCGCTGCGGCAGCGCTGCCCGGCAGCACCTGCGAGATCAGCGCGCCCGAGGGCGTGGCCAGGCCGAAGGAGCGGGCCAGCGTCTGGTCGAGGTCCTGCGCGGCCACGCCCAGGCGCGCATGCTGCGCCTTGCCGGTGGCCAGGATCTGATCCTTCACCTTGAGCGCGACATCGATCGGGATCGCGAAGCTCAGGCCCTGGAAGCCGCCCGAGCGCGAGAAGATCTGCGCGTTGATGCCGATCACCGCGCCGCTGCCATCGAACAGCGGCCCGCCGGAATTGCCGGGGTTCACCGCCGCGTCGGTCTGGATGAAGGGCACGACCGAATCGCCGGGCAGCGAGCGGCCCTTCGCGCTCACGATGCCCTGGGTGGCGCTGTGCTCCAGGCCATAGGGCGCGCCGATGGCCAGCACGGGGTCGCCCACTTCCAGGCCCCGCGGGTCACCCAGACGCACCGTGGGCAGGCCGCGGGCCGTCACCCGCAACACGGCCACGTCAGTGACCGGATCGGCGCCGAGCACCTGCGCGCTCAGTTCGCGCCGGTCGGCCAGGCGCACCACCACCTGGCGGGCGTCACGCACCACATGCGCGTTGGTGAGCACCAGGCCGTCCTCGCTCACGATGAAGCCCGATCCCTGGCCGCGAAAGGGCTCGCTCGGCGGCGCGCCGCGTTTGCCGAAGCCCGGCAGAGCACGAAAGAAGGGCGGCAGGGACTCGGCGCGCGGATCGGCGTCGGCCGCGGCTGCCTCGTCATCGGCCGCGCGCTCGCCCTCCACCATCACGCCGACCACCGCCGGACCGGCCTGACGCACGATGGCGCGGTAGTCGGGGCGCGACAGCAGCGCCGGTGCCGAGGGGACCGGGGCGACTGCGGGCGCTGCCGGGACGGCAGGTGCTGCGGGGGCAACGGCGGCTGCGGCGGACCGGGCGGGGGCGGCATGCGACGACGTCAGCAGCGCCGCCGAGGTGCCGGCAGCCAGGATGCCAGCGGCCACCAGCGCGGCTCTCAGGGTCTTGTTGGGCATGAAGGCTCCTTGTTCGATGCGCGCGGGATTCGCGCCAGGCGAACAGTGCCGGTCGTCGATTAGTCGTCGATGAGGGGATGGTTAGGTGAGGGTTAAGGGCTGCGCCCGCTCAGTCAGCGGCCGCCGGAAACCCCACCCGCACCCGCAACCCGCCCAGCGGCGAATCGAGCAGGCTCAGGCTGGCCCCGTGCCGCTGCGCGATGCCGCGCGCGATCGCCAGCCCCAGGCCGCTGCCGGGGCTGTCCTCACCGCTGCGCCGCCAGAAGCGATCGAAGGCCCGTTCGCGTTCGGCCGGCGCGATGCCCGGGCCTGCGTCGTCGATCACCAGCTCGGCCCCGGCGGTGCCACTGCCCACCTGCACCCGCACCCGCGTGCCCCGTGGCGTGTGGCGCAGCGCGTTCTCGATGAGATTGCGCGCGAGCGCCAGGATCTCGTCGGGGGCCCCCACGATGAGCGGCGCCTCCGCCACTTCGGTCTCAATGGTGCTGCCACGCTCGGCGGCCAGCGGCGCGAGCAGCGCCAGCGCGCGGCCCACCGGCTCGGCCAGACGCAGACGCTCGCGCGCGGCAATGGGCGCGCCGCGCTCGGCACGGGCCAGCGCGAGCAGCTGCTCCACCAGCCGGGTGGCCCGATCGATCCCCTCGGTGAGCGAGGCCAGCGCCGCATCACGCGCGCCCGCATCACCGGCGCGCTGCAGCAGCTGCAACTGCAGGCGCAACGCCGTCAGTGGCGTGCGCAGCTCGTGCGCGGCATCGGCGATGAACTCGCGCTGCAGGCTCAAAGACTGGCCCAACCGCGCCAGCAGCGCGTTGAGCGCCTGCACCAGCGGCGCCAGCTCCTCGGGCAGGCCACCGGCCGGCAGGGGTTCGAGCGAGCCGGCGTCGCGGGCGCGCACCTCGCGGGCCACGCGGTTGAGCGGCCGCAGCGTGGCGCCCGCCAGCCACCAGCCGGCCAGCACCAGCAGGGGCGCGAGCGCTGCGAGCGGCGCGATGCTGCGCAGCGCCGCATCGGTGGCCAGCCGGCGGCGCACCGGCAGCGGCTGCGCCACCTGGATCACCCGCTGCTGCGTCACCACGCTGAAGCTGCGCCAGGTCTCGACGCCAACCCGCTGATCGGCAAAGCCCGGGGGGGCGCGGCCCGGCAACGCGGCCGGCGCGCGCGAGGCGTAGACCGCGCGACCGTCGATGGTCCAGATCTGGATCACCACCTCGAGTTCGCTGTCGGAGAGCACCTCGGCCTGCGGCGCATCGATCGCGCCCTGATCGCGCAGCGACAGGGCCATCTGGCGCAGCTGGTAGTCGAACAGCGCCTCGGTCTCGGTCAGCACGCTGCGCCAGGTGACCGCGGCCATGATCGCGGCGGCGGCAGCCAGCAGCGCCGCGAGCGCCAGCAGCAGGCGCAGCCGGATGGAGTTCATGCGCCCTCGGGACCGCCTGCGCCCTCGGGGCCGCTCGCGCCCTTGAGTCCGCGCGCGCCGTCGGCCGACACCGCGTAGCCCAGGCCGCGCACCGTCACGATGAACCCGGCGCCGAGCTTGCGACGCAGCTGATGCACGTACACCGACACCGCATTGCTCTCGATGGCCTCGCCCCAGCCGTAGAGCCGGTCTTCGAGCTGGCTGCGCGAGAGCATCGCCCCCGGCCGCCGCATCAGCGCCTCGAGCACCGCGAACTCGCGCGCCGACAGCGCCACCGGACGACCCTGCAGGCTCACCTGGCGGGTGCCCGGATCGAGACTGACCGGCCCGCAGGACAGCCGAGCGCGACCCACGCCGGCGTGTCGCCGCGCCACCGCGCGGATGCGCGCGGCGAGCTCGTCGAGATCGAAGGGCTTGACCAGGTAGTCGTCGGCGCCGGCATCCAGGCCGCCCACCCGCTCGAGCTGTTCGTCGCGGGCGGTGAGCACGATCACCGGCGTGTCATCGCCGCGATCGCGAAGCTCGCGCAGCAGCGAGAGCCCGTCGGCGCGATCGGCCTGACGCGGCCCCGGTCCGCCCTGCGGCAGCCCGCGATCGAGCAGGATGAGCTCGAAGGGCTCGCCGGCAAGCGCGGCGCGGGCGGCAGCCAGATCACGCACCCAGTCCACCGCATGGCCCTCCAGGCGCAGCGCCGCGCGCAGCGCCTCGCCCACCATGCGGTCGTCTTCGACCAGCAGCAGCCGCATCGGGGGCGAGCGAAGGCGCGGGGGCCGTTCAGCTGAGCATCTGCCCGCCGTCGACCGCGATGGTCTGGCCGGTGACCCAGCGGGCGGCGTCGCTGCACAGGAACATGACCACATTGGCCACTTCCTCGGCCGTGCCCATGCGGCCCGACGGGATGCTGGCGAGGATGCCCTTGTAGAGGGCCGGATTGTGCTGACGGGCCTGGTCCCAGACACCGCCCGGGAACTCGATGGAGCCCGGCGCCACGCAGTTCACCCGCACCCCCTTGGCAGCCAGCGCAGCGGCCTGGGTGAGGGTGTACTGGATGAGCGCGGCCTTGACCGCGCCATAGGGCGGCGTGCGCACCGAGGGCGCGAGCCCCGAGATGGAGGAGATGTGGACCATGCTGCCGCGCGAGGCGAGCAGATGCGGCAGTGCGGTGTGCGAGGCGCGCACGGTGGCCATGAGGTCGACCGAGATGCTGGCTTCCCAGCCGGCTTCGTCGTCGCTGCGGCCGAAGCCCGAGGCGTTGTTGACCAGCGCATCGATGCCGCCGAGCGCTGCCGCGGCCGAAGTCACATAGCCGCGCACCGCGTCGCCATCGGCGAGGTCGCACACCGCGGCATGCACGGGGTGACCGAAGGCGGCGAGCTCGCGCTCGGTCTCGCGCAGCGCGGCCTCGCCGCGCGCGCAGATGGACACCGCCGCGCCGGCCTGGGCAAAGCCCAGGGCGATGGCGCGACCGATGCCGCGGCTGCCGCCGGCCACCACCACCCGCTTGCCGTTGAAGTTGATCTGCATGGAATGTCTCCTGGAGGAAAGATCGGAAAGACTGGCCTGGCGCGGGCACCGGGCGCCCGGCCAGACGGATCGGCGCGGCTCAGCGCCAGCCCGGCTCGTCGCGGTCGAGCATGCGGATGACCGCCTGCATGAACAGGTCGCTCTGCTGGCGCTCGCCGGCGATCTGCGCGGCGGTGCGCGCGCAGATCGCCTCGGGGATCTCGCGCAGCGGCCGGCCGGCGGCGGCCTGCACCGCGAGCACCTGATGCATGCAGGCGCGCTCGAGGTAGTAGAGGTCATCGAAGGCCCACGCGATGCTGCGGCCCACCACCGTGACGCCGTGGCTGGCCATGAACAGCACGTCGGCACCGTTCAGACCCGAGGCGATGCGCCGGCCCTCGGTGTCATCGAGCGCGAGGCCGTTGTAGGCGTCATCGTAGGCCACCCGGCCATGAAAGCGCAGCGTGTTCTGGTTGCACCAGGCAAGCCGCCCGCCCTGCACCAGCGTGAGCGCGGTGGCGTAGGGCATGTGGGTGTGCAGCACCGCCCGCGCATGCGGGTTGAGGCGATGGATCCAGCTGTGGATGAAGAAGGCCGTGGGCTCGAGCGGATGGGGCCCGTCGAGCACCCGGCCGGCGCCGTCGATGAGCAGGACATCGGCCGGGCGCACCTCGCTCCAGTGCAGGCCCTGCGGGTTGATGAGGTAGCGGTCGGGGGCGAGCTCGAGGCTGTAGTGGTTGCACACGCCTTCGTTCAGGCCCAGGCGCGCCGACCAGCGCAGCGCCGCGGCGACCTCGAGGCGACCGGTGGCCAGGGCCTGGGCATCGACACCCTGCAGCAAGGCGGCAGAGACGGATTGGTTCATGGCAGATCTCGTCGGGTGGATGGGGTCGGGTGGATGGGAGAAGGTGCAGCGGGACGCGCGACGCGCGGCTCAGATGACCTGCTCTGTGCGCAGCTGCGCGAGCCGCCCGGCCGACAGGCCGAGCAGGGAGCCGAGCACGGCGTCGGTGTGCTCGCCCAGGCGCGGCGGCACGGTGAGCGGCGCGGGCGCCGCGGCCTGATCGAGCGGACTGCGCACCAGCGGCACCGGCACGCCGGCCGGGTGCGGCACCTGCCGCAGCGCGCCGCGGTGCACCGCCTGCGGCTCGGTGAAGAAGGCGGCAAAGTCATTGATGGGGCCGCAGGGCACGCCCTCGGCCTGCAGCGCAGCCATGATGTCGGCCATGGAACGGACGCGGGTCGCCTCTGCGACCGCGCCATGGACCAGCTCGCGATGGGCGACCCGCAGCGGATTGGTGGCCGCGCGCGGATCGGCCAGCAGCGCCGACAGGCCCAGCGCGCGGCACACGCCGGCGAACTGGGTGTCGTTGCCCGAGGCGATGATCAGCCGGCCGTCGGCCGCGGGGAAGACCCCCGAGGGCGCGGCGATGGGGTTGTCGTTGCCCACCCGCGGCGCCTGCCGCCCGGTGATGGCCCAGCCGGTGGACAGCGGCGAGGCGATGGCCGCGGCGCAGTCGATCATGGCCATGTCGATGTGCCGGCCCTGCCCGGTGATGCCCCGCTGCAGCAGCGCGCCCAGGATGGCCACCGCGGCATACAGGCCGGTGACCTGATCGGTGAGCGGCACGGCGGTGCGCATGGGCTCGCCACCGGGCATGTCGTCGCCGCGGCCGCAGGTGCTCATGATGCCGGTGAGGCCCTGCAGCACGAAGTCATAGGCGGGCATCGGCGCGCTCGGGCCGTCGGGGCCGAAGCCGGTGATCGAGCAGTAGACCAGCCGCGGGTTGATCGCGCGCAGCGCCTCGCTGTGCAGGCCGAAGCGCTCGAGGTTGCCGACCTTGTAGTTCTCGACCACCACGTCGCTGACCGCGGCGAGCTCGCGCACCAGCGCCGCCCCCTGCGCGGTGGCGATGTCGACGGTGATGGAGCGCTTGTTGCGGTTGCAGGCGAGGTAGTAGGCGGCCTCGCCGGTGGGCTGGCCATCGGCGCCCACCAGCGGCGGGCCGA
The DNA here is from genome assembly GCA_037146935.1 of Burkholderiales bacterium. Taxonomy (GTDB): domain Bacteria; phylum Pseudomonadota; class Gammaproteobacteria; order Burkholderiales; family Burkholderiaceae_E; genus Quisquiliibacterium. Next base: position 115,347 of record JBAWWD010000001.1, read on the forward strand.
TGCGCCGGGTGTCGTCGCCCTGACCGGGCCGCTCGATCTTGATGACCTCGGCGCCGAGGTCGGCCAGCACCTGGGTGCACCAGGGGCCGGAGACCACGCGGGTCAGGTCGAGCACCCGGATGGAATGGAGGTCGGTCAAGGGATTCCCCGGTTCACGCAGCGATGGCGGATAATCCCCGCCTCTGAACAACCGCTCGAAAGCATACACATCCGATGGCGCCCCTGGACAGCATTCATCCCGATATCCGCGACGGCGTGCGCGCGGTGTGCAACCAGTTCGACTCCGCCTACTGGCAGAAGATCGACCACGATCGGGCCTATCCCGAGGCCTTCGTCGATGCGCTCACCAGCGCCGGCTGGCTGGCCGCGCTCATCCCGCAGGAATACGGCGGCGCCGGTCTCGGGCTGTCCGAGGCCTCGGTCATCATGGAGGAGGTCAACCGCTGCGGCGGCAATGCCGGCGCCTGCCATGGCCAGATGTACAACATGGGCACCCTGCTGCGCCATGGCTCGCCCGAGCAGAAGCGCCGCTACCTGCCCGACATCGCCAGCGGCCGGCTGCGCCTGCAGTCCATGGGCGTCACCGAGCCCACCACCGGCACCGACACCACCAACCTCAAGACCGTGGCGCAGCGCCGCGGCGATCACTACGTGGTCAACGGCCAGAAGGTCTGGATCTCGCGCATCCAGCACTCCGACCTGATGATCCTGCTGGCGCGCACCACGCCGCTGGACCAGGTGGCGCGCAAGTCCGACGGCATGTCGATCTTCATCGTCGACCTGCACCAGTCGATCGGCAAGGGCATGACGGTGCGGCCGATCCCGAACATGGTCAACCACGAGACCAACGAGATCTTCTTCGACAACCTCGAGATCCCGGTCGAGAACCTCATCGGCGAGGAAGGCAAGGGCTTCAAGTACATCCTCGACGGCCTGAACGCCGAGCGCACCCTGATCGCCGCCGAGTGCATCGGCGACGGCTACTGGTTCGTCGACCGGGCGCGCAAGTACGCCAACGAGCGCGTGGTCTTCGGGCGGCCGATCGGCCGCAACCAGGGCGTGCAGTTCCCGATCGCGGCCGACTACATCGAGATCGAGGCCGCCAACCTCATGCGCTTCCGGGCCTGCGACCTGTTCGACGCCGGCCAGCCCTGCGGCGCCGAGGCCAACATGGCCAAGTACCTCGCGGCCAAGGCCTCGTTCGAGGCCGCCAACAACTGCATCCAGACCCACGGCGGCTTCGGCTTCGCCTGCGAGTACGACGTCGAGCGCAAGTTCCGCGAGACCCGCCTGTACCAGGTGGCGCCCATCTCCACCAACCTGATCCTCTCCTACGTGGCCGAGCATGTGCTCGGCATGCCGAGGTCCTTCTGATGGCCGCGGCCGGCAAGGCGGCGCGTCCGCGCCCCCTCGAGGGCATCCTGGTGGTCGCCCTCGAGCACGCGGTGGCCGCGCCGGTGTGCACCCGTCATCTGGCCGACCAGGGCGCGCGGGTCATCAAGATCGAGCGCCCGGGCGAGGGCGACTTCGCCCGCCGCTACGACCAGCGCGTGAAGGGCATGTCCTCGTACTTCGTGTGGGGCAACCGCTCCAAGGAGAGCCTCACGCTCGACGTCAAGGCGCCACTGGGCAACGAGGCGCTGCGCCGGCTGCTGGCGCGCGCCGACGTGCTGGTGCAGAACCTCGCGCCGGGCGCGGTCGAGCGCCTGGGCTTCGGCCGCGAGGCGCTGGGCGCGCTCAATCCCAGGCTGATCACCTGCGACATCTCCGGCTACGGCGTCAACGGCCCCTACCGCGATCACAAGGCCTACGACATGATGATCCAGGCCGAGTCGGGCCTGCTCTCGGTCACCGGCACGCCCGATGCCATCGCCCGCACCGGCTTCTCCTCGGCCGACATCGGCGCCGGCCTCTACGCCTACGCGAGCATCATGGCGGCGCTGCTGCTGCGCGAGCGCACCGGCCAGGGCAGCCACATCGACCTGTCGATGTACGAGGCGCTCACCGAGCTGATCGGCAACCCCATCTACTACACCTATGAAGGCCAGCCGCCGGCACCGCGCACCGGGGCCTTCCATCCCAGCGTGGTGCCCTACGGCCCCTTTGCCGCCGGCGACGGCGGGCAGGTGATGATGGGCGTGCAGAACGAGCGCGAATGGGTGGTCTTCTGCGAGAAGGCCTTGCGCCGCCCCGAACTGGCCACCGATCCGCGCTTTGCCAGCAACCTGGCGCGCACCGCCAACCGCGCGGCGCTCGAGGCGATCATCAGCGAGTGCTTCGCGCAACTTGACACCGCGGGCCTGGAGAAGCGCCTGGCGCAGGCCAACATCGCCACCGGCCGCATCAACACGCCGGGCGAGTTCTGGCAGCACCCGCAGAACCTCGCCCGCGATCGGCTGCGCACCATCGGATCGCCGGCCGGGCCGATCACCAGCTGGCTGCCGCCCGGCGTGTCGGATGCCTACGAGGCCCGCATGGACCCGGTCCCGGCGCTGGGCGAGCACACCGAGGCGGTGCTCGCCGAGCTGGGTTTCACCGCCGAGGAAGTGGCCGCCATGCGGGCCGACAGCGTCATCTGAACACGCCGGCCCGGCGCCGGCGCAAGCTCAACCCTCGAGCTTGATGCCGGCGGCCTTGATCACCCGGGCGTTGCGCGCCACCTCGGCGTTGAGGAAGGCAGCCGTGTCTTCAGGGCTGCCCGAGCCCGGCACCACGCCAGTGGCCTCGAGCTTCTCGCGCACCGCGGGGGAGGCCAGGATGCGGTTCACCTCGGCGTTGAGCCGGTTGACGATCTCGCGCGGCGTCTTGGCCGGCGCGAGAATCATCGCCCAGGTGTTGGCAATGAAGGGCACACCGCTCTCGCCGAAGGTGGGGATGTCGGGGTAGCCCGGCAGCCGCTTCTCGCTGCTCATGCCCAGCAGCTTGATCTTGCCTGCCTTGGCCTGCGGGACCATGGCCAGGGGCACGTCGAAGAGCAGCTGGATCTGGCCACCGATGAGATCGGTGAGCGCGGGCTGCGTGCCCTTGTAGGGCACGAGCTGCATCTTCAGGCCGTGCGTGGCCATGAACTGCTCCATGGCCAGGTGCGCGGCCGCGCCGATCCCGCTGGAGCCGAAGTTGAACTGGCCCGGTCGGGCCTTCACGTAGGCGATGAGCTCGGCCGCGTTGTTGGGCGGAAAGGCGGTGTTGGCGGCCAGGATGAGCGGCGCCACGCCGCTCAGCGCCACCGGCGCCACGTCGTTGACCGCATCGAAGGCCATCTTGGCGTACAGCGAGGGATTGGCCGAGTGCGCGGCGATGACGGTGGTGAGCGTGTAACCGTCGGGCGCCGAGCGGGCCATCATCTCGACCGCGATCATGCTGTTGGCGCCCGGCTTGTAGTCGAAGAGCACCGGCTGGCCCAGGGCCCGCGCCAGGGGCTCGCCCACCGCGCGCGCCATGTTGTCGGTGAAGCCGCCCGGGGTGTAGCCCACCAGCATGCGGATGGGCTTGTTCGGGTAGCCCGCCTGGGCGCGCGCCGGCGCCGCGGGCAGCGCGGCCAGGGCGGCGGCCGCGGGCAGGCCCAGCGCCAGTTCGCGCCGGCGCGGCGAACGGGGCTTGTCATCGGCACCGGTGAGCGGGCCGACGCGGGGAGGAATGGACGATGGGTCTGACATGGATCGACTCCGGAGCAGGGACAGCGCAAGGCGGTTGCAACAGACGCAAGACTAGAATGGTGCCATGAGCCCCGACCGACACCCGCACAGCAGCAGGCCGAGCCGGGGCTTTGGCGTGGCCGCGCTCCTGGTGCTGCTGGCCTGGGCGCAACTGATCTGGCCCTTCCTGCACGCGCACGAGGGCCCGGCGCAGACCCTGGGCTGGCATCTGCACACCGGCGCGCCGATGCTGGCGGGCATGCCCCACGACCCGAGCGCGCCCGAGGCGCTCGAGCGCGAGTTCCGGCACAGCCCGCACGGCCCCGAATCCGCCGAGATCGGTCCCGGCACCGGGCTTCCCGCCGGCCGAGGTCTGCCGTTGTGCGCCGATGCCGACCTCGCCCCCGCCAGGCTCGCCCCGGCGGCCCCCCGGCACGGCGCCGCGCCCTGCATCACGCTGCGCCGCGAGCTGACGTCGCTGCGACCCTCGCCTCGTCACGCGCCAGGCCGCCCGGGGCAACCGCACGCGCCACCCGCCCAGCCCGCCTGAAGCCCGGTCCGGCCCGCGCTCGCGCACGGGCCGGCTCTCAGACGCGGTGCGCGCCCTGACTGCGGGCGCGCGGAGATCGCTGCCATGGTCCGATTCCCTCTCCGATACCTGATGGGGCCGCTGCTGGCCATCGCCCTGCCCTGCCTCGCGGCCGAACCGCGGCTGATCGCCCTGGACGCCGTGCAGCAGGCGGCGCTGGGCCTGCGCCATGCGCCCGTGGCTCCCGCCCGCGAGCCGGTGATCAGCCTGCCGGGCAGCGTGGTGGTGCCGCCCGCGCGCCAGATGGTGGTGGCCACCCCTCTGGCCGGCCTGCTCACCGAGCTCACGGTGTCGGTGGGCGACCGGGTGCGGGCCGGCGAGGTGCTGGCGCGCCTGAGCAGCCCGGCGCTCCTGGAGCTGCAACGCTCCTACACCGCCGCGCACGCCCAGCACGCGCTGGCCGCCGACGCGCTCAGCCGCGATCAGCGTCTGCATGACGAGGGCGTCATCGCGCAGGCACGGCTGATCGCCACCCGCACCCGGCTGCAGGAGGCGCAGGCGCTGCTCGAGGAGCGGCGCGGCCAGCTGCGTCTGGCCGGCGTGGCGCCCGATGCGCCGGCCCAGCCGGGCGGCGGCATGGCCAGCGTGGCCGCACCCGTGGCCGGCGTGGTGCTCGAGACCCTGGCCGCCCGCGGCGAGCGCCTGGAGGCCGCGGCGCCGCTGCTGCGGCTGGCCCAGCTCGGCGAGCTGTGGCTGGAGCTGCAGGCCACGCCCGAACGCGCGGCGCAGATCGCGCCCGGCCAGCGCGTGAGCTGGCCCGAACGCGAGCTGCGGGCCCGCGTGATCGCCGTAGGCGCGGCAGTGGGCGCGGGCCAGACCGTGAGCGTGCGCGCCCTCATCGAACAGGGCGCGGCCCGCGTGCGGCCCGGCGAGCTGCTGCAGGCCAGACTGAGCCTGAGCCTGCCGCGACAGGCCGCATGGCGGGTCCCGCTGGCCGCGCTGGCGCGCCTGGGCGGGCGCGATCTGGTCTTCGTGATGCGGCCCGGCGGGGTGAACGCGGTGCCGGTCACGGTGCACGGCCGCGATGACGAGTCGGCCATGGTCGAGGCGGCCCTTGCCCCGCAGGACCGCGTGGCGGTGAGCGCGATCGCCGCGCTCAAGGCGCTGGTCGCCGAGGCGGCGCCATGAGCGGCTGGCTGGTCGGGCTGTCGCTGCGCCAGCCGCTGCTGGTGATCGCCTTCACGCTGGCGCTGATCGGCGGTGGCTGGAGCGCCTGGCAAGGGCTGCCGATCGACGCGTTCCCGGATGTCTCCTCCACACAGGTGAAGGTGATCATCAAGGCGCCCGGCATGACCCCCGAGGAGATCGAGCAGCGCATCACCACGCCGATCGAGCTCGAGATGCTCGGCATTCCCCACAAGCGTCTGGTGCGCTCGGTCTCCAAGTACGCCATCGCCGACATCACGGTGGATTTCGATGACGGCACCGATGTCTACTGGGCGCGTCAGCAGGTGGCCGAGCGGCTGAGCGGGCTGCTGCGCGAGTTGCCGCCGGGCGCATCGGGCGGCCTCGCGCCACTCACCACGCCGCTGGGCGAGATGGTGATGTTCACCCTGGAGAGCGATCGCCACAGCCTGCAGGAGCGGCGCACCGTGCTCGACTGGGTGATCCGCCCGGCGCTGCGCACCCTGCCGGGCGTGGCCGATGTCAACGCGCTGGGCGGCGAGGTGCGCAGCCTCGAGGTGGTGCCCGACCCGGCGCTGCTCAACGCCCGCGGCATCACGCTCGATGCGCTGCGCCAGGCCATCATCGCGAACAACCGCAATGACGGCGCGGGCCGGCTGGTCGACGGCGAGGACGCGCTGCTGGTGCGCATCGAAGGCAGCGTGCGCACGGCCGAGGATCTGCGCCAGACGGTGGTGCGCGCCGGCCCCGGCGCGCCGGTGCGCATCGCCGACCTCGCCTCGGTGCGCGTGGGCAATGCCACGCGCTACGGCGCGGTGACCGCCGACGGCCGCGGCGAGACCGTGCAGGGCCTGGTGCTCGGCTTGCGCGGCGCCAATGCCCGCGAGGTGGTGCGCGGCGTGCGCGAGCGCCTGAACCAGCTCGCCCCCACGCTGCCCGAGGGCATGACGCTGCGGGTGTTTCTCGATCGCACCGAGCTGATCGACCGCGCGGTGGGCACCGTGGCGCGCGCCCTCGGCGAGGCCGTGGTGCTGGTGCTGGGGGTGCTGGTGCTGCTGCTGGGCAACCTGCGCGCGGCGCTGGTGGTGGCGATCAGCCTGCCGCTGTCGATCCTGGCCGCCATGCTGCTGATGCGCTGGGCCGGGCTCTCGGCCAACCTCATGAGCCTGGGCGGTCTGGCCATCGGCATCGGGCTGCTGGTCGATGCCGCGGTGGTGGTGGTGGAGCACGCCGCCACCCGGCTGGCGCAGGCCGCGCCCCAGGCGGCTCGCGCCGCGGTGGTGAAGGAGGCGGTGGCGCAGGTGGCCACGCCGGTGGTCGCCGGCATCGCGATCATCGCCGTGGTGTTCCTGCCCCTGCTCACCCTCGAGGGCCTGGAGGGCAAGCTCTTCAGCCCGGTGGCGCTCACCATCGTCTTCGCGCTGGCCGGGTCGCTCGCGCTGGCGTTCACGCTGGTGCCGGTGCTGTGCGTGGCGCTGCTGCGGCCGGGCGCGCATGCCGATCCCTGGCTGGTGGCGCGCAGCCGCGCAGGCTACGCCCGCCTGCTCGACACGGTGCTGGCGCGGCCACTGCCCGCGCTCGTGCTGGCCCTGGGCCTGCTGGCGGGCGCAGCCGCGGTCCTGCCCACCATTGGCCGCAGCTTCATGCCCACGCTCGACGAGGGCAGCCTCATCGTGCAGGTGCAGAAGTCCACCTCGATCAGCCTGGAGGAAAGCGGCGCCACCGACCTGCGCATCCAGCAGGCGCTGCTCGCCGAGGTGCCCGAGATCACGGCCGCGGTCGCGCGGGCGGGCTCCGACGACCTCGGCCTGGACCCGATGGGACTCAACGAGTCCGACCTGTTCCTGGTGCTCGCCCCGCGCGATCGCTGGCGCGGCGACAAGCAGGCGCTGCAGGACGCGATCCGCGCCGTGATGGAGCGCTTTCCGGGCGTGGCCTACGGCTTCACCCAGCCGATCGAGATGCGGGTGTCCGAGATGCTCACCGGCAGCCGGGGTGACCTCGCGCTGAAGGTCTTCGGCCCCGAACTGGCGGCCAACCAGGCGCTCGCCCAGCGCATCGCCGAGCGGCTGCGGGCCCTGCCGGGCGCGCGCGATGTCATGACGGCGCGGCACGAGGGCCTGCGCTACCTGTCGGTGCGCATCGACCGGGCCGCGGCCGGCCGGGCCGGCTTCACGGTGGATGCGCTGCAGGACCGGCTGCGCGCCCAGCTCGAGGGCGAGCCGGTGGGCCTGGTGCTCGAGTCCGGGCGGCGGGTGCCGCTGCTGCTGCGCGGCGCCGACGACATCCGGGGTTCGCCGCAGGCCTTCGGCGAGCTCTCGCTCACCGCCCCCGACGGCCATGCCTGGCCGATCGGCCGCCTCGCCCGGCTCGAGCAGACCGAAGGACCGGTGCGCATCGACCACGAGAACGCCAGCCGTTTCGCGATGGTGCAGGTGGCGGTCGAGGGGCGCGATCTCGCCGGCTTCGTGCAGGAGGCCCAGGCGCTGGTCGCGCGCGAGGAACGGCTCGCGCCGGGCATGCGGCTGCTGTGGGGCGGCCAGTTCGAGAACCAGCAGCGCGCCACCGCGCGGCTGGCGATCGTGCTGCCGGTGTCGCTCGGCCTGATCTTCCTGCTGCTGGTGCTCAGCCTGGGGTCGATGCGTCAGTCGCTGCTGGTGCTGGCCAACGTGCCCTTCGCGGCGGTGGGCGGCGTGCTGGCGCTGCGAGTGAGCGGCGAGTACCTCTCGGTGCCAGCCTCGGTGGGCTTCATCGCCCTGCTGGGCATCGCGGTGCTCAACGGGCTGGTGATGATCACCCAGTTCAACCAGCTGCTTGCCGAGGGCCGACCACTTGCCGAGAGCGTGCGCGAGGGTGCGCTGCGACGGCTGCGGCCGGTGCTCATGACCGCCGCGATCACCGCGCTGGGCATGGTGCCGCTGCTGCTGGCCACCGGCCCCGGCTCGGAGATCCAGCGCCCGCTGGCGGTGGTGGTCACCGGCGGCCTGGTCAGCGCCACCCTGCTCACCCTGGTGCTGATGCCGATGCTGTTCGCGCGATTCGGCGTGGCGCGGTCGGCGTCGGGGCCGGGCGATGCGGCCCGATCAAGCCCGCCATGAGCCTTCCGGCCTGACCAGGAGGCCGAGCCGCGGGCGCGCGCGCTGCGACTGCCGCGGCTTATGCTGCGCGGCATGCCAGCCCGCGTGCCCTCCCCCGGCTTCTCCCCCGGCCGCTCGCTCAGCCTCTCCACCTCGCCGCCCGCGCCGCGCCGGGCCGCGCGGCGGCGCTTTTCCTGCGCGCTGCTCGCCCTCGCGCCGCTGGCCGCCTGCGGCCCTCGCCTGCCGGAGGCCGAGGCGCCCGAGGCGCCGGGCCGGCCGCGGCTCGATGGGGTCGCCGATGGCGACTCCTTCTGGCTGCGCGGCCCCGGGGGTGAGCGCATCGCGGTGCGGGTGGCCGGCATCGACGCGCCGGAGAAAGACCAGCCGCACGCCGATGAGGCGCGTGATGCCCTCACTCGCCTGCTCGGCGCGCCCGGACTGGTGGTGGAGCCCTTCAAGACCGACCCCTACGGCCGGCAGGTGGCGCGGGTGCGCGCCGGCGGACAGGATGTGGCGCTGGCCATGGTGCGGGCCGGGCTGGCCTGGCACTTCACCCGTTACGCCGCCGACCAGACCGCGCAGGAGCGCGAGGAGTACGCCCGCGCCGAGCGGGAGGCGCGCGCGGCGCGGCGCGGCCTGTGGGCAGACCCGCACCCGCAGCCGCCCTGGGCGCACCGCCAGCGTCAGCGGCCCTGAGCCCCGCTGCCGCCCGCCAGACGCCGACGCAAGGTCTCGTAGAGCACCACGCCGGCGGCCACCGACACGTTCAGGCTCGACACCCGCCCCACCATCGGGATGCTCACCAGCGTGTCGCAGCGCTCGCGGGTGAGGCGGCGCAGGCCCTTGCCCTCGGCGCCGAGCACCCAGGCCACCGCCGGCGGGATGTCGGCCTCGAACACCGTGGCGTCGGTGCCATCGGCGGTGCCGATCACGGTGATGCCACGCTCCTGCAATTCGTCGATGGTGCGCGCAAGGTTGGTCACCATCAGGTAGGGCACGCTCTCGGCCGCGCCCGAGGCGGTCTGCACCGCGGCCTCGGTGAGCGGGCAGGCATGGTCCTTGGGCGCGACCACCGCATGCACCCCGGCGCCGTCGGCCACCCGCAGGCAGGCACCGAGGTTGCGCGGATCGGTCACGCCATCGAGCAGCAGCAGCAAGGGGGTGGCCTGCGCGTCGAGGACCGCCTCGAGGCTCTCGGCCAGCGGCGCGGCTGCCTGCGCGCGCAGCACCACGCCCTGGTGCCGGCGCCCCGGACACAGCGCCTCGATGCGGGCCATGTCCTCGGCCACCACCGGCACGCCCAGCGCGCGGGCGCGCTCGAGCAGCTCGCGCATGCGGGCATCGCCGCGGCGCTGCGCGACATGCAGCGCCAGCAGCCCTTCACCCCCCCGGGCCAGGCGCGCGGCCACGGCATGAAAGCCCCAGAGCAGCGAGCCCGCGCTGTCGGCCACGCTCATTTGCGCCGCCGCCGCTTGGCGGCCTTGCCGCCGGGCGCGGGCGCAGGCGGCCGGGCAGCGGCCTTGCGCGCCGCCAGGCGCGCACTGCGGGCGAGCTCGATGCGCTCGGACTTGGCGGGCGCGGCCTTGCGCGGCGCGGCAGCCTCGCGCGGCGCCGGCGAGCGGCCGGCCGCGACCACCTCCTTGTAGCCCGCCTTCTGCACCAGCCGGAACTCGATGCGGCGCGCCTCGAGGTCAACCCGCGAGACCTGCACGTGCAGCTCGTCGGTGAGCCTGAAACGCCGTCCGGTGCGCTCGCCGCGCAGCTCGTGGGCGGCCTCGTTGTACTGGAAGTACTCGGTGCCCAGCTCGGAGACATGCACCATGCCTTCGACGAAGAGATCGAGCAGGGTCACGAACACGCCGAAGGGCGCCACGCCGGTGATGCGGCCCACGAACTGCTCGCCAACCCGCTCGCGCATGTACTGGCTCTTGAGCCAGGCGGACACATCGCGCGAGGCCTCGTCGGCGCGGCGCTCGTTGGCCGAGCACAGCATGCCGTGCTGCTCCCAGTGCTCGACCACATGCGGCGCGTCGGCGCGACGGCGGGCGCGCGGCTCGGGCACCTCCTCGTCTTCGGCCCCGGGCGGGCGCGGCAGGTAGCGCCCGCCGCGCAGCAGCGCCTTGATCACCCGGTGGGTGAGCAGGTCGGGATAGCGGCGGATCGGCGAGGTGAAATGCGCGTAGGACTCGTAGGCCAGCCCGAAGTGGCCGCTGTTGTGCGGCGAGTAGATCGCCTGCTGCATGGAGCGCAGCATCATCTGCTGCAGCAGCAGCGCATCGGGGCGGGGTCGCACCAGCGCGGCGAGCTCGGCATAGTCTGCCGGGGCGGGGCTCTCGCCGCCCCCCAGCGACAGGCCCACCGTGCGCAGGAACTCGCGCAGGTTGGCCAGGCGCTCGGGCGTGGGCCCCTCGTGCACCCGGTAGAGCCCGGCGTGGCGGCTGCGCTTCATGAAGTCGGCCGCGCAGACATTGGCCGCGAGCATGCACTCCTCGATCAGCCGGTGGGCATCGTTGCGCACCATGGCCACGATGCGCTCGATGCGGCCCACCTCGTTGCACACGATGCGGGTCTCCACCGAGTCGAACTCGACCGCGCCGCGCGACTCGCGCTGGCGCAGCAGCACGCGGAACAGATCGTGCAGGTGCTGCAGCTGCGTCACCAGCGGCGCGCGCCGGCGGATGGCCTGCGCGTCGCGGCCCGAGAGGATGCCCCAGACCTCGTCGTAGGTGAGCCGCGCCGCCGAGTGCATCACCGCCTCGTAGAACTGGTAGGCGCGGATCTCGCCAGCGGCCGAGATCACCATGTCGCAGACCAGCACCAGACGGTCGACCTCGGGGTTGAGCGAGCACAGCCCGTTGGAGATCTTCTCGGGCAGCATCGGGATCACCCGACGCGGGAAGTACACCGAGGTGGAGCGGCGCACCGCCTCGCGATCGAGCGCGTCACCGGCCCCAACGTAATGCGCGACATCGGCGATCGCCACGATCAACCGGTGGCCGGCCTTGCGGCCCTCGCCATGCGGCTCGCAGTAGACCGCGTCGTCGAAGTCGCGCGCATCCTCGCCATCGATGGTCACCAGCGGCACGTCGCGCAGATCGACCCGGCCCCGCAGGTCGGTGGCGCGCACCGCCGCCGGCAGCGCGGCAGCAGCGCTCAGGGTCTCAGGGGGGAACTGGTGCGGCACGTCGAACTTGCGCACCGCGATCTCGATCTCCATGCCGGGATCGTCGATCTCGCCGAGCACCTCGATGACCCGGCCGATCGGCCCGCCATGACCCGACGGCGGATCGATGATCTCCACGGTGACCACCTGCCCCGGCCGGGCCGGGCCGGCATCGCCGGGCGGGATCAGGATGTCATGCTTGATGCGCTGGTCTTCGGGCACGACGATGCTCACGCCGCGCTCCGAGAGAAAGCGCCCCACCAGCCGCCGGTGGGCGCGGTCGGTGACCTCGATGATCGCGCCCTCGGGGCGGCCGCGGTTGTCGAAGCCCACGCGCTTGACCAGCACGCGGTCACCATGCATGGCCTTCTGCATCTCGCGCGGGCTGAGGAACAGGTCCTGCCCGCCGGCATCCGGGATCAGGAAGCCGAAACCGTCGCGATGGCCCTGCACCCGGCCAGGCACCAGGTCGAGCTTGCTGGCGATCAGCAGTACGCCCTTGCGGTTGGGCATGAGCTGGCCGTCACGCTCCATGGCGGCCAGGCGGCGTGACAGCCCGTCCTGGTGCGCCGGCGGCACGCCCAGGCGCAGCGCGAGCTCCTGCGGGGTGAGCGGCGCGTCAGCGATGCGCAGGCTCTCGAGGATGTCGTCGCGGGTGGGGAGCACCCACGCGGGGTCGGTCATGGCTTCATTCCTGGACACGCCCGCGGGCGATGCATCGGGCTGCGGCGCAGCCGCAGCGATTTGACAAATCCTGTGCGTACATTAGACTGCGCGTCTTCTGTTCGGCCGTCCGCGCGCCGGCACAGAAAAGCCCAGATGGCGGAATTGGTAGACGCACTAGGTTCAGGTCCTAGCGGTGGCAACACTGTGGAGGTTCGAGTCCTCTTCTGGGCACCAATCCAAAGGCCTGCGCAAGCAGGCCTTTTTCTTTTGGTGGGCGTGCCTCACATGCCCCAGCGGGTCTTGAGGTCGCTCGGCCGCATGTGGTCGTACTCCTCGAAGGGCTGGTGGATCCACGGATTGGTGGGCAGGTACTCGACATAGTAGTCGGGTTCGGCCACCGAGGCACCCTTGCGCCACACCACTGCCGAGCGCACTTCCTGCACCTGCGAGAAGCGCTGCTTGAGCGCCGGGATGACCTCCACCAGCGTGCCGCCCGAATCGACCAGGTCATCGGCGAGCAGCCAGCGGCTGCCCGGCAGCGGCGCGGCGCTCGACATGTGATCGGCAATCACCAGACGGCTCTGGGTGGTGCCGGCGTTCTCGCGGTACGAGCTCGTGAACAGCACGCCGAGCGGCCGATCGAAGACCCGCGAGAGCACGTCGCCCACGCGCAGGCCGCCGCGGGCCAGACACACGATGGCATCGAACTGCCAGGCCGAGTCATAGATGCGGATGGCGAGCTTCTCGATCAGCCGGTTGTACTCGTCCCAGGAGACATACAGGTCTTTCATGCGGGCTTCCGGTCTGGGTTGGACTGCGGGGCTTCGCTCAGGCGAAGGGATGACGGATCAGGATGGTCTCGTCGCGGTCGGGGCCGGTGGAGACCAGGTCGATGGGCGCGCTCACCGCCTGCGACAGGCGCTCGAGATAGCGCCGGGCATTGAGCGGCAGCGCGTCCCATTCGCGCACGCCGGCAGTGGTGCCGCTCCAGCCGGGCATCTCCTCGAACACCGGCTCGAGGTGCTCGACCGCATCGGCGCCGAAGGGCAGCAGGTCAATGGTAGGCGCGCCCGGGCCGGTGCCCTTGGCGCGGTAGCCCACGCACAGCTTCACCAGCGGCAGGCCGTCGAGCACATCGAGCTTGGTCACGCACAGGCCGCTCACGCCGTTGAGCTGGATGGAGCGCTTGAGCGCGGGCGCGTCGAACCAGCCGGTGCGCCGCGGCCGGCCGGTGACAGCGCCGAACTCCTTGCCGCGGGAGGCGAGGTGGCGGCCCATGTCGTCGAAGAGCTCGGTGGGGAACGGGCCGGAGCCGACCCGGGTGGTGTAGGCCTTGGTGATGCCCAGCACGTAGTGCAGCGACTGCGGACCCACGCCCGCGCCGGCAGCGGCCGCGCCGGCCACGCAGTTGCTGCTGGTGACATAGGGGTAGGTGCCATGGTCGACGTCGAGCAGCGCGCCCTGCGCGCCCTCGAAGAGCAGGCTCTCGCCGCGGGCCATCGACTCGGCGAGCTCGCGCGGCACGTCGGCCACCATGGGCGCGAGCCGCTCGGCCAGGGCCAGCGCGTCATCAGCCACCTTCTCGGGCGAGAGCGGCGCGGCCTTCAGGTGGTGCTCGAGCACGAAGTTGTGCAGCTCCAGCGCCTCGGCTACCCGCTCGCGCAGGCGGGCCGGCGAGAAGAGGTCCTGCACCCGCACGGCGCGGCGGGCAACCTTGTCTTCATAGGCCGGGCCGATGCCGCGGCCGGTGGTGCCGATCTTGGCATCGCCGCGGCGCGCCTCGCGGGCCTGATCGATGGCCACATGGTAGGGCAGGATCAGCGGGCAGGCATTGCTCACCCGCAGGCGGTCGCGCACCGACACGCCAGCGGCCTCGAGCTCGGCGATCTCGGCGAGCAGCGCGTCGGGCGAGAGCACCACGCCATTGCCGATGTAGCAACGGGTGCCGGGGCGCAGCATGCCCGAGGGGATCAGCCGCAGCACCTGCTTGCGCCCGCCGATCACGAGAGTGTGGCCGGCGTTGTGCCCGCCCTGGAAGCGGACCACGCCCTGGACCGACTCGGTGAGCCAGTCGACGAGCTTGCCCTTGCCTTCGTCACCCCACTGGGTGCCGATCACCACGACGTTCTTTCCCATGTGCCTTCCGGTGGCAGCGCCCCGAGGGACGCGCGCAGCCGCTTTCCTGGACAGTGCTTGACGCGATTCAGAGTGCGCGGACCGTCCAGGCACCGGCGTGCTGGACGAGTTCGCGGTCGCAGGCGAATTCCTGCTGTTCGGGTTCATGCCCGGGCATTGCCCGGACGACGATCTGACCGGCGGCACGCAACTGCGCCACCGCCTGGGCAAGCTGCGGGTCATCGGACCAGGGCGCGAGGATGGCGCCCGGCAGCGCCGGTGCGGGCTGCAGGCCGGCCAGCTCGCGCAGCTCGAGCGAGAAGCCGGTGGCCGGGCGGGCCCGCCCGAAGGCGCGGCCGACATCGTCATAGCGGCCGCCGCGGGCGATGGCATCGGGCCGGCCGTCCACATAGGCGGCGAAGGTGAGCCCGCTGTGGTAGCGATAGCCGCGCAGGTCGGCGAGATCGGCCGAGAGCTCGACCTGCGGATGGCGCGCCCACAGGGGCGAGTCCACCAGCCGCTGGATGTCATCGAGCGCCGCGCTGATTTCGGGCAGCGCCGGCAGCACCGCGCGCGCGCGGGCGAGACAGTCAGGACGGGCCGCACCGGCCCCGGCGCCGAGCGCGCCATAGAGCGCGGGCAGCGCCAGCAGCGCCTCGCGCGAGGCCGCCGACAGCGGCGCGAGCAGCTTGCGCAGACCCGGCATGTCCTTGTGCTGCAGCAGCATGAAGAGCTCGTCTTCATCGACCTGCTCGCGCGCGGCCGGCGCGTTCATGCCCAGCAGCGCGGGCACCAGCGCCGCGTGGCACAGGTCAAGGCGCACCCGGCCCACGCCGCCTGCCTGCAGCGAGGCGGCCATGAGCTCGACCATCTCGAGGTCGGCCTCGGGCCCGGCGTGGCCGTAGATCTCGGCGCCCACCTGCAGCGGCTCGCGGCTGGCATACAGGCCCGACGGTCGGGCATGCAGCACCGGCCCGCAGTAGCACAGCCGCACCACGCCCTGACGATCGAGCAGGTGGGCGTCGATGCGCGCCACCTGCGGGGTCATGTCGGGCCGCAGCCCCAGGGTGCGGCCGGAGAGCTGATCAATGAGCTTGAAGGTGCGCAGATCGAGGTCATGGCCCGATCCGGTGAGCAGCGACTCGAGGTGTTCGATGAGCGGCGGCATGACCAGCTCGTAGCCGTACGAACGGTACAGATCGAGCAGCCGGCGCCGGAGCTCCTCGATGGCCCGGGCCTCGGCGGGCAGGACATCGGCGACGTGCTCAGGTAACAGCCAGCGGGGCATGATGGGCAGTGGGGTCAGGCGACGCGCGCCGAAGCGGCGCAGGGCGCACGAAGCGAGGACGAAACCCGTGATTCTCGCGGATTGCGCTCAGACCAGCAACAGCGCCATGCCCGCGATCATTGCGCCGAGCGCCACCAGCCGCACCTGGGCATCTTGCGCCTGGGCGAGACGGGCGAGCGTCTGGCGCCAGGCCGTGGGCGCCGCAAAGGGCAAGAGCCCCTCGATGATCAGGACGAGCCCGAGCGCGGTAAGAAGGGACTCGGCCATGCCGGGGCAGCGCTGCGCGTGCGAGCGACGCGCGGCTACCTGCCCTTGGCCGGCGCGGCCGGGCCGCCGCCGGAACTCTTGAGATAGCGGAAGAATTCGGCGGAGGGATCGACCACCATCAGGTCGGAGCGGGTGCGGAAGGAGGCGCGATAGGCCTCGAGGCTGCGGTAGAACTGCGCGAACTGCGGGTCCTGACCGAAGGCCGAGGCATAGATGGCCGAGGCCTTGGCGTCGCCCTCGCCCTTGACCTTCTGCGCGTCACGATAGGCCTCGGCGAGCACCACCTCGCGCTGGCGGTCGGCATCGGCGCGGATCTTCTCGGACTCGGCCGCGCCCGTGGCCCGGCGCTCGTTGGCCACCCGCTTGCGCTCGGACTGCATGCGGTCGAAGACGCGCTCCTGCACCTCGGGGGCGAAGTCCACGCGCTTGAGGCGAACGTCGACCACTGCCGCGCCGATCTGCTTGGCGTCCTCGTTGACCTTGGCGCGCACGCCTTCCATGAACTGCTCGCGCTGGCCCGAGATGACCTCGGCGACGGTGCGCTTCGCGATCTCGTTGTTGAGCGCGTCGCGCAGGCTGCGCGAGATGCGGTCGGCGGCGATCACCTCGCTGCCGCTCACCGAGCGGATGAAGGCCTTGGGCTCGATGATGCGCCACTTCACGAAGGTGTCGACCTGGACGTTGAGCTTCTCGGAGGTGATGAAGCGGTCGATGTCGGGGTTGTCGATCGTGAGGATGCGCTTGTCGAAGTACTGCACGTTCTGGAAGGGCGGCGGCAGCTTGAAGTGCAGGCCGGGCTGCTCGATGACCTGGCGGATCTCGCCGAGGGCGAAGACGACCGCGAACTGCCGCTGATCGACGACGAACAGGCTGGCCGAGAGCAGGCCCAGGGCAACCAGGGCCGCGAGCACGATGGGAACGATGCGCTGCATGGCGGTCTCCTAGCGGCTGGCGTCGCGGTCGCGCGAGCGAAGGCCCTCGCGGGCGCGGTTCGGCTCGGCCGCAGGCGCCTCGGCCGCCGGTGCCGGCGGGGCCGGGTTGGGCGCCGTGGCCGGGCGGGGGAAGTCCGGGTTGGCGCTCTGCAGCAGGCGCTCGAGCGGCAAGGACAGCAGCGTGCTGTTGCGCGAGTCGACGTACACCTTGGTGGTGTTGGCAAACACCTGCTGCATGGTCTCGAGGTAGAGACGGTCACGGGTGACCTGCGGCGCCTTGGCGTACTCGGTGAGGATCTGCCGGAAGCGGCTGGCATCACCCTCGGCGGTGGCGATCACGCGCTGCTTGTAGCCCTGCGCCTCCTCGCTCAGGCGCGCCGCATTGCCGCGCGCCTTGGGGATGACGTCGTTGGCATAGGCGCGCCCCTCGTTGATGAGGCGCTCGCGATCCTGCGCGGCCTTGTTGGCGTCCTCGAAGGCGGCCTGCACCTGCTCGGGCGGCTGCGCCTGCTGGATGGTGACGTCGATGATGGCCACGCCCGCCTTGTAGCGGTCGGCGATGGACTGCATGAGCTTCTGCGCGTCCTTGGCGACCGCCTCCTTCTCCTCGTAGAGCACCTGATCGATGCCCTTGCGGCCGACGGTCTCGCGCATGGCGGTCTCGGCGGCCTGACGAATGATCTCCTCGGGCGCCGGGCCGGGATTGTTGTTGAAGAGCCAGGCCACCGGATCGGACAGCCGGTACTGCACCGCGTACTGCATGTCGACGATGCTCTGGTCCTGGCTGAGCATCAGCGACTCCTTGAGCACCTTGTTCTTGACGTTGCTGCGGTAGCCGATCTCGACCTGGCGCAACTGCTGCACGTTGACGAGCTCGTGCACCTCGACCGGATAGGGCAGCCGCCAGGTGAAGCCCGGGCGATCGTTGAGGCTGCGGAACTCGCCAAAGCGCAGGATGGCCGCCGCGTGGCCCTCGGGCACGATGTAGAAGCCGCTGCCCAGCCACAGCAGCAGGGCCACCACGCCGAGCACGCCGGCGCCGGCGCCCGCGCCGCGCAGGCTGGGGCCGTCAGACCCGCCGCCCCCGCCACCGGCGCCCGAGCCGCCGCCGCGGCGGAACAGGCCATTGAGGCGACGGTTGAAGTCGCGCCAGAGCTCGTCGAGATCGGGCGGGCCGTCATTGGGCGGGCGTGGCCGCTGGCCGTCGCCGCCGCTGTTGTTGCCGCCCGAGCCGCCCCGGCCCCAGCCCGGGTCATTCAGGGAAAAGATCCGCGAGATGGGCTTCCACATAGAGCGCAGGACAGCAGGAAGGGTTCAGGCGTGACGGGCGCGCGAGGCGCCCGCTGTGCCGGGAAGGGACGGGTCTGGAACAGGCTGGACGGGCTCGACCGGGTCTGGCTCGGCAAGTACCCGCCAGCGTGGGTCTTCGGAGGCGGGGTCACCTTGCAGGGACCGGGACAGGCGCTCGGTCAGCGCCTGCTGCAGAGCCGGCAGGCCAGCCCCGGTTTTGGCACTGACCATGACCCGGACGATGCTACCACAGGGGTCACGCTCGGCCTGAGGCAACCATCCTGCGGCATCGATCTTGTTGTAGACCATGAGCACCGGCACCGAACCGGCGCCGATCTCCTGGAGCACCCGCTCCACCTCGGCGATCTGATCGTCGCGGTCGGGCGCGCCGGCATCGACCACGTGCAGCAGCAGGTCGGCGTCGCGGGTCTCCTCGAGCGTGGCCCGGAACGACTCGATCAGGCTGTGCGGCAGCTGGCGCACGAAGCCCACGGTGTCGGACAGCACCACCTCGGCGCCCTCGGGCAGCCGCAGCCGACGGGTCAGGGTGTCGAGCGTGGCGAAGAGCTGGTCGGCGGCGAAGGTGCCGGCGCCGGTGAGCGCATTGAAGAGCGTGCTCTTTCCGGCATTGGTGTAGCCCACCAGCGAGACCGAGAAGACATCCTGGCGCAGGCGGGCGCGGCGCCGGGTGAGCCGCTGGCGGGCAAGCTTGTCGAGGCGCTGGCGCAGCTGGCGGGCCTTGGCGTCGAGCATGCGGCGGTCGAGCTCGATCTGCTTCTCGCCCGGGCCGCCGCGCTGGCCGATGCCCCCGCGCTGGCGCTCGAGGTGGCTCCAGCCGCGCACCAGGCGCGAGAGCTGGTGCTCGATGCGGGCGAGCTCGACCTGCAGCTTGCCCTCGTTGCTGCGGGCCCGCTGCGCGAAGATGTCGAGGATGAGCTCGGTGCGGTCGATCACCGGCACCTCGAGCAGGCGGCCAAGATTGCGCTGCTGCACCGAGGTGAGCGGGTTGTCGAAGATCACCGCCTCCGCGGCGAGCGCCTGGAGCCGCTCGCGGATCTCCTCGGCCTTGCCGCTGCCCACCGAGAGCGCCGCGTCGGGCCTGGGGCGCCGCGCCGCGATGACCTCGACCGGCTCGATGCCGGCCGAACGGGCGAGCGCGCAGGTCTCGTCCAGGCTGGCGCGGTCGGTGCCGGCGCCGCCGAAGGCGACACCGACCACGAGGGCGCGCACCGGGGCTGGGGCGGCGGTCAGGTTTCGGTGCTCTCTTGCTGGAACTGCACCGGGCGGGCCGGCACCACCGTGGAGATGGCGTGCTTGTAGACCATCTGGGTGACCGTGTTGCGCAGGAGAACCACGTACTGGTCGAACGATTCGATGTGGCCCTGCAGCTTGATGCCGTTGACCAGGTAGATGGACACCGGCACATGCTCCTTGCGGAGCAGGTTGAGGAACGGGTCTTGTAGCAGCTGCCCTTTGTTGTTGCTCATGGAAACTCCGTGTTCTTCTGTGTCTGGGAGGTGGGGACGGCGCGCGGGGAATCAAGACGCACGGCCGCGGCGGCCAGCCGGCGCTGGCCGACTATACCGCGGCGGACAGACGCCGGCGCGGCGTCAGCGGGGCACGTAGGGTCAGCGGGCCGCGTAGGGATTGGCGCCGCTGCGGAATTCGATGCGCAGCGGCGTGCCGGCCAGCGAGAACTGCTCGCGCAGCCAGGTCTCGAGGTAGCGCCGATAGGTCTCCGGGACGTTGTCGAGCGAGGAGCCATGCACGATCACGATCGGCGGGTTCTGCCCGCCCTGGTGGGCGTAGCGCAGCTTGGGCCGCACCGGGCCGCGGCGCGGCGGCTGCTGGCGCTCCACCGCCTCGTGCAGCGAGCGGGTGAGCTTGGGCGTGGGCAGCTTGCGGAAGGCCGCGGCGCAGGCCTCGTCGACCGAGCGCATCAGCGCGCCCAGGCCCAGGCCGGTGCGCGCCGAGATCATGTGCAGCCGGGCAAAGCGCAGGAAGTGCAGCTTGCGGTCGAACTCGGACTTCAGGCGCTCGCGCTCGGCCGGGGGCAGCGCGTCCCACTTGTTGACCGCGACCACCAGCGCCCGGCCCGCCTCGAGGATGTAGCCGGCGATGTTCGCGTCCTGCTCGGCCACGCCCTCGAGGGCATCGAGCATGAGCACGCAGACATTGCAGTCCTCGATCGCCTGCAGGGTCTTGACCACCGAGAACTTCTCGATCATGTCGGTGACCTTGCCGCGGCGCCGCACGCCCGCGGTGTCGACCAGCGTGTAGGGGCGCCCACCGCGCTCGAAGTCGATGGCCACGGCATCGCGCGTGGTGCCGGGCTGATCGAAGGCGATCAGGCGCTCCTCGCCGAGCAGAGTGTTGATGAGCGTGCTCTTGCCGGCATTGGGGCGACCGACCACCGCCACGCGGATGCGGCGCGGCGGCAGCTGATCGGTGGCGCCGGCGGGCGCCGCGGCAGTGCCGGCGGCGGCAGGCTCATGGGCGTCATCGGCCGCGTCGGGCGAAGGGGGCGGCGCCGACGCCGGCATGAGGCCCTCGAGCGCGATCTCGAGCAGCTCGCGCACCCCGTCGCCATGGGCGGCCGAGACCGCCATGGGCGCGCCCAGGCCGAGCTCGTGGAACTCGGCCGACACCTGCTCGCGGGGCATGCCCTCGGTCTTGTTGACCGCCACCAGCAGCCGCCGGGCACTGCGCCGCAGCTCGGTGGCGATGTCACGGTCATGGCCGGTGAGGCCCTGGCGACCGTCGACGATGAAGAGCACGACATCGGCCTCGAGCACGGCCTGGCGGGCCTGCCGGGCCATCTGGTACTCGATGCCGGACTTGGCCACCGGCTCGAAGCCGCCGGTGTCGATCACGATGCAATGGCCCTCGCCCACCCGCGCGCGGCCGTAGTGACGATCGCGGGTCAGGCCGGGCCGGTCGGCCACCAGCGCCGCGCGACTGCCTGTCATGCGATTGAAGAGCGTGCTCTTGCCCACGTTGGGCCGCCCCACCAGCGCGACCACCGGAATGCTGCTCATGGCGCCTCCGGTCAGTCGAGGATGACGGACAGCAGCGTGCCGCCGGCGGTCTGCACCAGCGCCGAGCGCTGATGGGCCGCGGGCTGCGACACCACCGGCGTGCCGTCGCTGGCGAACCGCGCCGCGATCGCGCCGTCATCACGCTGGAGCAAGTAGAGGTAGCCCTGGTAGTCGCCCACCAGCAGCATCCCGGCCACCGACAGCGGCGCGGAGGGCTCGCGGCGGGCGAGCGCCTCCTGGCGCCAGACGCTGGCGCCGGCGCGCGAGAAGGCGTGGATGTGGCCGCGGGCATCGCTCACGCTCACCAGGCGGGCATCGACATCGATGCCGCCCTGGGCCGGCAGTTCGCGGCTCCACAGCGAGCGACCGGTGGCCGCCTCGAAGCAGGCCAGGCGACCCTGGAAGCTCGCCGCGCAGACCTCGCGGCCGCTGACGAGGGGCGAGCCGACCACGTCGGCGATCCGCTCGATCTCGTTGGCGCCGCGCGGCGTGGACACCACGGTCTCCCAGCGCTGCGCGCCGTTCTCGAGGCCGATGGCCACCAGCCGCCCGCCCGGCAGGCCGGTGTAGGCGGTGCCGGGGGCGATCGCCACCGCGGAGGTCTGGCGCAGCACCAGCGGCGGGAGCTGGCGCGACACGCTCCAGCGCCGCGCGCCGCTGCTCGACTCGTAGGCCGAGACCCGGTTGTCGCTGGTGCGCAGCACCACCAGGCCCAGCCCCACGGCCGGGACCGAGACTGCCTCGGCGCCCAGCGGCGCGCTCCAGCGCGGCTTGCCGTCGGTGCCGAAGGCGAGCAGCGTGCCATCGCGGGCAGCCACCACCACCACCTCACCGTCGCTGCCCACACCGGCCGCGAGCTTGCGCCCGGCATTGATCTGCCACGCGACCCGGCCCGAGTCGGGGTCGACCCGCGCAAGGGTGCCATCGGCCGACGCGGCATAGACCGCGCCGCCCGCCACCACCGGCGCGAAGCCCACGCCCGCGGCCGGCAGCTTCAGGCTCCAGGCCACGCGCGCGCCCACCTTCGCGGTGGGCGCCGGCGGATCGGGCCGCTTGCTGCCGCTGCCCCAGGGCCAGAGACTGCCGCAGCCGCTCAGCGCCAGCGCCAGCGCGCCGAGGAGAAGTGCGCGGGCCGCCCTCATGCGCCCGCCCCGCCAAGCGCGTCGAGCTTGATCTGGATGATCCGGCGCAAGGGCGCCGACTTGCCCGCCTTCTCGAGGGCGGTGCGGTACTCGGCGCGCGCCTCCTCGGGCTTGCCCTGGGCGATGAGCAGGTCACCGCGGCGATCGGCCCATTCGGCCTCGAAGCCGGCGGGCGCGGCGCCGGCCAGCAGCTTCAGGCCTTCGTCATACGCCTGCTGATCGAGCAGCACGCCGGCCAGACGCACCCGCGCGAGCTGGCGCAGCGCCTCGTCGGCGGCGTTGTCCATCACCCACTGCAGCGGCGCGCGCGCCGCCTTGAGGTCGCCCGCCTCGAAGTAGACCCGGGCGGCGAGCAGCGCACCCATCGGCCCGTAGGCGGTGCGGCCGTGCTGCTCGACCAGCGTGCCGGCCGCCGCCTTGACCTTGTCGACATCACGGGCCTGCGCGGCCACCTGGAGCTGGTCGTAGATGACCGAGGCGGCCGCGGATTCACGGGCCTGGTACCAGCCCCAGGCGCGCCAGCCCGCGATCGCGAGCAGCACCACCGTGACCACGGTGAGCAGAACGTTGCCGTAGCGGTTCCAGAACGCCTTGAGGGTGGCGAGCTGTTCCTGTTCTTCCAAGTCGTAGGCCATGGCCTGCGTCTCCTGTGAGGGGGGATGGGCCGGGAACTCAGGCCTCGGGATCGGCGGCGACGAGGGCGTCGACGATCAGTTCGGGCAGCGCGGCCGTGCCCACCTTCTGCTGACGCCCTTCGCCCGGCGCCGCGCCGGCATCGCGCAGCCACTTCACCGTGGCCTCGTTGGCGGCGGCCTCGTCCTCGCCGATGACCACGGCGGCAAAGGCGCCGCTGGCATCGGCGCGCTTGAACTGCGACTTGAAGCTGCCGGCGCCGGCATGCAGGATGACGTCAAGGCCGGCATCACGCAGCCGCTCGGCGGCCTGCACCGCGGCCGGCAGCGCGGCCGCGCCCTGATGCACCACGTACACGTCGCAGGCCGAGCCGGGCTGCTCGCCGGCCTGGGCGCGCATCTGGTCGAGCACCCGCTCCACCCCGATGCCGAACCCGCACCCCGGCGCGGGCTTGCCGCCGAGCATGCCCAACAGCGGGTCGTAGCGGCCGCCGCCGCACAGGGTGAGGCCATCGCCGGCCACCCACTCGAACACGCTGAGGTTGTAGTAGTCGAGACCGCGCACCAGCCGCGGATTGACCCGCCACGGGATGTTCTGGGCGCGCAGCAGCGACTGCAGGCCCTCGAAGTGCGCGAGCGAGGCCTCGCCGAGGAAGTCGATCAGGCGCGGCGCGCTCTCGGCGATCGCCTGCATGGCGGGGTTCTTGGTGTCGAGGATGCGCAGCGGATTGCTGTGCAGCCGACGTCGCGCGTCCTCGTCGAGCTGATCGGCGTGGCGCTGGAAGTGCGCGATGAGGGCCTCGCGATGCGCGCGGCGCTCGTCGGCCTGGCCCAGGGTGTTGATCTCGAGCCGCACGCCCTGCAGGCCGAGATCGGCCCACAGCCGATGGCACAGCAGGATGACCTCGGCGTCGACATCGGGGCCGGGCGTGCCGAGCGCCTCGAGGCCCACCTGGTGGAACTGGCGATAGCGGCCCTTCTGGGGGCGCTCGTGGCGGAACATGGGCCCGGCATACCAGAGCCGCCTGGGCCCGTCGTAGAGCAGGTTGTGCTCGATCACGCTGCGCACCACGCCGGCCGTGCCCTCGGGGCGCAGGGTGAGCTGCTCGCCGTTGAGCGAATCGGTGAAGGAGTACATCTCCTTCTCGACGATGTCGGTGACCTCGCCGATGCCGCGCACGAACAGGCGGGTGTGCTCGACGATGGGCGTGCGGATGCGCTGGTAGCCATAGGCGCGCATGCACGCGGCCACGGTGTCCTCGAAGCGCTGCCAGAGGGCCTCGTCGGCGGGCAGCACGTCGTTCATGCCGCGCACACCCTGGATGCGGTCGGCGCTCATCGGCGTGCGCGCCCGGTGGCGCTATCGGGCCCCGCGAGCGGGAGAAAGTCGATCATGTGGCCGTCTTCTCGAGGGAGTAGCGGCGCCGGACGTAATTCTCGACGATCGCCTGGAAGTCTTCGGCGATGCGATCGCCCTTGAGCGTGACATCGCGCTCGCCGTCGATGAACACCGGCGCCACCGGCGCCTCGCCCGAGCCGGGCAGCGAGATGCCGATGTCGGCATGCTTGCTCTCGCCGGGGCCGTTGACCACGCAGCCCATCACCGCCACCTGCATGGTCTCGACGCCGGGGTAATGCCCGCGCCAGACCGGCATCTGCTCGCGCAGGTAGCGCTGGATGCGATCGGCGAGCTCCTGGAAGAAGGTGCTGCTGGTGCGCCCGCAGCCCGGACAGGCAACCACCATGGGCGTGAACGCGCGCAGGCCCATGGTCTGGAGGATCTCCTGGGCGACCACCACCTCGCGGCTGCGATCGCCATTGGGCTCGGGCGTGAGCGACACGCGGATGGTGTCGCCGATGCCCTCCTGCAGCAGCACGGCGAGCGCGGCGGTGGACGCCACGATGCCCTTGCTGCCCATGCCGGCCTCGGTGAGTCCGAGATGCAGGGGATAGTCGCAGCGCCGGGCCAGCTCGCGGTAGACCGCGATCAGGTCCTGCACCGCCGAGACCTTGGCCGACAGGATGATGTGGTCGCCGGGCAGGCCGATCTGCTCGGCACGCTGCGCGCTCTCGATCGCCGAGGTGACCAGCGCCTCGCGCATGACCGCCGAGGCTTCCCAGGGCTGGGCGCGGGCGGCGTTGACATCCATGAGCCGGGCGAGCAGGGCCTGGTCGAGGCTGCCCCAGTTGACGCCGATGCGCACCGGCTTGTCGTGCCGGCAGGCCACCTCGATCATCTGCGCGAAGTTGTCGTCGCGCCGGCTGCCGGTGCCGACATTGCCCGGGTTGATACGGTACTTGGACAGGGCCTGGGCGCAGTCAGGGTACTGGGTGAGCAGCTTGTGGCCGTTGTAGTGGAAGTCACCCACCAGCGGCACGTCGACCCCCATGCGGTCGAGCTGCTCGCGGATCGGCGCGACCGCGGCGGCTGCCTCGGGGGAATTGACGGTGATGCGAACCAGCTCGGAGCCGGCCGCGGCGAGCTGGCGGATCTGGATGGCGGTGGCGATCGCATCGGCGGTGTCGGTGTTGGTCATCGACTGGACCACCACCTCGCCGGCGCCGCCGATCCGCACCGAGCGCGCCCCCCAGCTCACCTGCGTCTGGCGGGCGCGCCGGCGCGCCAGCGAGCCGACCGGCATGGGCGCTGAGGGACAGCCCTGGGCAGGGTCGGTATCGGGTCTGGCGGCGTCGTTCATGGCGGGAACCCTCCTGAGTCAGGGCGCAAGCTTAAGCCGGGCCACACCCTGACGGGTCAACGGTCCGACATCGAGCGGACCGCCGTTGTGGACCACCTGAACCGCCTGCGCGTTGCCGAGCACGACCAGGATCTCGGTGTCGACCGGAAAGCGCAGGGCGGAACCGCGCTTCTGGACGCCTTCATGGACCAGCTGGCCATCGGCCCGCCGGATCTCGACCCAGGACTCGCCCTGGAAGTTCAGCCGGAGCTCCCCGCTGCGGGGGGCCGGCGCCGGGCGGGCGGGGGCGCTGGCCGGCGACGGCGCGGCGGAGGCCGGCGCTGCGGATGCGGGCGTTGCGGGTGCAGCCGTTGCGGGCGCGGGTGCCCCGGATGCGGGCGCTGCAGGTGCCGCAGGCGCCGGCACGAGGGGAGGAAAGGCCCCGGGGACCGACTGCGGGGCGGCGTTCGATGCGGGGGTTACGGTCGGCGCGGTGCTTGTGGTGCTTGTGGCTGCCGCCGGGGCCGCCGCGGTCGCATCAGGGCTGGCCAGCGCCGCGCCGGTGGGCGCAGCGGGCGCCGCCGGCTGGCCAGCGGCCGGCGCAGGGGAGGCCGTCTGACCGGTGGTCGACGCAGCGTCGGTGGGGCCGGGGGCAACCGCGCCAGCCGGTGCCGCAGGGGCCGGCTGACTGCCCGGCAGGCCCGGCACCCGGCCGAAGAAGAACGCGATCGCGACCACCAGCGCGACGCTCAGGGCGATCCAGACCAGCCGGCTGCCCGAGCCGCCCGACCCGAAGCCGAACAGGCCCGGACGCGGCATCGGCTCGCGCAGGGAGGTGGCCGGGCGCAGATCGGGCGCGCCGGCGGCGTCGCCGATGCTGGCCAGCAGCGGCATCACGTCGACGCCGATCAGCCGACCGTAGCTGCGCAACGCGGCGCGCACGAAGGCATGCCCCGGCAGCGCGGGCCAGTCGCCAGCCTCGAGGGCGGCCACCTGACGGGGCGCGAGATTGAGCTTGCGGGCGAGGTCATCGGCAGACAGCCCTTTCGCCTCGCGGGCGGCGACCAGCGCGGCCAGGCTGTCCACCAGCCCGTTGGTGGCTGGGAGCGCGGCCTGGGGCGACGGTGCTGCCGCGGGCGGTGCCGGCATCGAGGTCACGGGCGGCGCGGCGGGCGGCGTGGCGGGCGCCATGGGCTGGGCGCCGGGCTGGGCCGGGGTGCCGTCCCCGGCCGGATCGGCCTGGTGTGCGGTCATGGTCAGTCGTCGTAGCGGCCGGCGGTCAGCCGCGACACTTCCGGCGAGGCCGGGAATCGCCGGCGCAGCTGCGCGGCGAGGCTCTCTTCGGCGGCGCGGTCACCCGCCTTGCGCTCGATGCGCAGGGCCAGCCAGAGCACCTCGGCGCTGGGTTCGAAGGTGCCGGTGAGGCGCTGGGCATAGAACCGGGCGCGCTCGACGTCGCCCCGCCCGAGGTTGATCTCGGCGAGATTGAACATCGCCACCGGATTGGCCGGATCGACCTGGAAGGAGCGCTGGAAGTAGTCCTCGGCGGCCTTGATGTCGCCCATGCGGCGCGAGCAGATGCCGGCGTTGTGCAGCGGCCGGGCCGGCGTGGCGTAGAGCGGGTTGCGCAGGGCGCGCAGGAACTGCTCGATGGCCTGCGGATAGCGACCGGTCTGGCAGAGATACCAGCCGTAGTTGTTGAGCAGGTCGGAGTCGCCCGGCGCCAGACGCAGCGCGCGCTGGAAGCTCTCGTCGGCCCGCGGCCGGTCGTTGAGGTCCATGTAGACGAGGCCCAGCATGCCGTAGGCCGGCGCGAAGTTGGGATCCATGGCGAGCGCCTGGCGCAGCTCGTCGAGCGCCACGTTGTAGTTGCGCTGCTGGTAGTAGTTGGCCGCGAGTTCGAGGCGGATGCGCGCCCGGCGCCGGTTCTCGGTCTCATCGTCGGCGCCGGCGGTGGCCGAGCCGGTGAGCGGATTGGAGCCGCCATCTCCCGGGCGCGAGGCCGGGTCACCCCCGACGGCGCAACCGGCCAGCCACAGCGCAGCCAGACAGACAGCGCCAAGACCGATCCAGCGGACGATGTGATCCGGGCTTGGCCCCCAGACGTGCGCGCGCCCCATCAGCGCCCCACCGGCTGGATGGCGATGCGCCGCCCGGCAGCCTCAGCCTGCGAGGCCGGCTCGGGGGTGGCACGCGCCATGCGCTGGGCGAGGCGGGTGCGGTCCTGGACCTCGCCGGCGAGCTGGCCACAGGCCGCGTCGATGTCGTCGCCGCGAGTGCGCCTCACGGTGGTGACGATGCCGGCCTCGATGAGGATCTGGCCGAAGCGGCGCACCCGCGCATCGGGCGAGCGGCGCAGACCGGCATGGGGAAAGGGGTTGAAGGGGATCAGGTTGAACTTGCAGGGCAGGCCGCGCACCAGCGAGAGCAGTCGCCGGGCGTGCTCGTCACCATCATTGACGCCGTCGAGCATCACGTACTCGAAGGTGATGAAGTCGCGCGGCGCGGCCTCGAGGTAGCGGGCGCAGGCGGCCATGAGCTCGGCCAGCGGGTACTTGCGGTTGAGCGGCACGAGCTGATCGCGCAGGGCGTCATCCGGGGCGTGCAGGGAC
The DNA here is from genome assembly GCA_037146935.1 of Burkholderiales bacterium. GTDB lineage: Bacteria > Pseudomonadota > Gammaproteobacteria > Burkholderiales > Burkholderiaceae_E > Quisquiliibacterium. The sequence continues at coordinate 143,596 of JBAWWD010000001.1, forward strand.
ACCGCCAGCGCCACCGGGCAGTCCTGGCGCAGCCGATCGATCATCGGCACCACGCCCGAGGTGGACACGGTGACACGGCGTCGCGACAGGCCGTACGCGTTGTCATCGAGCATGAGGCGGAGCGCGCTGAGGGTGGCGTCGTAGTTCTGCAGGGGCTCGCCCATGCCCATGAAGACCACATTGCTCACAGGGCGTTCACCCGCCGGACCGGGACCCAGCGCGCGATTGGCCCACCAGAGCTGCCCGACGATCTCGGCCACCTCGAGGTTGCGCGAGAAGCCCTGCTTGCCGGTGGAGCAGAACAGGCAGTTGACCGCGCAACCCGCCTGGGTGGACACGCACAGCGTGCCCCGCTGCGCCTCGGGGATGAACACCATCTCGACGGCGTTGCCGGCGCCGACATCGAGCAGCCACTTGCGGGTGCCGTCGGCAGAGACGTGATCGCTGATGACCGCGCAGGCGCGCACCTGCGCCTGCTCCCGAAGCCGCTCGCGAAAGCCGCGGGCGAGATCGGTCATGGCATCGAAGTCATCCTGGCCACGCTGGTGGATCCAGCGGGAGAGCTGACGGGCACGGAAGGGCTTTTCGCCCCACTGCGAGCAGACCCGCGCGAGCCCATCGGCATCGAGACCCAGAAGGTTGACGGGAGTGCTCATCGGATGCCTGCATGGGGGCGCCGTCGTCGCCGGCCGCCCCGAAGGGCGGCGGCGCCTCAGCGCGAGTGGATGTTCATCGCCGGGAAGAAGAAGGCCACCTCGGCGCGGGCAGTCTCGGCAGCATCGGAGCCATGCACCGCGTTGGCATCGATGCTGTCGGCGAAGTCGGCGCGGATGGTGCCCGGCGCCGCCTTGCGGGGATCGGTGGCGCCCATCAGGTCACGGTTCTTCTGGATGGCGCCCTCGCCCTCGAGGACCTGGACCATCACCGGGCCGGAGATCATGAAGTCGACCAGGTCCTTGAAGAAGGGACGCTCGCGGTGAACCGCGTAGAAGCCTTCGGCGTCGGCGCGCGAGAGCTGCATCATGCGGGCGGCGATCACCTTCAGGCCGGCATCCTCGAAGCGGCTGTAGATCTTGCCGACGACGTTCTTGGCGACCGCGTCGGGCTTGATGATGGAAAGGGTGCGTTCGATGGCCATGGTGTGTCCTGAGCGAGAGCCGGACGGCCACACCCGCGACAGACGCCGCAGGCAAGAGGTGGCAAACCGGGCTCGCAGAAAAAGTGCTTGAAAATGAAAGCGTTACAGGCGTGTGTGACAGTAGACTGGAAAGCCCTGACAACCCCCTGCCTGCCTGCTGCTTAGCCCACGATACTAGCACAGCCCTGTGTCAGGCTCACCCCGGCCAGACTGACAGACCCTGAGGCGGGCGCGGTTGAATTCCGCCGGCCGACCCCCTACATTGGCGACACCCTTTCACGGAGACACACACATGGCCTACGAACAGAACGGACTGCCCACCGGCTTCGGCGCGAGTGGCGGCGTCCTCGGCGCGGCCGCGCGCAACCGCGTGCTGCGCAACACCTACGCACTGCTGGCGCTGTCCATGGTGCCCACCGTCCTGGGCGCCTGGATCGGGGTGAGCACCGGGTTCAGCTTCTTCGCCGGCAGCCCCTTCATCGGCCTCATCGTCTTCATGGCGGTCGCCTTCGGCTTCTTCTTCGCCATCGAGCGCTTCAAGAACAGCGCCATCGGGGTCGGCCTGCTGCTCGCCTTCACCTTCTTCATGGGGCTGATGCTCTCGCGGCTGGTGGGCCATGTGCTGGGCATGAGCAACGGCGCATCCCTGGTCATGACGGCCTTCGGCGGCACGGCCGGCATCTTCGCGGTCATGGCCACCATCGCCACGGTGTCCAAGCGCGACTTCAGCGGCATGTCCAAGTGGCTGCTGGTGGGCTTCCTGGTCATCCTGGTGGCCGGCATCGCCAACATCTGGCTGCAGATGCCCGCCCTGACGCTCACCATCTCGGCCCTGGCGGTGCTGATCTTCTCGGCCTTCATCCTGTTCGACCTGCAGCGGGTGATCAACGGCGGCGAGACCAACTACGTCACCGCCACCCTGTCGGTCTACCTCAGCGTGTACAACGTGTTCAGCAACCTGCTGGCGATCCTCGGGATCGTCGGCGGCGATCGCGACTGAGACGCCTGCCGGGCGGGCCCGCCCGGCCTGATGCACCCTGAAGGGCCGCCCGCGGGCGGCCCTTTCCTTTTTCCCGCCGCCCCGAAGCGGCACCTACCCGTTTTCCCCCGCCCGCCCCTGCCGCCATGACCGACCCGCGCCCTGCCCTGCCCGCCATCCGCCTCGAATCGCACTTCGACGACCGGGTGATGCCCTGCTTCGCGCACAGGCCGTCCGATGTCTGGGCGCTGTTCGAGGCGGCGCTGGCGGACGCGCCGCAGGCCGACGCGGTGGTGAGCGAGGGACAGCGCCTGAGCTGGCAGGAACTCGCGCGCATCGCCGACGAGACCGCTGCCGGCTTCGCCGCGGCGGGGGTGCAGCCCGGTGACCGGGTGGGACTGCTGGTGGGCAACCGCCTCGCGCACGTGACCGCGCTCGCCGGGCTGATGCGACTGGGCGCCATCGCGGTGCCGATGGGCACCCGCCTGCAGGGGCCGGAGGTCGCCTACATCCTGGGCCATTGCGGCGCGGTGGGCGTGGTGCACGACCCGGAGCTCGCCAGCCGCCTGCCCGACAGCGCCGACGCGCCAGCGCTGCGGGCGCGCTGGACCGAGCCGCCGCGGGCCGCCGGCGAGGCCCTGCGCGCGCTGCCGCCGCGGCCCGCGGTGCAGGAGGAGGACACCGCCTTCATCCTGTACACCTCGGGCACCACCGGGCGGCCCAAGGGCGCGATGCTCACGCACCTGAACGTGGTGCACTCGGTGCTGCACTTCCGGCATGCCATGCAGCTGGGCGCCGGCGAGCGTTCGCTGCTGGCCGTGCCGGCCAGCCATGTCACCGGGCTGGTCGCGATCATCCTGAGCATGTGGGGCTGCGCCGGCTGCGTGGTGCTGATGCCCGAGTTCAAGGCGCCCGCCTTCATCGCACTGGCTGCCCGCGAGCGCATCACCCACACCATCCTGGTGCCGGCGATGTACACGCTGCTGCTGATGCAGCCCGCCTTCGCCAGCGCCGACCTCTCGGCCTGGCGCATCGGCGGCTACGGCGGCGCGCCCATGCCCGAGGCGACGATCGCCACGCTGGCCACCCAGCTGCCGAAGCTCGAGCTGATCAATGCCTACGGCGCCACCGAGACGACCTCGCCGGCCACGCTGCTGCCGGCGGCGCTGGCCGCCGAGCGACCCGACAGCGTGGGACTCGTGCTGCCCTGCGCGGAGATCCGCGTGATGGATCCGGAAGGCCGTGAGGTGGGGCCCGGCGAATCGGGCGAGCTGTGGATCCGCGGGCCGATGGTCGTGCCCGGCTACTGGGACAACCCCGAGGGCACGCGCAGCGGATTTCGCGCCGGCTTCTGGCGCTCGGGCGATGTCGGCTCGATCGACGCCCAGGGTTTCGTGCGGGTGTTCGACCGGCTCAAGGACATGCTCAACCGCGGCGGCTACAAGGTGTTCTCGGTCGAGGTCGAGAACGTGCTGGCGGCCTGCCCGGGCGTGCTGGAGAGCGCGATCATCGGCAAGCCCTGCCCGGTGCTCGGCGAGCGGGTGCACGCCTTCGTGTGCGTGAGCGACCTCGCGCTCGACGCGGCCCGCCTGCAGGCCTTCTGCGCCGAACGCCTCGCCGACTACAAGGTGCCCGAGAGCTTCACGATCGGCAGCGCGCCGCTGCCGCGCAATGCCAACGGCAAGCTGCTGAAGCGGACGATGCGCGAGCAGCTGCTCGCGCAGGGCTGAAACCCGGGGGTACCGCAGTGATGAGGCGGGGCCGGCGCGCCACCGCAGCCAGGATCGGCGCGCGTGCTCAGGCCGGCTCGAACACCGCGATCGACTCCACGTGCGAGGTGTGCGGGAACATGTTCAGCGCCCCCGCCATCTCGAGCCGGTAGCCGCCGGTGTGCACGAGCATCCCGGCATCACGCGCGAGCGTGGCCGGGTTGCAAGACACATAGACGATGCGCGGGACCTTGTGCTCATCCTGGGCGAGCGCCCGGCAGAGCTCCAGCGCACCCTCGCGCGGCGGATCGATCAGCACGCGGTCGAAGCGACCCAGCGCCTGCCAGGCCGGCAGGCTCATCTCGAACAGGTTGGCGGCGCTGAAGCGGGCCTTGTCCTGCAGGCCATTGGCCCGCGCATTGTCGGCCGCGCGAGCCACCAGCGCGGCGCTGCCCTCGATGCCGAGCACCTCGGCGCTGAGCCGCGCCAGCGGCAGGCTGAAGTTGCCCAGCCCGCAGAAGAGATCGGCCACCCGATGCGTGGGCGCCGGCGCGAGCAGGCGCAGCGCGCGCGAGACCAGCACCTGGTTGATCTGGTGGTTGACCTGAGTGAAGTCGGTGGGCGCAAAGGGCATGTGCACCCCGAACTCGGGCAGGCTGTAGGCGAGGCGCGAGCGGGGCGCGCCACTGGCGTCGGCATCGGGCGCCCAGAGCAGCACGATGGTGTCAGGCCCCTTGGGTTGCAGCCACAGCTCGAGGCGATGCTCGCGCGCGAACGCGGTCAGCGCATCGCGATCGGCCGCGCTCACCGGGTCGAGGACCCGGAACACCAGGGCCAGCACGGCATCGTCGCCCTCCCCGCCCATGGCCACCTCGATCTGCGGCATGCGATCGCGCATGGCCAGCGCGCCGATGAGGGCGCGCAGCGGCAGCAGCAGCGCCGATACCCGCGGCGCGAGCACCGGGCACTCGCGCATGTCGGCGACATAGCTGGAGCCGCGCTCGTGGAAGCCCACCAGCACCCCGCCCTTGCGCGGCACATGGCGCACCGAGAGCCGGGCGCGATAGCGGTAGCCCCAGTCGGGGCCGGCGATGGCGCGCAGCACGGTGCGCGGGCGCACGTCGCCAAGATGGGCGAGCTGGTCTTCGAGCGCGCGCTGCTTGATCGCCACCTGGGCGCGGGTATCGAGGTGCTGCATCGAGCAGCCACCGCAGGTGCCGAAGTGCGGACAACGCGGCCGCGCGCGCATCGGCGAGGACTGCAGCACGCGCAGCGTGCGGGCGACGTCAAAGCGCGGCTTGCGCCGGATGATCTCGGCCTCGACCCGCTCACCGGGCAGCGCCTCGCGCACGAACACCACCTTGCCCTCGGCGCGGGCCACGCCGTTGGCTTCGAGGTCGAGCGATTCGATCTGGAATTCGGGCATCAGGTGCCGGCCGGCGGCCAGGCCGCAAGGTACTGGCGCCAGTGCTCCCCCGGTAGCCGCCCCAGGCTCTCGCGCAGCAGCGCGAGTTCGGCCTGGAAGCGCTCGGGCGTGAACACGCCGCGCATCAGCTGGAAGCGGCAGTAGAGGAGCCAGGTGTTGGCGACATCGGTCTCGCAGTAGTCGCGGATCTCCTGCAGCCGGCCCTCGCGGAAGGCGGGCCAGACCTGCGAGCCGTCCATGCCGAGCTTGCCGGGGAAGCCGCACAGGCGCGAGAGCTCGTCGAGCGGGGCATTGGCGCGACCGTTGTACAGCGCGAGCAGGTCCATCAGGTCGGTGTGCCGACTGTGGTAGCGGCTGATGTAGTTGTTGAAGCGGAAGTCGCGGTCGTCCTCGCCCATGTCCCAGTAACGCGGCGCCTGGATGCCGTGGACGAGGCCGCGGTAGTGCAGCACGGGGAGGTCGAAGCCGCTGCCGTTCCAGGACACCAGCGTGGGGGTGTGGCGCTCGATGACCTTGAAGAAGTCGGCGATCAGGCGCGGCTCATCGTCCTCGGGGTTGCCCAGGCAGCGCACCCGCACCGATTCCCCGTCGCGAAAGAGGCAGCCCACCGCGACCACGCGGTGCATGTGCAGGGGCAGGAACTCGGAGCCGGTCTTCTCGCGCCGGCGGTCGAACGCGGCCTGCGCGACCTCGGCGTCGGACAGGGAGTTGGGCAGGGACCAGACCCGACGCAGACCGGCCACGTCGGGCACGGTCTCGAGATCGAACACCAGGACCGGGGTCATGGCCTTCAGCGACCGGATTGCGCGGGCAGCAGCCCGATCGGATCGACCGGCTTGCCGCCGCGCCGAACCTCGAAGAGCAGCTTGGGCTTGTCGGTGCCGCTGTCGCCCGCCTCGGCGATCTTCTGGCCGCGACGCACGCTCTGGCCTTCCTTGACCAGCAGGCTGCGGCCGTGGGCATAGACCGAGAGAAGGTCTGAATCGTGCTTGAGGATGATGAGGTTGCCGTAGCCGCGCGGCCCCGGGCCGCTGAAGATCACCTTGCCATCGGCGGCGGCATGCACCGGATCGCCCGCGGCCGCGGCCAGCACGAGGCCGGTGCTGCGCCCCTCGCCAAAGCTCTGCACCACCTTGCCGGGCACGGGCCAGATGAATTCGGGCGGCGTGCTGCTGCCGGGTGCGCCTGATGACCCGGCGGCGGCCGCGCCGGTACCGGTGCCCGATGCTCCGGCACCCGATGCTCCGGTGCCCGCCGCGACCGCGCCTGCCCCAGCGGCGCCCGCCGCGGCGCCGGCGGCAGTGCCCGCGGCGCCCTGGCCAGTGGCCGCACCCTGCGCGGCTGCGCCCTGGCCTGCCGCGCCCGCCTGCGTGGACCCTGAGCCCGTCCCGGCGGCGCGGGCGTCGCCGGCTTCAGTGGCGCGGGCGTCGGCCGCCTTGAGTTCGGCCAGCGCGGTGTCGGAGTACGGCCGCTTCACGCCACGCGGCTCACGCCGCAGGCCGGGCGCGGCCGCCGCAGGCGCCGCCGCGAGCGGGCGGGTCTCGACGCCGCTGGCACGCACCGGCGCGGTCTGCACACCCGCGGACTCGGCTGCGCGAGGTTCGGCTCGGGCCGGCGCCGGCGCGGACGGGCGCGATGCTGGCACCGGTGCCGGTGCCGAGACCACGGGCGGTGGCGCGGCCGGCCGGGCGCTGGCGGGTGGGGGCCCGGGCGGACGGGTACGGTTCTCGACCGGCGCCGGCCCGGGCGGGGTGGATGCGCAGGCGGCCAGCAGCAGGCTGAGGGCGAGCGCCACGCCGATCGGGCGCGGGCCGCGCGATCGCGAGGCCCGCCCCGGGATCAGAGCGCCGCGAACCGTCATGCGGTGCCCGAGCGCAGGGGAACGAAGCGCGCCTCGTCGAGCACGGTGAGCTCCCAGGTGCGATCACCGCTGCGTTCGACCAGATGCAGCGCCTGCCGCACGCCATCGCCAACCGGAGCGAGCAGTCGCGCGCCGGGCGCCATCTGCTCGAGCAGTGCGTCGGGGATCTCGTCGCCGGCGGCCGCGACGACCACCGCATCGAAGGGCGCCGACGAGGGAGCGCCAAGCCGGCCATCGCCGAACATGAGGCGCAGGTTCGGCACCCGCAGCGGGCGCAGGTTGCTGCGGGCGGCATCGTGCAGACCGCGCACCCGCTCGATGGAGATCACTTCGCCCACCAGCGCCGCCATGAGGGCGGCCTGGTAGCCGCAGCCGGTGCCGACCTCGAGCGCGCGCGCGCGGGCGCGCTGCTCGCGCGAGAGGCGCGCAAGCACGATCTCGAGCATGCGCGCCACGGTGCTGGGGCGCGAGATGGTCTGGCCGTGCCCGATCGGCAGGGCGACGTCCTCGTAGGCGCGACTGGCCAGCGCCGGCTCCACGAACAGGTGGCGGGGCACCGCCTGCATGGCCGCCAGCACATCGGGATCTCGCACGCCCGCCTTGCGCAGATCGAGCACCATGCGCGCGCGCGCGCTGTCGGAGGCCAGTCCGAGGCCGCTGGGCGCCGATGACGGCGTCGCGGCGCGGCCGGGGGCCGGCGCACGCGCGCCGCTGAGCGCGCGCGCGTTCGCCGGCGCGCGTGCGGCGCGGGGAGCGCGGGGCAGGGTCACCGCGCCAGCCAGTCGTGCACCGGCTGCATCCACTGGCCGCCGGTGAGATCGACATCGAGCGGGGTGACGCTGATCAGCCCATGCTCGACGGCGTGGAAATCGGTGCCGGGGCCGGCATCGCGGGCGCTGCCCGCGGGCCCGATCCAGTAGACCGTCTCGCCACGCGGATTGAGCGCCGGCACCACCGGCTCGGCCATGTGCCGGCGCCCGAGGCGGGTGACCTCGATGCCGGCGAGTTCGGCCGCCGGGCGCGCCGGCAGGTTGATGTTGAGCAGCATGGGCTGGCGGGCGAGGTGCGGCGCGAACCGCCGGACCAGGTCGGCCGCGCTGAGCGCCGCCGAATCGAGGTGCGCCCAGCCGCGCTGCGCGAGCGAGAAGGCGATGGCCGGCACCCCCAGCAGGAAGCCCTCCATGGCCGCGGCCACCGTGCCGGAATAGATGGTGTCGTCGCCCATGTTGGCGCCGTCATTGATGCCGGACACCACCAGATCAGGGCGATGCGGCAGCAGCCCGGTGATGGCCACGTGGACGCAATCGGTGGGCGTGCCGTCGACGTAGCGGTAGCCGTTGGCCGCCTGGCGCACCGCGAGCGGCCGGTCGAGCGTGAGCGAGTTGGACGCGCCGCTGCGGTCGCGCTGCGGCGCGACCACCGTCACCTCGGCGAACGCCGACAGGGCCCGGGCGAGGGCATCGATGCCCGGGGAGAAGTAGCCGTCGTCGTTGCTGACCAGGATGCGCATCCGCGGATTCTAGCGAATCGCGCCCGCGGTGCCGGCAAGCCGGCGCGATGCAGGCCTCAGCCCTCGGCGGGCCAGTCGCGGATGTAGGCCTTGAGCATGCGGTTCTCGAAGCCCTGGGCCTCGAGCACCGCGCGCGCCACGTCATGGAAGGACAGCACCCCGAGCACCACCTCGCCGTCCATCACCGGCAGATAGCGCTGGTGGGTCTCGATCATGGCGCGGCGCAGTTCGTTGACATCGGCCTCGGGGCTGACCACCGTGGGGCGCGGGTTCATCACGTCGCGCACCACGATCTCGGCCACCGGCGGGGTGGGCCCGGTGCGGTGCTCGGCCTGGCGCCGGGCCAGCACGCGGATGACCTCGCGGAAGGTGAGCATGCCCACCAGCCGCCCGCGATCCATGACGATCAGCGAGCCGATGTCGTGCTCGGCCATGACCATCACGCAATCGGACAGCATGGTCTCTGGCGAGACCGTGAACAGGGTGGAGCCCTTGACCCGGAGAATTTCGCTGACCTGCATGACCCCTCCCTCGTGACCGGCGCGATGCTAGCCGAGCGCCGGGTGCCGTTCAAGGCAGGCGCGGATCTCCGCGGCGAGCTCGTCCTCGGTGTAGGGCTTGGTGAGGAAGGCATCGACCCCGACCTCGAGCGCGAGCCGGCGGTGCTTCTCGGAGGCGCGCGAGGTGATCATGATCACCGGCACGCCGCGCAGCTGCGCATCGGCCCGCAGCGCGCGCACCATCTCGAGGCCATTCATGCGCGGCATCTCGAGATCGACGATCGCCAGCGCCGGCACCTCGGCGCGGGCGCGGGCAAGCGCCTCGAGGCCGTCACCCGCGCCCAGCGCCCGCAGGCCGAGATCCTGGACGAAGGCCTCGGTGGCGCGGCGCACGCTGACCGAGTCGTCGACCACCAGGCACAGCGGGGCGCGCGGCGCCTCGGGCAGCGTGGCCGGCAGCGCCGCGTCGCGGGGGGCCCGCATGCCGCCGGCGGCCAGCAGCTGCGGCAGGTCGATCACCGCCGCCGCCGACCCGTCGCCGAGCACGCAGGCGCCCTCCACCCCGGGCAGCCGCGGCAGCCACGACGGCAGGGGCCGCAGCACCACCCGTCGGGTCTGGGCCAGGGCCGGGCCGATCAGCGCGACCGCCTCGCCGTCGTGGCCCCGAACGACCAGCACCGCCTCGGCCGGCGGGGGGGCATCGGCCCGGGCCGCGAGCGCGGGATCGGCGCGACTGAGCCAGCCGGTGGGCAGTCCAAGCAGGGTGTCGAGCCGGCGGGCCGGCACCGGCCCCTGCGGGGTGTCGATCACCGGCTGGCCATCGGCCCCGGGGCGGGGCTGGGCGCCCGGCAGGATGTGCTCGATCTGACGCACCGACAGCGCCAGCACGTGGGTGGCGGTGCGCGCCACCAGCACCGGCAGACCCGCCATCGACACCGGCAGCGACAGCGACACCGTCAGGCCCTGGCCGGGTTCCGAGGCCAGCGACAGGCGCCCGCGCAGGCCCGCGACGGCGCGCTGGACCACGTCCAGGCCGATGCCGCGGCCGGCCAGCTGGGTGGCCGCCTCACGGGTGGAGAAGCCCGGCGCGAGCACCAGACGCGCGATGCGCGCGGCATCGGGCCGGGGGGCGTCGGCGGCCAGCAGCCCGCGTGCCCGGGCCTGGGCGACGATGCGCGCCTCGTCCAGGCCGCGGCCGTCATCGCGGCAGGTGACGCCCAGCTCGCGCCCGGTATGGGCGAAGCCCAGGCGCACCGTGCCGACCTCGGGCTTGCCGGCCAGCGCGCGCTCGTCCGGCGCCTCGATGCCGTGGCTGACCGCGTTGCGCAGCAGGTGGACCAGGGGATCGACCAGGCTCTGCAGCAGTTGCGCATCGACCGCGGTGGCATCGCCGGCGATCTCCAGCCGCACGCGGCGCGAGCCCATGCGGGCCGCCTGACGGACCGCGCGCTGCAGCCGCGGCACGATGGTGGCCACCGGCACCATGCGCGACTGCATCACGGTCTCGCTGAGATCGGTCTGCACGCGCTCGAGCTGGCCGATGGCATCGCCGAGCGCGGCGACATGGTGGTCGAGCTGACGGTCGATGAGGCGGCTGTCGGCGCCGGCCTCGGCAATGCGGCGCGACACGGTGTGCAGGTCGTCGTAGCGGTCGAGCTCGAGCGCATCGAACCCGGCCTGCGCGGCGTCGCGGTCGACCACCAGGCTGCGCAGGTCGACCACGCGCTCGAGCTCGATGGCGAGATCCTGCAGGCGCTCGCTTTCAGTGCGCAAGGCCGCCCGGGTCTGCTGCAGGCGAGCGAGCTCCTCCTGGGACTGCGCCAGCAGCATCGCCGCCTGGCTGGCGAGCTCGAGCATGCGATCGAGCTCGGCCGCCTGCACGCGCAACGGCTCGTCGCGCGCCTCGTCGGCCGGCGGGGGCGCGGTGTCGGCCGCCAGGGCCGCGGTGTCGGCATCGGCCGGCGCGGCGGCGTCCCGTGCCGGATCATCGGGCAGCTCCCCGGAATCCGGCTGCCAACGCGCATCAGCGACTGGCGCCGCGGCATCGGCATCGGCATCGACACCAGCACCAGCATTGGCGTCGGCGTGAGCACCGGGGTCGGCTTCCTCACCGGCCGCCAGCGCCGCCACGGCCGCCGCCAGCCGACCCGCGACCGCGAAGGCCGCGGCCGGCGCCGGCCCCTGCCCGGCCACCGCCTCGCACATCTCGGCCAGGGTGTCGGCCCCCTCCTCGAGCAGGGCCAGCGCGTCACCGTCGGGCCCGCCGGCACGACGGGCGTGCAGCGCGAGGAGGTCCTCGAGCTGATGCGCCAGCGTGGCGATCCCGCGGATGCCCACGGTGTTGGCCGAGCCCTTGAGGGTGTGGGCGGCGCGCTGAGCGTCGGCGAGTGCCAGCCCGGGGTCATCGGCCATGGCCTGCACCGCATCGGCCAGGCCGGCGGAAAGGCCGGGCAGCTCGCGCAGCAGGTTGTCGACCACCTGCGGGTCGGCGTCGGCCGGCACCCGCAGGGACAGGTCGTCTTCGGTGATCGGGGTGTCGCGCGCCTGCACCTGGCGCGAAGGCACCAGTCGCCAGCAGGTGATGGCCGCGACCGCCTGCGCGATCTGGTCATCGGCCAGCGCCACCGGCCAGCGCGGATCGGCCAGCCCGCGGCAGACCGCGCGGGCGCGGTCCTCGGCCATGCTCAGCAGGAAATCCGCCAGTGCGCCGGGCAGCCAGGTGATGCGGTCACGCTGCGCGGCATCGGCCGCGGCGCCGGACGGGCCGGTCTGATCGGCCCAGCGGGTGACGCTCTGCACCGCCAGCCCGACCAGTTCGCTCAGGGGCGCCAGGCCGATGTAGCCGGCGGCATTGATCCAGTGGCGAAGCCGCTCGGCAACCAGGTCGAGCCATTCGCGACGACCGGTCTCGGCGGCGCCATCGGCCGAGAGGGGCAGGGCCGAGAGCAGCGCGGTCGATTCGTCGGCCAGCGCCTGCAGGGCCTGCGCGAGCATGTCGAGCTCGTCGCGGGCCACCGGCACCGGGGCCTCGGGTGTGGCCGGCGCCGGGCGTCGGGCATCGACCGGACCGGCGCCGGCAAGACCGGCATCGGCACCGGCGGCCGCCAGGCCGGCGATGCGCTCGGCATCGCTCGCCAGCCGCCGCTCGATCAGGGTCACGAACTGCGGCGGCACCGACGGGAAGCCGGGCAGCTCGCGCAGCGCCGCCATCAGGGTGCCGGCCTCGCCCGCCGGCAGATGGCCGGCGCAGAAGGCGATCAGGGCCCCGATCCAGGCTTCGACCGCATCGCGGCAGGGCAGCCAGGCGCCCTGCCCCGCCAGGGTCTGCAGATGCGGCACCGCGAGCGTGGCCAGGTGGCTGAACCCGCGCACGCCGGCCCGCTCGGCCGCCTGCGCGCACAGCATCAGCGCCTCGCCCAGCCGGCGGGCCTGCAGCACCGGCTGCTCGGCCAGCCGGGGGTCGACCAGCGGATCGAGGAGCGCGGCGGCGGTCTGGTTCAGCCGCTCGAATGCCCCGGCACCCGGGTTGCGATCGGCCATGGGCTCAGCCGTCTCCGAGGCGGAACACGCCGACCTCGTCGAGCAGGGCGCGGGCGCTGTCGACCAGCCGACGGGTCTCGGCTGCCTGCAGCGAGAGCTGGCGGGCCGTCTCGGCGCTGGCCTCCTGGATGATCCGGGCCCGCTCCTGCAGGGCGGCGCCAGCCCGGGCCTGCTCCTCGGCGGTGCGGGCGATGTCGCGGACATCGGCGGCGAGCGCGACGGTCTGCGCCTGGCTGCGGCCCATCTCCTGGCCGCCGGCCTCGGCCAGCCGGCTGATCTCGACCACCTGGGCGATCGCGTGGTTCATCGCGATGACCGTGTCGTGGGTCTCGGTGCGGATGGCATTGACCAGCCGGCCGATCTGCAGCGTGGACTCGCGCGCCGACTCCGACAGGCGCCGGACCTCGTCGGCCACCACCGCGAAGCTGCGGCCCGCCTCGCCGGCGGCGGCGGCATGCATCGAGGCATTGAGCGCCAGGATGCCGGTGCGCTCGGCGATGCCCTGGATGATGCCCACCACCTGGCCGATCTCCTGCGAACGCTCGCCCAGCCGCTTGATGCGCTTCTCGGTTTCGCGGATGAGTTCGCGGGTGCGGCCCACGCCGGTGGCGGTTTCAGCCACGGCGGCCATGGCCTGCTCGGTGGCCTGCACCGCCCGCTCCGCCGCCTGGTTGCCGGCGAGCGAGCGCGCGGCGATCGCCTCGAGCGCGGCGGCCGCGGCGGCGAGTTCCTGCGCGGCCATCGCCACCTCGCGCTGCTCGCGCGCGGCCGCCTTGCCCGCGCTGTCGGACTGGCCCTTGACCGCGAGCGTGGTCTCGGCCACCAGGCGCGACACCGAGCGCACGTTCAGGAGCACCCGCCGGGTCTCCTCGGTGAGCAGGTTGAGCGCGTCGGCGATCGCCCCGGTGACGTTCTCGGTGATGGGCACCCGCAGGGTCAGGTCCTTGGAGGTGGCGATGGTGCCCACCGCCTGCATGATCTCGATCACCGAGTCGTTCAGGTCCTCGACCTCACCGGCACCCCGCCCCGCCCCCGCGGCACGGGCATCCGCACCGGGCAGCGGGTGATCGGCCAGGGGGTTCAGGGCCCGGGACAGCCACAGGCCGAACAGCGCCCCCGCCGCGGCCGCGAGCGCCAGCACCAGCAGCAGGGCGTCGAACTCGCGCGGCACCGGCCGCGCCATGCCGGCGCGCAGCCACACGCCGATGACGAGGGCGAGCAGCGGGCCGAGCAGCGCCAGGACGGGCAGCCAGCGGCGTCGAGACGGCGGTTCGGGGGAACGGTGCGACCGGACCGCGTCGGGCATCAGTCGGCTCCCGTCCCGGCGGCCGCGGCGAGCAGGCCGAACAGCCGTGCCGGCACGACATGCCACCAGACCCGGTCGGGGTCGAGCGCATCGGCCACCGGCCGCTCGAGCGCCGCGGCGAACACGCAGGCCGGACGGACAGCCTCGGGCCGCGGCCCGCCGACCGCGATCGGCGACGGCGGCTCGTCGACGCGCAGCGCCGCACCCTCGCCCGGCTCGCCCACCACCAGCACGGCCAGCCGGCGCGCGACGGGCGACGCAGCCGCCTCGGCAGGGTCGAGCACCACCAGCGGCAGGCCCTGCATCTGCATCAGGCCGCAGACCCGCGGCGCGGCGCCCGCCAGCGGGTGGACGAGGACGTCGGCGAGGTAGACCAGCGGCATGCCCGAGGGCAGCACCACCGGCACGCCACCGATGCGCGCGCCGAACAGCGGCCCGGCGGAAGGGGAATCGGCCATGACGGGCTCAGGCCGGGGCGTGGCTGCCGGCCGGCGCGTGCCGGCCCACCGCGGCCAGCAGACCCTCGGCGGTGAAGGGCTTGGCGACGAGATCGCGCCCGCCCTGCATGCGGGCCCAGAGGTGGTCGGCCCGCTCGGCCTTGGAGGACACGAACACCACCGGAATGGCCCGGGTGCGCGGATCGGCGGCCAGCCGCCGGCAGGCCTCGAAGCCATCCATGCCGGGCATGACGATGTCGAGCAGGATGATGTCGGGCCGGTGGCGGCGCGCCGCCTCGATCGCGGCCAGCCCGTCACGGGCGGTGCGCACCCGCCAGCCGGCCTGCTCGAGGATGGCCAGCATGCGTCGTCGGTCGTGCGCGACGTCATCGACCACCAGGGCGTGGTGGGCGCGCGATGCCGCAGCGCGCGGGGCGGCGGCGCTCTGATCGGGACGACCGGCCGTCATGCTCATCGCCCGAAGAAGCGCGACAGCACGCCCGACGCGGGCGCGGCGGACGGGGTGGCCGCCGGGGCGGCCGGCGCTGCGGCGCCACTCGCGCCCGCCGACGCCCCGCCCGGGGCCACCGGATGCGAGCCGGCCCGCATGAGGCCGGTGAGATCGTCGATGGCCAGCGACCGGCGCAGCTGCTTGATGACCGCCGCCTCCAGGGCGCGATACGGCACCGGCTTGGTGAGGTAGGTGTCGCAGCCGGCCAGGGCGCCGCGGGCGAGGTCGAAGGGCGAGGAGCGACTGGTGAGGATGATCACCGGCATCTGCCGCCAGGTTCGGTTGCGACGGATCTCGCGCGTGAGCCGATAGCCGTCCATGTCGGGCATGACCACGTCGAGCAGCGCGAGATCGAAGTGCTGTTCGCGCAGCTTCTCGAGGGCCTGCGCCGCCGAGGCCACCACCTCGCTGACGATGCCCATGCGGTCGAAGGCCACGGTGAGCTGGCGGCGCACGGTGGGGCTGTCATCGACCACCAGCACGCGCAGCCGCTGCGAGATCGGCGGATCGACCGCGTTGATCGGGAAGGCCACCAGGTTGGAGGGGGCGGCGGGGCTTGCGGACCCTGGCGCGCCGCCAGCCTGCGAGGCAGCGGCGCCCGCAGGCGTGCCGCCCGGCAAGCCGGGACTGGCCGTTGCGCCGCCCGCAACCAGGGTTGCCGGGCCCGCGCGCATGGCCGTGGCGACAGGCTCGGCGCTGGCCGGCCGGGGCGGGGCGAGCAGCTCGGTCTCGACCAGCCGGTTGAGCACCGGGAGCAGTTGCAGCGTGAGGCGATCGAGCGCGATCGCCACCAGCGGGGGCGCCGGCACCGGCGTGCCTCTGGGCACGACCGCCACCGCCGGCAGCGGCCTGCCGCCCGCCCGCAGGCGGGCCAGCGTGTGCTGGCCGGCCGGATCGGCCGCGCCGACGATGAGCAGGTCGACCGCCCCCGGCTGCGGCGAGGGCACGAGCCGGTAGGTGAACCGGTTGTACTGGCTGTGACGGAAGACGATCTCGATCAGCCGGCAGTCGCGCGGATCGAGGCCGGCGGTGCCGACCCGGAACTGGGGCTTGTCTTGCATCAGGCGTGGGGAACGGTCGGATTCGCGGGCGCAGCCGCCATTGTCGCCGGGCGCGGCCGGATTCCCAAGCACGCGCCGGCTGCGCCCGACACGCGTGCTAGCATCGTTCGATGAGCCAACGCGACTATCACGGTTTCGACACCCTGTCGCTGCATGCCGGCGCCCTGCCGGACAGCGACCACGGCGCCCGGGCCACGCCCATCTACCTGTCCACCGCCTTCGTCTTCAAGGACTCCGACCAGGCGGCGGCCCTGTTCAACATGGAGCAGGGCGGCCACGTCTATTCGCGCATCAGCAACCCCACCGTGGCGGTGCTCGAGGAGCGCATCGCCGCGCTCGAGGGCGGCGTGGGCGCCATCGCCACCGCCAGCGGCCAGGCGGCGCTGCACCTGGCCATCGCCACGCTGGCCGGCGCCGGCTCGCACATCGTCGCCTCGCGGGCGCTCTACGGCGGCTCGCACAACCTGCTGCACTACACCCTGGCGCGCTTCGGCATCGAGACCACCTTCGTCGATCCGCGAGAACCCGCGGCCTGGCAGGCGGCACTGCGGCCGA
Organism: Burkholderiales bacterium; assembly: GCA_037146935.1. Classification (GTDB taxonomy): domain Bacteria; phylum Pseudomonadota; class Gammaproteobacteria; order Burkholderiales; family Burkholderiaceae_E; genus Quisquiliibacterium. The sequence goes on from JBAWWD010000001.1 coordinate 160,129, forward strand.
ACACCCGGCTGCTCTTCGGCGAGACGCTCGGCAACCCCGGCCTCGACGTGCTCGACATCCCGGCCATCTCGGCCATCGCCCATGGGCACGGCGTGCCGCTGCTGGTCGATGCCACCTTCACCACGCCCTGGCTGATGCGGCCCTTCGAGCACGGCGCCGACCTGATCTGCCACTCGGCCACCAAGTTCCTGTGCGGGCACGGCACGGTGGTGGGCGGGCTGCTGGTCGACTCCGGCCGCTTCGACTGGCACGCCAGCGGGCGCTTCCCCGAGCTCACCGAGCCCTACGCCGGCTTCCACGGCATGGTCTTCGCCGAGGAGTCCACGGTGGCGCCCTTCCTGCTGCGCGCGCGGCGCGAGGGCCTCCGAGACTTCGGCGCCTGCATGAGCCCCATGAACGCCTTCCAGATCCTGCAGGGCATCGAGACGCTCTCGCTGCGCATGGATCGCCATGTGGCCAATGCGCTGGCGGTGGCGCGCTTTCTCGAGGCCCACCCGCTGGTCACGCGCGTATCGCATCCGGGCCTGCCCTCGCACCCCGACCACGCGCTCGCGCAGCGACTGCTGCCGCGCGGCGCCGGCGCGGTCTTCAGCTTCGAGCTCAAGGGCGATCGCACCGCGGGCCGGCGCTTCGTCGAGGCCCTGCAGGTGTTCTCGCACCTGGCCAATGTCGGCGATGCGCGCTCGCTGGTCATCCACCCGGCCTCCACCACCCACTTCCGCATGGACTCGGCCGCGCTCGCCGCCGCCGGCATCGGCGAAGGCACGCTGCGGGTGTCCATCGGCCTCGAAGACCCTGCCGACCTGATCGCCGATCTCAAGCGGGCCTTCCGCGCTGCCGAGAAAGGCTGAGCATGCGCATCACGCTCGACGGCCACGAGGCCTATGCCTACACCGGCGGACGGGCATTCAACCCGGCCCTGCCCACGGTTTGCTTCATCCACGGCGCGCAGCACGACCACAGCGTGTGGATCCTGCAGTCGCGCTACCTCGCGCATCATGGCTATGGCGTGCTGGCCTGGGACCTCCCCGGCCACGGCCGCAGCAGCGGCGCGCCGCTGGCCAGCATCGCCGACATCGCCGACTGGGTGGTTCGGGCCAACGCCCAGGCCGGCGCCGCGCGCGCGGTGCTGGTCGGCCACAGCATGGGCTCGCTGATCGCGCTGCACGCGGCCGGTGCCGCGCCGGCGGCCGTGCGGGCCATCGCGCTGGTGGGCACCGCCTTCCCCATGAAGGTCTCAGACACCCTGCTGCAGGCTGCGCGCGATGACGAGCCGCGGGCCTTCGACATGATCAACCAGTGGTCGTTCTCGGGCATCACCCATCGGCCCGGCAACCCCGGCCCGGGCTTCAGCGTGTTCAACGAGACCCGGCGCCTCATGGAGCGCCAGCGCCCCGGCGTGCTGCTCAACGACTTCCAGGCATGCAATGCCTATGACGCCGGTCTGGCGCAAGCCGCGGCGGCGCGCTGCCCGGCGTTGCTGGTGCTGGGCGAGGCCGACCAGATGACCCCGCCGAAAGCCGCCCGAGCCCTTGCCCAGGCGCTGCCCGACAGCCGCACCGTCACGCTGCCGCGCTGCGGCCACAGCATCATGGCCGAGCAGCCCGAGGGGCTGCTCGCCGCCCTGCGCGGCTTTCTCACCGGCCTGCCCGCCTGAGCCTCAGCCGGGCAGCGCATCCAGCCGGACGTCGAGTTCGGCCAGCGCCAGCGGCGCGGGCCTGACCGAGGGGCCGCCGGCGGCGGTCCGGTCGGGCTCCTCGCCGTGCCAGCAGTCCTCGAACAGGTCGCGCAGGCTGAGCGCGCCCGCCTGCGGCGACAGAAGCCACCATTCCTGCCATACCGCCTCGTCGGCCATCGGATCGCCGTCTGCGCCATCGCGCCCGAGCAGCCAGTGGCGCCGCAGATACCCCAGGCTGGCCAGCAGCGCGGCGGTCTCGTCAGCCGCCTCGGGGTCCTGATCGAAGAGCGCGCGCAGCGATCCGGCCTGCACCGCGGCCTCGCCGCGCCGATTCGCGGCCAGCAGCGCCAGCAGCACGCCGCGGCCGCGGGCGTAGCGCGCGGCCGGTCCGTAGGCCGCGGGCGGCAGCACGCCGCTGGACCAGGCCGGCAGGCAGGCCACCACCACCGCCGCCGCCAGCACGGCCAGCCACACGCTGAGCAGCCAGAGCAGGATGAGCGGCAGCGCCGCGAAGGCGCCATAGACCACGGTATAGGTGGGCAGCTTGACCGCCTGGAAGGCCAGCGCCTGCTTCAGTGCCTCCAGCGCCGCCGCGCCGAGCAGGCCGCCGAGCAGGGCGTCGCGCCAGCGCACCGGCGCGTTGGGCACGAGCCGGTAGAGCAGCGTGAGCACCATGATCGAGGCGATCCAGGGCAACGAGGAAAGCCACGCGCGCTGCACCGCCAGCTGGCTGGCCTTCTCGAACAGTTGCGCCAGCAGCAGGCCATTGGCCACCAGGGTCAGCGCGAGCAGCAGCGGCCCCAGCGTGAGGAAGGTCCAGTAGAGCGTGAGCCGGCGCACCAGGGGCCGCGGCCGCCGCACCTGCCAGATGCGGTTCAGGGTCTTGTCGACCGTGAGCAGCGCGGTGAACGCCGTGGCAAAGAACACCAGCCCGCCGATCAGCGAGAGATGCCCGGCCTTGGCCGCGAACTGGTTGAGGTAGCGCACCACCAGCTCCGAGAAGCCCGGCAGGAACATCGTGGCCGACAGGAACTGCAGCAGCGCGTCGCGGGGCTGCGCGAAGACCGGCGAGGCCCCGAGCAGCGAGATGGCGATGCTGAACACCGGCACCATCGCCAGCACCGACAGGAAAGCGAGGCTGGCCGCGGTCTGGGTGAGCTGCAGTTGCGCCACGCGACCGGCCACCAGCGCGACGAAACGCCGCAGCCGGCCGGCCGGTATGGGGGGGCGGAGGTCCATGCGTGGCTATGATACGGGCCATGACCGATCCCATCGCCGCCGACGCGGCCCCCGGCGCGCCGCCCGCGCAGGCCGGCACGCTGCGCGTGTCGCGGGCCATCACCCTGGCCGCCTTCGCGGCGCTGGCCGCGCTCTCGGTGGCCTGGGAGTTCTGGCTGGCCCCGCTGCGGCCTGGCGGCTCGCTGCTCGCGCTCAAGGCGGTGCCGCTGGTGCTGGCCATCCCGGCGCTGCGGGCCGGCCGGGTGCGCGCCTATCAGGCCTGGAGCATGGCGATCCTGATCTATCTCTGCGAGGGTCTGGTGCGCGCCACCAGTGATGCCCCGCCCTCGGCCTGGCTCGCCATCGTGGAGTCGGTGCTGGCGCTGGCCGCCTTCGGCGCCATCCTGGCGTACACGCGGGCCCGACGGCTGGCGGCAGGCCCGGCGCGCTGAGCGCCGGCCAGGGCGACCGTGCTCACCCTGCTGTCCATCTTCGTCGAGAGCGAGCATTCCCGCCGCGCGCTGGCCGCGCTGCTGGTGTTCGCCCTGATCCACGCGGTGGGCACGGTGGGTTACCTGCTGATCGGCGGGCCGGCCACCACCGTGATCGACGCGCTCTACATGACCTTCATCAGCGTAGCCACGATCGGTTACGCGGAAGTGGTCGATCTGAGCGCCAGCCCCGCCGGGCGGGTGTTCACGATGGTGATCGCGCTGCTGGGCATCGGCACCATGACCTTTCTCTTTTCGACGGTCACGGCCTTCGTGCTGGAGACCAACCAGAGCAGCAGCTACCGGAGACGCCGCATGCAGGCCAGAATCGCCCGACTCGACGGCCACTACATCGTCTGCGGCGCCGGCCGCATCGGCGGCCATGTGGTGGCCGAACTGCAGGCCGGTCGCCAGACCTGGGTGGCGCTCGACACCGATCCGGCGGCGCTGGCCCGCCTGGCAGACGGCATTCCCGGCGCCATGACACTGGAGGGCGACGCCGCCGATGACGAGATGCTCGAGCGGGCCGGCATCGCGCACTGCCGCGGCGTGTTTGCCGTGACCGGCGACGACGCCAAGAACCTGGTGATCAGCCTGTCGGCCAAGCAGCTCAACCCCGGCGCGCGGGTGGTGGCGCGGGTGCACGATCCGCGCAACGTCGCCAAGACGCTGCGCGCCGGCGCCGACGAGATCGTCTCGCCCGATTTCTCGGGCGGCCGTCGGATCGCCGCCCTGATGCTGCGCCCGCAGATGGTCTCGCTGGCCGACGAGCTGCTGCGCGCCGACGGCCCGCTGCAGGTGGAAGAACTGACAGTGCCCGCCGGCTGCCCGGCCCTCAGCGTGGGCCAGCTGGGCCGCTCGCCGCACTGGCTGCTGGTGGCCATCCGCGACGCGGGGCAGTGGCGCTTCAACCCCTCGGACGATCAGGCGATCGTGCCCGGCGATGTGCTCATCGTGATCGCCACCGCCGACGGCCGGCTCGCACTGGAGCGCGCGCTGGTCAGCTGAGCGTCGCCGGCAGGGTCGGCGCCTGCCACCTCGGCCGCCGCGCGCTCGACCAGGCCGGGATCGTTCCCGGCCAGCAGGGTCGCGTCCGACAGCGTGCGGCGCCAGCGCCTTGCACCGGGCAGGCCATTGAACAGGCCCAGGGCGTGGCGCACCACGTCGCGAACCCGCCCTCCCGCGGCCACATGGGCGCGCACCTGCGCGGCGAGCCGGCGGGCCGCGGCGTGGCGATCGGTGAGCGGCGCCGGTTCGCCGAAGAAGGCCGGGTCCACCGCGGCCAGCAGCCAGGGGTTACCGTAGGCCTCGCGACCCAGCATCACGCCATCGAGCGCCGGGCCGTCAGCGCAGCCCTGCGCGTCGAGCGGCGCGAGCGCATCGGCCAGGCTGGTGATGCCGCCGTTCAGCACGAAGCGCAGCTCGGGGAAGTCCTGCTTGAGCCGGCGGACGAAGGCGGGGCGCAGGGGCGGCACCTCGCGATTCAGGCGCGGTGACAAGCCCTTCAGCCAGGCGTTGCGGGCGTGCACGATGAAGACCTCGACGCCGCCGCGGGCAACCTCGCCGACGAAGTCCCGCACGAAGCCATAGGACTCCTCCCGGTCGATGCCGATCCGGTGCTTCACGGTCACCGGCAAAGACACCGCATCGCGCATGGCCGCCACGCAATCGCGCACCAGCGCGGGCTCGGCCATCAGGCAGGCGCCGAACGCGCCGCGTTGCACCCGCTCGCTCGGGCAACCGCAGTTCAGGTTGACCTCGTCATAGCCGTGGCGCTGCGCCAGCCGCGCGCAATGGGCGAGGTCGTCGGGCTCGCTGCCGCCAAGCTGCAGCGCCACCGGATGCTCGGCCGGCGCGAAGGCAAGCAGCCGGTCGGCATCGCCATGGATCAGCGCGCCGGTGGTGATCATCTCGGTGTAGAGCCGGGCTCGCGCACTGAGCGAGCGATGGAAGCCGCGGCAGTGCCGATCGGTCCAGTCGAGCATGGGGGCAACGCAGAAGCGCCAGCCGGGGTCGATGTCAGGCAAGGGCATTCACTGAGATGGCATACATCGGCCGGCCGGCCGACTTTACAGCCCGATGCGGCAGACGCTAACGTAATTCGAAGACGCGGCAGCTTGACCGCGATACGCAGGAGGATACCCCTTGGCCCGCCATTTCCTGGTCCTTGACGACCACCCTGTCATCCACACCATCCTGGTCCAGCTCCTCGCCGAGCTCGAGCCCGGCGCCCGCATCACGCTCGCCCATCGCCTCGAACAGGCTCTGGCCACGCTGCGCCAGCAGCCCAGCCCCGATCTCGCCCTGGTCGATCTGCACCTGGCCGATGGTCACGGGCCCGATGTCATCGCGCAGCTGCGCCGCACGCGGCCCGATTGCCCGGTGGCGGTGTTCTCGGCCAGCACCGACTCGCCCACCATCCTGCGCTGCCTGGAAGCCGGTGCGGTGGGCTACATCCCCAAGACCCACACCGGCGAGGCCATCACGGGCGCGTTGCGGCTCATCACCTCGGGCTGTCCCTATCTGCCGGCGCAGGTGCTGGCCACCCGCGAAGATCCGCGCGGCCTGTCGCGCGGCCGGCTGTCGGGGCGCACCGACCCCAGCCATCTCGGCCTCACCACCCGGCAGATCGAGGTGCTTCGCCTCATCCTGCGCGGGCTGCCCAACAAGCTCATCTGCCGGCAGCTGCGGCTGGCCGAGGGCACGGTCAAGGTGCATGTCAGCGCCGTGCTGCGCGCCCTGGGCGTCACCAACCGCACGCAGGCGGTGATTGCCGCCAGCCGCCTCGGGCTAGAAGTGCCCGACTGACACCGCCGGCGCGCGGCTGGGCGGCCGCGGCCAACTCGGGCGCGTTCAGCCGCGGGTGAGCGCCACCACCCGGTCCCAGACCTGGGGCTGGGCGCCCGCCACCACCCGCGCGCCCAGACGGCCCGCCCAGTAGCGGGCCGACCCCGCCTCGGCGGCCCAGCCCTTGAGGCGGCGGGTGAAGAGCTGAAGGTCGTACTCGATGGTGACGCCGATGGCGCCATGCACGGCGTGAGCGATGCCCGAGACCTCTTCGGCCGCGGTGCAGGCCACCGCGCGGGCCGAGGCCACCCGGTCTTCATCGAGCGCGCAGTCATCATCGGCCAGCGCCAGGAGCGACCCCATGCCCGCCATGGCGCTCCACTCGGCGGCCACCGCGAGCTGCTGCTGCACCGCCTGGAACTTGCCGATCGGCTTGCCGAACTGCGCGCGGTCGTTGGCATAGCCCACCGAGAGGGCCAGCACCCGGCGCAGCGCGCCGGCCGACTGCGCCACGCGGATGGCGGCCAGCGCCAGCAGCGGATCGGTGCCCGCCCGCGGCGCCTGCGCCAGACCGCTGGCCGCGCCCGCCCAGCGAAGATCAGGGCGGGGCTCGCCGGCCGAGTTGGCGCCCGGGCTCTGGCTGGCCGCCGCCACCGGCAGCAGCAGCACCTGGCCGTCCACGCCCAGCAGCACCAGGCCCCCTGGCTGCGCGCCGGCCACGGCATCGGCCAGCAGATCGGCGCCCTCGCGGCGACCGACTGCCAGGGTGATCTCGGGGTGATCCGGCAGCGCCAGCCCGGCGGATCGGGCCACCAGCTGCGCGGCGAGCCGCTCGGGCAAGGCCACCGGCACGGCGTGCTCGCCGCAGGCCTCGATCAGGCCGCGCACCGCCGACCAGCCCAGCGCCGAGCCGCCGGCCGTCTCGGTGGCGCAGGCCTGCGCCAGGCCAAGCTCGTGGCACTGCGCCCAGAGCGACGCGGCCACCGCCGGATCGGCATCGGCCTGACGCACCCGCGCGGGCGGGCAGGCTTCGGCAAAGAGTCGGCTGGCGGTCTCGGTGAGGATGCGCGAGACGTCGTCGCCGGCATCGGCCGGCAGGGTGGATTCGGATACGGTCATGGGCTCGGGCAAGGATGGGGTCAGCGCAGCCCGAGACCGCGCGCGATCATGCCGCGCAGGATCTCGCGGGTGCCGCCGCGCAGGGAGAAGGTGGGCGCCATCTGGCTGGTGTAGACCAGGGCGCGCAGCACGTCGGCGGGCGCGCGGCGGGTGGGATCAGCGCCCGCCAGCCGGGTGGCCAGCTCGACGATCTCCTGCTCGATCTTGGTGCCGATGTCCTTGAGGACCGCGGCCGGAATGAGCGGGTTGCCGCCGCGCTCGATCACGCCGGTGAGCGAGAGCGACATCGCGCGCAGCACCACGTGCCGGGCATGCACCGCGCCGATCTCGGCGACAGCCACCGGATCGGGTTGCGGCAGCGAGCGCTGCCAGGCGATGAGCGCATCGAGCAGCACGATGGACGAGAGCAGCCGCTCGGGTCCGCTGCGCTCGATGGCGAGCTCGGCGTTGACCTGCGACCAGCCCTCGCCCTCCACGCCCACCAGGGCGTCGGGCCCGAGCTTCACGTCATCGAAGGTGACCTCGTTGAAGTGCTCATCGCCGGCCAGATCGGTGATGGGGCGGATGCTCACGCCAGGGGCGGTGAGATCGATCAGCATCTGCGACAGGCCGGCCTGCCGGTCCTGCGGCCCGCCCGAGGTGCGCACCAGCGCGATCATGTAGTGGGCATGGTGCGCGTTGGTGGTCCAGATCTTGCGGCCGCTCAGGCGCCAGCCGTCGCCATCGCGCACGGCGCGGGTGCGCACGCTGGCGAGATCGGAGCCGGAGTCGGGCTCGCTCATGCCGATGCAGAAGAAGGCCTCGCCGCTGCAGATGAGCGGCAGATAGCGCTCGCGCTGGGCCTCGCTGCCATAGCGCAGGATCTGCGGCGCGCTCTGGCGATCGGCGATCCAGTGCGCCGAGATGGGCGCGCCCGCCGAGAGCAGTTCCTCGACCACCACGAAGCGCGCGAAGTAGCCGCGCTCGCCGCCGCCATAGCGGCGCGGCATGGTCAGGCCCAGGAAGCCGGCCTGACCGAGCTTGCGGCTGAAGGCGGCGTCATAGCCCATCCAGGAGCGCGAGCGCTGCCCGGTGTCGAGGGGCGGCATCTCGCGGGCGAGGAACTCGCGGATGGCAGGGCGAAGGGCCTCGTCGGCCGGCGGAATGCGTTCGATGGCGAGTGGCAGCATGGTTCGATGGTATCGCAGGGCCTGCGCTCAGGGTCGGCGAAGCCGGTAGCCGGCGCGCGGGAAATGCACCAGCACCTCGCCCGCGCGCGGGTCGGTGCGGCGCAGCGCCAGACGATCGGGCGCCGAGATGGCGAGCAGCCCGCGCACCGGCACGATGCCGTAGTCGGCGGGCTCGATGATCACCTCGTCGCCGGGCTGGCAGCCATGCCAGTCCACCCACGGGTGGGCCTGCGGGGCGGCCGGCGAGGCGGCGCGGGCCGCGGCCAGCGCGTCGTCGGCGCTCATGGCGGTGCTGCGCCCATGCCCGAAGCCCGCCACCCGGGACATCCAGTCGCTCACCCCCCGGTACTCGCCGAGCACCGGCGCGAGCGCAGGGGCGCGGGCCACGAACCACAGCGGGTGATAGACCGCGAAGTCGGCGATGGTCGGCTCATCGGCCACCAGGAAGGCGCGGCCATCGGCGAGGTGATCGGCGACCCGCTGGAGCCAGTGGTGCAGCAGCCCGGTGGCCTCGGGCAGATCCAGGCGTGGCGCCCCGCCGGCACGCATGGCCTTGCGGTCGGCCATGAAGGCCTCGATCTGCGCCTTGCCCATGCCCTGGAAGAGCGCGGCGAACCCGCGCGGCTGAAACACGTGGCCGACTGCCGCGCCGAACAGCTCGCGCTCGGCGAGGTCGGCCACCGACAGCGCCGCCACCCGGTCGGGCCGATGCAGCAGCGGCGCGGGCGCGATCTCGTCGAGCACCCGGGCGATCAGCGCGGTGTCGCAGTAGACATCGGCGCCCACCTGCAGCACCGGGGTGCGTCGATAGCCGCCGGTGAGCGCGACCAGATCGGGCTTGGGCATCACCCAGGGGATCTGCACCGAGCGCCAGGCCAGGCGCTTGGCGCCCAGGATGAGGCGGATCTTCTCGGCGTAGGGCGAGGCGTCGTAGTGGTGCAGGATGATCTCGTTCATGGAACGCAGCTTACCGCGGCTTGCGCGTACACTCGCCCGCGTCCCGCCACCCTCCGGAAGGCCCGCCGATGACCCGTGTTCTTGCCGATGATCTCTGGTTCCCCGAAGGCCCGGTCGCCCTCGACGACGGCTCGGTGGTGCTGGTCGAGATCCGCCGCCAGACCCTCACCCGCATCACCCGCGACGGCCGCAAGGAGATCGTGGCTACCCTCGGCGGCGGGCCCAACGGCGCGGCCATCGGCCCCGACGGGCTCTGCTACATCTGCAACAACGGCGGCTTCGACTGGGTCCAGCGACAGGGCGTGTGGTTCCCCAGCCATCAGCCGGCCGACTACAGCGGCGGGCGCATCGAGCGGGTCGATCTGAACACCGGCCGCGTCGAGGTGCTCTACACCGAGGTCGACGGCGTGCCGCTGCGCGGCCCCAACGACCTGGTCTTCGACGGCCAGGGCGGGTTCTGGTTCACCGACCTCGGCAAGGGCCGTCCGCGCGATCTCGACCGCGGCGGCCTGTACTACGCCCGTGCCGACGGCTCCTCGGTGAAGAAGGTGGTCTACCCCCTGATGACCTCCAACGGCGTGGGCCTGTCGCCCGATGGCCGCACGGTGTACGTGGCCGAGACCCAGACCGCGCGGCTGTGGGCCTTCGAGGTCACCGGGCCGGGCGAGATCGCCCGCGCGCCGCATCCCTCGCCCAATGGCGGGCGCCTGCTCTACGCCTCGCCGGTGCCGGCCTCCTATGACTCGCTGGCGGTCGAGGCCGGCGGCAACATCTGCGTGGCCACCATCCTGCAGGGCGGCATCAGCGTGATCGCCCCGCAGGGCGGGCTGGTCGAGTTCGTGCCCACCCCGCAGGACTGGGTCGTCACCAACCTGTGCTTTGCCGGCCCCGACCGGCGCAAGGCGCTGGTCACGCTCTCGGGCGCCGGCCTGCTGATCGAGCTTGACTGGGCCCGCCCGGGCCTGAAACTGGCCTACTGACCACGCGCACCGGAGACCGGCCATGAAGATCGTCATCGCCCAGTTCAAGCACGAGACCAACACCTTCTCGCCCGTGCCCACGCCGCTCGATCGCTTCGGCGGCGGGCGCCCGCCCCCCGAGGGCGAGGCGGTGCTCGCGGCATACCGCGGCACCGGCTCGGCGATCGCGGCCTTCATCGATCTGGCCAGCCAGCTCGGCGCGCAGATCGACACCCCGATCGCGGCCTCGGCCGCGCCCAGCGCGCCCTGCGACGACACCGTGTTCGACTATGTCTGCGATCGCATTTGCGCCGCGGTGGCGCGCGGGTGCGATGCGGTGCTGCTCGACCTGCACGGCGCGATGGTCACGGCCAGCCACGACGACGGCGAGGGCGAGCTGCTGCGACGCATCCGCGCGGTGGCGCCCGGCGTGATGATCGGCGTGGCCCTCGACATGCACACCAACCTGTCGGCCGAGATGGTCGACAACGCCAGCGTGCTGTCCGGCTACCAGACCTATCCGCACGTCGACATGTACGAGACCGGCGTGCGCGCCGCCCGGCCGATCCTCGCCTCGCTGCAGGGCTGCCCGCTGCCGGTCGTGGCCTGGGGCGGCAAGCCGATGCTCACCCACGTCATGCGTCAGGGCACCGACGACGAACCCAACCGCTCGCTGCAGGCGCGCTGCCGCGAGCTCGAGGCCGAGGGCGTGCTGAGCGCCACGGTGTTCACCGGGTTTCCGCATGCCGACATCGCCATCGCCCAGCTCTCGGCGGTGGTGGTCGACCACGACGCCGATCGCGCCCGCCGGGCCTGCGACGAGCTGCTGGCCATGGCCTGGGAGCGCCGCGAAGGCTTCGTCTACCGGCTCGAGGACCTCGATGTCTCGCTGGCCCGCGCCCGCGCGCTGGCCGACACCGCGCCCGGCACCGGCCCGATCGTGCTGCTCGACCACTACGACAACTGCGCCTCGGGCGGCACCATGGACACCACCACGGTGCTGGGCCGGCTGATCGCCGCCGGCCTGCCCGACGCCGCCGCCTTCGCCATCTACGACCCGCAGGCGGTGCAGCAAATGGCATCTGCCGGCGTCGGCGCGCAGGTCACGGTCTCGCTCGGCGGCAAGCTGCCCATGCCCTCGGTGGGGCTGGCCGGCGAGCCGCTCACGGTCACCGGCGTGGTGCGCCGCCTGAGCGACGGTCAGTTCCGCAACCACGGCCCCATGGCCAAGGGCCAGCTCGTCAACATGGGCCCGACCGCGGTGCTGCGGGTCGGCACCGTGGACGTGATCGTCATCAGCGAACACGTCGAGCCGCACGACATCGGCTGCCTCGAGGCCGTGGGCATCGACCCGGCCACGCTGCGCTTCCTGATGCTCAAGAGCCGGGTGCACTGGCGCGCCGGCCTGCGCCGCTACGCCCGCGCGATCGTCGAGTGCGCCGGCACCGGCGTGTGCACCTCGGACTACGCCAACCTGCGCTACCGCAAGCTCGCCCGCCCGATCTACCCGCTGGACCCGATCGCCGCCTGAGGCGCCGTGGCCCGGACCCGGCCTCAGGGCAGCAGCAGCCCGCCGTCCACCGGCAGGGTCTGGCCGCACACATAGGCGGCCATCGGCGACGCCAGGAACAGAGCCACCCCGGCCATGTCCACCGGGGTGCCCAGCCGCCCCATCGGAATCGCCCGCAGGGTGCCGGCCAGCCGCTCGGGGTTGGCCGTGGTGACCTCGGTCATCTTGGTGGCCACGAAACCCGGCGCGATGCCGTTCACCCGGATGCCGTCGCGCGCCCAGGCATCGCCAAGCGTGCGCACCAGACCGACCGCGCCCGCCTTGGAGGCGTTGTAGGCGGGGTTGCCCCGAGTGGACTGGAAGGCTGCCGTGGAACTGATGATGATCAGCGAGCCCGCGGCGCTCTTGAGCATGGGCTGGAACTTCAGGGCGCAGGCCATCAGGCTGTTCAGATTGACCTGCAGCACCTGCGCGAAGCCCGGGTTGGTGTATTCGCGCCGGCCGTAGAGCACCATGCCCTGGGAAAGCACCAGCACATCCAGCCGGCTGAAGGGCGGCTCCCAGGCTTCGATGGCCTCAGTGCTCGAGACATCGAGCGCGGAGTAGCCCAGCCCGGTGAGGTCAGAGCCCGCCGCGCCGGCGTAGTCGGCCGCGTTCGGGCGGGTGCCGCAGACATGGACGGCCGCGCCGCGGGCCCGGAAGGCCTGCGCGATGCCGTTGCCGATGCCGCTGGAACCCCCGACCACCAGCACCTGGCGGTCGGTGAAATCGAGGGCCTGATCGAGAGGGTGTGCCATCATGGATTCCGGGAAAGGTTGAAGCGCGCCACGGACCGCTCGCTGGTCCGGCGGGGGGTTCCGCCCATCCGCCACCCCCACCGGCTCGTCCGGGCGTCTGAAAGAATCATGCCATGCCGCCGTCCGCCCCTCTCCCGGAAAAATCCGGCACCGCCCGATCCGCGCGTCCGGTCTACGAGGTGCCCAAGCCGCCCAGCCAGACTCAGCTGGCGCTCGAGGCAGCGTTCACCCGCCTGATGTCGCTGCCCATGCTGCGTTACCTGGGCGGCAAGGGCCAGTGGACCTCCTCGAGCAAGGCCGTGCTTGGCGTGGTCACGCTGCTGACGCCGGTGGGTCTGCTCGGCCTCGTGCTCAACACCGGCGGGTTCGGACTCTCGGATGTCTCCCTCTGGAGCATCGTGGTTCCGCTCGCCCTGCAGACGATCATCCTGGTCGCCGGCGCTTCCGCGCTCGCCGGCTGGCGCACCCGGCGCTTCCATGAGCGCGTGTCCACCATCGAGACCATGCTGCGCGAGTTGCAGGAGGGCCGCTACAAGCCCCGTGGCGCGGCGCTCGACGGCACCGACGAGATCGACCAGCTCACCCGACGCATCGACGCCGTGGCCGAAGGCCTGGCCGAACGCGAGCGGCGCATCGGCGAGCACGCCCTGACCGACCCCCTCACCGGTCTGGCCAACCGGGCCCTGCTCACCGACCGCATCCGTCACACCGTGCGGGCCAGCGAGCGGCGGCGCGAATCCTTCGGCCTGATGGTCATGGACCTCGATCGGTTCAAGGTCATCAACGACACCCTCGGCCACGCCGCCGGCGATGCCGTGCTCAAGGAGGTGTCACGCCGGCTCAAGCGCGCCGTGCGCGACTGCGACACCGTGGCACGACTGGGCGGCGATGAATTCGTGATGCTGCTGCCCGGTCCGCAGAACGTCTCCGAAGACGTGGCGCGGCGCATCCTGCAACTGCTGCGCGAGCCGCTGCGCTGGGGCGATCAGCTCATCGACATCGGCGCCAGCCTGGGGATCAGCATCTTTCCGCAGCACGGCCAGGACGAGGCCACGCTCATGCGGCGCGCCGATTCGGCCATGTACCTGGCCAAGCGCCGGCAGAGCGGCTCGCATGTCTTCGACGGCGTGGAATCGGGCCAGCAGCGCAGCTATCTGTCGATGCTCGGCGAGATGCGCAAGGCGCTCGAGAGCGGCCAGTTCGAACTGCATTTCCAGCCCAAGCTGGACCTCAGCAGCGGCCTGATCGTCGGCGCCGAGGGTCTGCTGCGCTGGAAACATCCGGTGCGCGGGCGCATTCCGCCCACCGAGTTCATTCCCTTCGCCGAGCAGACCGGCTTCATGCGGCAGATCACCCGCTGGGTGGTCCGCGAGGGCGCGCGCTTCGGCCGCGAACTGGCCGACGCCGGGCTCGCAGTCCGGCTGTCGGTGAACGTCACCGCCACCGACATCCAGACCCCTGGCTTTGCCCAGGAGATCGGCGAGATCCTCAAGGCGCAGAACTCCAGCGGTGAACACCTCTGCCTGGAGATCACCGAGAGCGGCGTGGTGAGCGAGTCTGCCGCTGCCCTGCAATCGCTGCGCGAGATCTCGGCCATGGGCGTGAAGCTGTCGGTGGATGACTTCGGCACCGGCTACGCCACGCTCAAGCAGCTGCAGCAGCTGCCGGTCCACGAGCTCAAGATCGACCAGTCCTTCGTGGCCGGCCTGATCAACGACAACGGCAACGAGAGCATCGTGCGCTCGACCATCGACCTCGGCCGTCACATGGGCCTGCGGGTGGTGGCCGAGGGTGTCGAGAACCTGCAGCAGATGCGCGCGCTCGCGCAGCTCGGCTGCCACGAGGTACAGGGCTTCTACATCGCCAAGCCCATGCGCCAGTCGGAACTGGTGGGCTGGGTGAAGATGCGCCACTCGCTGCACGAGAACTCGAAGCAGAACTACTTCGAGATGATGGCCGGCCGCGCCTCCTGATCGGGGCGGCCCGCCCCTCAGTCGCGGTACCAGACCACCTGGTGGGTGGTGGCCAGCAGGCGGTCACCCTCGCCCCACATGCGTCCTTCCTGGTCGAAGAACCCGCCCTCGTAGACCTGACCGCGGGCCTCTGAGAGCAGTGGCTGGCAGCCCTGCGCGGCCATCGCGGCGGCATCGCCATGGAAGTACACGTTGAGCGAGACCGTGGCCACCGGCAGCGGGGCGGCATGGCGCATGAAGATGCGCGGAAAGAACGCATCGCACATCGCCGCCAGCGCGGGGTAGTCGAGCGGCCGCGGCGGATGGTCGACGATCCAGGCGGCCGATTCGCTGCCGTGGGACGGGCCGAACAGCCCGCCGCGCACCACATGCTCTCGGTAGTGGCGCAGCCACACCGGGAAGCCGCCCGGGCGCGGGCCGAAATCCGGTGGTGGTGGCGGCAGGGCCGGCGGGCGGGCCTCGCGATCGCTCCAGACCGGGCGGCGCACGCCGCAGGCCACCAGGGCGCTCGCCATGGGCTGATCACCTTCACCCTGCACGAGATCCAGCGCCCAGTGCTGCGTGGTGCGGCCGCCGCGCAGCAGGCGCACCACGATGTCGAACCCGCCGGCCTGGACCGCCGCAGGGAAGTTCACCGTGAGCGACAGGGGCGGGCCGATGCGATCGGGCTGCTGCATGACGGCCTGCAGCATCACCGCGGCGGTGACGCCCCCGAAGGGCCCCACCGAATTCCAGTAGGCCTCGCTGGTGGCGCCGCGCAGGCGACGGTGAGCGCCGTCGACGGGCGCGAGCCGGATCGCGGCATCGAGGGGGTGCGGCCCCTCGTGCGCCCCCTCAGGCGCCGCCATTGACCACCAGCGTCTGGCCGCTCACGTAATCGCTGTCAGGGCTGCAGAAGAGGTAGACCGAGCCCGCGGCCTCCTCGGGCAGGCCGCCCCGACCCAGCGGGATCATCTGGTTCATGGCCGACAGGCGCCCCGCCTGCACACCGATCTTCACCGTGCGACCCTGGATGTCGATGCTGCCGCCCTCGCCTTCGGCCAGCGGCTTGGTGAGCCGGGTCTGGATGTAGCCGAAGGCCACGGCGTTCACGGTCACGTCATACCGGCCCCACTCCTTGGCCAGCGTGCGGGTCATGCCCATGATGCCCGCCTTGCCCGAGGAGTAGTTCACCTGCCCGGCATTGCCGTTGGTGCCCGAGGTGGAGGACACGTTGACGATCTTGCGCACGATGCGTTGGCCCTCACGCCGCTCGGCCTCGACGGCCGGGCGAAGATGGTCGGAGAAGGCCCGCAGGATGCGGAAGGGCGCGGTGAGGTGCACGTCGATGATCGCGTACCACTGCTCGTCGCTCATCTTCTGGATGACGCTGTCCCAGGTGTAGCCGGCGTTGTTCACCACCACATGGCAGCCGCCGAAGGCGTTCACCGCGGTGTCGACCACGCGGGTGCCGAAATCGGGCGCGGTGACGTCTCCGTTGCAGGCCACCGCCCGCGATCCGAGCGACTCGATCAGCGCGATGGTCTCGCGCGCCGGCGCCTCGTCGATGTCGTTGACCACCACGCTCGCCCCGTCGCGCGCCAGCCGCAGCGCAATGGCCTGGCCGATGCCGCGGCCCGATCCGGTGACGATCGCGACCCGTCCGTCGAGTTGTCCCATCGCTGACTCCCTGAGAATCGAGCCGCTATTATCGACGCCAGACGCGCCGGCCCTGTTCCACTAGCAGGGCGACGCACCCTTCGGCCCGCCCCAGGAACGACCGTGAAGACCATCGAGTGCTTCTTCGACTGCAGCAGCCCCTGGACCTACCTGTGCTTCCACAACCTGCAACCGCTGGCGGCCGAGTTCGGGGCCAGCATCCGGTGGCGGCCCATCCTCGTCGGCGGCCTGTTCAATACCGTGAATCCGAGCGTGTACGCGTCGCGCGAGAACCCGGTGCCGGTCAAGGCGGCCTGGCAGGCCAAGAGCCTGGCCGACTGGGCCAGGCTGGCGGGGCTGCGCATCATCAACCCGCCGCCGGTCTTTCCAGTGAACAGCGTCAAGGCGATGCGGGCCTGCCTGGTGCTGCAGGCCGAACCCGCGCGCATGACCGACTTCGCCCGGCGGGTGTTCGAGGCCTACTGGGGGCGCGGCGAGGACATCTCGCAGGATGCGGTGCTGGCGCTGCTGTTCAGCGCCGCCGGGCTGGCGCCCGAGGCGATGTTCGAGGCCATCGGCCGCGCCGACATCAAGGACGCGCTGCGCGCCAATGTGGATGAGCTGATCGGCCGGGGCGGCTTCGGCTCGCCGACCCTGTTCGTCGACGGCAGCGACATGTACTTCGGCAACGACGCCCTGCCGCTGGTGCGCCAGGCGCTGCAGCGACAGGGCTGATCGCGCCGGTCAGCGCAGCGCGAGATGCCGGTGGCCGTGCTCGCCGGCGTCGGCGCGCGCCCGGCGCGCCTCCACCTGCGCCTTCTGCTCCGGCGTGAGCAGTTGCCACACCGCATTGGCAGTGCGGGCGCGGACCATGGCCATGTCGGCGATGCCCGAGGCAAGGCCGTCGCTCAGGGACTTGGCGCGCGCCTCGTCGAACTGCGGCGCGAGTGCCAGCGCGCGCAGCTCCTGACGGGTCTTGCCCAGGGCCTTGACCTTGTCACGCATGATCGGCGCCTGCTGGTGCATGAGGCTGAAGACCTGGTCTCGCTGGGCGTCGCTCAGGCGCACGCCGCGCAGGAACTCCATGCCGGTGCCCATGCCCATGCCCATCTCCATGCCCATGCCGCGGCGCATGCCCTCGTGACCGCCGTGGTGACGGCCATGGCGGTGCTCCTCGCCAGCCTCATGCGCAGCCGCATGGCCGGCCTCGTGCCCTGCGGCGTGTGCGGGTGCTGCCGACGGGGTGGCCGACGCGGCCGGCGCCGATTGGGCGAAGGCCGCGCCAGCCGAGATCAGCAGCGCGCCGGCGGCCGCGCAAAGAAGGGAGGGACGAATGAGGGCGGACATGGTGTTCTCCTGAGGATTCGGGGTGTCGGCCCGCGCGCAGGATGCGGCGATCGACAGGAGACAGTCTGTCCGAGCGGCCGGTAATCAGGGGTCGCTGATCGGTAACGGCGGGTAAGCGCGGTAATGCCCAGGCCGCTGACGGGCGCGGGCGGCCTCAGCCGAGGGGCCGCGCGGCCACGACGATGCCGTCCTCGTCGCTACACAGCCAATGACCCGGCGTGAACACCACGCCACCGAAGCCCACCGTGACATCGACCTCGCCAGCGCCGGCCTTGGCGCTGCGCCGCGGATTAGTGCCGAGCGCCTTGATGCCGAAGTCGAGCGCGTCGATGGCGACCGAGTCGCGGATGGCGCCATGCACCACCGCGCCTGCCCAGCCATTGGCCAGCCCCAGGCCGGCGATCAGGTCGCCGATCAGGGCGCTGTGCAGCGAGCCGCCGCCATCGACCACCAGCACCTGCCCCTGGCCGGGCGAGGACAGCAGGGACTTCACCAGTGCGTTGTCCTCGCGGCAGCGCACGGTGCGGATCAGGCCGCTGAAGGCGCGGCGCCGGCCGAACAGCCGCATGGGCAGGTCGCAGGACTGGATGTCGGGGTGGGCGTCGAAGAGGTCGCAGGTGCTCGCGGTCATGGCGTGGGCAGATGGCGAGAAGGGCAGTGGTTGGCGGCAGGCCTGATCATGCCTCAGTCACCGGGCCGGGCCGCAGGCCGGGCTGCGCCGGCCTCGCGGCGGGCGATCCACAGCGTGGCCACGAGGATGACCACGCCCCCCACCAGCGTGGACGCGCTGGGCGAATCGCCGAACACCAGCAGGCCGAGCAGCGTCGCCCAGATCAGGTCCAGGAAGCGCACCCCCTGCGTGGCCGAGATGTCGGCGAGGCGATAGGCATTGGTCAGGCACCAGTGACCGGTGCTGCCGAGCACGCCGCACAGGCCGAAGAGCAGCCACTGCGCCGGGGTGGGCCACTGCCAGCCCGGCAAGGCGAAGGGCAGCGTGAACATCGACACCGTGATCGACTGCCAGACCACGATCACGCCGGGCGTGTCGCGCCGGGTGAGCGCCTTGGTGATCAGGAACGAGGCGGCGAACAGCGGCGAGGACACCAGCATGGCCAGGCTCCAGACGCCGCCCGTGACGGCCAGCTTGGGATAGACCACGATGAGCACGCCGGCAAAGCCCAGCAGCGCGGCAATCCAGCGCGCCGGCACCACCGGTTCGCGCAGCACCAGCGCCGCGCCGATCATGATGAAGATCGGCGTGGTGAAGCCGATCGCGGTGGTGTCAGCAATGGGCAGGTGCGGCAGGGCGGCAAACCAGAAGAGCAGTCCGCCGGTGTGCACCGCGCCGCGCCAGAGCTGGCCGCCCATGCCCTTGGGACGGTACGCGGACCAGCCGGCGCGCAGCACCAGCGGCAGCATCACGAGCAGCCCGGCCAGGTAGCGCAGGAACTGCGTCTGGAACGGATCCATCTGCAGCGTCATCGCCCGCATGAGGGTGTTCAGCAGCGCGAACAGGATGCCCGAGGACACCGCCCAGAAGATGGCCCGACCGGCGGGGCTGAGGGAATGGAAATACGACATCGGCATCGGCCCGAGGATACCCCCGGCGGCAATGCCCCCCGGGCCGCGACGGAATACCCGCCAGGCGCCGGCCACCCGGGCCGGTAAGCGGAATGAGCGCGCGCGGGCGTGTCCGCTCGGTGCGCGACGCGCATTGACACCGGTCGGCCCCCGCCCCACCCTGCCCCGACCCTCACCCCCTCCCCGCCATGAGCTCACGCGCCGACGCCCTGCAGGCCGGACTGCAGTCACTGCTGCCCACGCTGCTGCCCGGCTGCAGCCGGGTCGAGGGCCTGCGTCGCCTCTCGGCGGGGGCCACCCTGGAAACCTGGTCCTTCGATGCCCGCGGCGAGCACCTGGACCACCCGCTGATCCTGCGCCGCTCGCCCGGTGGCCTGCGCAGCAGCGAATCGGTGTCGCTCAGCACCGAGGCCGATCTGCTGCGCGCGCTGGCCGGCAGCGCGGCACCGGTGCCCGAGGTGGTGCACACCCTGCGGCCCGAAGACGGCCTGGGTGACGGCTTCCTGATGACCCGCATCGCGGGCGAGACCATCCCGCGCAAGATCCTGCGCGATGAGGCCTTCGCGGCGATCCGCCCGCAACTGGTGGGCCAGTTCGGCGCCATCCTCGCGGCCATCCACCGCGTCGACACCGGCAGCCTGCCCGCTCTGCCGGCCAAGCCGCACCACACCGTGCTCGAGCGGCTGCGTCAGCGCCAGCAGGCCATGGGCCAGCCAAGTCCGTTCTTCGAGTACGCGATGCGCTGGCTGCAGGCCCACGCGCCGGCCCCGCCCACCCGACTGCGGCTGGTGCACGGCGACTTCCGCAACGGCAACCTGATCATCGGACCCGACGGCGTGCGGGCGGTGCTCGACTGGGAAGTGGCGCACCTCGGCGACCCGGCCGCCGACCTCGCCTGGCTGTGCCTGCCGCCCTGGCGCTTCGGCCAGCTCGACCGGCCGGCCGGCGGCCTGGGCTCGCGCGAGGCGCTGCTGCAGGCCTACGTCGCGGCCGGCGGCGAGCCGCTCGAGCCCGAGCGGCTGCGCTTCTGGGAAGCGCTGGGCAGCCTGCGCTGGTGGATGGGCTGCGCCGGCATGTTCGAGTGGTTCGACAGCGGTCGCGACCCCTCGGTGGAACGGGCGATGATCGCCCGCCGGGTCTCCGAGAGCGAACTCGATCTGCTGCGGCTGATCGCCGGAAGGAACTGACATGATCGATCCGCCCCGCGGCGACGCCGTCCTGCAGGCCGTGGCCCGCTGGCTGCGCGAGGCCGCGCTGCCGCGACTGCCCGCCGATCTGGTCTTCCAGGCGCGCGTTGCCGCCAACGCCATCGATCTGGTCGCGCGCGAGATGCAGCTCGGCCCGCCTTCGGGCGAGCAATCGCGCGCCCGGATCGCCGCGCTGCTCGGCCACGACGGCGGGCTCGCCGCGCTTGAGGCCGAACTCGCCGAACAGATACGCGCAGGCGCGTTGGGCATCGAGGCGCCCGGCCTGTTCGAGCACCTGCTGGCCGACGCCATGGCCCGGATGGCCATCGACCAGCCCGCCTACGCCAGCCACCAGGCTGAACTCACCCAGACCGGCGCCCCTGCGCCGGGCCCCTGACCTCCCGAAAGGACCCCCATGGACTTCACCCTGCCCCAGGACCTGGTCGACTACCTCGCCGAACTCGATGCCTTCATCGATCGCGAGATCAAGCCGCTGCAGGCCCAGGACGACAACGAGCGCTACTTCGACCATCGCCGCGAATGGGCGCGCACCGATTTCGACAACGGCGGCCTGCCGCGCCCGGAATGGGAGGAGCTGCTCAAGGAGGCCAAGCGCCGCGCCGATCGCGCCGGGCACTTCCGCTTCTCGCTGCCCAAGGAGTTCGGCGGTCGCGACGGGGGCAATCTCTGGATGGCGGTCATCCGCGAGCACTTCGCGTCCAAGGGTCTGGGGCTGCACAACGATCTGCAGAACGAGCACTCCATCGTCGGCAACTTCCCGTTCATCGTGATGCTGCGCGACTTCGGCACCCAGGCGCAGAAGGAGAAGTTCATCCACGGCTCCCTGGAGTTCCGCTACCGGATCACCTTCGGCCTGACCGAGCCGAACCACGGCTCGGACGCCACCCACATGGAGACCCGCGCGGTGCCCGAGACCCGCAACGGCGTGGCCGGCTGGCGCATCGACGGCGAGAAGATGTGGACCACCGGCATGCATGTGGCCACACACTGCTCGGTGTTCGCCCGCACCAGCGGCAAGGATGGCGACGCGCGCGGCATCACCGCTTTCCTGGTGCCCACCGACACCCCGGGGGTCAAGGTCGAGGAGTACCTCTGGACCTTCAACATGCCCACCGACCATCCGCGGGTGAGCTTCACCAATGTGTGGGTGCCGCAGGACGCGATGTTCGGCGCCGAGGGGGCGGGCCTGGCGCTCGCGCAGGCCTTCGTGCACGAGAACCGCATCCGCCAGGCGGCCAGCTCGTTGGGCGCGGCCACCTACTGCGTGAACGAGAGCGTGCGCTACGCCCGCGAGCGCAAGCCCTTCGGCAAGGCCCTGGCCGAGAACCAGGCCATCCAGTTTCCGCTGGTGGAGCTGGCCACCCAGTGCGAGATGCTGCGCCTGCTCATCCGCAAGACCGCCTGGGAGATGGACCAGATGCCGCACCCCGAGGTCGCCAAGCAGCTCTCGGACAAGGTCTCGATGTGCAACTACTGGGCCAACCGGCTGGTCTGCGAGGCGGCAGACAGGGCGATGCAGGTGCACGGCGGCATCGGCTACTCGCGGCACAAGCCCTTCGAGCACATCTACCGCCACCACCGCCGCTACCGCATCACCGAGGGCTCCGAGGAGATCCAGATGCGCAAGGTGGCGGGCTTCCTGTTCGGCTTCATGGGGCCGAACAAGCACTGACCGGCCTGCACGCCGCGGCCGGGGCCGCGGCGGCGCGCTGCGATCAGCTCGCGGCCACCGCCACCGGCGCGGATCGGGCGTCGGCCGCCGTGATGCCCTGGATGATCTCGCCGAGCACCTGCTCGGCGCGGTCGTGGGCCACCTGACAGGTGCCCGCCGCGCGGTGGCCACCGCCACCATGGCGCAGGCAGAGCTCGCCCACATTGGCGCTGGCGGAGCGATCGATGATCGACTTGCCGACCGCGAGCACGGTGTTCTGCTGCTTCAGGCCCCACATGACGTGGACCGAGACAGAGCACTGCGGGAACAGCGCGTAGATCATGAAGCGGTTGGCCGCCCAGATGATGTCCTCGCCGCGCAGGTCGAGCACCACCACCTTGCCGCGCACGCTGGCGCAGCGGCGGATCTGCTCGATGGCGCGCTGCTCGTGCTCGCGGAACAGCGCCACACGCTCGACCACATCCGGCAGCTGCAGGATCTGTTCGATGCTGTGCTCACGGCAGTAGTCGATCAGCTGCATCATGAGCTGGTAGTTCGACACGCGGAAGTCGCGGAAGCGGCCCAGACCGGTGCGCGCATCCATCAGGAAATTGAGCAGCGTCCAGCCCTCGGGGCGCAGGACGTCGTCCAGGCTGTAGGCGGCCGAGTCGGCCTTGTCGACCGCGACCATCATGTCCTGGGAGATGCGCGGAAAGGTGGCCGCGCCCCCGAAGTGTTCGTAGACCACCCGCGCCGCCGAGGGGGCCTCGGCCACGATCACGTGATTGGCGGCCAGCTGGCCGTTGCGCAGCGTCTCGGACAGATGGTGATCGAAGACCAGGTGCGCGCCCGCCACATAGGGCAGGTTGGTGGTGATGTCGCGCGGGCCGATGACCACCTTGCCGTCCTGCATGTCCTTGGGATGGACGAACAGGATGTCATCGATCAGATCGAGCTCCTTGAGCAGCGCGGCGCAGACAAGGCCGTCGAAGTCGGATCGGGTGACAAGGCGGAATTTCTGATCGGGCATGGGTGTTCCTGCGCAGACAGTCGGGTACGTCCGATGTTGTACCGCGCCCGGGGCCGGGTGGCTGCGCGAGGCCGATGAAGCGCTGACGGCGACCGATTGCCGGTCGGGTCAAGGCCTTTGTGCTGGGAGGGGCAGGCCACTGCCTGTGCCGAATGAGGGACGGGTGGTCGACCCTCGGAGAACCCGCGGTATGCCGTTGCAGCACACCGTATACACAGACGCCAGCTTGGCGTCCCGTAGGGGATTCGAACCCCTGTTACAACCGTGAAAGGGTCGTGTCCTAGGCCTCTAGACGAACGGGACAAGGTCTCTTGGTGGAGGTAAGCGGGATCGAACCGCTGACCTCTTGCATGCCATGCAAGCGCTCTCCCAGCTGAGCTATACCCCCGAAGAGCCTTCGAGTATAGAACCTTCCGGCTTGCGTGTAAAGTTGGATCTTCCCGTCCGACTTCCGGAGCCTCACATGACCGCCCGACTCCTCGATGGCGCAGCCCTTGCGCAACGCATCCGCACCGAGGTGGCCGAGCAGGCTGCACGGCTCAGCGGGCAAGGCACGCCGCCCGGGCTGGCCGTGCTGCTGGTGGGCGATGACCCGGCGTCGGCGGTGTACGTGAAGCACAAGGTGAAGGACTGCGAGGAGGCCGGCCTGCGCTCCGTCCTGCAGCGGCTGCCGGCCGACACCCCGGAAGCGGAGCTGCTCGCGCGCATCCGGGCGCTGAATGCCGACCCGGCGATCCACGGCATCCTGGTGCAACTGCCGCTGCCCGCGCACCTCGATGCCCAGCGCGTGATCGAGACCATCTCGCCGCTCAAGGATGTGGATGGCTTCCACGTCGCCAGCGCGGGCGCGCTCATGACCGGACAGCCCGGCTTCGTGCCGTGCACGCCCCTGGGCGTGATGAAGCTGCTGGCCCATGCCGGGGTGGAGCTCGCCGGCGCCGAGGCCGTGGTGGTCGGGCGCAGCAACATCGTGGGCAAGCCGCAGGCGATGCTGCTGCTGCAGGCCAGCGCCACGGTCACCATCTGCCACAGCCGCACCCGCGATCTCGCGGCGCACTGTCGCCGTGCCGACGTGCTGGTGGTGGCCGCCGGGCGGGCTCGCATGATCACCGGCGACATGATCAAGCCCGGCGCGGTGGTGATCGACGTGGGCATGAACCGCATCCCGGACGGGCCGCAGGCCGGTCGCCTGTGCGGCGATGTGGACTTCGACAGCGCGCTGGCGGTTGCGGGCGCGATCACCCCGGTGCCCGGCGGCGTGGGGCCGATGACCCGCGCCATGCTGCTCGTGAACACCCTCGAGGCCGCGAGCCGGGCGGCCGCCCGCTGACCGCGTTGCTGCTGACCGCGTTGCCGCTGCCCTGCGCCAGCCAACCCACTCCCGTCGACCCATTCCCGCCGACCCTTTCCGCCGACCCCTTTCCGCCGACCCATTCCCGCCGACCCATTCCCGCTGAAGGCATCCGCTCCATGTCAGACCTGAATCCGCTGCTCGATTTCTCCGGCCTGCCGCGCTTCGAGCGCTTCCAACCGGCGCATGTCAGCCCGGCGCTCGACACCCTGCTGGCGCAGGCCCGCGACACGGTCGAGGCCCTCACCCGCCCCGGCACGCCGGCCACCTGGGAAGGCTTCGTGGCGCCGATCGAGAACGCCACCGAACGGCTGTCTCGCGCATGGAGCCTCGTGGGGCATCTGTGCAGCGTGGCCGACACCCCGCCGCTGCGCGCCGCCTTCAACGAGAACCTGCCGCGAGTCACGCAGTTCTGGACCGAGCTCGGCCAGAACCGGGCGCTCTATCAGCAGTACCAGGCGCTGCGCGGGAGCAGCGGTTTTGCCGCCCTCGGCCCGGCCCGGCAGCGGGCCGTCGATCTCGCCCTGCAGGGCTTTCGCCTGGGCGGCGTCGAACTGGAATCGCCGGCGCGCGAGCGCTATCTGGCCATCTCGGAGCGGCACGCCGCGATCGCGCAGAAGTTCTCCGAGAACGTGCTCGATGCCACCGACGCCTTCGAGCTGCGGGTGACCGATCCTGCCGAGGTGGCCGGTCTGCCGGCCGATGCCCTGCAGGCGGCCCGCGAGGCCGCGCAGGCCGCAGGCGCCGAGGGCTGGAAGTTCACCCTGCAGTTCCCCTCCTACATGCCGGTGATGCAGTACGCCAGCCACCGGCCGCTGCGCGAGGCGCTCTACCGGGCCTATGTGACGCGGGCCTGCGGCGAGGCCGCCGCGCCGGCCGACCCGCAGGCCCGCGGCGCGCTCGACAACACCCCGATCATCGAGGAGCTGCTCGCGCTGCGCCACGAGGAGGCGCAGCTCCTTGGCTACGCCAGCTATGCCGATGTGTCGCTGGTGCCGAAGATGGCGCAATCGCCCGCCGAGGTGATGACCTTCCTGCGCGACCTGGCGGCACGGGCCAGGCCCTTCGCGCTGCGCGACCTGGACGAGATGCGCCGCTTCGCGGCCAAGGAGCTCGGTCTGGCCGATCTGCAGCCCTGGGACACCGCCTTCGTCTCCGAGCGCCTGAAGGAGCGCCGCTACGCGTTCTCCGACCAGGAGGTGAAGCAGTACTTCCAGCTGCCGCGGGTGCTTGCCGGTCTGTTCGCGCAGATCGAGCGGCTGTTCGGCGTGACCGTGCGCGAGGACACGGCCGCGGGCTGGCATCCCGATGTGCGCTTTCACCGCATCGAGCGTGACGGCCAGTTGCTCGGCCAGTTCTACCTCGATCTGTACGCCCGCCCGGGCAAGCGGCCCGGCGCCTGGATGGACGATGCCCGCGGCCGTCGCCGCCTGGGCGCTGGCCTGCAGACCCCGGTCGCCTATCTCACCTGCAACTTCCAGGCGCCGGTGGGGGGCCAGCCCGCCACGCTCACCCACGACGATGTGGTCACGCTGTTCCACGAGTTCGGCCACGGGCTGCACCATCTGCTCACCCAGGTGGAAGACCTCGCGGTGTCGGGCATCAGCGGCGTGGAATGGGACGCGGTGGAGCTGCCCAGCCAGTTCATGGAGAACTTCTGCTGGGAATGGCCGGTGGTGCAGGCCATGACTGCCCATGTGGAGAGCGGCGAGCCGCTGCCACGCGCGCTGTTCGACCGGATGGTGGCCGCCCGCAACTTCCAGAGCGGCCTGCAGACGCTGCGGCAGATCGAGTTCGCGCTGTTCGACATGCGCCTGCACGCCGAGTATCAGCCGCACTCGCCCGTGCCGGTGCAGGCCGTGCTCGACGCGGTGCGCGCCGAGGTGGCGGTGCTGGTTCCGCCCGCGTTCAACCGCTTCCAGAACACCTTCTCGCACATCTTTGCCGGCGGCTACAGCGCCGGCTACTACAGCTACAAGTGGGCCGAGGTGCTCTCGGCCGATGCCTATGCCGCCTTCGAGGAAGCGCAGGCCGAGGGCGACGGCGAACAGGCCGCGGCCCAGGCCGGGCGCCGCTTCCTGGCCGAGGTGCTCGCCGTGGGGGGCAGCCGACCGGCCATCGCCTCGTTCAGGGCGTTTCGCGGCCGTGAGCCCAGGATCGACGCCCTGCTGCGCCACAATGGGATGGTCGAGGAACCCAACCGTGAGACGCAATCCGCCTGACCTCCTGATCGCCCTGAGCCTGCTGCTCGGCCTGTTCGCGCCGGTCTCGGTATCGGCCGCCCCGTACAAGTGGGAGGACGAGACCGGCCGGGTGGTCTATGGCGACAGGCCGCCGCACATGGATGCCAAGCAGCTCAGCGGCGGCGGTTTCATCGTGCCCCGTGCCCAGGCCAGCGTCGGGGGCGAGACCCAGCCGCTGCCCGCGACGCTGCGCCCGCTGGTCGCCCGCAACCCGGTGGTCCTCTACTCGAGCCGCAACTGCGAGCCCTGCCGCACGGCGCGCGAGCACCTCACCGCGCGGGGCGTGCCCTTCACCGAGAAGACCCTCGGCACCGAGGCCGATGTGGCCGCCTTCAAGGCGCTGGGCTTCACCGAGATGACCGTGCCCACGCTGAGCGTGGGCGCCGAGCGCCTGATCGGCTTCGAGACCACCTCCTGGAACCGCGCCCTGGACGTGGCGGGCTATCCGGGCCGCTCGCTGCTGCCGGCCAACTGGACGCAGCCGCGCGCCGAACCGCTCGCGCCGGCCGTGCCGGTGGCGCCTGCCGCTCGCCCGCCCGGCGGTCAGGTGGTCGAGCGACCCGTGCGCGACCCGGCCCGGGAAGAACCGCCGGCCTCGGCGCTCATTCAGGCGCCCCCATCCGCACGAGATCGCTCGCTGCGTTTCTGAGGGCGCGCGCAGCGCCGCGATTCAGCCCGCCGAGCCCGGCGGCAGCGTGAGGTGCTGGTAGTCGGGCTCGAGCTCCAGTCGCATCGACACCAGAAAGCGCCCCACGCAGACATAGAAGCTGGCGGTGAGCGTGAGCTCGACGATGCCGGCCTGGTCAAAGTGCGGCGCCAGCGCGGCCAGGCACTCGGGGCTCGCGCCCGGGCCGCGGGTGACCTCCTCGGCCAGCCGCAGTACCGCCCGCTCCTGCTCGTTGAAGAGCGGCGACTCACGCCACGCCGCGATGGCATCGATCTTGGCCTGAGGCACGCCCGCGGCCAGCGCCATGGGCACGTGGTGGGCCCACTCGTAGGCCACCGCGCCCACCTGGGCACCGCGCAGGATGAGCAGCTCGCGAATCGCCCGCGAGGTGCGCGCATTGAGCCGCAGCGGCCAGGCGAAGTCGATCCAGGCGCGCAGCATGGCGGGCGAGTTGCCCATCACGCGGTAGAGATCGGGCACCTCGATGCCGCGGGCGCGCACCTCGGCGAAGATGGCCTGCAGGGCCGGATCCTCGGGCTGCAGGGGGACCATGGGAACCGCTGTCATGCGAATGCTC
The DNA here is from genome assembly GCA_037146935.1 of Burkholderiales bacterium. GTDB lineage: Bacteria > Pseudomonadota > Gammaproteobacteria > Burkholderiales > Burkholderiaceae_E > Quisquiliibacterium. The sequence goes on from JBAWWD010000001.1 coordinate 188,080, forward strand.
CTGAAAGAGGCCGGCGCGTCAGCCGCGCTGGCCGTTGCTGGGTGGTACGGCGAGACGACCCGAGCCGGCTGTGGCGCCGGCGTCGACGGGCAGGACGATGCCGGTGACCCAGCGGGCCTCGTCGCTCACCAGGTAGAGCACCCCGTGGCCGACGTCCCAGCCGGTGCCCTCGGTGCCGAGCAGCGAGCGGCGCCGGCGCGCGTCGCGCATCTCGGGCGACATGCCGCGTGACCAGACCATGGGCGTGTAGACCATGCCCGGGGCGATGCAGTTGACGCGGATGCCCTCGTGACCGTGATGGGACGCCATGGCGCGGGTCATGTTGACCACGGCGCCCTTGGAGGTGGGATAGAGCAGGCTGGGATGGCCGCCGAGCAGGCCGGCCACCGAGGCGACGTTGACGATCGCGCCGCCACCCACCTTGCGCATCTCGGGGATGGCGTGCTTGGCCATGAGCATCATCGAGGTGACATTGACCAGCAGCCCGTGGTTCCAGGCGGCGAGGTCGACCTCCACCGCATCGCCGGGCGGGCCGCCGATGCCGACGTTGTTGACCAGGATGTCCAGCCTCCCCCAGGCCTGCACTGCGCTGGCGACCGCCTGGGCGCAGGCCTGCGGATCGGTGACGTCGGCCGGGACCACCAGGCTCTCGTTGCCCTCGGCGGCGATCATCGCGTGGGTGCGCTCGGCCCACTGCGGCACCGCATCGATCAGCGCCACCCGGGCGCCGTGGCGGGCCATCAGGATGGCCGCGGCGCGGCCGTTGCCGATGCCGTCCTCGCGGGAACCGGCACCGGTGACGATGGCCACTCGTCCGGCTAGACGGGCCGCGCCGGGCGCGGCGGCAGGGGAATCGGTCATGCACCACCTCCGCAGGGAGCAAGGGACGCAGGCACCTTACCGGAAGCGACCGCGGGCCGGCGCCCCGGCCCGGCGGCCCGCGCGGGGCCGAGCCGGATACCGGAACCGCCGGGCTCGCCAGCCGCCCCGGGGGCGGGTGCCACAATGCGCAGCCACCACCGTCCGGAACGCCCCGCCCGCCGGCAGGGCTCGCGGATGGGCCACCATGCCGCGGAGCGCCCCATGAACCTTATCGACGACGCCACCCTGCCCGCCCGCCCGCGCATCCGGGCACTGCTTGCCCGAACCGGCGCCGCCCTGCTGCTGACCGGCCTCGCGGCCTGTGCCAGCCCGCCGGCCGCCACCGACCCCGGCGGCGCGGCGCTGCCCCCGGTGCGGGCGGTGGCCGCGGTGGATCTCGCCCGCTACAGCGGCCGCTGGCACGAGATCGCGGCCTACCCGATGTTCTTCCAGCGGCAGTGCCTGGGCGACACCACCGCCGAGTACGCGCCCGCCCCGAACGGCGAGCTCACCGTGCTCAACCGCTGCCGCAGCGCCGATGGCATCGCCCAGGCCCGTGGCCGGGCCTGGGCGGTGAGCGGATCGGACAACGCGAAGCTGAAGGTCTCCTTCTTCTGGCCGTTCCGGGCCGACTACTGGGTGATCGGGCTCGACGAGGACTATCGCTGGGCGGTGGTGGGCGAGCCCGGTCGCCGCTATCTCTGGGTGCTGTCGCGCACGCCCGTGCTGCCGCAGGCTCAGCTCGATCGCGCCCTGGCCGCCGCCCGCGCCCAGGGCTACTCGCTGGAGCCGCTGGTCTACACCCGACAGGCGCAGGGCCTCGCCCCGGCGCGCTGAGCTCATCCACCGCCCCGAAAGGACCCGACCATGGCCGATGCCGCCCCGGACAGCCGAGCGCTGCTTGATGACCTCCACGCCAAGCGCGCCAGCCTGCTGGACGAGGCCCGGCCCGCGGCGGTGGCGCGCCAGCACGAGCGCGGCAAGCTCACCGCGCGCGAGCGCATCGCGCGGCTGATCGACCCCGGCAGCCTGCGCGAGTTCGGCTCGCTGGTCTCGGGCGAAGGCGAGCACCAGCCCAGCCGCGCGCAGGCGCCCGCCGACGGCGTGGTCACCGGCACCGCGATGATCGACGGCCGGCCGGTGGTGGTGCTCTCGCAGGACTTCACGGTGTTCGGCGGCAGCATCGGCGTGCTGGGCAGCGCCAAGTCGCAACGCGCCCTGCAGCTCGCGATCCAGCGCGGCCTGCCGCTGGTGATGCTGCTCGATGGCGGCGGCCATCGCATCCAGGGTGGCCAGGACGCGCGCCACTTCGCCCATGCCAGCACCCAGTTCCAGCAGTTCGCGCGGGCCTCGGGCTGGGTGCCGATGGTGAGCCTCATGCTGGGCGCCGGCTTTGCCGGCCCGACCAACTACGCCGGACTGTCGGACCTGGTGGTGATGGTGCGCGGGCTGGCCACCATGGGCCTGGCCGGCCCGGCGCTGGTGAAGGCGGGCGTGGGCGAGGAGATCGACCAGGAGTCGCTGGGCGGCGCGTCGGTGCAGGTCGATCGTCAGGGCCTCGCCGACCTCGGCACCGAGGACGAGGCCGGCGCGCTCGCCGCGGCCCGCCGGTTCCTGTCGTACCTGCCGGCCAACGCCCGCGCGCCGCTGCCGATGGGCCCGATGGATGACCCGCCGGATCGCCGCGAGGAGGCGCTGCTCGACCTGGTGCCGGCCAACCCGCGCAAGGCCTATGACATGCGCAAGGTGATCGCGCTGATCGCCGACCGCGACTCGGTGTTCGAGATCAAGCCCACCTTCGCGCCGAACGTGATCACGCTGCTGGCGCGACTGCACGGGCGGCCGGTGGGCGTGGTGGCCAACCAGCCCCAGCGGCTGGGCGGCATGCTCGACGCCAACGCCTGCGACAAGATGGCCCACTTCATCGCCCTGTGCGACGCCTTCGGGCTGCCGCTGGTGTCGCTGATCGACATCCCGGGCTTCGCGATCGGCTCGGGCGCCGAGCGCACCACCCTGGGCCGGCGCTCGGCCAAGCTGATCCACGAGTGGGGCCACGCCACCGTGCCGCGCGTCTCGGTGGTGCTGCGCAAGGGCTACGGGCTGGGCTACTTCGCGATGGCGGGCGGGCGCAGCTTCGGCGCCGATGCCAGCCTCGCCTGGCCCACCGCGCAGATCTGCGCGATGTCGGTGGAGGGCTCGGTGGATGTGGCCTTTCGCAAGGCCTATCTTGCCGCGCCCGACCCGCAGGCCGAGCGCCAGCGCATGATCGACGAGATCCGATCGAAGATCGGCGCGGTGCGCGGCGCCGAGGGCTTCGGCATCGACGAGCTGATCGACCCGCGCGACACCCGGCGCGTGCTGATCGAGACGCTCGCGCAGTGCCCGCCGCGCCGCGCGGCGGAGCAGCCGCCGAAGTTCCGGTCGATCACGCCGATCTGAAGACGCCCGCGCAGGCGGCCTACAGGCTGGTCGGCCAGGTGGCCAGGCGGTGCCGCGACAGGCCGCCCTGGCGGCGCCGGGCGCAGGCCGAGAGCATGCGGATCAGCCAGGCCCGGGTCTCGCGCGGGCGGATCACCGCATGGGCCGCGAAGATGCCGGCAAGCGAATAGGGCGAGTTGTCGGCCACCATGCCCGCCAGCAGCGACTCGTAGTCGGGCGAATCAGGGCGCGCGTTGTGCACCACCGAGACCGCGACCGCCGGGTCCACGAAACCCACCTCGGCGGTGGTCCACAGCGCCATGGCATCGGTCATGCCGCCGCCCATGTTCAGGTAGGCCTGACCATAGCTCTTGCGCATCACCACCCCCAGGCGCGGCACCGAGGCGAGCATCAGCGCCTGGATGTTGTTCATGATCTTGCCCGCCACCCCCTGGTGCTCGGCCTGCAGGCCGACCATGAAGCCCGGGGTGTCGGCCATGAGCACCAGCGGCAGGTTGAAGGTGTCGCAGAGCACGATGAACTCGGTCATCTTGTCGGCGGCCGCGGCATCGATGGCGCCGCCCTTGTGCAGCGGGTTGCTGGCCACCACGCCCACCGGCTGGCCCCCCAGGCGCATGAAGCCGGTGTAGAGCGGCCGGCCGTGCAGCTCGCGCCAGGCCATCAGCGAATCGCGGTCGGCGATCGCGGCCAGGGCGTGGCGCACGTCGTAGACCTTGTTGCGGGCCACCGGCACCGCCGACTCGACATCGCCCTCGGGCTCGGCCACCGCCTCGGGCGGGCGGCGCGGCGGCGCCTCGTCGATGTGCGAGGGCAGGTAACCCAGCACCTGGCGGATCGCGGCGATGGCCTGCGCGTCGGTGTCGACCACGATGTCGATCTGACCGGTGCCGCGGGCATGCACCTCCCAGCCGCCGAGCTGCTCGGCGGTCACGTCCTCGCTCAGCGCCACCGAGGTCACCTTGGGGCTGGACACCGACATCGACGCATCGCGACGCATGATCGCGACATCGGCCTGCACCGCATACCAGGTGCCCATGCCGTAGCACGGGCCGAGCACCGCGGTGATCCACGGCGTCTCGCGCTCGCGGCCGCGCTGGCCGGTCATGCCCACCCGGCCCATGCCGCGCGCGCCCTGGATGTCGGGCATGCGCGCGCCCGCCGACTCCACCAGGAACACGCAGGGCAGCCCGCTCTGGCTCGCCCGCTCGCGCAGGTGCACGAGCTTGCTGATGTTGAGCACCGTGGACGAGGCGCCCAGCGTGGTGAGATCGAAGGCGGCGACCGCGATGTCGCGCCCGTCGACCGAGCCCACGCCGGTGACGATGCCGTCGGCCGGCGTGCGATGCGCGTCCTCGGCGCGCGCCGAGACGGTGAATTCGCCGAACTCGCTGAAGCTGCCGGCATCGCAGAGCAGCGCGATGCGCTCGCGGGCATTGAGATGGCCCTGCGCGCGGCGGGCCTGCAGACGGGCGGGGCCGCCCATGGCCTGGGCCTGCGCGCGGCGCTGGGCAAGCTGATCGGCGAGTTCGTCGTGGTTCATGGGGCGCGGTCTCGGCAGCAGAGAAGCCCCGCTTATAGCACCGGCTCCCGGCAGCGGTCATACCCGCGCGGTCCGCTCGGCCGCTGGCCGGCTTGGCCTCACCCCCCCTGTAGCATCGCCGGCGCGAGCGCGCGACGCGCCTGCCGCTCTCGTCGAAAGCCGCGCATGCCCTCCACCACCACCCCTTCTCATCGCGGGAACAAGGCCGCCCTGCCGAGCAAGCCCTGCGCGCGCTGCGGCCTGCCCATGACCTGGCGACGCCGCTGGGCGAAGAACTGGGACGAGGTGAAGTACTGCTCGGACGCCTGCCGGCGCCGGAGCCGGACATGACCGGCCTGCGCGACCTGGTCATCGTGCTGGGCGACCAGCTCGATGAGAACGCGGCCGCCTTCGACGGCTTCGATGCGACTCGCGACGCGGTGTGGATGGCCGAGGTGGCCGAGGAGTCCGAGCATGTCTGGTCGGGCAAGCCGCGCATCGCGCTGTTCCTGTCGGCCATGCGGCACTTCGCGCAGGCGCTGCGCGAGGCCGGGCGGCCGCTGCATTACACCCGGCTCGACGAGCCCGGCAACCCGGGCAGCCTGACCGCGCAACTGCAGGCCGACATCGCGCGGCTGCAGCCGGCCAGATTGGTCATGACCGCTCCCGGCGAGTGGCGGGTGCTGCAGGCGATGCGCGCGGTGGCGCAGGCCAGCGGCCTGCCGCTGGACATCCGCGAGGACCGCCACTTCTATGGCAGCGTGCGCGATTTCGCCGCGCACGCGCGCGGGCGCAAGTCCTTGCGCATGGAGTACTTCTATCGCGAGCAGCGCCGCCGTCACGGGGTGCTGATGCGCGAGGACCAGCCCGAGGGCGGGCAGTGGAACTACGACGCCGAGAACCGCGAGGCCTTCGGCCCGGACGGCCCGGGCGCGGTGCCGCCGCGCGCGACGTTCGCGCCCGATGCGATCACGCGCGAGGTGATCGCGCTGGTCGAGGCCCGCTTCCCGGCGCACCCCGGCGCGCTGGCCCAGTTCGCCTGGCCGGTGAACCGCGCGCAGGCGCTGGTCGCGCTCGAGCGCTTCATCACCGAGCGCCTGCCGCTCTTCGGTCGCTACCAGGATGCGATGTGGCCGGGCGACCCCTGGCTCTATCACGCGCACTTGTCGGCCGCCCTGAACCTGAAGCTGCTCCACCCGCGCGAGGTGGTCGACGCCGCCGTGGCCGCCTGGCAGGCGGGCGCGGCGCCGCTGGCCAGCGTGGAAGGCTTCGTGCGGCAGATCCTGGGCTGGCGCGAGTACGTGCGCGGCATCTACTGGACCCGCATGCCGGACTACGGCGCGCTCAATGCGCTGCAGGCACAGGCCGATCTGCCTGCCTGGTACTGGAGCGGCGACACCGATCTCGCCTGCCTGCGCGACACCCTGACGCAGACGCTCTCGCACGGTTATGCCAACCACATCCAGCGGCTGATGGTCACCGGCCTGTACGCGCTGCTGCTCGGCGTGCAGCCGACGCAGGTGCATGGCTGGTTCCTCGCGGTGCACGTGGACGCGGTGGAATGGGTGGAGCTGCCCAACACCCTGGGCATGAGCCAGTACGCCGATGGCGGCCTGATGGCGAGCAAGCCCTACGTGGCCACCGGCCGGTACATCGACCGGATGAGCCCGCACTGCCAGGGCTGCCGCTATCGGCCCGACCAGTCGGTGGGCGAGCGCGCCTGCCCGTTCACCACCCTGTACTGGGACTTCCTGCTGCGGCACGAGACCCTGCTCGCGGCCAACCCGCGCATGGCGCTGCAGGTGCGCAATCTGGCACGGCTCGACGAGGGTCAGCGTCAGGCCGTGCGGGCGCGGGCCGAGGCGATCCGCCGCGGCTAGCCGTCGTCGCGCTCGAGGCTGACGATCACCGCGGCATTGGCGATGATGATCGCGTCGGTGCCGGCCTCGGCCGGGATCTCGAGCCCGCCGCGCACCGCGGTGACCGTGACCGTGCCGTAGGGCAGCTCGGCGGCCACTGCCTTCGTGTCCACCGCGGCAGGATCGGGCACGCCCACGGTCACGTCGACGAACATGTCCTGCGGGGTCTTGCCCACCATGCGGAAGAAGCCCAGGCTGCTGTGCCGGATCGCATCGGACACCGCGCGGCGCGCGGCCTTGGTCGCGTCACGGCCGTGAACGTCGACCCCCATTCCCATCTCGGTGATGCAGCGCACGCGGGTCATCGACTGTTCCTCCGGGGCAAGGGTCAGCCTGCGGCGGGCGGCAGGGACCTCATGCCGATGATCGCCGATCCGGCGCAGCGGGCAAAGCGGCAGGGCCGCGCCTCGAGGCGCCGGCCGGACAACACCGACTCAGCGGCCGAACAGGCGCGCGACCCGTTCGAGGAGCGGGGCTTCGGCCCGCACCCGCGCGAAGGTCGGCGCATCGAAGTAGACCTCGTTGGGCTCCAGGCGTCGCCACAGGCGGTATCCCTGGCCGGCCATGTAGTCGCGGTACTCCGCCTTGTCGAACAGGTTCTCGAGGATGACCACGCTGGGGCGATACTTCTGAAGGGAGAAGCCGCGCAGGACGTTCAGTTCCCAGCCCTCGACATCGACGGCGAGCAGGTCGATCCGATCAAGGTCGGGCTCATGCTGGGCAAGGATGGTGTCGAGCCGCCGGACGCTCACCCGGATGCGGCGCACCTCGGTGGACTGCTCGACGGTGCGATGCAGCTCGCGGAACTCGTCGCGGATGCCGAGCGACGAGAAGGACTCGAAACTCACCGATCCGCCGAGGTAATCGGCCCCCTTCGAATCGACGACGAAGAATTCCTGATCATCGGCGTCGCTGTCGCTGCAGGCGTACTGGTGCACGGTGTAGCCCCGCGCGCGGTGCAGCTCGCAGAAGTCCGGGTTGGGTTCGATGCCGATGATGCGCCAGCCGATGTCACGGAAGCTGGCCGATATCGACAGGAAGTCAGGGCGGGCCGCGCCAACCTCGACCAGCACGCCAGCCCGATCGGTGTTCGCGCCGAACACGAGCTTCTGGACCACACGATCCACATTCATTTCTGCGGTCATGGCGGGGGGCTTTCGTGGCGGCCGGAAGACGCCGGATGTTAGCACCGCCGGCTGTCACGGCCCGCCGTGCGACAGGCACAATGGCGCCGCCCGGCCATCACTCGCCGGGCCGCCCGCGGGGCCTGCCCGGCCGGGCAACCACCGTCATCGCCACCGAAGGGACCCTGCTCGCATGCGGATCGCCACCTGGAACGTCAACTCCCTGAAGATCCGCCTGCCGCAACTGCTGGAGTGGCTCGCGGCCGATCCGATCGACGTGGTCTGCCTGCAGGAGACCAAGCTCACCGATGACCGCTTTCCGCGCGAGGCGCTGGCCCAGGCCGGCTATGCGGCGGCGTTCAGCGGCCAGCCCACCTACAACGGCGTGGCCATCCTCACGCGGCTGGCCACCGTCGGCGAGCCCGCTGACGTGCTGATGGGCAACCCGCGCCTGGCCGACGAGCAGCGCCGGCTGATCAGCGCCACCGTGGCCGGCATCCGCGTGATCTGCGCCTATTTCCCGAACGGCCAGTCGCTCGACTCCGAGAAGTATCCCTACAAGCTCGGCTGGCTCGACGCGCTGATCGACTGGCTCGGGCCGCAGCTCGCGGCCGGCCAGCCGCTCGCGCTCGCCGGCGACTACAACATCGCGCCCGAGACGCGCGATGTGCGCAATCCCGCGCAGTGGGAGGGCGGGGTGCTGTGCTCGCCGCCCGAGCGGGAGCGCTTCGCGAAGCTGCTCGCGCTCGGCATGGTCGACACCTTCCGGCTGTTCGAGCAGCCCGAGAAGACCTTCACCTGGTGGGACTACCGGCAGATGGCCTTTCGCCGCAACGACGGCCTGCGCATCGACCATGTGCTGGTCAGCCGCAACCTGCAGCCGCGGGTGACCGCCTGCACGGTGGCCCGGGCGCTGCGCGCGCGCGAGCAGCCGTCCGACCACGCGCCGGTTGTCGTGGCGCTCGGTCCGGACTGAGCGCCGCGGCCCAGGCCTGCGCGAAGCATCACGGCCGCGCGCGCGGCGCGGGCCGCTCAGCGCCCGTCGTCCTCCAGATGCAGCTCCTGGATCTTGCGCGTGATGGTGTTGCGACCGATGCCCAGGCGCTGCGCGGCGTCGATCCGGCGCCCGCGGGTGTGCCGCAGGGCAGTGCGGATGACCGCGCTCTCGAACTCGCGCGTGAGCCGGTCCATGAGATCGCTGTGGACCTCCGCGTCGGGCTGGGGCGCGCGATCGACCTGCGCGGCCAGCAGGGCCGAGACCTCGCGTTCGAGCAGCGCCGCCCAGCGCGCGGCCGCATCGCCGGCCACCGACAGGCCATTGACGCCACCGTGGCCCGCGCCCGCCGCGGCCGGGTAGCCGTTGGCCGCCACAGGCTGCACCACCGGCGATGGCGGCACATGGCCCGGGGGCGGCTGGAAGGGTTGCGGGTAGACCATCGGCGCTGCCTCGTGCGCGCGGGCCGCCTCGCCACGCTCGGCGCTGGCCGCGGGCGACTCCAGGCCGGCGACAGGCCGGCCCTCGCCCGCCTCGGCGCGCACCTCGGGCGGCAGGTCCTTCACGCCAACGGTCTGCGACGGGGCCATCACCGTGAGCCAGTGGCAGACATTCTCCAGTTGCCGCACGTTGCCGGGCCAGCTGAATCGCCCGAGCGCGCCATGCGCCTCCTCGGTGAGCCGCTTGGGCTCGACGCCGAGCTCGCGGGCGCTGCGCTGCAGGAAGTGCCGCGCGAGCAGGGGCACGTCGTCGGCGCGCTCGCGCAGGGCCGGCAGCCGCAGCCGGATCACGTTGAGGCGATGAAAGAGGTCTTCGCGGAACAGGCCCTTGCGCACCCGGTCCTCGAGGTTCTGGTGGGTGGCCGCGATCACGCGCACGTTGGCGCGCAGCGGCTGATGCCCGCCCACCCGATAGAAGTTGCCATCGGCCAGCACCCGCAGCAGCCGGGTCTGCAGGTCGGGCGGCATGTCACCGATCTCGTCGAGGAACAGCGTGCCGCCCTCGGCCTGCTCGAAGCGGCCGCGACGGGTCTGCTGCGCGCCGGTGAAGGCACCGCGCTCGTGACCGAAGAGCTCCGATTCGAGCAGGTCACGGGGAATGGCCGCGGTGTTCAGCGCCACGAAGGCCTGGCCCTTGCGTGGGCTGTGGTCGTGCAATGCGCGCGCCACCAGCTCCTTGCCGGTGCCCGACTCGCCGGTGATCAGCACGGTGACATGGGAGTTGGACAGGCGCCCGATCGCGCGGAACACCTCCTGCATGGCAGGCGCCTTGCCGAGGATCTCGAGCTCGCCCGCGGCCACCTCGTCGACCACCTCCTCGGGCAGACTCTCCTGCACCGCGCGGCGGATCAGGTCGATGGCCTTGGGGAGGTCGAAGGGCTTGGGCAGGTACTCGAAGGCGCCGCCCTGGAAGGCCGACACCGCGCTCTCCAGGTCGGAGAAGGCGGTCATGATGATCACCGGCAGCGAGGGCCGGCGCTCCTTCACCTTCTGCAGCAGCTCGATGCCGTTCTCACCCGGCATGCGGATGTCGGAGACCAGCACCCGCGGCGCGCCGTCCTCGAAGGCCCGCAGGCATTCACGCGCGGTGGCGAACACCCGCACATCGAAGCCTTCACGGGTGAGCGCGCGCTCGAGCACCCAGCGTATCGACTGGTCATCGTCAACGATCCATACCGAGTTCATGTGTGCGCCCTGGTCTGCGTGGACCTGCGCCTAGACGATCGGCAACAGGATCCTGAATTCAGTCCGCCCCGGCCTGCTCTCGCACTCGATCACGCCACCGTGCTGCTGCACGAAGCTCTGCGCGAGCGACAGGCCAAGACCGCTGCCCCCTTCTCGTCCCGACACCAGCGGAAAGAAGATCCGATCACGGATCGCTTCCGGAATGCCGGGGCCGTTGTCGATCACATGCAAATCCAGTGCCAGCTTGTGACGACGACCACCGATCACGGTCTGGCGGCTGATGCGCGAGCGCAGCGTGATGCGGCCGGCCCCGGCCAGCGCCAGCGCGGCGTTGCGCACGATGTTCATCACCACCTGGATGAGCTGCTCCTTGTCGCCCCGGAACTCCGGCAGGCTGGCGTCGTAGTCGCGCTCGAACACCAGGCTCGGGCCGTACTCGGCCTGGACCACCGAGCGCACCCGCTCGAAGACCTCGTGGATGTTCATGGGCTGCACCACCCGGGCATGGCGGTGCGGCGCGAGCAGGCGGTCGACCAGCGCCTGCAGCCGGTCGGCCTCCTTGATGATCACCTGCGTGTACTCGCGCAGCGCCGGCGAGGGCAGCTCGGTCTCGAGCAGCTGCGCGGCCCCGCGCAGGCCGCCCAGCGGGTTCTTGATCTCGTGGGCGAGGTTGCGCACCAGCTCGCGGTTGGCCTGCGCGGAGTCCAGCAGCTTGGACTCGCGCTCCTGCCGCAGGCGTTGCGCGATCGGGCGGAACTCGAGCAGCAGCACGCCCAGGGGACTGTCGAGGGCGGCGGCAGTGGAGGAGAGCTCCAGCGGCTCGCGGCCGGTGCGCTCGAGCACCAGCTCCTGGTGCTTGTGGCCGAAGGCCGCCCGGCAGGCATCGAGCACCAGGGTGTCGATGATGCCGCCGTTGACGAAGAGCCGGGCGAAGTTCTGGCCGCGGATCAGGCGGTTGGAGACCTCGAAGAGCTGCTCGCCGGCCTGGTTGATGAAGACGATCGCGCCGTGCGGATCGAGCACCACGGCCGCGCTGCCGAGCAGATCAAGGCCGACGAGCAGCGACTCGGGACGCCGCCGGCGTTCTTCCTGGTCGGGGGGCAGCAGGGTCATCGCCCGCCCCCGGCGCTCAGTTGCGGATGGCCGCGAGTTCCTGGCGGATGCTGGTCAGGTTGCTCTCGGCGCGACCGATCTCCTCGCGCATGCGCTGCACCCGCTCCAGGTACTTCAGGTAGTTGCGCTCGTCGCCACGCCGCTCGGGCTCGCCATTGTTGAAGGCGGTGCGCAGCTCGGCCAGCCGGGCCTCCTCCTTGCGCAGTTCGTCCTCGAGGATGCGGCGGCGATCGCCGTCGAGCGTGCGCTGGGCGGCGGTGTCCACCTTGGGAAAGCCCGGGGGCGCGGCGCTTGCGGGCGCCGAACCGCTGGCCGGCCGCTGCGCGGCACCGGTGGGCGGAAAGGGCCCCGGCGCGGGCGGCACCGGCGCGCCCGGTGTGCCCGGCGTGCCGGCAGCACCCGTCTTGGGCGCGACCGGCCTGGGCGGCGCCGGGATGACGGTGATGCTGGCATCGACCACCCGGCACTGGCGTTCGGTGGCGGGCCCCGGCGGCGGGGCATTGGTGTACTCGACCACCCCGCCGGCAGCCTCGCAGCGGTAGATCTGCGCCGGCGCGGGCGCGGCGACCAGGGTCAACCCGACCATCAGGCCGAGCCTGCGGAGAAGCCGGATCACGGTGTCCTCGGAAGGGGATGGGGCATGGCCGACTATAACGCGCCCCCCCCGCCGGCAGACTGACCGATCGTCTGATGACAGAGCGACGATCGCAGCAATTGCCCGGGAAATCCCCGGCATTTGCGCGAGAAAAGACAAAGGGCCGGCAGGCCGGCCCTTCGCGGACAGAACGTGAGGGGGCGGTCATGCCGCGCCCCGCCCGATCAGATCGAGTAGTACATGTCGAATTCCACCGGGTGGGTGGTCATGCGGAAGCGAGTGACCTCCTCGCTCTTGAGCGCGATGTAGGCATCGATCATCTCGTCGCTGAACACGCCGCCGCGGGTGAGGAACTCGCGATCCTTGTCGAGGTAATCGAGCGCCTGGTCGAGCGACGAGCACACGGTGGGGATCTTCGCGTCTTCTTCGGGCGGCAGGTCGTACAGGTTCTTGTCGGCCGCCTCGCCCGGGTGGATCTTGTTCTGCACGCCGTCCAGACCGGCCATCAGCATCGCCGAGAAGGCCAGGTAGGGGTTGGCGGTGGGATCCGGGAAGCGCACCTCGATGCGGCGACCCTTGGGGTTGCTCACGTACGGGATGCGGATCGAGGCCGAGCGGTTGCGCGCCGAGTAGGCGAGCTTCACCGGGGCTTCGAAGCCAGGCACCAGGCGCTTGTAGGAGTTGGTGCCCGGGTTGGTGATCGCGTTCAGGGCACGGGCGTGCTTGATGATGCCGCCGATGTAGTAGAGCGCGAACTCGGACAGCCCGGCGTAGCCGTTGCCGGCGAACAGGTTGACCCCGTCCTTCCAGACCGACTGGTGGCAGTGCATGCCCGAACCGTTGTCGCCCACGACCGGCTTGGGCATGAAGGTGGCGGTCTTGCCGTAGCTGTGCGCCACGTTGAGCACCACGTACTTCAGGATCTGCAGCCAGTCGGCGCGCTGCACCAGCGTGGAGAACTTGGTGCCGATCTCGCACTGACCCGGGGCAGCCACCTCATGGTGGTGCACCTCGACCGGGACGCCCATCTGCTCGAGGAGCAGGCACATCTCGGAGCGCATGTCCTGGAAGGAGTCGACCGGGGGCACGGGGAAGTAGCCGCCCTTGACCGCGGGACGATGGCCCAGGTTGCCGCCTTCGAATTCCTTGCCCGTGCTCCAGGGAGCTTCCTCGGAGTTGATCTTCACCGAGCAGCCGGACATGTCGACGTTCCAGGTGACCGAGTCGAAGATGAAGAACTCGGGCTCCGGACCGAAGTAGGCGGTGTCGCCCAGGCCGCTGGCCTTCAGGTAGGCCTCGGCGCGCTTGGCCAGCGAGCGCGGGTCACGCGAGTAGCCCTTGCCGTCGGAGGGCTCGACCACGTCGCAGGACAGGATCAGGGTGGGTTCCTCGCGGAACGGATCCATGTTCGCGGTGACGGGATCGGGCATCAGCAGCATGTCGGAGGCCTCGATGCCCTTCCAGCCGGCGATCGAGGAACCGTCGAAGGCGTGGCCGCTGACGAACTTGTCCTCGTCGAAGTGGCTGACCGGCACCGTGACGTGCTGCTCCTTGCCGCGGGTATCGGTGAAGCGGAAATCAACGAACTTGACCTCGTTGTCCGTCACCATCTTCATGACGTCTTTGGCGCTCGCCATTCGGACTCTCCTGGTAACTGCTGTCGGGTTTGAAAGAGGGGTGAATCAAAAGCCGCGCGATTGTCGGCGCATTTCTGCGGCCAGGCAAACTTGCCGGAATTCAAGCAGAAACCATGCCACCAACCCGGCGGACACGCCCACGGCTGGGGCGCGAGAATTCAGGGACTTAGCGATCAAGCGCCACCAGTGGCAGCAGGCGCACCATGCAAGGGCGCACCAGATCGGTGCAACTCAATGATACGCACAAACCCGGTGCGCCGCAGCCACGACGACGTCAGTCGAGAAAGATCGACTGAAGGTCGTTGAGAAAGTCCAGGCCGCGCGAGGTGGCCCGGAATCGCGACGGGTCGGGGTCGATCAGGCCGGCTGCCAGGGCACGCCGCAGCGGCGCCGCCAGCACCGTCGCGCTCAGCCCGGTGCGCTCGCCGAACAGCGTGGCGGGCACCCCCTCCACCAGTCGCAGGGCATTGAGCATGAACTCGAAGGGCAGATCGGCGGCTTCGAGCACCCGTTCGATCTCCACGGCGCGCCCGGCCAGGGCGGCCTCCTGGTAGCGCTGCGGATGGCGCAGGCGCGCCTGCCGGATCACGCCGCTCGCCGACGAGATCTTGCCGTGAGCGCCGGCGCCGATGCCCAGGTAGTCGCCGAACTCCCAGTAGTTGAGGTTGTGGCGGCAGCGATGGCCTTCCCGCGCGAACGCCGACACCTCGTAGCGCGCGAGGCCATCGGCGGCCAGGCGCGCCTGCAGCAGCGACTGCATGTCGGCGGCCAGATCGTCGTCGGGCAGCGCCGGCGGATGGCGCGCGAACAGGGTGTTGGGCTCCAGGGTGAGGTGGTAGGCGCTCAGGTGCGGCGGGCGAAAGCCGAGCGCGGTGTCCAGATCGGCAGCCAGATCGGCCAGGCTCTGGCCGGGCAGCGCGTACATCAGGTCGAGGTTGAAGCTGGCGAAGTGGCGCGCCGCCTCGGCCACCGCGGCGCGCGCCTGATCGCCGTCGTGCACCCGGCCGATCGCCTGCAGCAGCCGGTCATCGAAGCTCTGCACGCCGATCGACAGCCGGGTGACGCCGGCCCGGGCGAAGTCGGCGAAGCGGCCGGCCTCGAAGGTGCCGGGGTTGGCCTCCAGGGTGATCTCGGCCCCGGCGGCCAGCCGGACCCGGGCCCGCACCATGGCGAGCAGGGCATCGATCGAGGCCGGCGAAAACAGGCTGGGCGTGCCGCCGCCGATGAACACCGTCTGCACGCTGCGCCCCCACACCAGGGGCAAGGCGGCCTCGAGATCGGCCTGCAGCGCGTCGAGGTAGGCGCGCTCGGGCAGGTCTGCAGCCTCATTCTCCCCGCCGCGCCACTCGTGCGAATTGAAGTCGCAGTAGGGGCACTTGCGCAGGCACCAGGGAAGGTGGATGTACAGCGACAGCGGCGGCAACTGCGCGAGCGGCACCGGGCCGCGGGTGGGCGCGGCAAGGCGCACCACCGAGATCGGTCGCGAGGCGCTCATCGGCCCGGCGCGCGGCGCGCGGGCTCAGACCAGGCCGGCACGGCGCAGTCGCTCCTGCAGGTCGCGCATGGCCTGACCGCGATGGCTGAGCAGGTTCTTGCGCTCGGGGCTGAGCTCGGCCACCGTGCAGCCGAACTCGGGCAGCAGGAAGTGCGGGTCATAGCCGAAGCCCGACTCGCCCCGAGGGGTGTCGATGAACTCGCCGCGCCACAGGCCGTCGGCCACCACCGGCTGCGGGTCGTCCGGCGAGCGCACCAGCACCAGCACGCAGTAGTAGTGGCCGGCACGGCTGGCGGCCTGCTGCAGCTGGCTGGCCACCAGCCGGTTGTTGGCGATGTCATCGCGCGCGCCACCGGCAAGCTCGGCCCAGCGCGCGGAATGCACGCCAGGGGCGCCACCGAGGGCGTCCAGGCACAGCCCGGAGTCATCGGCGATGGCGGGCAATCCGGCCGCCGCGCTCGCATGGCGCGCCTTGGCGAGGGCGTTCTCCAGGAAGGTGGCGTGCGGTTCGGGGGCGTCGGCGATGCCGAGCTCTCGCTGGCCGACACCGCTCACGCCGAAGGGCCCGAGCAGGGCCGCGAACTCGCGCAGCTTGCCGGCATTGCCCGAGGCGATCACCACCCGGCTCAGGCGGCCGGTGGCCGGTGCCGCGCTCACGGCAGGGGCTGCGCCAGCGCGAGCTGCTGGGCGCGCAGCAGGTCGGCGATGCCCGCGCGCGCGAGCTCGAGCAGCGCGTCGGCCTGGGCCCGATCGAAGGGCTCGCCCTCGGCCGTGCCCTGGATCTCGACGAAGCCGCCGGCGGCGGTCATCACCACGTTCATGTCGGTGTCGCAGGCCGAGTCTTCGGCGTAGTCGAGGTCGAGCACCGGCAGGCCCTGCCAGAGGCCGACCGACACGGCAGCCACCGCCTGGCGCAGGGGCGAGGCGCTGAGCTGCCCGGCGGCCAGCAGCCCGGCCACGGCATCGTGCGCGGCCACCCAGGCGCCGGTGATGGCGGCGGTGCGGGTGCCGCCGTCGGCCTGCAGCACGTCGCAGTCGAGGGTGATGGTGCGCTCGCCAAGCGCCGGCAGGTCGAACACCGCTCGCAGGCTGCGCCCGATCAGCCGCTGGATCTCCTGGGTGCGACCCGACTGCCGGCCGCGCGCGGCCTCGCGATCGCCGCGGGTATGCGTGGCCCTGGGCAGCATCCCGTACTCGGCGGTGACCCAGCCCTGGCCGCGGCCGCGCAGGAAGCCGGGGACCTTGTCCTCGACGCTGGCGGTGCACAGCACCCGGGTGTCGCCGAACTCGACCAGCACCGAGCCCTCGGCGTGGCGGGTGAAGCCCCGGGTGAAACGCACCGGGCGCAACTGGGCGGGCGCGCGGCCGCTGGGGCGCGCGAATGAGGCGGAGGCATTGGGGGAGGCGGTCATGCCCGGCATTCTACGGGCGAGCGCCGGCAAGGCCGCCGGCTCAGCGGGCAGCGGTGCGGGCGATCTCGTCCTGGATCTCGGCCACGGCCTGGTCGATCTCGGCCTCGGTGATGGGCGGCTCGGGCTCGGCGTCGGGGCTGATGTCGATGGTGGTGGTGACCGCGCCGCGCAGCAGGGCCGCGCCGGTCATGGGCGAGGTGGCCGGCGCGTCGCTGTCCCAGCGCATGGCGAGCGCGGTGGCGTTGTCGGCGAGACGGCCGGCCGCGGCCACGCTGCGGCGAACCAGCTCGGGCACGGCGCGCTTCACGTCAGCCCCGATGAAGCCCTCGATCAGCGCGGCCTCGGCCAGCGGCGCCCACACCCCGTCACTGCACAGCAGCAGCAGATCGCCTGGCTGCAGCGTCACCCCGGCGCTGACCTCGATGGTCGGCTGGAAGGGCGACCCCAGGCAGTTGAGCACCTTGTTGCGATCGGGATGACTGTGCTCCGTCCCCGGCGCGATCAGGCCCAGGGCCAGCAGCGACTCGACCTTGGAGTGGTCGCGGGTGCGCGAGAGCACCGCGCCATGGCGGATCCAGTAGGCGCGCGAATCGCCGGCATGCGCCCACCAGGCGGTGCCGCCCTGCACCACGCAGGCCACCACGGTGGTGCGCGGCGATTCGCTCATGCCATGGGTGATCTGGTACTGGAGGATGTCGCGGTGGGCCTGCTGCAGGGCCGCGTCGAGGAAGGCGCGCGGATCGGGCAGGCCAGGCTGGGCCTGGCGCTGGAAGCCGGTGGCGACCGACTGCATCGCCACCTGGGCCGCGGCCTCGCCGCGCTGGTGCCCGCCCATGCCGTCGGCAACCAGCATGAGCAGGCAGTCGCGGGTGAACGCGTAGCCCATGCGGTCCTGGTTGATCGGACGCGCCCCGGTCAGGCTGTCCTGGTAGATGCTGAACTTCATCGGGCCCGCCGCCGCGCTCAGGGTTCGAAGGGCGTGGTAGCCGGATCGCGACGGCGGCGACCGAGGGCGCCCGCCATGGTGTCCAGGAAGCGCGACAGGCCGCCGCCGCGGGCGTCGCCCTCGTCGGGCCGGTCGGCGACGGTGTCGCGCAGCGCCTTCTGCAGCGCGAACACGCTCTGCGGGCGATCGGTGGGGTCGAGGCTCATGCACCAGGTGACGGTATCGACCAGGCCGGCCGAGTAATGGTCACGCGCGCGGTCGAGCTGGTCCTCGAGGCGATCATCGAGCTGGCGCTGGTCGGCGGCCTGCGGCGGCGCGCCGAGCATGCAGGCGTACATGGCGGCGCCCAGGCCGTAGACATCGGTCCAGGGGCCCAGGGTCATGCCGCGGCGATAGAGCTCGGGGGCGGCAAAGCCCGGCGTGTACATCGGGAAGAGCTTGGGCGCGTCGAGCGACAGGGTCTGCCGGGCGGCGCCGAAATCGAGCAGCATGGGCGAGGCGTCCATGCGCAGGTAGACATTGGCCGGCTTCAGGTCGAGGTGCAGCAGGCGGTT
Source organism: Burkholderiales bacterium (assembly GCA_037146935.1). Taxonomy (GTDB): domain Bacteria; phylum Pseudomonadota; class Gammaproteobacteria; order Burkholderiales; family Burkholderiaceae_E; genus Quisquiliibacterium. Next base: position 206,373 of record JBAWWD010000001.1, read on the forward strand.
GGCGTGGACCTCGCGCAGGCCGTTCATCACCAGGTGGAACACCCGGCGGATGTGCCGCTCGGCGATCACCTGGGCCCCCTCGCCGGCGCGACGGCGCAAGATCAGGTCCTGCAGGGTGCGGCCCTCCTCGTGGGCCATGACCAGGTAGACGGTCTCGTTGGCGCGAAAGAAGTTGACCACCCGCACCACGTTGGGATGGAGGATGCGGGCAAGCGCCCTGCCCTCCTCGAAGAAGCACTTCAGGCCGTTGCGATAGGTGTTCTGGTGCTCGGCCGACACCAGCGGCACCAGTTCACCCGGCGCACGGCTGACCAGGGTGGCGGGCAGGTACTCCTTGATGGCGTAGCGAACGCCCTCGGCGTCACGGGCGAGATAGACGATCGAGAAGCCGCCGCTGGCGATCTTCTTTAGAATCCGGTACCCGCCGATCTCGAGGCCGTTGGGCAGGGCTGCGTTGGTCTGTGAGGGCATGATGGCGAGCCGGTCTTCCGTGGTCCGGGTCCGAGGGGCCAGCCCAAACCTGGATGCATCTTGAACAAGCACACACCGATCCAGAGCATGACCGGCTTCGCCGCCGTGTTCCACGACACCGAGGCCGGCCGCCTGCAGCTGGAGTTGCGCAGCGTGAACTCGCGCTTCCTCGACCTGCAGCTGCGCATGCCCGACGACCTGCGGTCTGCCGAGCCGGCGCTGCGCGAACTGCTCACCGCAGGCATCGCTCGCGGCAAGGTGGAGTGTCGCATTTCGCTGCAGCGGGCGAGCGCCGAGACCCGACAGCCGGTGATCGATCGCGGACTGCTGGCGCAGCTGCTGACCGTGGCCGGGCAGATCGCCGCGGCCGCGCCCGGCGCCACCCCGCCCACCGTGGCCGACCTCATGCGCTGGCCGGGCCTGATCGCCGAGCCCGTCGCCGACACCGAGGCCCTGCAGCAGACCGTGCTGGCCACGGCGCGCACCGCCCTGGCCGAGTTCTCGGCCAGCCGGGCCCGGGAGGGCGCGCGTCTGGCGGCCGTCATCGGCGAGCGCGGCGCGCGCATGCGCGAGCGGGTGGCCACCGTGCGGGCGCAGGCGCCGGCCCTGCTGGCCGCGTTCGAGGCGCGGCTGGTCGAGCGGCTGCGCAACGCGCTGGACGGCGCGGCCGCCGGCGCCGGCCAGCCGCTGGCGCCGCTCTTGGATCGCATCGGTCAGGAAGTCACCCTGCACGGCATGCGCATCGACGTGGCCGAGGAGATCGCCCGCCTCGAGACTCATCTCGACGAGCTCGACCGCATCCTCGCCGCCGGCGGCGCGGTGGGCAAGCGCCTGGACTTCCTGCTACAGGAGCTCAACCGCGAGGCCAACACCCTGGGCTCGAAGGGCGCCAGCGTCGACCTCACCGCCACCGTGATCGAACTGAAGCTGCTGATCGAGCAGATCCGCGAGCAGGCGCTGAACCTGGAATGAGCATGAGCCCCAGTCCCCTCCCGCCGACCGACGGCGCCGGCAGCGTCTTCGCGGTGGTCGCGCCCTCGGGCGCAGGCAAGACCTCGCTGGTGCGCGCCATGCTCGAGCAGCGCCCGCGCATGGAGCTGTCCATCTCCTTCACCACCCGCGCGCCGCGGCCCGGCGAACGCGATGGCGTCGACTACCACTTCATCTCCGACGCCGACTTCCAGCGCCGCCGCGAGGCCGGCGAGTTCCTCGAGTGGGCGCGGGTCCACGACAACCACTACGCCACCTCGCGGGCCTGGATCGCATCACGGGTGGCCGCCGGACGCGACATCGTGCTCGAGATCGACTGGCAGGGCGCCACGCAGGTGCGCGGGCTGATGCCCGAGACCGTGGGCGTGTTCATCGCGCCGCCCTCGGTGCAGACCCTGCGCGAGCGGCTGGTGCGGCGCGGCCAGGACAGCCCGGCGGTGATCGAGCGCCGGGTGGCCGCGGCCCGCGAGGAGCTCGCGCAGGCGCACCGCTTCGACTACCTGATCGTCAACCAGGACTTCGACCTCGCCCTGCGCGAGCTGCTCGCGGTGGTCGACGCCGCCGGACTGCGGTTCCCGCGCCAGCGCGCCCGCCACCCGGCGCTGTTCCAGGCGCTGTTCGGCGCCGACCCCGCCGCGGGCTGAGCCTGCCGCATCGGCTCGGGCGGCCGGATCGGGTATCATCCGGAGGCAATCCGCAGATCCTGCCGAGACTCCGCCATGGCCCGCATCACCGTCGAAGACTGCCTCAAACAGATCCCCAACCGCTTCGAGCTCACCCTGGCGGCCACCTACCGCGCCCGCATGCTCGCGCAGGGCCACACGCCGCGCATCGAGACCAAGGACAAGCCCACGGTCACCGCGCTGCGCGAGATCGCCACCGGCAAGATCGGCATCGAGATGCTCAGGCGGGTGCCCACCTGAGGCCCGCCCGGGCCGGTTGACCATGCCCCCTCCCCCCGGTCCAACCGCCCCTGCCGCCGCCAGCGGCCGTCGCGCCCGGCGCGACCAGCCGCCCCTGCCCGCCGAGCCCGCCGCCAGCGCCTTCGTCGCCGCCCCTGACGGCCGTCAGGTGGTGAGCCTGGCCAGCCTCACCCAGGCCGCCGAGGCCTATCTCCCGCCCGAGGACATCAAGCGCATCCGCGAGGCCTATCGCTTCAGCGACGATGCCCACCTCGGGCAGTTCCGCAGCAGCGGCGAGCCCTACATCTCGCACCCGATCGAGGTCGCGCGCATCTGCGCGGGCTGGAAGCTCGACACCGAGTCGCTCATGGCCGCGCTGCTGCACGACGTCATGGAAGACTCGGGCGTGGCCAAGCAGGCCCTGCTGGAGCGCTTCGGCCCGCAGGTGGCCGAGCTGGTCGACGGTCTGTCCAAGCTCGATCGCATGCACTTCGAGAGCAAGGAGCAGCAGCAGGCCGAGAGCTTCCGCAAGATGCTGCTGGCCATGGCCCGCGATGTGCGGGTGATGCTGGTCAAGCTCGCCGACCGCCTGCACAACATGCGCACGCTCGACGCGGTCGAGCCGCCCAAGCGCCGGCGCATCGCCGCCGAGACGCTGGACATCTACGCCCCCATCGCCAACCGGCTGGGGCTGCGCAAGCTGTTCCTCGAGCTGCTCGACCTGTCCTTCCACCATCGCCATCCCACCCGCCACCGGGTGCTGCTCAAGGCGATGCTGGCCGCGCGCGGCAACCGGCGCGAGGTGCTCAGCCGCATCCTCGAGGCGGTGCAGAAGACCCTGCCCGAGTCCGGCTTGCCGGCCGAGGTCTACGGCCGCGAGAAGGCGCTCTACGGCATCTACCGCAAGATGAAGGACAAGCGCCTGTCCTTCTCGCAGGTGCTCGATGTCTACGGCTTCCGGGTGGTGGTCGACACCATCCCGCAGTGCTATCTCGCCCTGGGCGCGCTGCACAGCACCTTCAAGCCGGTGCCCGGCCGCTTCAAGGACTACATCGCGATCCCCAAGGTGAACGGCTACCAGTCGCTGCACACCACGCTGGTCGGCCCCTTCGGCACCCCGGTCGAATTCCAGATCCGCACCCGCGAGATGCAGCGCATCGCCGAGTCGGGCGTGGCCGCGCACTGGCTCTACAAGGCCGAGCGCGAGAGCTTCTCGGAGCTGCAGAAGCGCACGCACCAGTGGCTGCAGTCGCTGCTCGACATCCAGCACCAGACCGGCGATTCGCTGGAGTTCATCGAGCACGTGAAGGTCGACCTGTTCCCGGACGCGGTATATGTGTTCACGCCGCGCGGGCAGATCCGCGCGCTGCCGCGCGGGGCCACCATCATCGACTTCGCCTACAGCGTGCACACCGACATCGGCGACCAGGCGGTGGCCGCGCGCGTGAATCAGCAGGCCGTGCCCTTGCGCACCGAGCTGCAGAACGGTGACGCGGTCGAGGTGATCACCGATCGCAACTCGCGCCCCAATCCGGGCTGGCTGGCCTTCGTGCGCACCGGCAAGGCCCGCGCCGAGATCCGCCACGCGCTGCGCACCCTGAAGCTGGCCGAGTCGGTGGAGCTCGGCCGACGGCTGCTCGAGCAGTCGCTGTCGGCGCTGCGCATCGACGTGGCAGCGATCGGCGCCAGCGCCCTCGAGCGCGGAGCCCGCGATGCCGGGGCGCGCTCGCTCGACGAACTGCACGCCGACATCGGCCTGGGCAAGCGCCTGGCGCCCGTGGTGGCCCGCACCATCGCGCTGCAGTTCGCCAGCAAGCCGGCGGCCGCGGCGCTGATCATGCCGCGCCCGGCGCCGATCTTCGTGCAGGGCAACGAGGGGTCGGCCGTGCAGTACTCGCCGTGCTGCCTGCCCCTGCCTGGCGACGCCATCATCGGCCACCTGCGCGGCGGGCATGGCCTGGCGCTGCACCGCGATGACTGCGCCACCGCGGCGCGCCAGCGCACCAAGGATGCCGAACGCTGGATCGACGTTCAGTGGGCCGACGAGATCAGCGGCCAGTTCCTGTGCGGCATCGAGGTGCTGGTCAACGATGACCGAGGCGTGCTCGGCAAGGTGGCCGCCGAGATCGCCACCGCTGGCGCGAACATCGTGAACGTGGCCATGGACGCGCAGTCCGAGCGCACCGCCACGCTGCGCTTCTCGATCCAGGTGAAAGACCGTGTCCACCTCGCCCGGGTGATGCGCAACCTGCGCACCCTGCCCGAGGTCGGTCGCATCACGCGGCTCTGACTCCGCGCCGGCCCCAGGCCGCGCCCAGCAGCAGCACCGCCGCCGCCAGCACGAGCAGCAGCGCCGCCACCGCCAGCACCGCGCCGTAGCCACCGAAGGCGTCGCGGCCCAGGCCGAAGAGCGCCGGGCCGGCGGCCGAACTGAACTGGATCAGCGTGGCGGCCGCGCCGTAGGTGGCGCCAAAGGCGGCGGCGCCGAACTCCCGTCGCACCACCACCGGGCCGAGCGTGGTCACCTGACCGATGCCCCAGCCGTAGAGCAGGCTTGCGCCCACCAGCACCGCCGGCGCGGGCCAGGCGGCGACCAGCGCCAGCGCCAGGGCCTGCGCGAGCATGGCGCCCGCCGACAGGCCGCGCACGCTCACCCGGTCGACCACCCGGGCGAGCAGCAGGCGCCCGGCAAAGGCGGTGAGGCCGGTGGCGCTGACCAGCGCGCCGGCCCCGGCCACGCCCAGCAGCGGCGCGGCCAGCGCCACATGGTGGGTGATGAAGCCGATCTGCACGGTGAGCGCGAGCGCGAAGCCCGCGGCGCTGCTCCAGAGCAGCACCCGCGGACGCCCGCGCGCGGCCAGCGGCGCGACGGCCGGCGCGGCGGCGGCCCCCGGCGCGAGGGTCTCGCCATCGGGCAGCAGGCCGAGCTCGGCCGGCCCGCGATGACGCAGCACCCGCCGGATCAGCGGCATCAGCAGCGCCAGGGCCGCGGCAGCCACCACCACCAGGCCGGTGCCCACGCCCAGCGCCTGCACGGCCAGGAGCAGCAGCGGCACGCCCAGGATGGCACCCAGGCTCGCGCCCATGATGGCCAGGGTGATGGAGCGGCCCTGGTGACGCTCGAACCAGGGCGCCACGGTGGCCGAGAGCGCGGTGGTCGACAGGCAGGCCCAGCCGATGCCGATCAGCATGAAGCAGGGATGGAGCTGCCAGGGCGCCCGCGCCTGGCCGACCAGCGCCACCCCGAGCGTCATGGCGAGCAGCCCGGCGCCGAGCACCGGCCGCGGGCCGCGGCGATCGATGGCGCGGCCCACGCTGCGTTGCAGCGCCGCCGCCACCAGGAAGAACACGGTGATGGCCGAGGCCACCTGCGACACCGGCCAGCCGCGCGCCTGGGTGATCGCCTGCAGATACACGCTCGCCCCGAACAGGCCGAGCGACCAGGCCACCCCGGCCACCGCGAAGCAGGCCGCCACCACCCGCCAGCCGTGGTAGCGCAGGGTGCTCATCGGCTGCGCGGCGGCTCGGGCTCGGGGTAGCGGATGGCGAGCACCTCGAGCTCGTCGACGCCCTGCGGTGTGCGCAGGCTGAGCAGGTCGCCCTCGCGGGCCTTGATCAGCGCCTTGGCCACCGGCGAGATCCAGCTCACCCGCCCCGCGGCCGGATCAACCTCGTCGATGCCCACGATGGTCACCGTCTCCTCGGACTCGCCGTTGCGCAGGTAGGTGACCGTGGCCCCGAAGAAGACCTGATCGCGGCTCTCCTGGCGCGAGGGGTCGACCACCACCGCCGCGTCGAGGCGACGGGTGAGGAAGCGGATGCGGCGGTCGATCTCGCGCAGCCGGCGCTTGCCGTAGATGTAGTCGCCGTTCTCGGAGCGATCGCCATTGGAGGCGGCCCAGGACACCACCCGCACCACCTCGGGCCGGTCGGTGTCGATCAGCCGCAGCAGCTCGGCGCGAATGGCGGCGTGGCCGGCCGGGGTGATGTAGTTGCGCGGCGCAGGCCCAGCCGGCGCGGGATCGGGCAGATCGTCGTCCTCGTCGTCCTGGTCCTCGCGGACGAAGGCCTTGCTCATCGGGGGCTCGCCAGCGGCACCGGCTCAGTTGCCGGCCACGCTCATGCGCTCGATGAGCAGCGAGCCGCAGCGGTAGCCGCCGCGCTGCACGGTGTCGGAGCCCACCGCGCCGATGCCGCGGAACATCTCGGCGAGATTGCCGGCGATGGTGATCTCCTCGACCGGGTAGGCGATCACGCCGTTCTCGACCCAGAAGCCGCTCGCGCCGCGGGAGTAGTCGCCGGTGACCGGGTTCACGCCCTGGCCCATGAGATCGGTGACGAACAGGCCCGTGCCCAGGCGCTCGAGCATCGCCGGCAGGTCATCGAGCTGGCGGGTGAGCCGGCTGGTGAGCGAGAGGTTGTGCGCGCCGCCGGCATTGCCGGTGGTCTTCATGCCGAGCTTGCGCGCCGAGTAGGTGGACAGGAAGTAGCCATGCAGCCGGCCGCCGGCCACCACCACGCGGCGGGCGGTGCGCACGCCCTCGCTGTCGAAGGGCGCGCTGCCCGATTCGGCCGGCAGGTGCGGGTCTTCGGTGATGTCGACATGGCCGGGGAAGACATCCTTGCCCAGGGAGTCGAGCAGGAAACTGGAGCGGCGATAGAGCGCGCCACCGCTCACCGCCTGCACGAAGTGGCCGAGCAGCCCGCAGGCGAGCGGCGCCTCGAAGAGCACCGGCACCTTGCAGGTGTCGAGCTTGCGCGCGGCCAGGCGCGAAAGCGCGCGCTGCGCGGCATAGCGCCCCACCCGCGCCGGGTCGGCCAGGCGCTGGGGCACCAGCGAGGCGCTGTACCAGTCATCGCGCTGCATGGCCTCGCCCAGCCGGGCGATCGGCGCGCAGCCGATGGAGTGGCGGCTGTACGGGTAGCCGCCGGCAAAGCCCAGCGAGTTGGCCGACACGAACTGGCCATGGTTGACGTTGACCCAGGCGCCGTCGGAGTTGGCGATCAGCGGGCTCACCTCGAAGGCCGCGGCCTCCATGCGGCAGGCCAGGGACACCGCGGCGTCGACACTGATGTCCCAGGGATGGAACAGGTCAAGGTCGATGATCTCGCGGGCGAGGGCATCGGCATCGGGCAGGCCGGCGAACTCGTCCTCGCCGGTGTAGCGGGCGATCTCGAAGGCCGCGGCCACGGTCTGGGTGAGCGCGGCGCCGGAGAAGTCGCTGCTGCTGGCATGACCGCGGCGCTTGCCCACGTGCACCGTGACGCCAAGCCCCTTGTCGCGGGTCTGCTCGATGGTCTCGACACCGCCCTTGCGAACCGTGACCGCCAGACCGGATGACTCGCTGACATCGACCGAGGCGTCGGTGGCGCCCAGGCGCCGGGCCTGGGCCAGGCACTCGGCGGCGATCTCGTGCAGTCGGGAGGCGTCGTATTCGAACATGGGCAGGCTCGCTGAAGTGGCCGAGTATCATACCGACAAGCACCGCGCCGCCCGGCGCGCCCCCGCGCAGGCTTTCGCCTGTGCTCACCGGACACCGCCGTGAGGCACGCCAACCGACCGCCCGTCATGGAGCAGCCCCGGCCGCGGGCTGCCGAACCCGCGCCCAGCGGACCGAGCAAGTCGCAGCGCAAGCGCGACATGCACGCGCTGCAGGCGCTCGGTGAAGAACTGGTCGCGCTGCAGCCCGCGCGCCTGCGCAGCCTCCACCTGCCGGAGTCGCTGCTCGATGCGATCGAGCAGGCGCAGCGCATCAGCTCGCGCGAGGGCCGCCGCCGGCAGCTGCAGCTCATCGGCAAGCTGATGCGCCAGGTCGACGCCGAGCCCATCCGCGACGCGCTCGCGGTCGATGGCAACCGCCATCGCCAGGAAGTGGCGCTGATGCATTCCGCCGAGCACTGGCGCGAGCAGCTGCTGGCCGAGGCCGAGGCGCTGACGCGGTTCCGGCAGCGCCACCCGGCAGCCGCGCAGGCCGCCGACTGGCCGGCGCTGGTTGCCGGGGCGCAGGCCGAGCACGCCGCCGGGCAGCCCTCGCGGCGCTACCGCGAGCTCTACCGGGCGCTGCACGCGGCGCTGGTTTCCGAGGCCTCGCCCCCCGCTTCCCCCTCCACGCCCGCATCCTCCGAATGAACACCCACGCATCCCTGAAGATCGGCCTGGTCTCGATCAGCGATCGCGCCTCCGGCGGGGTCTACCAGGACCAGGGCATCCCCGCCCTGCAGGAATGGCTCACCCGCGCGCTGCGCACGCCCTTCCAGGCCGTCACCCGGCTCATCCCCGATGAACAGCCCGGCATCGAACGCGCGCTCATCGAGCTCGTGGACGTGGCCGGCTGCTCGCTGGTGCTCACCACCGGCGGCACCGGGCCGGCGCTGCGCGATGTCACCCCGGAGGCCACGCGGGCGGTGGCGCACAAGGAGATGCCCGGTTTCGGCGAACAGATGCGCCAGATCAGCCTGCACTTCGTGCCCACCGCGATCCTGTCGCGGCAGGTGGCGGTCATCCGCGGTCAGGCCCTGATCATCAATCTGCCCGGCCAGCCCAAGTCCATCCGCGAGACCCTCGAGGGCGTGCGCGATGCCGACGGCACGCAGCGGGTGCCGGGCATCTTCGCGGCCGTGCCCTATTGCCTGGATCTGATCGGCGCGCCCTACCTCGAGACCGACGAGTCGGTCTGCAAGGCCTTCAGGCCCAAGAGCGCGCAGCGCCCGGCCGCGCGCTGAGGCGCGCGCCCTAGGCGAGCCGACGGCTTGCCTGCGACACGCCCGCCACCGCGCGCAGGGCCACCAGCGCCCGGTTCAGGGCGGCGGCGTCGGGCACCTCGACGGTGAACTCCATGTGCGCGGTGTCGGCGCGGCTGCGGGTGCGCACCGCGGTGACATTGAGCCGATCGCGGGCGAATACCTCCGACACATCGCGCAGCAGGCCTTGCCGGTCGGTGGCCACCACCCGCAGGTCGACCTCGTAGCCGCGCCGCTCGTCCGCGCGGGCCGGCTCGCCCCAGTCGACCGCCAGCACCCGCTCGGGCGCGCGCCGGGCCATCTGCGCGAAGCTGGCGCAACCGGCGCGATGCACCGACACGCCGCGGCCTCGGGTGACGAAGCCGCAGATCGGATCGGGCGGCACCGGTCGACAGCACCGCGCCACCTGGGTGAGCAGCAGGTCGACACCCATCACCAGCACGCCGTCACCGCCAGCGCGCGGCCGGGCCCGCGCGCGCTGCGCGGCCGCCGCCAGCGCCGCGGCTGCCGGATCGGTCTCGACCGGGGCTGGCGCCGGTCCGCGCACCGCCTCCTCGAGCAGGCGCGGGCCGATCTCCTCGCGGGCCACCGCCACGAACAGGGTCTGCGGATCGGACTGCCCGAGGCGGGTGGCGAGCTCATCGAAGGAGAGCGCCGTGCGGCCCTCCCGGGCGAGCACCCGCTCGACCTTCTCGCGCCCGCTGGCCACGTCGCGTTCGAGGTCGAGCGCATGGAACCACTGGCGCACCTTGTGCCGCGCCCGCGACGAGTGCACGTAGCCGAGTTGCGGGTTGAGCCAGTCTCGCGAGGGCCCCTCGCTGCCCGCGCCGGGTCGCGCGGTGAGGATCTCGACGGTCTGGCCATTGGCCAGCGGGGTGTTCAGCGGCACCAGTTGCCCGTCGACCCGCGCGCCGCGGCAGCGGTGGCCCAGCGTGCTGTGCAGCTGATAGGCGAAGTCCACCGGGGTGGACCCGGCCGGCAGCTCGATCACCCGGGCCTGCGGGGTGAGCACGTAGATGCGCTCGGGGGCGGCCCGCACCGGGCCTGGGCCGGGCCGCCCCGCCAGCGGCAGCCCGGCCGGGATCGGAGGCCCGCCCGGGATCGGCGGCGCGCCCAGACGCTCGCCGACCTCGCGCTGCCAGGCAAGCAGCTGGCGCATCCACGCGATGCGCTCGTCCTGCGCGGCGCCCGCCCGGCTGGCACCCCCTTGGCCCGCCGCGCGCTCCTTGTAGCGCCAGTGGGAGGCCACGCCGTATTCGGCGAACCGGTGCATCTCGCGGGTGCGGATCTGGACTTCGAGCGAGCGCCCGTCATCGGCCAGCACCACGGTATGCAGGGACTGGTAGCCATTGGGCTTGGGCCGGGCGATGTAGTCGTCGAACTCGCTGTGCACCGGCGTGAACCGGGCGTGGATCAGCGCCAGGGCCGAGTAGCAGTCGCGCACGTCGGCCACGATCACCCGCACGCCGCGCAGGTCATGGACCTGCTCGAGCGCGAGCCGCTTGCCGCGCATCTTGGTCCAGATGCTGTGCAGGTGCTTGGGCCGCCCGCTGATCTCGGCGCTCAGCCCGCCAGCGGCGAGCAGCTCGCGCAGCAGCACGATGGCACCCGCGACGAAGTCCTCCCGCTCATGGCGCTTGGCCTCGAGCTGGCGGGCGAGGTCGCGGTAGATCTCGGGCGACTGGAACCGGAAGGCGAGGTCTTCGAGCTCCCACTTGAGCTGCCACAGGCCCAGGCGGTTGGCCAGCGGCGCGAGCACCTCGAGGGTTTCCTCGCAGACGGCATCCGCCGGCGGCTGCCGGCTGGCGGCATGCCAGCGCAGGGTCTGCAGCCGCGAGGCCAGGCGCAGGATGACCACCCGGATGTCGAGCGCCATGGCCAGCAGCATCCGCCGCAGGGGCTCGGCCCGATCGGGATCGGCCAGGGGGGCGCCCTGCGGCGCGCGGGTGATCTCGCGCAGTCGCATGACCTGGCGCATGCCCTCCACCAGGGTGGCCACATCAGGCTCGAAGCGGGCCTTGACCAGCTCGGCGGAGATGGCCGCGCCACCGGCGGCGAGCACCGCCGCCACCACCGTGGGTTCGTCGGCCTGCAGCTCGCGCAGGATGGCGACCATGCCCTGCGCATGGTCGATCGCGAGCTCGCCGCTGCGATTGCGCTGCTCCGGGCACAGCCGGCGCAGCAGCGCCATGGCCTCGTCCAGGCCGGGCGGCGCGCTGGCGGGCAGCGCCCCGGCGGCCGCAGCGGGATCAGGGACAGGCGGGTTCACGATGCGGATAGACTCCTTGGCCGTCCATTATAGGAATCGGCTCATGGCAGGCGGATGGTTCCGGCGCCGGCGCGACCCCGACCCGATCGACCCTGCCCACTGGCAGCGGGCGGCCGACGCGCTGGCCGACGGCGTCAGTCTCACCCCGGCGCAGTGGCGGCGCCTGCGCGCGCTCGCCGCCCGCTTCCTCGCCGAGAAGACCTTCTCGGGCGCGCAGGGCTTCACCGTGACCGAGGAGGTGCGCATCGCGATCGCCGCCCAGGCCTGTCTGCCGGTGCTCGCGCTCGGCCTGGGCGCCTACCGCGATTTCCTCGAGATCGTGGTCTACCCGGCCCAGTTCCGGGTGCCGCGCCGCGAGGTCGACGAGGCGGGGGTGGTGCACGAGTCGCTCGAGTGGCTGGCCGGCGAGGCCCACGATGGCGGCCCGGTGGTGCTGTCCTGGGCCGACGCCGACCCCACGGCGGCGCAGGGCCCGTTCAATGTCGTCATCCACGAGTTCGTGCACAAGCTCGACATGCTCGACGGCGAGGCCGACGGCATCCCGCCGCTGCCGCCCGGACGCAGAGCGGCCTGGGCACGCGCGCTGCACGAGGCGCACGCCGACTTCTGCGCGCAGCTCGATGCCATCGAGCGCGCGATCCCGCGCGACATCGACCCCGAGAGCGAGCAGGCCGACCCCTGGTATGCGCAGCTGCCGCTCGACCCCTACGCCGCCACCGACCCCGCGGAGTTCTTCGCGGTCTCGGGCGAGGCCTTCTTTCTCGACCCCGAGGGCCTGCGCGCGCGCTGGCCGGACTGGTTCGCGCAGCTCGCCGGCCTGTTCCGGCTCGACGAGGTCGACGAGCGCGACGAATCGGCGCCGACTGAGGAATAAGTCAAATTCGGCGCCGCCCGAGCGGGCGGGAATGTGCGCTAACTCACCGAGTGCGTGACGGCCGCGGGCTAGGCTGCGCCATCGCTTCGCGCTGGCTGCCCGCCCGCCCATGATCCGCCTGTTCAATCACTACCTGTCGGCCCGGACCCTGCTGCTGACCGCCATCGAGATGGTGGTGCTGTTCCAGTCGATGGTGCTCGGCTATCAGCTGCGCATGGCCGAGTACGCCATGCGGGTGCCGATCTCCGAAGCGGCGCTGTTCACGGTGACGATGCTGCTCATGATGACCTCGCTGGGCCTGTACCAACCGCAGCCCGAGCCCTTTCGCGCGACGGTGCGCCGGGTGCTGGTGGCCTACGGCCTCACGCTGGTGCTGATGAGCGTGGTCTTCTACCTGCTGCCCATGTTCTATGTCGGCCGCGGCGTGTTCGCCGCCAGCTCGCTGTTCGCGATGGCCGGCGTGCTGCTGGTGCGGCTGATGTTCTTCCGCATCTCCGATGTGGGATTGCCGCGGCGCCGGGTGCTGGTGCTGGGCAATGGCCCGGAAGCCGAGGAGGTGGTCCGCTACCTGCATGGCAGCGAGATGATCCGCTCGATCGACTATGCCGGCCTGTACCCGGTGATCTCGGAGCGCGACGAGGGCGAACCCGCGCGCCGCATCAACCACGACCGGCTGCTGCGCTCGGTGCGCGAGCTGCGCGTCTCGGAGATCGTGATCGCGGTGCGCGAGCGCCGTGGCGGGGTGCTGCCGCTGCGCCAGCTGCTCGATGCGCGGCTCGCCGGCGTTCGGGTGATGGACCTCGCCGCCTTCTACGAGCGCGAGCGCGGCATGCTCAAGGTGGACAACCTGCGCGCGAGCTGGCTGATCTTCGGCCAGGGCTTCGATCGCGGCATGGCCCGCGACATCATCAAGCGGATGTTCGACGTGGTGGTGAGCTCGCTGCTGCTGGTGCTGCTCGCACCGCTGGTGCTGGTGGCGATGGTGCTGATCGCGTTCGAGTCGGGCTGGCCGGTGCTGTACCGTCAGGAGCGCATCGGCGAGGGCGGCGTGCCGTTCATGCTCTACAAGCTGCGCTCGATGCGCAAGGACGCCGAGAAGGATGGCCAGCCGCGCTGGGCCGAGACCGGCGACAGCCGCATCACCCGCGTCGGCGCGTTCCTGCGCATCACGCGCCTGGACGAGGTGCCGCAGCTTTTCAACGTGCTGCGCGGCGACATGAGCTTCGTGGGGCCGCGGCCCGAGCGCGGCTTCTTCGTGCAGAAGCTGATCGAGCAGATCCCCTACTACGACGTGCGCCACAGCGTGAAGCCCGGCATCACCGGCTGGTCGCAGGTGCGCTACCCCTACGGCGCCTCGGTCGAGGACTCGCTGGCCAAGCTGCAGTACGACCTGTACTACGTGAAGAACCACTCGCTGTTCCTCGACCTGCTGATCCTGGTCGAGACCATCCAGGTGGTGGTGCTGGGCAAAGGGGCCCGCTGATCACCACCTGCGCGCCGTGAGCCACTCCCTCGCGCTGTCGGGTTTCCTCGCGACCGCCCTCGCCTGCGCCGCGCTCGCTGCCCTGCATGCCGCGCGCGGCGCCCCGCCGGGGGCGGCTCGCCTGTTCGTGGCGGCGCTCAGTGCCCAGGCGGCATGGGCCGCCAGCGCCGCGGCCACCCGCGACGGCATGGCGCCGGGCGTGTTGCCCGCGGCGGCCGAATCACTGCGTCTTGCCCTGTGGCTCGCCTTCCTGCTCACCCTGCTGCGCGAGGCGACACCGGCATCGCCCGCCAACGCGGCCGCGATCCGGCGCGATGCCGCCGGCGCGCGCCCTGGCGGCGCGATGCGGCTGCTGGCGGTTGGCGCCGCGCTGGCGCTGCTCCTCGATCTGATCGCGCCGCTGAACAGCGGCGCGCTGCTGCTGCGCACCGCCGGGGCGGTGTTCGGCCTGTTCTGCGTCGAGCAGATCTGGCGCGCCGGCACTCCCCGACGGCGCGCTGGCGCGGCGCGCCTGGCCGCCGCGGGCCTGCTGATGTTCGGCGGCGACCTGATCCTCTGGAGCGACGCCCTGATGTTCGGCCGGCCCGATCCGCTGCTCGCCGACGCCCGCGGCTGGGCCAACGCGCTGGCCGTGCCGCTGCTCGCCTCCGCGGCCGCCCGCCAGCGCGACTGGCGCATGGCGCTGGGCGTGTCACGCCACCTGCTGTTCCAGTCGGCAGCGCTGCTGACCGCCGGGCTGTTCCTCATGCTGATGGCCGCAGGCGGCTACTGGCTGCGCTACGCCGGACCGGCCCCGCTCGACAGCGCGGTCACGGTGCTGCTGTTCGCGGCCGCGATCGCCCTGCTGGCGCTGCTCGGCTCGCGCAGCGCCCGCGCCCGGCTTCGGGTGACCGTGGCCAAGCACTTCTTCGGCTATCGCTACGACTACCGCGAGGAGTGGCTGCGGCTCACCGCCCTGCTCTCGGGCGGGCCCGAGGAGGGCGAGCCGCAGCCCCTGGGCCTGCGCGCCCTGCGCGCGCTGGGCGGTCTGGCCGACGCGCGCTGCGGCGCGCTGTGGCTGCAGGACGAGGCCGGCGCCTATGTCTGCACCGACAACTGGCGCTACGCCGGCGCCACGCCCAGCCTGCCGGCAGGCCATCCCCTGGTGGGCGAGCTCTCGCGCACCCAGTGGATCATCGAGGTCGGCCCGCGGCGCGACGGAACCCCGAGGCCGCAGGCACTGCCAGCCGCGATCGCCGATGCCGACAGCGCCTGGCTGCTGGTGCCGCTGCTGCTGCATGAACAGCTGATCGGCTTCGCGCTGCTCGGCGAGCCGATGGCGCCCACGCCGCTCGACTGGGAACTGCGCGACGCGCTGAAGACCGCGGCACACCAGGTGGCCAGCCATCTCGGCGAGCGCCGTGCCGTCGAGGCCCTGGTGCAGGCCCGGCAGTTCGAGTCGTTCAACCGGCGTTCGGCCTTCGTCGCGCACGACCTCAAGAACCTGGTGTCGCAACTCTCGCTGCTGCTGGCCAACGCGCCGCGCCACCGCGGCAATCCGGCCTTCCAGTCCGACATGCTCGACACGGTCGGCCATGTGCACGATCGCATCCAGGGTCTGCTGCGCCAGCTCGATGACGGCAGCCGGCCGCTGGAGCAGCCCAGCGCGGTGCCGCTGGCCGAGGCGGTGGATGCCGCGGTGCGCCAGCGCGGCGGACGCGGACCGCAGCCGACGGTGAGCGTGGACGCCGCCGCGCAGCGCGCGCTGGTGATCGCCCACCGCGATCGTCTGGAACGGGTCATCGGCCACCTGGTGAAGAACGCCGGCGAGGCCATCGACGGGCAGGGCAGCGTGAGCGTGCGCCTGAGCGCCGAGGGCGAACTCGCCCGCCTGGAAGTGGCCGACACCGGGCGCGGCATGAGCGAGCGCTTCATCCGTGAGCGGCTCTTCCGGCCCTTCCAGTCGACCAAGCCCGACGGCATGGGCATCGGCAGCTTCGAGAGCCGCGAATACATCCGCGAGCTCGGCGGCTCGCTCGAGGTCGACAGCCAGGAAGGGCGCGGCACGGTCTTTCGCGTGCGCCTGCCCCTGGCCACCGTTGGCGCGCAGGGCTGACCGGCGATGAGCGACGTGATCGGCGAGGAGCGCCCCACCCTGCTGGTGGTGGAGGACGATCTCGGCCTGCGCAAGCAGATGCGCTGGTCCTTCGATCGCTACGAGGTGGTGTTCGCCGAAGACCGCGAGAGCGCGATCGCCCAGCTGCGCCGGCATGAGCCGGCGGTGGTCACCCTGGACCTGGGCCTGCCGCCCGACCCCGACTCCCCGGCCGAGGGGCTGCGCACCCTGCAGGAGATGCTCGCGCTCGCGCCCACCACCAAGGTGATCGCGGTCACCGGCCAGAGCGACCGGGGCAACGCCCTGCGCGCGGTGGGCATGGGCGCCTACGACTTCTTCGCCAAGCCCTTCGAGTCGGACAGTCTCGGGCTGGTGATCGAACGCGCCTTCCGGCTGGCCGATCTCGAGCGGGAGAACCGGCGGCTGAGCGCGGTGGGCGGTGACTCGGCGCTTGCCGGCCTGATCACCCGCGACCCGGCGATGATCAAGCTCACTCGGCAGATCGAGCGGCTCGCGCCCACCAGCGCCACGGTGATGCTGCTGGGCGAGAGCGGCACCGGCAAGGAGGTGCTCGCCCGCGGCCTGCACGATCTGTCGCCACGGGCCTCGAGCCGTTTCGTGGCGATCAACTGCGCCGCGATACCCGACACCCTGCTCGAGGCCGAGCTCTTCGGCTACGAGCGCGGCGCGTTCACCGGCGCGATGCGCACCACCCCCGGGCGCATCGAGACCGCCGACGGCGGCACGCTCTTTCTCGACGAGATCGGTGACCTGCCCCTGGGCCTGCAGGCCAAGCTGCTGCGCTTCCTGCAGGAGCGGGTGATCGAGCGCGTGGGCGGCCGCGAGGAGATCGCGATCGATGTGCGGGTGGTCTGCGCCACCCACCGCAACCTGCGCGAGCACATCCGCGAGGGCACGTTCCGCGAGGACCTGTTCTATCGGCTCTCCGAGATGGTGCTGCCGATCCCGCCGCTGCGCGAGCGCGCCGGCGACGCGACGCTGCTGGCGCGCGCCTTCGTGGCGCGATTCACCGAGCCGGGCCGGCGCGAGCGGCTGAGCCTGCGCCAGGACGCGCTGGAGGCGATCGAGCGCCATGCCTGGCCGGGCAACGTGCGCGAGATGGAGAACTGCATCAAGCGGGCCGTGATCATGGCCGACGGGCCGGCGATCGGGGCTGCCGACCTCGGCCTGGACTCCCCCGATGACCCGATGCCGCTGAACCTGCGCCAGGTGCGCGAGGAAGCGGAAAAACAGGCTGTGCTCAAGGTGATGGCCAGGGTCGATGGCAACATCGTCCGCGCCGCCGAGCTGCTCGGCGTGAGTCGTCCGACGCTCTATGACCTGCTGAACCGATTCGGGCTGCGCTGAGCGCGGCCCACTGCCGGAGCCCTGCATGAACCCCCACCGACCGCTGCTCGCCGCCCTGGCGGTGAGCCTCGCACTGACGGCCGCCGGCTGTGGCGATTCCGCCGACGCGCTGATGGCCAAGGCACGCAGCGCGATCGCCGCGCGCGAACCGAAGGCCGCCGAGATCCATCTGAAGAACCTGCTGCGCAAGCAGGAACGCGCCGATGCGCGGCTGCTGCTCGGCCAGGTGCACGCGGCCAGCGGCGACTGGCGCTCGGCCGAGAAGGAGTTCGAGCGTGCACTCGCGGCCAACCAGGACCCGGTGGCGGCAGGGCTGGGCCTGGCCGAGACCCGCCTGCAGCTGGGCGAGTGGCGCAAGGTGATCGAGCAGCTTGCCAAGCTGCCGCCCGGCACGCCGGAAGACACCGCGCGCGCGCAGACCCTGCTCGGGCGCGCCCACACCGCCGGCGGCCAGCGCGAGGCGGCGCAGGCCGCCTACCAGGCGGCGCTGCAGGCCGTGCCCGACCACGTGCCAGCCCGCGTCGGGCTGATCACCCTGTCGGCCACGCAGGATCTGGCGGGCGCGCAGGGCGCGGTCGACGAGCTGCTGGCGCGCGCCCCCGAGGCACCCGATGCGCTCTCGCTCAAGGGTGACATCGAGCTGGCCGGCGGCCGGACCGAGCAGGCCGCCGCGCTCTACGCCCGGGTGGCGAAGATCGAGCCCCTGAACCGCTCGGTGCGCGCCAAGCTCGCATCGCTGGCGAGCGAGCAGCGCGACTACGCCGGCGCGCAGCGCTGGATCGACGAACTCAAGAAGCTCACTGGCCCGGCCGTGGGCACCATGCACCTGCAGGCGCTCAACGACTTCCGCCAGAACCGGCTCGAGCCCGCGCGTGACGCGATCATGGCCGGGCTGAAGAACTCGCCCGACTACCTGCCCTCGCTCGCGCTGGCCGCGACCATCCATCTCAGCCTGAACTCGCTGGAACAGGCCGAGAACAATGCGCGCCAGGTGATGGAGCGTGCGCCCAAGTCCACCCTGGGCTATCGGCTGCTGGCCGCCACCTACCTGCGCATGGACTCGCCCGAGCGCGCCCTGCAGGTGATGGCGCCACTGCTCGAGCGCGACGTGAAGGATCCGCTGCTGCTCAGCCTCGCCGGCGAGGCCAGCCTGCGCATCGGCGACGCCGCGCGCTCGGCGCAGCTGTTCTCGCGCGCCGCGGCGCTCGCCCCCGATGACCCCAGCCAGAAGACCGGCCGCGGCGTGGCGCGCATCGCCGCCGGTGACCGTGATGGCGGCATGCTCGACCTGGAGCAGGCCGCCGAGCTCAATCCCTCGGGCATCCAGGCCGACCTGGCCCTGATCGCCCAGTTGCTGCGCGACCGGCAGTACGACAAGGCCTCCGCGGCCATCGATCGGCTGGCCCGCAAGCAGCCAGACAATCCGCTGGCCGACAACCTGCGCGGTACGATCGCGCTGGCCCGCAACGATTCCGCCGCCGCGCGCCGGCACTTCGAGGCGGCGCTGACCCGGCAAACGACCTACTTCGCGGCGATCGCCAACCTGGCAGCGCTCGACCTGCGCGACAAGCAGCCGCAGGCCGCGCGCCAGCGCTATCTCAAGCTGCTCGAGCGCGAGCCGCGGCACATCCGCGCCATGCATGCGCTGGCCCAGATCGCCGCCAACGAGGGCGATCAGGCCCAGACCCTGCAGTGGCTGGTCAAGGCCCGCGATGCCGATCGCGGCTCGGTGCCGGCCACGCTGGCGCTGGCCCGGTTCCACCTCGCCGCCAACCGGCCCAAGGACGCGCTGCCGATCCTGCAGGAGGCGGCGGGCGCCGCGCCCAACCAGCTCGAGCTGCTCGAGGCGCTGGGCAACGCCTACCTCGGCGCCGGTGACGAGGCCCAGGCGGTGCTCACCTTCGAGAAGATGCTGCGCGCGCGCCCCGACTCGGCGCTGCTGCAGATGCGCATGGCCGAGTTCCGCCTGAAGCGCGGCGAGCACGACAAGGCGCTGGCCAGCTATCGCAAGGCCGCCGAGCTCTCGCCGAAGGCGATCGAGCCGCGGGCCGGCATGGCCGGCGCGCTGGTGGCCATGGGCAAGGTGGCCGAAGCCCGGGCGATCGCCGATGCCCTGCAGCGCGAATCGCCGCGCAGCCCGGCCGGCGCGCTGCTCGAGGGCGACATCCTGGCCCAGCAGCGCCGCCTGCCCGAGGCCGTGGCCGCCTACCGCCGCGCGCTCGCGCTCAACCGCAGCGTGCCGGTCGCGCTGCGCCTGCATGGCGCGCTGCTCGCCGAAGGCAAGCAGGCCGACGCCGACTCGCTGATGCGCGGGCTGCTCGCCGAGAACCCGCGCGACGCCGCGCTCAAGATGCACGCCGCGATGATCGAAGGCTCGCGCAAGCGCTGGGACGCCGCCGTGCCGCTGTACCGCGAGGCGGCAGCCATGCAGCCCGGCAATGCGGTGGTGCTCAACAACCTGGCGTGGGCGCTGATCGAGACCCGTGACCCGGCCGCCCTCGCCACCGCCGAGAAGGCGCATGCGCTGGCGCCGCGCTCGCCCGAGGTGCTGGACACCTACGGCACCGCGCTGCTCGCCCGCGGTGACGCGGCACGCGCCAGCGAGATCCTGCGGCAGGCGGTGACCGCCGCGCCGCGGGTGCCGGCCTATCGGGTGCGACTGGCCGAGGCGCTGATCGCGCGCGGCGACAAGGTCGAGGCACGCAAGGAGCTGGACACGGTGCTGGCCGAGGTCCGCACCGGGCCGGCCTTCGAGCAGGCCCAGGGCCTGCTGCGCCGGCTCTGAACGCGCCCGGCGTCCGGGGCGGTACCCGTTGATCGGTGAGGCGGCTGCGCCGCCGCGCAGCATCACGCCCGGCCCGCTGCGAGCGCTGGCCGCGCTCGCGCTGCTGGGCGGCGGCGGCTGGGCGGCGCTGCATCACCCGCTGTCCGCGGCGATCGCGTTCGCGGCCTTCACCGCCTGGACGGCACTGTGCCTGTGGCGCCCTCTGCTGGGGCTGGCCGGCGCGCTGGCGCTGCTGCCCCTGGCCGGCCTCGCGCCCTGGACCGGCTGGCTGGCGTTCGAGGAGCTCGACCTGCTGCTGGCCGGCCTCGCCATCGCCGGCCTGCTGCGCGGCAGCGGTTCGGCCTCGGTGGCCGGGCATCGCCCCGCCATCATCCCGGGCGCCCGCGCGGCGCGCGGCCCGCTGCCCGCGCTGCTGCTGGGCGCCTTCGCGGTGGCCAGCGCGCTGGCGCTGGCGCGCGGCTGGCTGGCGGCACCCCCCGCCCCGCTGCACTGGACCCAGGGCTATCTCGAGCCGCTGAACAGCCTGCGTCTGGTCAGGCCCTTCGCCTGGACCCTGGCGCTGCTGCCGCTGCTGGTCAGCGGCGCGCGCGATCGGGCGCCGGCGCTGCGCGAGGCCCTGGCCGACGGCATGCTGGCCGGTCTGGCGCTCGCCAGTCTGGCCGCGCTCTGGGAACGCATCGCGTTTCCGGGCCTGCTGAACTTCTCGGCCGACTACCGGACCTCGGCGCTCTTCTGGGAGATGCATGTCGGTGGCGCTGCGCTGGACGGCTACCTCGCGCTGGGCGTGCCCTTCGCGATCCGGGCAGTGCTGCGCGCCCGCAGCCCCGCGCGCCTGGCGCTGAGCGGCGCGGTCGTGATGCTGGCCGCCTATGCCTGCCTGACCACCTTCTCGCGCGGGGTGTACCTGGCGATTCCGATCGGCCTGGCGGTGATGGCGCTGGTCGAACGGCGCGCCGGCGCGACGCTGCCGATCGGCATGCCCCGATCGCGATCGGACAGGGACGACACGCCGCTCGGGCTGGGCTGGCTGGCCCTGGCGGTGCCGCTGGCCGCGGTGGGCACCTACCTTGTGTTCGTCCACGGCGGCTACCGCGCCAGCGCGGCGGTGCTGGCGATGGTCGCGGCAATCATCTTCGCTGGTGGCGCGGCGCGCAGCCTGGGCGCCATGCGCAGCCTGGCCGCGCTCATGGGTGGCGCGCTGACCGCGGCGGCGCTGGGGATCATCGCCTTGCACGTGCCGAAGGGGCCCTATCTGCTGCAGGCGCTGCTGATCGGCGGCAGCGCCGCGGTTGCCTGGCATCGGCATCGCCAACCCGACCGCGCGCGCTCGGCGGCCAGCGCCGCGCTGATGATGGCCCTGATCGGCGCCCTGGGCGGCGGCGCGGGCCTCGTCGCCCTGCACTGGGGAGGCCCGATGGCGCTGCGCGGCGCGCTGCCGGTGCTGGCGAGCCTGGCCCTGCTGGCGGTGATCGACGCGGCCCGCGCGCGGCCGCTGTGGCCGGCATCGGCGCGACCCGCCGCCCAGGCGATCGCCACGGTGGCCATCACCAGCGCCTGCGTAGCGGTGTTCACCGGCGGCTCCTACATGGGCGAGCGCTTCAGCGACAGCGGCCGTGACCTGCAGGGCCGCCTGAGCCACTGGCGCGACTCGCTGGCGATGATGCACGGCCCCGCGGACTGGTGGCTCGGCATGGGCCTGGGCCGCTATCACGCTGGCCAGTTCTTCGGGCGGCCGGCCGCCGAGCGCCCGGGCAGCCACGCCTGGCAGCGGCTCGATGAGCGCGGCGACGGCCAGCTCACGCTCACCGGTCCGGGCCATGTC
Organism: Burkholderiales bacterium; assembly: GCA_037146935.1. Taxonomy (GTDB): domain Bacteria; phylum Pseudomonadota; class Gammaproteobacteria; order Burkholderiales; family Burkholderiaceae_E; genus Quisquiliibacterium. Next base: position 228,173 of record JBAWWD010000001.1, read on the forward strand.
GCGGGCTGGGGCGAGCTCTACCGGGTGTCGCAGCGGGTGCCGGCGATGCCGGGGCGCTGGCAGATAGAAGCCCGGCTGCGGCCCTCGCGGGAGCTGCGGCTGCACGTGGAGATCTGCGCCAAGCACCTGCTCTACGACGCCGGCTGCAGCACCGGCTCACAGGTGCTCAGGCCGCAGTCGGGCGCCTGGCAGACGGTGAGCCTGCGCACCGACGGCTCGGTGATGCAGGACGGCCGCCGGGGCGTGCCGACCCTGGCCATGTTCTCGATCGCGGTGGCCACCTCGGGGGCGAAGCTGGAGATCGACGAGTTGCGCATCATCGCGCCCGACGGCCGCGAGATCGGCCGCAATCCCGGCTTCCAGGCCGGGCTGGCCGGCTGGTTCTTCTCGAGCGATCGCCACCACCTGCCCTGGCACGCCAAGAACCTCGGGCTGCACCTGCTGGTCGAGCAGGGCGCGATCGGGCTGGCGGCCTTCGGTCTGCTCACGCTCGGTGCGCTGGCGCGTCTTGCGCGGCGCGACGCCGGCCCGATGGCCGGCACCCTGGCCGGGGCAATCACCGGCTTCCTGGTGGTGGGGCTCTTCGACAGCCTGCTCGATGCGCCCCGGGTGGCCTGGGTGTTCCATCTGCTGCTGGCCTGGGCGCTGCTCGCGCCCAGTGCCATGCGTCGCACTGCCGATCAGCGCGCCGAAGCAGACGCCTGAGCCCGGCGGCGCGGCCGGCGCCCGAACAGGCCCAGCCCGATCATCGAGGCGCCCACCAGCGCCAGCGCGCCGGGCTCGTCCACCGCGAAGCTCTGGTTGGCGTCGGCCTGGAAGATCAGGTCACCGGCCACCGGGGTGTAGCCGTCGAAGGACACCGGCGGGGTCCACCCGTTGGTGTGGAACTCGCCGCTCTGCAGCGTGGTGGAATAGCTGGTGGTGGTGAGTTCCGGCTGGATCCAGGCGGTGTTGGTGAAGTCCACCCCGCCGGTGAGCGCAGTCACGCCGAAGGCGCCGGTGCCGATGAACGCGAGGCTGCCCACGGTCTGGGTGCCGAAGCTGCCGGTGATCAGCGGGATGCCGTCGCGAAAGCCGGTGCTGTCGTGGCGGTTGGCGTTCTGCGCCGGGTCATACCAGATCTCGTATCGCCCGCCCACGATCGTGAAGGTGCAGACATCGGCCACGCAGAAGATCACCGACTCGCGCAGCTTGGCGTACATGGTGTACTCGTAGCCGCCGGCGTGGTCGGGGATGCCGTCGGGGTTCTGGTCCAGCAGCGCAGTGGTGTAGGTAATGCCGTTCTTGATCACGCCGGCCCAGGCATAGAGCTCGAGGTCGAAGGCGTTGCCGGGCACCGGCTGGAAGCCGGTGATCAGCGCCGATCCGTTCGAGTCCCAGTCGAACCCGGTCCAGCGCACCGCGCTGAGTTCGGCATTGGTGATGGTGGCGGCGGTCGACGCGCCGCTGGCGCAGACCGCGAGCGCGAGCACTGCGGTCCGGATTGCGTGGCTCGATGTCATGGGAGTCCCTTCGACGGTGATGGGCGGGGCCGGCATCCTCGATGCCGACGCCCCGGCTTGTCCCACCCCGATGCTCCCGCGGCCCACCGGGCGGCGCTGTGCGCCTGATCAGCGAAGCCGCAGACGCGCGCCGGATTTTTGAGCGAGGTGCGCAAGCAGCCGAAGCGGCGGCATGCGCAGCCGGTGATAGCGCGCCTGCAGCACCAGGCGCGCCAGCTGCGCCGGGGCGGCGGGGCGGCTGAACGCACCGGGCAGATTCGAGGCGGCCATGAGCCGGTCCATCCACCACGCCCGCCAGGCCGGCACCGCCCACTGCTGTCGTTGCAGGCGACGGGCGGCCAGGCCTGGCGGCTCGGCCAGCGCAGCCACGGGCGTGCCGAGCCAGGCCGTGGCGTAGCGCGCCGCCCAGCGCAGCGCGGGCGCGCCACCGATCTCGATCGCGCGCGCGATCAGCGCGGCGCTGAAGGCCACCGGATCGGCGCCGCCATGCGCGCGCACCAGCAGGTCGAAGTCCATGAGCTCGCGCAGGCGGCCGTCGAGTTCGGTGTCCTTGAAGGCGTGCACCGCGCAGTGCACGACCTGGTCACGGGGATCGGCCACGCGGAAGGCGCCCAGGGGAAGGCTCTGGGCCAGCACCGCGGCAGCGTCGATGCCGCCGCCGGCAAGCGCGGGCGTGAGCGCGTGATGCAGATCGACCTCGAGGCTGCGCGCCGGATGACGCAGCGGCGGCAGCTCGTGGGACCACTCCCGGTAGTAGCGCTCGTCGTAGCCATCCAGGCGCTGGGCCATCCAGCCGGCCCCCAGCAGCAGGCTCTCGGCGCGGGCCAGTCGCGCGCGCGGCACCAGCAGGTCGACATCGCCCGCGATCCGGCCCGCCGCCAGCGCCAGGCCCTGGGCCTGGTAGGCCGCGCCCTTGAGCAGCATCACTTCGCCGGCCAGCGGCGCAAGCGCCTCGGCGAGCGCATCGAGCTCGTGCTGCAGCTGGGCGGCGCGCTCGGCCACCAGCACCGCCACCGAGTCGAACTGGCCGCGCACCGGCGCAGGCAGTCGGTCGATGACACCGGCCTCGCGCAGCCTGACCATCAGGTGACCCGCGCAGCGGGCGCGGCGCGCCGCGCCGAGCACCGCGCTCCAGTCGGCGGGCGCCAGCGTCAGCGCGCGCAGCGGCTGCTGCCACAGCGCGAGCAGGCGAGCACTGGCCGGATGCATCAGGCCACCCGCGCGCTGCCGGCGCGGCACAGCGGCTCGAGCAGGGCGAGCGCGTCGTCGAGCTCGCCGAAGGTGAGCCGCCAGCAGCTCGCCTCGGCGGCCAGCGCGCAGGCTGCCTCGAAGGCGGCCTCGCCGAGCACGCCGTAATTGAAGCTGTTGGCGGCGAACTCGGCCATCGCGCGCGCCGGACGCACCTCGGTGAGCTCGGCACGCGCGCCCGCGCGCCAGGTCGGGAAGACCACCACCGCCGGCCGCACGCTGTCATGGCGCCGCGCCGCCGCCGCGGCCGGCACCGAGAGATGCGCGACATCGCCCTTGTGGGTCTTGTGGAAGACCGGCCCGAGCACCGCCTGCGGCGAGCGCCGGGCGATCAGCGCGATGGCGGCGTTCTTCAGCGCCACCGGCTTGGTGATCGGCAGCAGCCGGCGATCCGACAGGCGCAGCACGCCGAACTCGTCGGAGAGCAGGCGGGCGCCGGCCAGACTGAGCGCGGCGGTGAGCGTGCTCTTGCCCGAACCGGGCGCTGCCAGCAGCAGCAGCCCCGCGCCATGCCAGTCGAGCGTGCCGGCGTGCAGCAGCCAGTGCCGGGTGAAGAGGTGCGCGAACACCCAGTTCAGGCCCCACTCGAGCTGCGGCAGCGCAAGGCCCGCAGGCATCGGCTCGAAGGGCTCGGTGCCATCGGCCAGAAAGCGCACGCCGGGGCGCCAGGCGCGTCGTGGCCCGGCCACCGGCAGCAGCTCGACCTCGCAGTCGACGAAACCCGGATCGTCCGGCGGCGGCAGCCAGTGATAGACCCGCGCCAGTGGCGTGGGCAGTTCGGCCAGCGGCGAGCGCACCCGCACCCGCATCGCGCCCAGGTCGAGCACCAGTCCATCCCCCTGCAGTCGCCGGGCCGCCTCCTCCGCACCCAGGGAGCGGCGCGGCTCGGCGGCGGGCCGGACATCGGCATCGACCGTCTCGGGCTGCCGCGGCAAGGGCTGGGCGCGGGGCGCGCGCGCGCGTCGATGCCAGGCGAGTTCGGCCAGGCCCTGCAAACGCGCTACAAGATCCGGCACGGGCGGCGCCGGCTGCCCGGCGGACAGGTCCTCGCCATCGCGCAGCAGATGCTCGACCATCGCGCCCGGCCCGCGCGCGCCTTCGGCCGCGACCCGGTCGAGTTCATCGAGCAGCGCCAGCCCGTCGGGCGAGAGCAGATGGGTCTGCCAGGTGACCGGGTCGAACACCGCCGCCCCGTCGTCGAAGACGCGCAGGCGACTGCCGCTCGTGCCGGCCGCCAGGCTCACCGCGACGCGGGCCGAATCCGGCCGGACACGGGCGCTCAGCCCACCACCCAGCCCGGCCCCTGAGAGCCGGTGGGACTGAGCGAACTCCAGGAGGACAGGTGCAGCGCCTGCCCGGCCCCGACATAGCGCGGCCACGCGCCGAGTTCGGTGGCGCTGCCGCTGCCGGCGGTGAGCGTGGTGGCGAAGAGCACCGCAAGATAGACCGGTTCCTCGGTGCCGGAGATCGGCACCGCGATCGCGCCGCTGGTGTCGTACCAGACGCCGTCGATGCGATAGAGCTGCCCCGAGTACTGGACCGGCGGCACACCGACATCGGCGGCCAGGCTGTAGGTGCCGGTGAAGCGGGTGCCGGCCACCCGGATCCAGCCGTCGGCGCTCGACACCGCGAGCAAGGGCGGGTGGATCGCGTCGTTGATCGCCCCCCGATAGGCCGAGCCGATCGGACCGGCGGCGCGGGTGGGCAGGCTGACCATCAGGGGTGTGCCCGCCGCGGCCATGCGCAACAGGTGACGGCGCCGACCGGGACGGTCGCCGGCCGCCGAGCCGGGCCCGGAGGCCGGCTCGGCAGAAGGGGAAGAGGCTTGTTCGGACATGGTGGTCGCCTGGGGAATGCTCGCATCAGCACGAAGGGCCGGATGCCGGAACGCAAGCAATACCGCCGGATGCGTGACAGACCATTGCGCCTGCCGACAGAAACCGCATCCAGACGGGTTCAGCCGCCGCCCGCGGCCGCGGTGCGCGCGCGCCGCGCGTACCAGCCGATCGCCTCATCGATGCCCTGGGCAACCCGATGAGTGGGTTCATAGCCGATCATTGTCCGCGCGCGCTCGATGCTGGCGAGGGAATGGCGCACATCTCCCGCGCGAAAGTCGCGGAACGCCGGGGCCAGCCGATAGTCGGCGCCGAGCTGCCGCTGCAAGGCGCCGCGCAGGGCCTCGAACAGCGCGGTCAGGTCGGTGCGCTCGCCCACCGCCACATTGAGCACGGTGTGCGCCGGCAAGGGCCCGGCCGCGAGGGCGGCGCGCAGGTTGGCCTGCACGGCATTGGCCACGTAGCAGAAGTCGCGGCTGGTCTGCCCGTCACCATTGATCACGCAGGGCTCGCCACGCAGCATGGCCGACACCCACAGGGGAATCACCGCGGCATAGGGGCCATCAGGGTCCTGGCGCGGGCCGAACACATTGAAGTAGCGCAGGCCCACGCAGGTCATGCCGTAGGTGCGGGCCCAGACATCGGCGAAGAGCTCGTTGGCCGACTTGGTGGCGGCATAGGGCGACAGCGGCCGGCCCACGCGGTCTTCGACCTTGGGCAGATCGGGGTGGTCGCCATAGACCGAGCTCGACGAGGCATAGACGAAGCGGCGCACGCCGGCATCACGCGCGGCGGTGAGCATCTGCACGAAGCCGGTGACGTTGGCCTCGAAGGAGCGCATCGGCTGGGCGATCGAGCGCGGCACCGAACCGAGGGCCGCCTGATGCAGCACCTGATCGACGCCCTGCGCCGCCTCGCGGCAGGCGGCGGCGTCGCAGATGTCGCCCTCGATGAATCGCCAGCGCGCCCAGGCGGCATCACCGACCTGCTCGCGCACCTCCTCGAGGTTGCGCCGGTGTCCGGTGGCGAAGTTGTCCAGGCCGGTGACGCGATGGCCGGCGCGCAGCAGTGTCTCGACGAGGTTCGAGCCGATGAAGCCGGCCGCGCCGGTGACGAGCCAGTGCTGCGCGGGGACGGCGGCGAGCCAGGCTGCGGGGTCGGATTGGGGGCTGGAGGGCATGAGGCGAAGGAAAACCCGGTTGGACTGACGCGCCGTTGAGCGGGCGCAAGCGGCGAAGCGGCGATCCGGGAGACATTGTTCCTCGTCCCCGGCCCACCGGCCGATAGTATCCCGCGCTCCACGACGCCCTTTGCCTCATCACACATTCACCATGTCGCGCCGAATGATCCGCCTGCGGGCGGATGACGGTCGATCGGCCGTGTCCGTCATCCTGCTAGGCGCCGTGCTGAGCGCCGGTGCGCAGGCCGCCAGCGGCGCGCCGGAACTCAGCCCCCGGCAACTCGTCGATCAGGGCGTGCGCTGGGAACACGCCGAGGGCGTGCGTCGCGATCTGAGCGCCGCGCACGAGTCCTACTGCCGCGCCGCCCGCGCGGGGTCGGCCGAGGGCCTGCTGCGGCTGGGCTGGATGTATGCCAACGGCCGCGGCGTGGCGCGCGACGACGACACCGCGCATGGCCTGTTCCGCCGCGCCGCCGAGCACGGCAGCGATCTTGGCGCGCGTCTGGCCGATGCCGTCACCGGGCGCGAACCGAGGCTGCCCGCCTGCCTGTCCGCGCCGACGGCGCAGGAGGCCGCCGCCGCCGCGCCCGCCACCGGTGGATCAACCGCCGGCGGCACGATCCTGCCCGCATCAGCCAACGCGAGCCCCGCCGTGCCGGCGCCCGCCGCGCCGCCCGCAGTGACCGCGGTGAGCGCCAGCCCCCTCTCGGGCCTGCCCACCACCGCCGCGGCGCCCGGCTCCGCCTGGCGTCCCTGGCTCGCCCCGGCGCTGAAGCTCGCCGCGGAGTTCCGGCTCGATCCGCGGCTGGTGCTGGCCCTGATCCGCGCCGAATCCAACTTCGACCCGCAGGCCCGCTCGGTGCGTCAGGCGCAGGGCCTGATGCAGCTCATCCCCGAGACCGCCGAGCGCTTCTCGGTGCGCGATGCCCTCGACCCGCTGGAGAACCTGCGCGGCGGCATGAGCTACCTGCGCTGGCTCCTCTCCTATTTCCGCGGCGACGTGGTGCTGGCGCTCGCCGGCTACAACGCCGGCGAGGGCGCGGTGGATCGTCATCGCGGCGTGCCGCCCTATGCCGAGACGCTGGCCTATGTGCAGCGGGTGCGCGCGCTCTATCCCTTCGACCGCCATCCCTTCGATCCGAAGGCGGCCGCGCCGATGCGCGCGTCGTGGCTGGCCGACGCCGCGGCCGGAGCCGCACGATGAGCGCCGCGCACGCTGCCGGGCAGCGTCGGCGGGCACTGGCCGCGCTCGCCGCGCTCGCCGGCGCGCCGCTCGCCGGCACGGCCCGCGCCCAGGGTCCCGGCCTGGGCGATGTGCCCTCGGTGGTCGCGGCCAGCAAGCCTTCGGTGTTCGCGGTGGGGGTGTACTCGCGCATCCAGAAACCGCCCTTCCGATTCGCCGGCAGCTGCTTCGCGATCGGCAGCGGCCTGTTCGTCACCTGCGCCCATGTCGTGCAGACGCTCGACCCGAGCACCCGCGAGGTGCTCGCGGTGGCGGTGGCCACCGCCGAAGGGCACCGGGTGATCGAGGTGCGGGTGGTGGCCACGCGGCGCGAGAGCGACCTCGCGGTGCTGGAGTGGGTCAATCCGCCGGAGATCAGCGTGCGCGGCCTGCGCCTGGCCGGCTCGATGCCCCCGGAAGGCAGCGACATCGTGCTCATCGGCTTTCCGATCGGCAGCGCGCTCGGGCTGTATGCCGCCTCGCATCGCGGCGTGGTCGCGGCCGTGGTGCCGATGGCGATCCCGCTGCCCACGGCCGCCGGCCTCGAGGCGCGCAACGTGCAGGCGCTGCGCGGCGTGCCCGTGGAGATCCTGCAGCTCGATGCCACCGCCTACCCCGGCAACAGCGGCGGGCCGGTGATCGACCTGCGCACCGGCCTGGTGGTGGGTGTGGTGAGCCTCGCGCTGGTGAAGGGCACGCGGGAAGCCGCGATCAGCTCGCCCACCGGCATCAGTTACGCCGTTCCTGTGCAGCAGTTGGCAGGAATGCTTCCCGCGAGGTGAAAAATGCCCTCGGCACGCCTTCAGGCGACTTCGATAATCGACCGACCTTTCCCAGGAGCGTGAGATGAAACGCCTCGTGTCCCTCGCGACCGTCGTGCTGGCTCTGGCCGGCTGCGCGTCGCAGAACCTGCCGCTGGCCCCCGCCAAGGCCGCCGTGCCCGACTACAAGTACCTGATCGGGCCGGGCGACAACCTGAACATCATCGTCTGGCGCAACCCGGAGCTGTCGATGGCAGTGCCGGTGCGGCCCGACGGCAAGCTCACCTCGCCATTGATCGAGGACCTGGTGGCGATCGGCAAGAACCCCTCGGACCTCGCCCGCGAGATCGAGAAGCGCCTGACCCGCTACATCCAGGATCCGGTGGTCACCGTGGTGGTGAACAACTTCGTCGGCCCGACCAGCGAACAGATCCGCATCGTCGGCTCGGCCACCCGGCCCTCGGCGCTGCCCTACCGGCAGAACATGACGGTGCTCGACGCGATGATCGCGGTGGGCGGCATCACCGACTACGCCGCCGGCAACCGCGCGGTGCTGATCCGCGCCTCCGATCGCGGCCGTCAGTTCACGCTGCGCCTGAAGGACCTGCTCAAGGGTGGCGATGTCAGCGCCAATGCCGATCTGCGGCCCGGCGACGTGATCATCATCCCGGAAGGCTGGTTCTGACGCCGCACGCCCGGTTCTGATCCGACGAACCCCGACCCGACCGTCACCGGGCATCACGGAGCCTTCATGCAGGACATCCTGGACCTGATCCGCGCCAGCGCGCGCGGACTCTGGAACTACCGCTGGTGGGGATTCCTCGCCACGCTCGCGGTCGGCGCGGTGGGCACGCTCGTGATCATGGCGATCCCGAATCAGTACGAGGCCAGCGCCCGGGTCTACGTGGACACGCAGTCGATCCTCAAGCCGCTGATGACCGGCCTGGCGGTGCAGCCCAACGCCGACCAGCAGATCGCCATGGTGAGCCGCACCCTGGTGAGCCGCCCGAACGTGGAGCGGGTGGTGCGCATGGCCGACCTCGACCTCGGCGCGAGCTCGCCCGCCGAGCGCGACGCGATGGTCGATCGCCTGATGAGCAGCATCCGCTTTGCCTCGGCGGGCGGCACCAACCTCTACACCATCACGTACCGCGCCGACCAGCCCGACCGGGCCCGCAAGGTGGTGCAGGCCTTCCTGTCGATCTTCGTCGAGTCCAATCTCGGCGACAACCGGCGCGACAACGACCAGGCGCGCAAGTTCATCGAGGACCAGATCAAGGCCTACGAGCAGCGCCTCACCGAGACCGAGAGCGCGCTCAAGGACTTCAAGATCCGCAACCTCGCGGCGATGCCGGCGCTCGGCCAGGACGCGGTCGGCCGCGCCGGCGAGATCGGCGGCGCGCTGTCGCAGGCCCGCATGGAACTGGCCCAGGCCGAGCAGGCCCGCGACGAGCTCAAGAAGCAGCTCGCGATCGAGCCCCAGACCGTCGCCACCGACGACCGCGGCTTTGCGATGGGCGCAGGCCTGGCCACCGGGCCGGGCAGCGGCCCCCGGGTGGTGCGCACCGAGTACGACGAGCGCATCGACGGGCTGCGCAAGCGCATCGACGAGCTCAAGCTGCGCTACACCGACCAGCATCCCGACGTGGTCTCCACTCGCCGCGTGCTCGAGCAGCTCGAGGCCTCGCGCGAGGTCGAGCGCAAGGCCGATGTCGCCCGCCAGGAGGCCGCCGCGAAGGCTGCGCCGGCGGCCGGCGCCCGCCCGCCGGGCACCTCGGTCAACCCGGTGTACCAGCAGCTGCGCGTCTCGCTCGCCGAGTCCGAGGCCTCGGTGGCCTCGGCGCGGGCCCGGGTCCGCGAGTACGAGTCACGCGCCGCGTCCCTGCACGCCAGCGCTGCCAATGCGCCCAAGGTCGAGGCCGAGTACAAGGCCCTCACCCGCGACTACGAGATCACCAAGCGCAGCTACGAGCAGCTGGTCAGCCGGCGCGAGTCGGTGCAGCTCTCGGAGCAGATGGGCGCGGCCTCGGGCATCGGCGAGTTCCGGGTGGTCGACCCGCCGCGCGCCGGTCAGGATCCGGTGTTCCCGAACCGGGCCTGGCTGCTGAGCGCGCTGTTCGTGCTCTCGCTCGCCGCAGGCGTGGCCACCGCCTTCCTGCGCGACCAGATCCGACCCACCCACTTCGATCTGCGCAGCCTGCGCGCGGCCACCGGCCTGCCGGTGCTCGGCGTGGTCTCGATGATCGTGGACAGCCGGGCCCGCGCCCGGGCCCGCCGCGGCCTGCTGGTGTTCTCGGGCAGCGCGGCCGCCTACCTGCTGGGCTTCGGCGTGATGCTGGCCTGGGCATGGCTTCACCAGCCGATCAAGTGAGGAACGCCCGATGAGCCTGATCGAACGCGCGGTGAGCCGCCTCAGCGGCCAGCCGGATGGCCCCGCCCCCCGTCCCGCCCGCGAGGACACCAGCCGGCGCGACCGAAGCGCCGCGCCCTCCGGGACGCCCGGCGCGGCGCCCGGCGCGCGCGCGGCGAGCGCCACCAGCGGGGTCAGCGTGGCGATCCGGCTCGACTCGCTGCGCCGGCGTGGCTTCGTGGTGCCCGACAGCCAGACCTCGCGCACCGGCGAGGAGTTCCGGGTGATCAAGCGCCCGCTGATCGCCAATGCCTTCGGGCGCGGCGCGGCCGAGATCCGCAACGGCCGGCGGGTGATGGTGACCAGCGCCTTCCCCGGGGAAGGCAAGAGCTTCTGCGCGATCAACCTCGCGCTGTCGATCGCGGCCGAACGTGACCATCAGGTGCTGCTGGTCGACGCCGACGTGGCGCGTCCCTCGATCCCGCGCGAGCTCGGCTTCACGGCCGGCGCGGGCCTGATGAACCTGCTGCTCGAGCCGGGCTCGCGCGACATCGGCGAGCTGGTGCTCGGCACCAATGTCGACAAGCTCGCCATCCTGCCGGCCGGCCGCCGTCACGAACTGGCCACCGAGCTGCTCGCCTCGCGGACCATGGTCCAGGTGCTCGACACGCTGAGCGCGCGCTTTCCCGATCGCATCATCATCTTCGACTCGCCGCCCCTGCTGGTGACGACCGAGTCCCGCGTTCTGGCCACCCACATGGGCCAGATCGTCATGGTCGTGGCCGCGGGCAGCACGCCACGCAGCGCGGTCAACGAGGCCCTGCAGACCGTCGACGGCGCGGCCGAGGTGGTGGGCATGGTGCTGAACAAGGCGAGCGCCGGCGGCAGCGGCGGCTATGGCCTGTACGGCTATGGCTACGGTTACGGCAACAACGCCCCGTCAGGCGCGCGCGGTGGCGTGCCGCAGGCCGGTGCCCAGCATGCCGGTGCCTGAGGGTCAGGCACGTCCGGGTCGCGCAGCCGCGGGCCGCGGCGCGCGGCGCGCGAGCCTGGTGATCGGGCTGGCGCTGTCGGGCGCGGTGCAGGCGCAGCTCGGCGGCCTGCCGGGCGTGCCCGGCGCCGCGCTGCCGGGCACGAGCACCGGCCTGGCCGTGCCCGCGCTTGGCGCGCCCTCGGGCGAGCGCACGCTGAGCTTCCTGCCGGGCGTGCGCAGCACGGTGCTGGCCGCCGATTCGCCGGGTGCCGGCGCGGGCCCCGGCTCCGGTCGCCAGACCCTGGAGGTGACGCCCTACCTGAGCGCCGGCATCGCCGATGCCCGCACCCAGGCTAGCCTGAGCTACCAGATGCGCAACTTCGCCGCGCACGGCGGCGCGGGCAGCGATCTCTACACCCGGCACGACCTGCGCGCGAGCGGCAACACCCTGCTCGCCGGCGACTGGCTGGGCCTGCAGGCGGGCGCGGCGGTGTACAACACCAATGCCTCGCTGGCCGGTGGCCTGAGCGTCGACCCGGCCGCCTCGGCGCTGAACAACGCGGTGCTGCGCACCCTGTACCTCGCGCCCTACCTGCGCGGCCGCTTCGGCGCCCAGGCCGACTGGCGGGTGCAGTACCGGGGCGAGCTCACCGACACCTCCGGCAACGTGAATGCCGCGCTCGCGCGCAGCGCGCACTACCTCAATGCCCAGGTCACCAGCGGCGCCGCCTTCAACCCCTGGGGCTGGGCGCTGGTGAGCGGCGGCCAGCGTCGCGACTTCACCGGCGGGCTGTCGCTGAGCAGTGCCACCACCTCGGCCACGCTGTACTACACGCCCTCGGCGGAACTGCGCCTGGGCGCGTCGATGAACTATCTCTACATCGAGCGGCTGAGCAACTCCGACGGCGACACCCATGGCTGGGGGCCGGGCGTGTCGCTCGACTGGTCGCCCAGCCGGCGCACCACGCTGCGCGGCTCCTTCACTCGCCAGTACTACGGCAACAACGGCACGCTCAGCCTGTCGCACCGCACCCAGCGGCTGGTCTTCGGCCTGGACTACGCCAACTCGCTGCTGCAGACCAACACCGCGTCGCTGCTCACCTTCAACCCGGGCGCGATCTTCGCCGCCGGCGGCTTCTCGCCGGCGCTCAACCCGCTGTTCAACCAGCTCGCCGGCCTGGGGCTGCTCTCGAACACCGATCTGGTGGTGGGCACCCCGGTGATCAACGACGCCATGGTGCGCAACCACAGCCTCTCGGCCTCGGTGGGCTGGGTGTCACCGGTCTGGTCGGGCACCGCCACGGCCTTTCGCAGCACCCGCGAGACCCTGCTCGCATCGACCGTGTTCGGCATTCCCAACGGCCTGTCGCCCGCGTCCTTCGGGCTGTTCAACAACCGCGGCATCGCGCTCAACGGATCGCTCACCCTCGATGCCCGGCACGCGCTGCTGCTGGCCGCCTCGGTGCGCGATTCAACCCAGTCGAACTCCGACCTGCGGGTGCGCTTCAGCGTGTACCAGGCGGCCATCAGCTCGCGCATCGACGAACGCTCCACCGCCACCGTGGGCGTGCGCCGCACCGTGCAGAGCGCCGAGGGCAGCGGCGGGGTGAGCGGCGAGGAGAACGCGCTGTTCGGCACGATCGATTTCCGGATGCGGTGAGGAGCCGGGACCATGTACGAAGCCTTCTTTCGCCTCACCGGAAAGCCCTTCCAGCTCAATCCCGACCCCGACTTCTTCTACGGCAGCCGCGGCCATCGCCGGGCGATGGCCTACCTGGAGTACGGCCTGCACCAGGGTGAGGGCTTCATCGTGATCACCGGCGAGGTCGGCGCGGGCAAGACCACGCTGGTGCGCAACCTGCTGCGCCGCGTGCCCTCCGACAGCGTGCAGGCCGCGCAGATCGTCTCCACGCAGGTGGGCGCCGATGACCTGCTCAGGCTGGTCGCGGGCAGCTTCCAGATCGATGTCGCCGGCCTGGACAAGTCGGGGCTGCTGCAGCGACTGGAGGAGCACTTCCGGGCGATGCACCGCGCCGGCCGGCGCGCGCTGCTGGTGGTCGACGAGGCTCAGAACCTCTCGCCGCGGGCCGTGGAGGAACTGCGGATGCTCTCGAACTTCCAGGAGGGCACGCGCTCGCTGGTGCAGAGCTTCCTGGTGGGGCAGCCCGAGTTCCGGGCGATCCTGCAGCGCCCGGAGATGCGTCAGCTCAAGCAGCGGATCATCGCGTCGTATCACCTCGGGCCGCTCGACTCCACCGAGACACGCGCCTATGTCGAGCACCGGCTGCGTCATGTCGGCTGGCGCGGCGACCCGGACTTCAGCCCCGACTCGCTCGCCCAGGTGCATGCGGTGGCCGAGGGCGTGCCGCGCCGGATCAACACCCTGTGCGACCGGGTGCTGCTGGCCGCCTTCCTGGCCGAGCGCCATGACATCGACCGCGACCTGATCGAGGACGTGGCCGCCGAACTCGCCGACGAGCTCGGCGGACCGGCCGCCGGCCCGGTGCTGGCGGTGGTGCCCTCGGGCGCGCCTGACGAACCTGTTGGCAGCACCGGCGGCGACCGCGAGGCCGACGCGGCCGGCGGCAGCACCTCGGCGGCCGCGCGCATCGCGCTGCTCGAGGCGCGCCTGGCCCGACTGGAGGCCTCATCGGCCACCACCTACAACGTGCTGCAGCGCGTGCTGCGGGTGCTGCGCGCCAGCACCGGCGCGCTTGGCGTGCACCGTGCCACGCCAAGCGACGGTGACGCGCGCCGCGCCGACGCGGGCAACCCGCCGGTGCGGGCGGTCCGATGAGCATGGCCAGGGCGCGCACCGCGCCCGCGGCACCCGCTGCCCAGCCGATCGGCGCGACGCGCGCCCAGCCAGGGCCTGGCCTCGCGCCGGCCGCCGGGCTCACCAACGCGCTGTCGATCGATGTCGAGGACTGGTTCCAGGTCTCGGCGCTCGCGCCCTACATCGGCCGCGAGACCTGGGACGAGCAGCCGCGCCGGGTGGAGCGCAATGTCGACCTGCTGCTGCAACTGCTCGACGATGCCGGGACGAGCGCGACCTTCTTCACCCTGGGCTGGATCGCCGAGCGTCACCCGGCGATGGTCCGGCGCATCGTCGACGCCGGTCACGAACTCGCCAACCACGGATACGCGCACCTGCGGGCAAGCGACCAGACCCCGGCGGCATTCCTCGCCGACCTGCACCTGGCGCGGACCCTGCTCGAGCAGATCGGCGGCGTGGCGGTGCGCGGCTACCGGGCGCCGAGCTTCTCGGTGGGCCCGGCCAACGCCTGGGCTCACGAGGTGATCGCGCGCGCCGGCCATGTTTACAGCTCGAGCGTGTTTCCGGTGGCCCACGACCACTACGGCAGCCCGGATGCGCCGCGCTTCGCGCACCGCACCGCGGCCGGCCTGTGGGAGCTGCCGCCGGCCACCGTGCGGCTGGCCCGCCGCAACTTCCCGATCGCCGGCGGCGGCTGGTTCCGGCTGATGCCCTACGCCGTCTCGGCCTGGGGCGTGCGCCGGCTCAACGCCGATGAGGGCGAACCCGCGGTGGCCTACTTCCATCCCTGGGAATTCGACCCCGGCCAGCCGCGGGTGCGACAGGCCGGGCCGAAGGCGCGGTTTCGCCACTACCTGAACCTGTCGCGCACCCGGCCGCGGCTCGAGCGGCTGCTGCGGGACTTCCGCTGGCAGCGCATCGACCAGGTGTTCGCCGGCCAGCTCGCGTCATGAGCGCCATGCCCGGCGCGGCCGGCCTGCCGCTGCGGGTGAGCGAGGCCGGCGATGCCGACCGCGCCGACTGGCAGGCCTACACCGACGCGCACCCCGAGGCGAGCTTCTGCCACCGCTGGGAGTGGCGCGCGCTGATGGCCGAGCAATGGCGTCATCGGCCGGTCTACCTGATCGCGCGCCGGGGCGCCGCGGTGTGCGGCGTGCTGCCGCTCGCGCACATGCGCACCCGCCTGTTCGGCTCGCAGCTCGTCAGCCTCCCCTTCTGCGTCTACGGCGGGCCGATCGCAGACGACCCGGCCGCGCTGGCTGCGCTCGATGACGCCGCCCAGGCGCAGGCCCAGGCCTGCGGCGCGGGGCATCTCGAGTACCGCAATCGGCGGCCGCTGCATCCCGACTGGCCGGGCAGCGATCTGTACGCCGCGTTCGAGAAGCCCCTGCTCGCCGACGAGCAGGCCAACCTGCTGGCGATACCCCGCAAGCAGCGCGCCATGGTGCGCAAGGGCATGGCGGCCGGCCTGAGCGCGACGATCGAGGATGCCGACCGCTTCCACCCGGTGTATGCCGACAACGTCCACCGGCATGGCACGCCGGCCATGCCGCGCAGCTGGTTCCGGGCGCTGCAGGCAAGCTTCGGCGAGGACTGCGACGTGATGGTCGTGCGCGATCCCGCCGGCCACGCGGTGTCGGCCGTGATGAGCTTCTGGCACCGGGGCACCGCCATGCCCTACTACGCTGGCGACCTGCCGGTGGCCAGGGCGCTGGCGGCCAACGATTTCAAGTACTGGCGGCTGATGGTGCACGCCCTGGGGCGCGGCTGCACCCGCTTCGACTTCGGCCGCAGCAAGGTCGGCACCGGCCCCTGGCACTTCAAGCGCAACTGGGGATTCGAGCCGCAGCCCCTCGCCTATGAGTACCGGCTGATCACGCGCAGCAGCGTGCCGCAGAACAACCCCAACAATCCCCGCTATCGCCTGCTGATCGACACCTGGCGCCGCCTGCCGCGGCCGCTCGTCGACTGGCTCGGGCCCCGGATCGTGCGCGGTCTGGGCTGATCCGCCTGACTCGATGCGCCCCATGTCCCAGACCGCCGCACCGGCCTTTCCGATCACCGCCGCGCTGGCCTTTGCCGCCGCGGTGGGCGTGTCGGTGCTGCTCTTCCTGCCGGCCTGGCAATCGATGGCCACGATCTGGTGGCACAACGAGACCTACACGCACGGCATGCTGGTGCCGCTGGCCTGCGCCTGGCTGATCTGGCGCGACCGCGCGCGCCTGGCCGGGCTGGCGCCCCGACCCACGGCGCTCGCCCTGCCGCTGCTCGCGCTGTGCGCCGCGGGCTGGCTGGTGGGTGAACTCGCCGGCGTGAACGCCCTGCAGCACTTCGCGGTGGTGGGCATGGTGCCGGCGCTGTTCCTGCTGTGCTTCGGCGCCACGATCACCCGACGCAACGCCTTCGCGCTGGGCTTCCTGTTCTTCGCCGTGCCCTTCGGGGAATTCCTGATGCCCTGGCTGATGGACCGCACCGCGGACTTCACCGTGGCGGCGCTGCAGCTCTCGGGCGTGCCGGTGCTGCGCGAGGGCCGGCAGTTCGTGCTGCCCTCGGGCAACTGGTCGGTGGTGGAGGCCTGCTCGGGCCTGCGCTACCTGCTGGCAGCGGTGCCGCTCGCGCTGTTCCAGACCCACCTGAACCGGCGCAGCACGCGAGTGCAGGTGCTGTTCACCGCGGGCGTGGTCGTGCTCGCGCTGGTCGCCAACTGGGTGCGTGCCTACGGGATCGTGATGCTCGGCCATCTCAGCGACATGAGCCTTGCCGCCGGGGTCGATCACCTGGTGTACGGCTGGCTCTTCTTCGGCCTGGTGATGGGCCTGGCGTTCTGGATCGAGTCGCGACTGCCCGAGGGCAGGCACGACGCTGCCGTCACGGCGAGCGACGCCGGTGACGCAAGCGCGATGCCGGCGGCGCGCGACCACGCCGCCGGGGTGCTGGCGCCCATGGCTGATGCCGGGGGCCGCGCCCGGCCGGCGGCGCTCGCGCTGGCCGCCGTGACCCTGCTTGCCTGCGCGCCCCTGGGCGCGGCCTCGCTGCAGGCGCTGAGCGAACCGCGGATCGACCTCGCGCCGCTGGGCGCCACGCTGGAGGCGCTGCCGCGCGAGCTGGCCGCCTACCGTCCGGGCTATCGCGGCGAGCGGGCCGCGGCCAGCGGCCAGCTGGCGCAGGCGCCTGGCGCCGGCATCGCGGTCTACCAGTACGTCGGCCAGCGCGACGGCCACGAGATGATCACCCACGGCCAGGGCGCCCTGCCGCAGGACAGCGGCCCGCCGCGGCCGAGCGTGATCGCGCAGCGCGGCGAGCGCGCGGCCCGCCTGCCGGGCGCGCCCGGCGGCGCGCCGGTCGGCGAGCAACTGGTCGAGCACCAGGGGCGGCGCTGGCTGGTGTGGGAGTGGTTCTGGGTCGACGGCCAGACGCTCGCCGATCCGCGCGCGGTCAAGCTCGCCACCGCCGCCGCCCTGCTCGCCGGCCGTGGCGACGAATCCCTGGCCTTCGTGGCCTGGGCGCCGATCGCCCTGGCCGAGAGCACCGGCGCCCCGGCCGAGGCGGCCACCGATGCCGCCCGGGCCCGGCTGCGCGCGGCCACCGCGGCCCTGGGCGACGCGGCGCGCCCGACCGGCCTGTGAGCGCGCGCATGATGCCCACCCGAGCGCCGATCGCCCCCGCGCAGTCAGCCCGCCCGCTGATCGCCCATGCCGTGCACCGCCTGGACATCGGCGGCATGGAGAACGGGCTGGTCAACCTGATCAATGGCCTGCCCGAGGGCTTTGCCGATCACGCGGTCATCGCATTCACCGACATCTCCCCCGACTTCGCCCGGCGCATCCGCCGGCCCGGCGTGCGGCTGCTGGCGCTGCACAAGCCGCCGGGTCAGACCGCGCGCATCCTGCCGCGGCTGTGGCGCGAACTGCGCCGCCTGCGCCCGAGCATCTTCCACACCCGCAACCTCGCCACCCTGGAAGGCCAGACCGCGGCCTGGCTGGCCGGCGTGCCCCGCCGCGTGCACGGCGAGCATGGCTGGGATGTCGGCGATCTCGACGGCAGCAGTCCGGGACCGCTGCGCCTGCGGCGCTGCCTGCGCCCGCTGGTGCATCACCAGGTGGCGCTCTCGGAACCGATCCAGCGCTACCTCACCGGCCGAGTGGGCGTGGCCGACACCCGCGTGAGCCGGATCTGCAATGGCGTGGACACCGCGCGCTTCGCGCCCCGCGCCGACCGCGCCGCCCTGCGCGCGCGACTGGCCGGCGCGGCACTGCCGGCCGAGGCCTTCGTGATCGGCGCGGTGGGCCGGCTGGCGGCGGTGAAGAACCTGCCGATGCTGATCGAGGCCTTCGCCCTGGCCGGCGCACGCGATGCCCGGTTCCGGCAGCAGGCCCGGCTCGCGCTGGTGGGCGACGGCCCGCAGCGCGCCGAACTGCAGGCGCTCATCGCGCAGCGCGGGCTGACCGACCAGACCTGGATGGCCGGCGCGCGCGAGGACATCCCCGACTGCCTGGGCACACTCGATGTGCTCTGCCTGCCCTCGCTCGCCGAGGGCATCTCGAACACCGTGCTCGAGGCGATGGCCTGCGGCGTGCCGGTGGCCGCCACCGCGGTGGGCGGCAATGCCGAGCTGATCGAGGACGGCGTGAGCGGCTGGCTGGTGCCCAGCGGCGGCGCGCCGGCGCTCGCCGAGCGGCTGCTGCGCTGCCTGGCCGACCCCGATGCGCTGCGCGCGGCCGGCCAGGCCGCCCGCGCGCGCGCCGTGACGCAGTTCAGCCTGGCCGCGATGCTCGCCGGCTACCATGCGATGTACGCCGGCATGCTGGCGCAACCGGATTGAATGGCGATGTGCGGACTGGCCGGACTCTTCACCCCCGCCGCTGACTCGCCGCGGCTGCATGACCGCGCGCTGCTGCAGCGCATGACCGACGCGATCGCGCACCGGGGCCCTGACGAGGAGGGGTTCCACCTCGAGCCGCATGTGGCGCTCGGCCACCGCCGCCTGTCGATCATCGACCTGGCCACCGGCCAGCAGCCGCTCTTCAATGAGGACGGCACGGTGGCCGTGGTCTTCAACGGCGAGATCTACAACCACCAGGCGCTCGCCAACGAGCTTGCGGCCTGCGGTCACACCCTGCGCACCCGCAGCGACACCGAGGTGATCGTGCATGCCTGGGAACAGTGGGGCGCCGACTGCGTGCGGCGCTTTCGCGGCATGTTCGCCTTCGCGCTGTGGGACCGCCGCCAGCGCACACTGTTCATGGCCCGCGACCGGCTCGGGGTCAAGCCGCTCTTCTGGACTCAGCTGCCAGATGGCACGGTGGCCTTCGGCTCGGAGCTGAAGTGCCTCACCCTGCT
The DNA here is from genome assembly GCA_037146935.1 of Burkholderiales bacterium. GTDB lineage: Bacteria > Pseudomonadota > Gammaproteobacteria > Burkholderiales > Burkholderiaceae_E > Quisquiliibacterium. The sequence goes on from JBAWWD010000001.1 coordinate 247,360, forward strand.
GCCGGGTTTCGATGCCAGCCGTTGCGACTACGCGGTCGAGGACTACTTCGCCTTCGGCTACATCCCCGATCCGCGCACCATCTATCGCAACGCGCACAAGCTGGCGCCCGCCCACACGCTCACCTGGCGGGTGGGTGATCGCGAGCCGCGGATCAGCGCCTACTGGGACCTGCGCTTCGAACCCGACGAACGCCTCGATGCCGAGGAGGCCGCGCGCCAACTGCGCGAGCGCCTGACCGAGGCCGTGCGCATCCGCATGGTGGCCGAGGTGCCGCTGGGCGCCTTCCTGTCGGGCGGGGTGGACTCGAGCGTGGTGGTGGCCACCATGGCCGGCCTGAGCGCACAGCCGGTCAAGACCTGCTCGATCGGCTTCGACGTGGCCGCCTTCGACGAGAGCCGCTACGCGCAGCAGGTGGCGCAGCGCTACCGCACCGATCACCAGACCGAGGTGGTCGGGGCCGACCAGCCCGAGCTGATCGACCGGCTCGCCGGCCTGTTCGACGAGCCCTTCGCCGACAGCTCGGCCCTGCCCACCTGGCGGGTCTGCCAGCTCGCGCGGCAGCGGGTCACGGTGGCGCTGTCGGGCGATGGCGGCGACGAGGCCTTCGGCGGCTATCGCCGCTATCGCCTGCACCTGATGGAGGAGCGCCTGCGCGGTGCGCTGCCCGCGAGCCTGCGCCAGGCGGTGTTCGGCCCGCTGGGCCGCTGGTACCCCAAGCTCGACTGGCTGCCGCGGCCGCTGCGCGCCCGCACCACGCTGCAGGCCCTGGCCCGTGATCCGGTGCAGGCCTACTTCCACTCGGTGTCGGTGCTGCGCGACGAGGAGCGTCAGGCGATGTACTCGCCCGAGTTCCGCCGCCGTCTGGGCGGCTACAACGCGATCGAGGTGTTCCGTCGCCACGCCGCCAATGCGCCCACCGACCAGCCGCTGGCGCTGGTGCAGTACCTCGATTGCAAGACCTACCTGCCAGGCGACATCAACACCAAGGTCGATCGCGCCAGCATGGCCCACTCGCTGGAAGTGCGCGAACCGCTGATGGACCACGAGCTGGTGGAGTGGGCCGCCACATTGCCGCAGCGGCTCAGGGCCACGCCGGCGCAGGGCAAGATCCTGCTCAAGGCCGCCTACGCCGATGCCCTGCCCCATGAGCTGCTGCACCGCCCGAAGATGGGCTTTGCCGTGCCGCTCGCCACCTGGTTTCGCCAGGGACTGCAGCCGGCCGCCGGCGACATGCTGGCCAGCACGGTGGCCGGCGGCACCGCGCGGGCCTTCTACGACGAACACCGGTCCGGCCGGCGCGACCGCAGCGCGGCGCTGTGGCTGCTCGGCGCGATGTCGCGATTCGAAGGGAGCCTGTCGTCATGAACTCCGCCCAGCCCGTTCCGCCCGCCGCGGCGCCTGCCCGCGCGGCGCCGCGCCGTCCGTTGACCGCGTGGCGCCCATGGTGTGCCCTGCCGAGCGCGGCAGCATCGGCGCTGGCCCTCATGGTGGCGGCCGCTGTGCCCGCGTCGGCGCTGGCCACCGGGTCGCCGGCCGCCTCGGTCACGGCACAGGCCGATGGCGCAACGAGCGCCCCGGTGGCGCCCCCGGCGAGCGGACCTGCGCCGCGAGTCCTGCCGCCGGTGCGACCGGCAGACCGCCTGGTCCCGATGGATTGCCTGTACACCAACTCCACGGCCCATTCGGTCGCCCAGCCCGAGGTCTATCAGTCGCTGGTGCGCCGCTACGGCGAGGGCTGGACGCACATGCACCACTACTGCAATGCGCTGCGCCAGTTCATCGAGTACAACCGCTTCGGCACCTCCGCGCCCCGGCGCAACGAGCTGTCCTGGCGGATCATCGGCGAGCTCGACTACGTGATCCGCTGGTCGCCCACCGACTTCGCGCTGCTGCCGATGGTGATGCTCAAGCGGGTCGACTACCTCATGCACTTCGGCCGGGTGCGGGAAGGCATCGAGGGCCTGAACGACATGATCGAGATGTTCCCGAAGCAGGCCGAGGCGCACGCGCGGCTGGCCTGGTACCTGCGCCGCGCGGGCCGTCAGGCCGAGGCCGAGGCAGTCCTCAGCCGGGCACGCGGCGTGGTGGCCGACACCGCCGAACTCGACGCCGCGGTGCAGCGACTGGCGGGCCTGAACTGAGCGATGAGCCAGGCCCGCCGCTCGGTGTCGCTGAGCCTCGCCGACGGCGCGCTCAGCCTCGCGCTGCAGTTCGCCGCCACGCTGGTGGTGGCCCGCCTGGTGGCGCCGGCCGACATCGGCGTGTTCACGCTCGCCGCGCTGGTGCTGGCGATCGCCGGCCGGTTGCGTGACTTCGGCATCGGTGAATACCTGGTGCAGGCGGCCGACAACGCGCCCGGCCGGGTGCGCGCGGCGCTCGGTCTGAACCTGCTGGTGTCGTGGCTGCTGGCGGCCCTGGTGTTCGCGGGCGCGGGCCTGATCGGCGAGCTCTACCGCGACCCGCGGGTGACCGAGGCCATCCGCTGGATGGCCGTGAACCTGCTGGTGGTGCCCTTCGGCGCGGTGTGCCTGGCGAGCGCGCAGCGGCGCATCGACTTCCGCCCGATGTTCATCGCCAGCCTGCTCTCGAATCTCACGCACTTCACGGTGGCAGTGGGCGGCGCGATGGCCGGGCTGGGCTTTCGCAGCCTGGTCTTCGCCTCGATCGCCGGCGTGGTCGTGTCGGTGGGGGTGGCGGTGCTCGGGCGACCGACCGGCATGAGCCTCGCGCCCGCCACCGGCGGCTGGCGCGAGATGGCCGGATTCGGCGGACATCTTGCCGGCCTGTCCGTGCTCACCCAGGCCGGCCGCTCGCTGAACGAACTCGCGATCGGCCGCGTGCTGGGCGTGGAACCGACCGCGCTCTACAGCCGGGCCCAGGGCCTGGTCGAGATGCTGAGCGGGCTCGCCTCGCGGGTGGTCTCGCCACTCGCGCTCGCGCTCTATGCCGCCGATGCGCGCCAGGGTGATCCGCAGGCCGCGCGATTCCTGCAGGTGCAGTCGCTGCTCACCGGCGTGGCCTGGCCCTTCCTGTTCGCGCTGGCAGTGCTGGCCGAGCCGGTGGTGGCGCTGCTCTACGGCCCGGTGTGGCACGAGTCCGCCACGCTGCTGCCGGTGCTGTGCCTGGCAGCCGGCCTGGAGCTGGCGTGCTCCTCCTGGCAGGACCTCCTGGTCTCGCGGGGGGCGGTCGCCCGGGCCCACCGGCTGCAGGCGGCCGCCCAACTGCTGCGCCTGCCCGGGCTGGCCCTGATCGGTCCCTGGGGTCTGGCCGGCGCGGCCTGGGGCGCGCTGCTGTCCTCGCTGCTGGTGAGCGCGCTGGCCATCCGGGCGGTGTCGCAGCACGCGGGCATCGGCGCCGGCGACTGGCTGCGCGCGCTGCGGCCAAGCCTCATCACCGGCCTGTGCTGCCTGGCCCTGGCCTGGCCGGTGCTGCTCGCGGTCCGCGCCCAGGCCCTCGGCGGACCGGGCTGGCTCGCGCTGGCCGCGCCGGTGCTGGCCCTGGGCTGGCTGCTGGCCTTGCGCCTGGCCGACCATCCGCTGTGGCCCCATGCCCAGGCGCTGTGGCTGCGGCGCGGCGCCGGCCCGGGCATCTCCGGAGGCCCGGCATGAACGCGCCGCAGGTGTCGGTGGTGGTGCCGCTGCATCAGGGCCGCCCCTTCATCGGGCAGACCCTGCGCTCGCTGCTGACGCAGAGCCTCGCGGCGATCGAGGTGCTGGTGATCGATGACGGCTCGAGCGACGGCGGCGATGCACTGTGCGCGGCGATCGACGATCCGAGGGTCCGGCTGGTGCGCCAGGCCCGCCAGGGCGTGGCCGCGGCCCGCAATCACGGCATGCGCCTGGCCCGCGGGGCCTTCATCGCCTTCTGCGACCAGGACGATGTCTGGCATCCGCGCAAGCTCGAGCGCCAGCTCGCTGCGCTGGCACGCGCCCCCGACTCCGGTCTGTGCTGCACCGGCTACCGCTTCTGGCATCCCGGCGCCGACGGGCAGCACGCCGATCCGGCCGGTCTGCTGGCCGACGATGCCCAGGCGCGGCTCGACCCCGCGCTCTCGGGCTGGGTCTACCACCAGATGCTGCTGGAGTCCTGCGTGCTCACCAGCAGCGCGCTGATCCGCCGCGAACTCGCCGCAGCGCTCGGCGACTGGGATACCCGCCTCGACTATGGCGAAGACTGGGACTACTGGCTGCGCGCCTCGCGGCTGACCCGCTTCGCGTTCCTGGCCGCGCCGATGGTGGCCTACCGGCAGAGCGCGCGCCAGGGCTCGCGCCAGCCCCGCGCCGAGAACTGGTCGGAGCGGGTGCTGCAGCAGGCGATCGCGCGCTGGGGCATGAGCGGCCCCGATGGCAGCCGCCCCGACCCGCGGGCCTTTCGCCGGCGCCGCGCGATCGACTGGCAGGGCCACGGCGCCCAACACCTGCAGGCCGGCAACCGCTCGGTGGCCCTGCGCGCGCTCTGGCGCGCGGTGCGCCTGGACCCGGCCAACCGCGCCCACTGGCAGCTGATCGCGCGCGCCTGCCTGCCGATGCCGGTGCGCAAGCCCGACCGCTGACCTCTGCCGACCCGAAAGACGCCATGACCGGACCCGCCCGCGACACCATCGCCGTCATCACCCCCTTCTTCCAGCGCCGGCCCGGCCTGCTCGCCAAGGCGCTGCGCTCGGCCTTCGAGCAGACGGTGGGCGAGCGGGTGATGCCGATCGTGGTCGATGATGGCTCACCCGTGCCGGCGCGAGAAGACATCGCCACCCTGCCCGAGGCATGGCGGGAACGGGTAGTGCTGATCACGCAGCCCAATGGCGGCGCCGGCGCGGCACGCAACCGCGGCCTGGACCATGTGCCGCCCGGCACCCGGCACGTGGCCTTCCTCGACTCCGACGACACCTGGCGCCCGGCACACCTGGAACGCGCCGAGCGCGCGCTCGGCGAGGCCCATGACGCCTACTTCGCCGACTGGTGGTCGTTCAACCATCCCGACCAGAGCAACTTCACCCGCATCGGATCGCTGCGCCCGGCCGAGCATGCGCCGCTGCCCGGCACCGACAGCGCCTATGCGCTCGGCATGAGCCCGCTCGAGCACATCCTGCGCGACGGCGGCGGGGTGATCCAGACCTCCACCGTGGTCTACCGGCACGACCGGCATCCGGCGCTGCGCTTCCGGGCCGAGTTCTACAACGGCCAGGACTTCTTCTTCTGGATGGACCTCGGCGAGCGCGGCGCGCCCTTCGTGTTCTCCACCGAGGCCGACGCCGACAACGGCGAGGGCATCAACATCTACCAGGGCGCGGGCTGGGGCACCGAGCGCTCGCTGCAGCGCCTGCGCAACGAGCTCTTCGTCTGGACCTCCGTGCGCCGCTTCTACCGGCTCACCGAGAGCCAGCGCGCCAACAACCGGCGCACCATCCGCCACCTGCAGCAGGCCGTGGTGCGTGACCTGCTTCACCGCCTGCGCCGGCGCAAGCCGATCGATGGCCGCCTGCTGCGCGACATCGTGCGATTCGACCCGGGCATCCTGGCGGTGGCACCCTGGGTGCCCTTCAGGCTGCTGGCCGGCAAGGGGGGCGGGTGAGTCTCTCGGTGCTCCTGCCGCACGCGCTGGCCAGCAACATCTACGTGCGGGAATTCGCCCGCGCCTACCAGCGGCTGGGCTTCGCGGTCGACGACCGTCCGGCAGCGCTGCTCGACGCCGGCGCGCCCGCGCGCGCCGATCTCGTCCACCTGCACTGGCCCGAGGAGCTCTACCGCTGGAGCGGCGAGGGCCCGCCGGCGCAGCGCGCCGACCACCTGCTGCGCCAGCTCGATGCCTTGAAGGCCGCGGGTGCGCGGCTGGCCTGGACCGTGCACAACCTCGCGCCGCACGACCATCCCGACAACCCGCTCGACCAGCGGGTGTACCAGGCGGTGATCGACCGCGCCGACCTGATCGTCCACCACTGCGAATGCTCGCGCACGCTGCTCGCGCAGCGCTACCGGGTGGGCGACACCGCGCAGCTGGTGGCCCCGCACGGGCACTTCGGCGCCTACCCCGCAGGCGGCGATCGCGCGGCCACCCGGCGCCGCCTGGGCATCGCCGAGGACCGCGTGCTGTTCCTGCACTTCGGGCAGGTGCGCGGCTACAAGGGCCTGGACCTCCTGCTCGGGGGCTTTCGCGCCGCGCGGGTGCCGCGCCGTCACCTGCTGATCGCCGGCAGCTATGCCATCGCCCCGGGCAGCCAGTCGCTCGCCGAGCGGCTGCGGCTCGCCTGGGTCAAGCGATTCTCGCCGCGCATCCGCTGCGAGTTCCGGCACGTGCCGGACGAGGAGATCGGCAGCCTGATGGCGGCCGCCGATGCCGTCGTGCTCGCGCACCGCGCGGTGCTCAACTCCGGGGTCGCGGTGCTCGGCATGAGCTTCGGCAAGCTGGTGGTCGGCCCCGACACCGGCTGCCTGGGCGAGGTGCTGGGCGCCGGGGTCAACGAGACCTATCTCGCCAATGACGCGTCGGCGCTGGCCCGCGCCCTGGAGCGCGCCGCCGACCCGGCGCGGATCGCCGCGGCGCACGAGAACGCCACCGTGGCCCGACGCTGGGACTGGGACGCCAACGCCCGCGCGATCGTCGCGGGAGCGGGGCTGGCATGAAGGGCGTGCCGCGCGCGACGCTGTTCTCGGTGGGCGAGCGCGTGCTCGCCTTCGCGCTGCAGTTCGGCGCCACCGTGATTATCGCGCGGCTGCTCGCGCCGGCCGAGATCGGCGTGTTCTCGCTCGCCGCGAGCCTGGTGGCGATCGGTCATGTGTTCCGGCAGTTCGGCGTGGGCGACTTCCTGGTGCAGGAGCGCGCGCTCGACCGCGAGCTGCTGCGCGCGGCCTACGGCATGACGCTGGCGGTCTCGTGGACGATCGCTGCGCTGCTGCTCATCGGCGCCACACCGCTGGCCGCGCTCTATCGCGAGCCCGCGGTCGCGCAGGTGCTGCAGGTGATGGCGCTCAGCTTCCTGCTGATGCCGATCGGCTCGATCTGCTCGACCATGCTGGTGCGCGAGCTCTCCTTCGGCCGGCTGGCCGCGGTGCAGGCCGCGAGCACCGTGGTGGCCGCGGCCACCAGCGTGGGACTGGCCTGGGCGGGGTGGTCCTCGCTCAGCCTGGCCTGGGGGGCGGTGGCCGGCAACGCGGTCACCCTGGTGCTGTTCGCCGTGCTGCGCCCGGCAGAATTCTTCATGCGGCCGCGGCTGGGTGAACTGCGCCGCATCCTGCGCTTCGGCACGCCCATGACCGGCAGCTACCTGTTCGAGCAGATCGCCTCGCGCGTGCCCGACCTGCTCATGCCGCGCAGCCTGGGCTTCGAGGCGCTGGGCCTGTTCAGCCGCGGCCAGAGCCTCGCGCTCAATGCCCACGATGTGCTGGTCACCGGCTTCGTGCGGGTGGCCCGGCCGGTGTTCGCGGCCGGGGTGCGCGAACCCGCCGCGCTGCGTGACACCTACCTGGCCTTCCTCGCGCGGCTGGCCGCGCCGCCGCTGGCGGCCTTCCTGTTCATGGCGATCTTCGCCGAGCCGCTGGTGCGGGTGCTGTTCGGCGCCACCTGGTTGCCCGCCGCGCCGGTGCTGACGATCTCGGCGGTGAGCCTCGCGATCGCCGTCCCCTGGTACCTCGCGCCCGGCCTGCTGATCGGCACCGGCCGAGCCGCGCCGATGCTGCGGGTGGCGCTCGTGCGCCTGCTGGCCGCAAGCCTGGCCGTGGCAGTGGGGGTGCGCTTCGGGCTGCTGGCCACGGCCTTTCTGCTCGCGCTCGCCAGCCTGCTGCACCTGGCCGCCTACCAGCGCGCGCTGCACGCGGCCACCGGCATCCGGCTGGCCGACCTCGCGCAAGCCTGCGGGTCGTCGCTGCGCGTGGTCGGGCCGGCGCTCGCCGTGGCCGCGCTCGCCAGGCTGATGCCGGCCGACACCGCCTGGCAGGCGCTGCTGTCGGTGGGCACGGGCCTCGGTCTGCTCGCCGGCGTGGGCATCATGCTGGCAGTGCTCACCCGTCACCCGCTGGCACTGGCGCTGGGTCGGCTCGGCAGCCTGCGCCAGCCCGCGGCAAGCCGCTGAGCGCGCCATGGCGAGCCTGACCATCGGCGTGCCCGCCTACAACAACGCCCGCACCCTGGCGCAGGCGGTGGGCTCGCTGCTCGCGCAGGACCATGCCGACCTGCGCGTGCTGATCTCCGACGACGGCTCGCGCGATGACACCGAGGCGGTGGGCCGGGCGCTCGCCGCGGCCGACAGCCGGGTGCGCTACCACCGCCAGCCGGTGAACCTGCGCTACGCGAACTTCGGCTGGCTGCTGGACCAGGCCGACACCGAGTTCTTCATGTGGGCCGCCGGCGACGACCGCTGGCTGCCCGGCTTCGTCGGCGCCTGCCTGGGCGAACTGCGCGCCCACCCCGGTCTGGCCGGGGCGGTGAGCCGCGTGGCCTTCGAGCGCGAGGGCCGGCCGATCGGCCTGGCCAGCGGCACCGCCGCCCTCACCGGCACGCCGGCAGCCAACCTGCGGCGCTTCTTCGCCGCGCCCGGCGACAACAGCCGCATGTACGGGGTGTTCCGCACCGCGATCGCCAGGCGGGCCTTTCCGCCGCGCACCTTCCACGCCTGGGACTGGGGCTTCTCGGCGGCCACGCTATGCGAGGGCGGTCACGCCGAGATCCCGGCGGTGCTGATGGTGCGCGACAAGACCCCGTCGGCCCGCTATGTGGAGATGGTCCGCGAGGACGCCGGCTCACGCCTGGACCGGCTGCTGCCCGTGGGCGCGATGAGCCGCTGGCTGCTCTCGCTGCCGCGCTTTCCGCGTGAGCCGGCGGTGCGCGCGGCGCTGCTCGCGCTCAACCTCGAGAAGCATCTGGAATACAGCGCGCGCTTTCATCCCGGCTGGGCGCGCCTGGCCCGCCCGGTGCTCGGGCGCGCGCAGACCCGGTTGCGCGCCTGATCGATCCGAACGGAAGACCCGATCAGTCCAGCGGGCAGTTGGCCGACTGCAGGCGCAGCGGCCGCGCCGGCCCGACCATCCCCGCGGGCAGCGGCTCCCGGTCGAAGCGGGCCTCGCAGCCATTGCCGAAGCGCACCCGCTGCTCATGCAGGTCGATGCCCTCCAGCGACGCGATCACCCGGGCGTGCGCCTTCACGAACGCGACCAGCGCATCGAGGTCCTTCGCGTTCTGGTGCTGCGGCGGCAAGGCCGCGAGCGCCGGTCCGGCCGCCACCAGCAGGCCGGACAGCAGGATGGCAAACAGTGCGTCACGGCCGACCCTCATGCGTCACCTCCCTTCCCATCGACCCGGCGCAGCAGGAAGCAGGCCTGGTCGCCTTCGAGCGCGGCATTCAGCTGCTCCGCCTGCGCCGCCCACTCGCGCAACTGCGCGGGCGAGAAGGGCGAGGCCAGCGGATCACGCTGCCAGGACCGCGGCGAGTTCAGCGCGATGCCGAGACGATACTGCTCGCTGCCCCAGAACTGGAAGGCGCCGGAATCGCAGCGCACCGACAGCGGCTCGAAGCCGGCGCCGGCAGCGGCGCGAAGGAAGGCCTCGCGCGGGAAGAGGAATCGATGGCGCGGCGCATCGAGCTGGACCCAGTCCTCGCGGTAGCGCCGCCAGGCCTCGCCCAGCACCGGGATGCGCACCAGCAGCCGACCGCCGGGGGCGAGCAGACGGTGCGCCGCGCGCAACGCTGCCATCGGATCGGGCATGTGCTCGAGCGAGTGATGGAACATCACCAGGTCGAAGCGGCCAGTCACGGCGGGCAGTTCGCCGCGCCGGATGAACACGCCGCCCGGGTGATGGATGTCGCCCGCCACGAAGGCATCGACGCCCTCCAGCCGCTCGAAGCCGTATGACGCGAGCTGCAGCAGGTGGGCACCCGCGCCGCAGCCGACGTCGAGCACGCGGGCATCGCGACGCAGGCCCAGGCGGGCACCCTCGCCCTCCAGCCAGGCCGGAAAGTCCTGGGTCAGCCAGGGCCGCCAGCGGCGCGCGAGCCGCGCGGCGGCGCCGCCGCGCAGCAGCGCCGCGCCCACCCAGCGTCGGGCCAGCCGCGTGCGCCACGGCTCGGCGGCGATGCGCGCGGCGAGCGCATCGACCTCGTAGGAGTAGTAGCCCGACGGGTAGTAGCGCTCGAAGGACGCGGGCGGATCGAGCAGCTGCACCGTGCCGCAATCGGCGCAGACCGCATACACGAAGGCATCGCCCAGGCCCAGGTGCTGCTCGCGCGCGGTGAAGGCCTCGGCCATCGGCCCCGAGCAGATGCCGCAGGCCGCGAGGAAGGGTTCAGCGGGGACCATGAGCCCTCCGGGTCATGGCCACCGGCATGGCAGTGGCCGGCGCGCGCGCGCCCGATGACCGGGCCGCCGCTGCAGTGCCGCGCGGCCCCATCCGCGCGGCCCTGGGATCCGCCGGCGCCCCAGCCCCGGCCCGGGCATCCGCGGCCACGGGCGCCGACGCGCCCACCGGCAATGCGGCCAGCGCGAAGGCCACTGCCGCGAGGTAGAAGGGGAAGTCCCAGTAGCCGATGTTCACGAAGGCGCCGCCCACCAGGAAACCCGCGAGCGAGACCTGGATCATCGAGGCGAGCGCGACCCGGGCGCCGCCCGCCGGGTCGGCGCGATGGCGCCGGATCGCGGCGCGCAGGGCGAGCCAGACGCCGCCCCAGAAGGCGAGGAACAGCACGAGGCCCGGCCAGCCGTGCTCGCCCAGCGCCTGGAAGTAGATGCTGTGCGCGCTCTTCACGTCGGTGGGGTCGGGCGCGAAGGCCGCGAAGGCACGCACCCCGGCGTAATCGAAGCCGCCGCCGGTGAGCCGCGCATCGGCAATGCGCAGCGCGGTCTGCCAGGCGTTGAAGCGGCCGTAGGCGGACTTGTCGCGTTCGTAGTTGCCGATGCTGGCCATGCGGTCCCAGAAGTGCTCCGGCATGAGCATCACCGCGAGCACCGCGCCCAGCAGGAACACCATCGCGAAAGCCGCCTTGCGCTCGCTCTTGACGATCAGCAGCAGGCCCATGGCCACCAGCGCCAGCAGCGCGCCGCGCGAGTGCGTGCCCAAGATGGCCACGATCACCAGCGTGATGGCGCCGACCAGGCCCGCGCGCGCCCACATCGCCGGATAGACCCGCAGCATCCAGACCATCAGCGGCACGGTCATGGTGAGCGCCACCGCGAGCTGGTTGTTGTCCTCGATCACGCTGCCCGGCGGGCCCCAGACGCGGAAGTTGCCGCCGCCGAGCACCGTGAACAGGCCGCCCTTGACGCCGAAGAAGGCCACCGACAGCACCGCCACGCTCAGGAAGATCCGCACCCGGCGCTCGGTGGTGAGCACGCTCAGGGTGGCGATGGCCATGAGATAGATCTTGAGCACCTCGACGATGCGCACCGCCGCCCGGTCGGGCTCCAGCGCCATCAGCGTGGTGACGCCCATCCAGGCCAGGAAGGCGATGAGGATGCGAAAGCGCGCGAGCGAGGCGAGCAGGCGTCGGTCTCGCTCCCAGGCGAGCGACACCAGCGCGACGATGCCGTAGACCTGCGCCCAGGGGAAGTCGTAGGCGAAGCCCCAGGACAGCCGGTGCGGGTTCATCAGGCCGAGCCAGGCATAGACGCAGATGCCGAAGAACGGGAAGCGCAGCGCCACCGGCAGCCCGCCCAGCAGCAGGAGCATCAGGACGATGTCGCGGATCGCCATCGCTCAGGCGGCCAGTGGCCGGGTGAGGAGGTTGCCCCAGGCACGCGCCTGGAAGCGCAGTCGCGAGCGGTCCCAGGGCGTGAAGCGCGGCAGCGCCAGCGCCGGGCTGCGTCGGTCGGCGGCGCCGGGGTCGGTGCTGAACGCATGGGTGAAGCCCGCGCGCCGCACCATGGCCATGTGCGGGGCCTGCCAGTCGGGTCCTTGGCGCCCGTTCGGATAGGCGAACAGCGTGGGCGACTCGCCGGTGATCGACCGCAGATCATCGAAGCCACCGGCGATCTCGGCCTGCGCCTGCGCCGGCTCCAGCATCGCGAGGATGGGGTGGTGACGGGTGTGGCCGCCCACGACCATGCCGGCGGCATGAAGGCCGGCGACCTGCGCGGCGTCCATCATCGGGCTGCGGGCGGCGCCCGTGCCCAGGGTGTCCTCCAGGCGCGCCACCGCCGCCTCGCGCCGCGGCGCGGGCAGATGCTTGATCGCCGCGATCAGGCGCGCGATGGTCGCGCGCCGCGCAAGCGGGCCATCCAGCGACAGCGTCGGCGCCGCCTCGAGGCCGAGCGCCGCCGGCGCGATCGTCGCCGCGCGGGTGGCACGCACCGCCTCGATGATCCGGTCGTTGAACATCACCCGGCCCTCGAGGAAACCGGTGGCCACGAAGAAGGCCGCCGGCCAGCCGCGCCGGCGCAGGATCGGCGCGATCAGCTCGGCGTTGTCGCGATAGCCGTCATCGAAGGTGAGGATCGCCGCGCGCGCCGGCAGCGCGCCGCCCGCCAGCCGTTCGCAGGCCAGACGCGGGTCGAGCACCCGGAACTGCGAGCCGATCCAGTCGAGCGCCTGCTCGAAGCCGGCGACATCGGGCAGGTCGGGTTGCAGGGGATCGGCCTCGAGCAGCACCCGGTGAAAGATGAACGCGGTGAGCCTCGCCCGCGGGCCCGCCGGCGATGCAAGCGAGGTGACCAGTCGCAGCATGGCGCGATTCAGCCCAGCGCCGGCTCGGGGGCCGCCTGGGTGACCCTGCCTTCCGCGCCCGACTGCGCGCGCAGCCACAGCTCCAGGGTCATCATCACCCACACCAGCGTGCCGTAGTAGCCCGCGTGGCCCTGCCGCACCGCGCGGTGCACCTCATGACCGAAGCCCGCGCGCAGCACGCCGCGCGCCTCCAGGCCGAGCAGCGCCTCGATCGCCCGCTCCGACAGCCGGGGCTGGCCGAGCAGCCACTCGCCGAAGGGCATGCCGAAGCCGTGCTTGGGCTTGTCGAGGATCTCGTCGGGCAGGAAGCCGCGCAGGGCCTGACGGAAGAAGTGGCGCAGTTGCCGGCGCTTGAGCTTCTCGCCCGGGGCCAGGCGCAGCGAGTGCGCCGCCACCGGCTCGGTGAGCATCGGGAAGGCCACCTCCACGCCCGCGGCGTGGCACATGCGGGTGACCTTGGGCAGGTCGTTGTCGCCGAGGGTGAACTTGAAATCGTAGGCGAGCAGCCGGTTGAGCTGGGTGCCGGCCTCGCTGCGCGACCAGACCTCGCGCTCGAGCGCAAGCGGCTGGAATCCCGCGGCGAGCACCGGATCGCCGAGCACCGTGTCGGGACCGAAGAGGTTGAGCAGGTTGTAGCGCGCGCCCAGCCGGTCGGGCAAGGGCAGACGGGCCTGCTCGACATAGCTGCGCGCCTTGCGCAGCGGCCAGGCCTGCAGCAGCCCGAGCGGCCCGAAGAGCAGCGGCTCGAGCAGGTGGCGACGCGCCCCGGCCGGCAGCCGCTCGTAGAGCGAGAACAGCCACTGCGTGGCGTAGCGCTCGTTGCCGCCGTAGAGCTCGTCGCCGCCATCACCGCCGAGCAGGCGCGTGACGCCGGCCTGCCGCGCGATCTGCGCGCACACCAGCGTCGGCACGGCCGAGGCGTTGCCGAAGGGCTGTTCGCTGGCGCGGGCCAGCCGGTCGATCGCAGCCTCGGTCTCGGCCACGCTGAGCACATGCTCGGTGTGGTCGGTGCCGAAGTGCGCCGCGGCCAGCCGCGAGTAGCGCCGCTCGTCGTAGGCCGACTCATCGAAGCCGATGGCGAATGTCTTCACCGGCTCGCCACGCACCTCGCAGGCCAGCCCGGCGATGGTCGAGCTGTCGGTGCCGCCCGACAGGAAGCAGCCGAGGCGCCCACGCGGCACCTCGGCCGCGCACTCGGCCACCCCCTCGCGCAGCGCGCTGAGGAAGGCCTGCCGCTCGCGCGGAAAATCGAAGGGCTGATCCTCCTGGAAACTCGGCCGCCAGTGCGTGAGCACCCGCGCCGCGCCGCGCTCGATCAGCAGCATCTGGCCGATATCGAGGCGCGACACCGAGCGATGGATCGACAGCGGCGCCGGGATCACATGGAAGTGCGCGTAGGCATGGAGCGCGGCCGGGTCGAGCTCTGCCGGCAGGCCGAGCAGCGCGCACACCCGCGCCGGCCGGCTGGCCAGCGCCACGCGACTGCCCTGCCGCCCCCAGTAGAGGGGCAGGCTGCCGAAGCGATCGACCAGCGCCATGCCGCGACGCTCGCGGTGGTCCCACAGCAGCGCGGCATGCTCGCCGGTGAGTTGCTCGGGCAGCGCCTCGCCGTGGCGGCGCCAGGCCGCCAGCAGCGCGGCGCCGTCACCGCGGATGCGGGCCAGACCGGCGAGCCCGGGCTCGAGAAAGCGCAGCCGGCCGAAACCGACCACCCGCGCGCCCTGCGCGCCGGGCTCCTCGTGGCTGAAGGACTGCAGGCCGCCGGCCGAGAAGCGCGGCGGCGCCTCGGTGTCGAGACAGGCCTCCAGCCAGGGCATCGGTCCGCCCGTTCCGTTCATACCAGCACCTCGCGCGCGGCCGGGTGGGACAGGAAGGCGGCCGGGCTCGCGCTCGGGCCGTAGGCGCCGGAGCGGAACACCGCCACCAGGTCGCCCGGCTCGGCGCTGGGCAGGGCCATGCGGTCGGCGAGGAGGTCGAGCGGGGTGCACAGCGGACCGACCACGCTCTGCACCTCGGTGAGGGCGGCATCGAGCCGGTTGGCGATGGCCACCGGGTAGTTCTTGCGCAGCACCTGACCGAAGTTGCCGGATGCGGCCAGGTGGTGATGCAGGCCCCCGTCGGTCACCAGGAAGACCTGGTCGTGCGAGACCTTGCGATCGAGCACCCGGCAGACATAGACCCCGGCCTCGGCCACCAGGTAACGGCCCAGCTCGAGCACCAGCGGCACGCCGAGCGTGTCGCGCGCCCGCACGACCAGCGCCGAGAGCGCCTCGCCGATCGGAACGAGATCGAGCGGCTTCTCGCCCGGGAAGTAGGGCACGCCGAAGCCGCCGCCGAGGTTGAGCCAGTCCATGCCCGAAGGCAGATCGGCGCACAAGCGCTCGGCCAGCGCCAGCACCCGCTGCTGCGACTCGATCAGCGCCGCGGCGTTGAGGTTCTGCGAGCCGCTGTAGACATGCAGGCCGCGCAGGCGCAGGCCGGCGGCGCGGATGCGCGCGATCGCCGCGGGCACGCGGGCCTCGTCGATGCCGAAGGGCCGCGGGCCGCCACCCATGCGCATGCCGGCGGCCTTGAGCTCGAAGGCCGGGTTCACCCGCAGCGCGAGCTGCGGCGCGAGGCCGAGCCGCTCGCCGGCGGCCAGGGCCTGCTCGAGCTGGGTCTCGGACTCGAGGTTGAGGGTGACCCCGGCGGCCACCGCCTGGGCGATCTCGGCCGGCGTCTTGCCCGGGCCGGCGAAGCTGATGGCCGCGGGATCGGTGCCGGTGTCGAGCGCGGTGCGCAGCTCGGCCGCCGAGGCCACGTCGAGCCCGTCGACCAGGCCCGCCAGCAGCTGCACCACCGCCGGCATCGGGTTGGCCTTGATCGCATAGTGCAGGTGCAGCGCCGACGGCAGGGCGCTGCGCAGGGCAGCCACCCGGTCGACGATCGCGCGCCGGTGATAGGCATAGAAGGGCGTGCCGCCCACCCGCTCGACCAGACGCGACACCGGCAGATCCCCGATCGCGAGCTCTGCGCCCAGACGCTGGAAGGCCTCTACCGGCGCATGCTGCGCGAACACGATCCCGCTCATGCCGCCTGCGCGAAGAGGCCGGCGCGCTGCTCGCCGAGCAGCCGGCGATCGATCTTGCCGTTGCCGTTGCGCGGCAGGGGCTCGGCCTGCCAGTCGACCCGCGCCGGCACCATGTAGGCTGGCAGCGCGTCGCGACAGGCCTGGATCAGCGCGGCTGCATCAGGCGCGAGGCCCGGCGCGGGCTGCGCCACCACCACCACGGCCTGACCGAGCACGGGATGGCCCACGCCGAAGGCGGCGGCCTCGGCCACCAGACCGCTGCGGTAGAGCACCTCCTCGATCTCGGTGGGGCTCACCCGGTAGCCCGAGGTCTTGATCATCTCGTCGCGGCGGCCCACGAAGTAGAGGAAGCCGTCCTCGTCACGGCGCACCGTGTCGCCGGACCAGACCGCCATCTCGGGCAGCACCAGTTCGGGGTGCTGGCCGGGCAGCGGCCGGAAGCGTTCGGCGGTACGCGCCGGATCATTCCAGTAGCCCATCGCGACCAGCGCGCCGCGATGCACGAGCTCGCCCGGCTCGTGCGGCGCGCACTCGCTGCCATCCTCGCGCACCACCCGGATCTCGGCATTGGGGATCGCCTTGCCGATGGAATCCGGACGATGGTCGACCTCGGCCGGCGGCAGATAGGTGGAGCGGAAGGCCTCGGTGAGGCCGTACATGAGGAAGGGCGCGGCCGCCGGCATGCGCTGGCGCAGCGCGGCCAGGGTGGCGCCCGGCATGGCGCCGCCCGAATTGGTGAAGTAGCGCAGGTGCGCCGCTGCCTCGGCCGGCCAGGGCAACGCAGCCAGCTGGATCCACAGCGGCGGCACCGCGGCCAGTCCGGTGATGCACTCGCGGCCCAGCGCGCGCAGCAGGTCGCCGGGCAGCAGATGGTTGTGCAGCACCACCGAGGCGCCGCTGGCAAAGGCCGTGGTGAGCTGCGACAGGCCGTAGTCGAACGACAGCGGCAGCACCGCCAGCAGGCGGTCATGCGGGCCATTGCCCAGATAGGCCGACACGCTGCGCGCGCCCGCCACCAGGTTGCGATGCGAGAGCACCACCCCCTTGGGGCGGCCGGTGCTGCCCGAGGTGTAGAGGATGGCCGCCATGTCGGCATCGATCACCCGGTGCGGCTCGCCGGCCGGCTGCGCGAGGAAGGCGGCCAGCCCGAGCAGCGCCGGCGCGCGGCCCGGCTCGGCATCATCAGGCGCCACCTCGGCCGCCGCGGTGCCCGCGATCACCACCATCCGCAGATCGGGCAGGCCCGCCAGCCGGGGTCGCAAGGTGCGCCAGCGCTCGGCACTGGTGACGAGCAGCCGCACATTGCAGTCGGCCAGCACGTGTTCGGCCTGCTCGGCGCGCAGCACCGGATTCACCGGCACGAACACCGCTCCGGCCGTCGCGGCCCCCAGCAGCGCCACCACCGTCTCCTGGCGCTTGTCGAGCCACACCGCCACCCGCTCGTGGCGCTGCACGCCCGCGCCGACCAGCGCGCCGGCAAAGCCGCGCACCGCCTCGGCGAGGCCGGCGTAGTCGAGCTCGCGCCGGCCGCAGGTGAGCGCAGGGGCATCGGGAAGGCGCTGCGCGGTGGCAAAGAGCAGTTCGTGGAGCAGTTCGGACATCGACAGGGCGGCGAAAGGGGTCGTCGGACTCTAGCGCAGCGTCCTTGCGACGCGAGTTGCATTTCTCACGGCGCGACGCTGCCAGCGGCACTGTGGCCGATCGAAGCGACGACCGGTTGATCGGGCGCAATACCCGGCGATGCGCGGCTTGGCTTACTGGCCGCCCACGCCTTCGAAGGGCCCGCCGTCCATGAGCACCCGGGTATTTCTCACCATCGACACCGAGTTCACGATCGGTGGCGCCTTCAGCCAACCGGACCGGCGCAGACCGGTGGGCGCGCGCAGCGTGCGCTGCCCCACCCGCGAGGGCGCGGCCGGGCTGGGCTTCGTGCTCGACACCTTCGAGGACCACGGGCTGAAGGCGACCTTCTTCATCGAGACACTGCAGACCGCGTGGTTCGGCGACGGGCCGATGGGCGAGATCGCCG
Organism: Burkholderiales bacterium; assembly: GCA_037146935.1. Classification (GTDB taxonomy): domain Bacteria; phylum Pseudomonadota; class Gammaproteobacteria; order Burkholderiales; family Burkholderiaceae_E; genus Quisquiliibacterium. The sequence continues at coordinate 265,102 of JBAWWD010000001.1, forward strand.
CCGAGATCGCTGCCCGCGGGCACGACACGCAGCTGCACCTGCATCCGGTCTGGACCTGGTTCGACGCGCCCGCCTGGCGGGCGCGACTGGCCGACGCGCGACCGAACGACGACGCCCACGGCCGCTCGCCGGCCGAGCTGATCGCCTGGATCCGGCGCGGCAAGGCGGCCTTCGCGCGCTGGGGCCTGCCGCCGCCGGTGGCGCTGCGCACCGGCAACCTGCGCGCCGACCTGTCGGTCTACCACGCGATGGCCGCCTGCGGGCTGTCGATCGCCTCGAACGTGGGGCGCGGACTGTTCGAGCCCGATGAGCCCGCGCTGCGGCTCGATGCCGGCATCCACCGCATCGGCTCGGTGCTGGAGCTGCCGGTGCTGAGCTACACCGAGCGCGCCCTGCCGGGGCGCAGCCGGTCGAAGTGCCTCACCGTGGCCGGGGCCTCGTTCGCCGAGACCCGATTCCTGCTGGAGCGCGCGCACGACGCGGGCGCGCCCGCGGTGGTCCTGCTCACCCACTGCCATGAGTTCGCCCGCGGCGATCCGGCCGGCGAGCTGCGACCCAATCTCACCAGCCAGCGCCGCCTGCGCGCGCTGTGCCGCTATCTGGCCACGGCACGACGTCGCTTCAGCGTGGACACCCTGGGCCAGCTCGCACGGCACCGGCCGCAGCCTGCCGCAGCCGCGGCGCTCGCCGTGCCGGCGCGGCTTGCCTGGCCGCGCATGCTCGCCAACGGCCTCGCCGGGATCGGGTGTCCGGGATGCTGAACCCGACCACGCCCCTGCCCGCGCCGGGCGCGGCGCCGATGTCGATACCGCAGGCGGTGCAGCTGCTGGGCATCGACACCCCCATCGGCCTCGCGCTGCTGCGCGAGCTGGCCGGCCACGGGCTCGCGGTGCACGGCATCGCCCGCTCGCCGCGCGCCATCGGGCTGCACGCGCGGGCACTCGCCTCGGGTCGGGTGCATGCCCCGCGAGACACCGCGCTGCTGGCGCTGCTGCGGGAGCAGGCAGCCCGCCACGGCGCCTGGCATTGCTTCGCGGTCTCGGAGAGCGACATCGCGTGGCTCAACCGGCACCGCGAGGCGCTGCCCGGCATCACCCTGATGATGGCCGAGGGCCCGGCCCTCGCCCGCGTGCTCGACAAGGCCGCGGTGTACCGCACCGCGGCGGCGCTGGGCATGGCGGTGCCCATGCAGTGGCCGGTGGGCAATGCCTCGCAGGCCCGGCAGGTGGCGCAGCGCGCGCGCTATCCGGTGGTGGTGAAGTGGGCCGACCCCCTGCGGGTGGCCGATCGCCTGCGCGCGCTCGGGCTGCCGCTGGAGAAGGCGCGCTACTGCCACGACCCCGACGCGCTCGAGGCGCTGCTGTCGCGCTGCGCCGCGGTGGGGGAATACCCGCTGGTGCAGGCACAGGTCCCGGGCGAGGGTCTTGGCCAGATGCTGCTCATGCACCAGGGCCGCGCCGTGCTGCGCTTTCAGCATCGACGCCTGCATGAGTGGCCGCCCGAGGGCGGCGTGTCGAGCTGCTGCGAACGGGTCGATGCCGGCCAGCACCACGCGCTCTTCGCGCAGTCGGAGGCGCTGCTGCGCGCGCTCGACTGGTCGGGCCCGGCCATGGTCGAGTACCGCCACGACCGGGTCAGCGGCCGCAGCGTGCTCATGGAGGTGAACGGTCGCTACTGGGGCGGCTATCCGCTGGCAGAGCAGGCGGGCGCGCATTTCGCGTGGAACCACCTGCGCGTCACGGCAGGGCTGCCGGTGTCCGCCGGCTCCGAGCGCGCCAGGGTCAGGCGCTGCCGCTTCCTCGTGCCCGACACGCGGCGGCTGCTGCGCATCCTCTTCGCCCCGCAGCAGATCGCCGACCGCAGCCTGCGCTGGCAGCCCGCCCGCGAACTGTGGCGCTATCTGGTCTATCCGCTGGGCCGCGGCAATCGCCACTACGTGTTCCGCTGGTCGGACCCGCTGCCCTGCCTCGCCGACCTCGCCGCGATCGCCCGCTCGGCCCTGGCGCGGGCCGCGCAGGCCTTGCGCCGGCCGCGGGCGCTGCCGACCGCATCGCCCGATGACCCGGCCTTGATCTCGCGCAGCGCCGGCACCGGGCGCCGCTGAGAGCATCGGGGGGTGATGACCGTCCGATTCCGCCCGGGCACGCCGGGCGCGCTGCTGGTACTCGCCCTGAGCGCATGGCTGGTGGCCGCGCCGCATGCGGTGTTCGATCTGGCCGACCGCAACCAGGACTTCGACCAGCATCTCGCGTGGGCCTTCCAGTTCGGCCAGGGTCTGGCCGCCGGCGATCCCTATCCCCGCTGGATGCCGCTGGGCCATCGCGGCCTGGGCGAACCCGCGCTGCTCTACTACTCGCCGGGCTACTACGGCGCCGTCGCCCTGTTGCGCCCGCTCACCGATTCGACCTGGAGCGCGATGCGGGCCGTGGAATGGCTGGCGCTGCTGACCCTGGGGCTGGCCGGCTGGACGCTGCTGCGGCGTCTCGCGCGACCGCTGCCTGCGCTGCTGGGCGCCGTGGCGTGCCAGGCCTCGCCGATGGTGTTCATGCTGTTCAACCATTTCAACGGCTTTCCGTGGGCGAGCAACGCGGCCTGTTTCGCGCTGCTGCTCGTGGCCGCGCTACGCCTCGGGCCCGAGGACGCGGCTCGTGCGTCCCCTGCCGATCGGCACGCCCCGCCCTGGCAGCCCGGGACGCTGCTGCGGGTGCCGGTGGCGCTCGCGGTGGCCGCCATGACGCTCACCCATCTGGTGTCCACCCTGATGGCCCTGATCTGCCTGACGCCGGCCCTGTGCTGGCTGTGGGCCGATGCGCACGGCGGCGGACGCGCCGGTCTGGCACGGGCCGCGCTGTCATGGCTCGCGAGCGCCGGCACGGGCCTGGCCCTGGCCGGCGTCTTCCTGGTGCCGGCGCTGGCGTCGATGGATTTCATCAGCGCCCGGGAATGGACCGAGACCTACCGACCGCATGACGCCTTCTCGTTCCCCACGGTCACCGCGTGGCGCTACGGCATCCGCTGGTTCGGTTTCCAGTGGCCCTTGTCGCTGGTGTGCCTGGCGCTCAGCCTCGCGGCGGCGTGGCTGCTGCGCCGACGCGGCGCGGCGCTGCCTGCGACGGCTCGCCGCACGACGATCGCGCTGCTGATCGCCAGCGGCTGCGCGCTCGGGCTGGCCAGCGAGTTGAGCCTGCCGCTGTGGCTGATCGACAGCCCGCTGCGCAAGGTGCAGTTCCCGCACCGCTTCCTGTTCGTGGCCTCGATCACCGCCACCTGGGCGCTGGCGCTGAGCGCCGGCAGCGGCCCCGCGGAGGACCGGCTCGCGCGCCGCGTCGGGCTCGTCGGGCTGGCCGGCGCAACGCTGCTCACGGGCCTGCTGGCGGCGCGGATCGTGCTGCGCGACGGCGCCCCGGTCGATGGCGGCGACACGCGCATCGTCGCCTACGGCAGCTACAGCGAGTACACCCTGCCCTGGCAGCGGCCCGCCGCCCTCGCCTGGCAGCGTGCGGGCGGCTGGCGCGTCGCGCTGGCGGACGCCGGCATCACCCTGCGTGGCGATGTCGGCAGCGGCGCCGGCGGCTGGGACTGGGTGCTGCAGGTGCCGCAGGCGCATCGCATCGTGCTGCCGGTGCTGTGGTTCCCGGCCTGGGCCTGCCGGCTCGATGGGCGGCCGCATCCGGTGACCCTCGACGCGGCCACCGGTCTGGTGGCGATCGACCTGCCCGCCGGCGAGCACGCGATCGCGCTGCGCTGGCAGCGGCTGCCGGCCGAACGCGCTGGCGCCGCGCTGTCGGCGGCCGCGCTGCTGGCCTGCGGCCTCGCCGCCTGGCGCGGCAGGCGCCGGGCCCGGCAGGCGCGGCTGCCCGCCACCTCACGCGCCACCGCGGCGCCGCAGACATGAGCCCGGCCCTCTCGCTCTACCTCGACATGGTGCGCATCGCCGCGGCCCTGTTCGTCGTCTACGCCCATTCCAACCTGCGATTCCTGCTGCCCGAGGTGCTGCCGCTGGCCGAATTCGGCCACTCGGCGGTGGTGGTGTTCTTCGTGCTGTCGGGCTATGTGATCGCTTTCGCGAGCGACAGCCGCGAGCGCGATGCGATCGACTACGCCGCGGCGCGGGTGTCGCGCATCGCGCCGCTGGCGCTGTTCTCGGTGCTGGCGGCACTCACTGCCGACAGCATCGGCCGCTGGCTTGCGCCCGAGCTCTACCAGGCCATTCCGGCCGACCGCCTGCTGCTGCGGCTGCTGCTCAGCGCGGGCCTGCTCAACGAGCTGTGGTGGTTATCGGTAATGCCGTTCTCGAATGTGCCGCAGTGGTCGCTCTGCTACGAGGCGGTGTACTACCTGCTCTTCGGGATCGCGGTGCATGCGCGGGCAGGCTGGCGCGGCCCGGCACTGGCCGCGGTGGCGATCATCGCCGGCCCGAAGATCCTGCTGCTGGCGCCCTGCTGGCTGGCGGGCGTGGCCGCCTGGCGCTTTCGCGGCGAGGACCGCTGGCGGCCCACGGGCGCCGCCCTGGCCTGGCTGGGCACGGCCGCGCTCTTCTGGCTGTACCACCGCCTCGACCTGATGCGCGCCTTCGCCCAGGATGCGCTCGCCCCCCACGCCGGGCCCTGGCTGATGACGCACCTGGCGTTCTCGAAGTACTTCGCCGCCGACTGGCTGCTCGCGCTGGTGGTGGCCGTGAACTTCGTGGCCGCACGCAGCCTCCTGACCCGGGCCCGGGCCCCGGCAGCCGCCGTGCGGGCCGTGGCGGCCCGCCTGGGCATGCTCACCTTCGCGATCTACATCCTGCACTTCCCGCTGCTCTACCTCGGCGGCGCGCTCGCGCTCGGGGTGCCGGCAGGCGGCCCGAAATGGGCCGCGGTGGTGGCTCTGGCGCTGGGTCTGGCGATGCTGATCGGCACCCTGGTCGACCGCGCTCGCCCCGGGCTGCGCGCCTGGCTGCTGGCGCTGGGCCATCGCGTCCGCCTGGGCCGCAACGGCACCGCCGGCTCGCGGATCGCCTGACCATGGCCGCGCGCCCCGGCAACACCCGATCGACCGAGCTGACCCGGCAACGCGCCACCCGGATCGGGGCGCTGGCGGCGGCCCTGGTCCTCGCCCTGCTGCTCGCCAGCCAGTGGCTCGACCTGGCCCGGCGCCACACCGGCTTCTACGACACCACCATCTACACCGAGGCGCTGCGAGGCGTGCTCCGGGAAGGTCAGCCGCTGTACGGCGAGTCGCACCATCGGCTGCTCGAGCGCGATCTGCCGCGGCTGCCGGCCAGCGAGGCCGCCAGCTTCGACCTGTTCTTCTACCCGCCACCGGCGCTGCCGCTGCTGGCCTGGATGGCCTGGCCCGATCCGCTGACCGTGGCCCGGCTGTGCTGGCTGCTGCAGGCCGCGCTGCTGGCCGCGTGCGCGCTGTGGGCCTGTCGCCAGGCCTGGCCGCCAGCCAGCGGCCATCGCAGCCGCGCCGGTCTGGCCAGCGCCTCGGCGGCACTGCTCACGCTGGTGGGCGCGCCGGCCTGGCACCTGTTCACCGCCGGCAACCTGAACGCGCTGCCGCTGGCCGCCGCGGTGGGCTTCCTGGTCTGGCAGGAGCGAAGACCGGCGCTCGCGGGCGCCCTGCTGGCCGCGGGTGTCGCCCTCAAGCTCTACCCCATCGTGCTGCTGATCCCGGCGATCGCGGCGGGCCGCCTGCGCGCGATCGCCTGGAGCGCGGGCTGGCTCGTGGGGCTGACGGCGCTGTCGCTGCCCTGGGTGTCGTGGGCCGATCAACGCTGGTACGTGGTCGATCTCATGCCCTGGCTCGGCCACCACTTCGATGCCCAGCTCGGCGGGCAGTCGCTGCACGCGGTGCTGGAGCGGCTGGCGCACTGGGGCGAGCCGCACGGGCTGCGCGGCGACCTGGTGCGCATCCCAGGCTGGATGGCGGGGCTGGTGTCGGGCGCCTCGGCAGCGCTGCTCGGGACCGCCGCGCTGGCTGCCTGGCAGGCCCGCCGCAGCCCGGCCCGGCTGCGCCTCGTGGCCTGCGCGCTGCTGGCCCTGGTGCCCTGCCTGTCGCCCAAGGGACATGTCCATGCCTTCGTCTTCGCGGTGCCACTGCTCGCGCCGCTCTGGGCCTCGATGCTGCGGCGCCCCGGCTGGTGGCCGCTCGGGGCCCTCGCCATGGTCGTCTGGATCACGCCGGTATGGAGCGCGCAGGCCTGGCTGGCCGACGCCGGCGCCGGTCTGCGCGAGCTCTGGTATGCCCGGCTGCTGCTGCTCACGCTGGTGGCGGCGGCCTGGGGCCTCGCCACCGCGCTGCGCGGGACGGCGCGCCGCAACCGGCCGGAACCGGCCGACTGTCAGCGCCAGGCTCCAGCCGGCCGGGTCGGCTTGCCGGCCTCGGCCGCTCCCGGTATCGGTGCGGACAGTGCATCCATAGCGGGCGGCCGTCAGCCCGCGGTGACGCCTCCGACATCCCGATGAAGATCCTGCTCATCGCCAACCGCGCGCCGTGGCCCCCGATCAACGGCGCCACCGTGCGGCATTACCACCTCATCCGCGCCCTCAAGGCGCGGGGAGACGAGGTGCACGTCTTCGGCTTTGCCGCGGCCGGCGAGCGCGCGCGCGCCGAGCGCGAGACCGCGCGCCTGGCCGATTCGGCCGCCGTCGAGACGCTCGGCCGGCTCGAACGCTGGCTGGGCGCGGGCACGGCGCTGCTGGCCGGCGAACCGCTGTCGGTGGGCTGGTATCGCAACCGCCGGCTGCGGCAGCGCTGGCTGGCCTGCCTGGATCGGGTGCAGCCCGACGCGATCATCGCCTACTCGTCCAACGTCGCGCCCTACGTGCCCTCTGCGCTGCGCAGCCGCGCCTACCTCGACATGGTCGATGTCGACTCCGAGAAGTTCGCGCAGTACGCCCGCGCCGCGCAGGGGCCGGCCCGCTGGCTGCACGCGCTCGAGGCGAAGCGGCTGCGGCGCTGGGAGCTGCAGGCCGCGGCCGAGTTCGCCGGCACCAGCCTGGTGACCGAACGCGAGGCCGGCAGCCTGATGCCGCATCTGCCGGGATCGGTCCGCGAGCGGCTGGTGGCCATCCCCAATGGCGTGGACACCGAGGGCTTCCGGCCGGCCAGCGGCACCCGCCCGGTCGACGAACTGCCGCCTCACGAGCGCGAGCATCTCGACGGGAACGGTCCCCACCTGATCTTCACCGGCATGATGGATTACCTGCCGAACATCGACGCGGCCTGCTGGTTCGCGCGCGAGATCCTGCCGCGCGTGCGCGAGCATCACCCCGGCGCGTGCTTCGTGGTGGTGGGGGCGCGGCCGGCCCCGGCCGTGCGCGCGCTGGCCGATCTGCCCGGCGTGCGGGTCACCGGCTTCGTCGAGCGCGCCGCGCCCTACCTGCGGGCCGCGCAGGTGGCGGTGATGCCGCTGCGCATTGCGCGCGGCATCCAGAACAAGGCCCTCGAGGCGATGGCCAGCGCGGCGCCCTGCGTGGCCACGCGCACCGTGGCCGAAGGGGTGTCGGCCACGCACCAGCGCGAACTGCTGGTGGCCGACGAGGCGCCGGCCTTCGCGCAGGCCGTGGTCAGCCTGCTCGATGACCGCGCCAGCGCACAGGCCCTGGGCCTGCGCGCCCGCGCGCATGTGGAGCAGCGCTTCGGATGGCAGCCCCTCATGCAGCGGCTGATCGACGAGATCGATGCCCGGGTGGGCCGGGCAGCGGGGGTTCAGCCCCCCGCCAGCGTCGCGCCCGTGCAACCGGCCTGCCGGAGCGTGGCATGAAGATCCTGCACGTGCTGGATCACTCGCTGCCGCTGCACTCGGGCTACACGCTGCGCACCCGCGAGATCGTGCTGCATCAGCGCGCCATGGGCTGGCAGACCGCCCACCTCACCTCGCCGCGGGCCAATGCCGGCGCGCCGCGCATCGAGACCGTGGGCGACCTGAGCTTTCACCGCACGCCGGCCCCCACCGGTGCACTGCGGCGCGTGCCCGGTCTGTGGCCGCTGGCCGAGATGCGCGCCACCCGCGAGCGCCTGGTCGAGGCGATCACCGAGGAGCAGCCCGATCTGCTGCATGCGCACTCGCCGGTGCTCGATGCCTGGCCCGCACTGCGGGCGGGACGCCAGCTCGGCCTGCCGGTGGTCTACGAGGTGCGGGCCTTCTGGGAAGACGCCGCCGCCGATCACGGCACCGCCGCCGAGGGCGGGCTGCGCTACCGCGCCAGTCGGTGGCTGGAGACCGAGGCACTGCGCCGCGCCGACGCGGTCACCACGATCTGCCAGGGCCTGGCCGACGAGATCGCCGCGCGCGGCGTGCCGGCCGATCGCATCACGCTGATCCCCAATGCGGTGGACACCACGCGCTTCGCCTACGCGCCGGCCTCGCGACCCGAGTCGCGCCAGGCCCTGGGTCTGGGCGACGGGCCGGTTGTGGGATTCCTGGGTTCGTTCTACGCCTACGAGGGACTGGCCCTGCTGATCGAGGCCTTCGAAGGGGTGCTGCGCGAGCTGCCCGCGGCGCGCCTGCTTCTCGTGGGTGAAGGGCCCGAGGATGCCCGGCTGCGCGAGCGGACCCGGGCGCTGGGCCTGGAGGCCGCGGTGCGATTCACCGGCCGCGTGCCCAATGCGCAGATCGAGTCCCTGTATGACGCGGTCGACGCCGTGGCCTTTCCGCGCCTGCCGATGCGGCTCACCGAACTGGTCACCCCGCTCAAGCCGCTGGAGGCCATGGCTCGCGGCAAGCCGGTGCTGGCCTCCGACGTGGGCGGTCACCGGGAACTCGTGACTGATGGCCGCACCGGCCTGCTCTTTGCCGCCGGCAAGCGCGAGGCCCTGAGCGGCGCGCTGGTGCGGCTGCTGCGCGATGCCGATATGCGCGCCGCGCTGCAGCGCCAGGGCCGCGAGTTCGTGGAGCGCGAGCGCACCTGGGCGCGCAGCGTGGACGGCTATCGCGAGGCCTATGCCGGGGCGATGCGCCGGGCGCAGGCGCGCGGGCGCGATCGGGCCTGAGCGCTCGGCCGGCCGACCCCGGACTGAGTTCGCGCACGCCACCCCGTTCCCGCGCGCCCCGAGGCGCGCGCGCTTGAGGCCACGCAGCGCGATGTCTCGCTGAAGCCGGCCTACTGGCTGCCCCACCCCGAGGGCAGCCAGCATGGTCTCCAGCACCCGCGATCCCAATCCCTCGCCGCGCGCGCGCCGCGGCACGCGCGCCCGATGAGCGCGCTGCATCTCGTGGTCGACCCCGACCCGGTGCGCCGCGAGCAGGCCAGCCGGCGCATGGCGGCCAGCCTGATTCGCCAGGGCATGCCGCCGCCACGCTGGCAGGAATGGGCCGGCATCCGCCTGGGCTGGCACCCCACGCCCGACAGCCCGGACCCCGACGCGCAGTGGCGACTCTTCGAGGGTGGCATGGTGGCCTGCGTGGGCACGCTGTTCTATCGCGGCCGCAGCGGCGCCGAGGCGCTCGATCTGCTCTGGCACGACTTCGAGGGCGCGCGCTGCGCGGCCAGCGCCGACCTCGCGGGCGAGTACCAGCTGGTGATCGCGCGCGCCGGTCGCATCTGGAGCTTCGGGGACCCGCTGGGCATGATCAAGCTCTACCAGTCGGTCGATGGCCGACTGATGTCCACCTCCTGGCTGGCCTGCGCCGACGCCCAGGACCGTCGCAGCATCGACCCGATCGGCGCCTTGGACTATCTCTTCAACGGCGCCAACCACGGCAGCCGCACCGCCTGCGAGCAGGTGCGCATCGCCGACCCGGCGCTGGTGCGCGAACTCGCCCGCGGGCTTCGGGTGCCGTTGTTCGGGCCCACCTTCTGGCTGCCCGGCGACCCCTTCTCCGATCGCCGCGAGGCGCTGGAGCGCATCAGCGCGCGGCTGCGGCATCTCGCCGAGGGCTGGGCGCAGGGCTTCCCGGCGCGGGTGCGGGCAGCGCTCTCCGGGGGCTTCGACTCGCGCCTGCTGCTGGCAGCAGCCCGGGCCACCGGGCAGGCCCCGGCGCTGCATGTGTATGGCGGGCCGGACAGCCCCGATGTGCGCACCGCGCAGGCCATCGACCGCGCGCTCGGGCTGGGCCTGGCCACGGTCGACAAGCAGGCCCTGGAGCGACAGCTGCGAGAGGGCGGCGCGCCCGATCTGCGCGCCAATGTCGACTTCTTCGACGGCCTGCCGATCGACGGCATCGACGACGCAGGCGCCGACCGCCAGACGCGCCTGGCCCAGTCGGCCGACGGCGCGCTCGCGCTCAATGGCGGCGGCGGCGAGGTGCTGCGCAACTTCTTCTACCTGCCCGACCGCCCCTATCACCCGGCCGACCTGGTGAAGGTGTTCTACAGCGGTTTCGATCCGGCCGCCGTGCGCCAGCCCGAGGCCCTGGCCGGGCTGCGCGAGCACCTGGCGGACACGATCGCCGACGAGACCGGCTGCCGCGGCAGCCTCGATCGCCGGCAGGTGGAGCTCGTCTATCCGCTGGTGCGGGGCCGCTACTGGACCAGCCGCAACAATTCGATGGCGGCGCGCTGCGGCCACTTCCTGACGCCGCTGCTCGACCCGGTCATCGTCAAGGCGGCCGCGCGGCTGCCCCTGACCTGGAAGGAACACGGCCGCTTCGAGGCGAGCCTGATCGCCGAGCTCGCCCCCGATCTCGCCCGCCTGCCGCTGGCTGGCGGCTTCAGTCCGGACGAAGGCCCGCCGGCCGCCTACCGCATGAGCCTGTGGCTGCAGCAGCGGCGCCCGCCCTGGCTGCGCGCGGCCTGCGCCCGCTGGCGGGCCGCGCGCCGCCCGCCCGTGGCAGATCAGGTCGGCCAGCGGCAGCGCTTCGAGGCGACAGGGTCACTGGTGGATGCCGCCGCGCTGCGCCTGCCCGAGCAGCGCGCCCGGCTGATCACGCTGGAGCAGGTGCTCGACGGCCACTGAGCGCGGGCACACCGGCCGCAGCCGGATGCGCGCCCGCGGCCAGCTCGCGGGCCAGCGCCTGGACCGCCGTGCGGATCAGGCCGAAGCAGGTGTCAAAGAAGGCGTCGTCGAGCGTGTGCGGATCGTGCAGGTGCAGCCGCGCGGGCTGCGACCACGCGCCCAGCAGGATGATCGACTGCGCCGGCAGACCGCGCTCGAGCAGCCAGGTGAGGTGACGCCACTCCATGACCGCGTAGAGATCGCCCGCGCGGGGCACGAGATCGGCGATGGGCGTGGCGCGGTGGGCATGCAGCGACAGCCCGAGCCGGCCGGCCGCCGCGCAGGCGGCCGGGGTGGCCGGCGCGCCGGCGGTGGTGGCCAGGCCCACCGACACCGCATGCAGCCCTTCGCGTTGCGCCACCGCCTGCGCGAGCGCGCTGCGGTTGATGTTGCCCAGGCACACGAACACCACCCGGTCGACCCGGCCGGGCCCGAGCGCGACATGGGTGCGCAACAGGCCCAGCGACCCGGCTGCCTGGGTGAGGCGCGTGCGCACCCAGCCGCGATGGGTGCCGTGCAGGGCACGCAGCCGGCTGGCCACGGCCAGGCTCATGCCGGGCGCCGCCGCAGCGCCGAGACCACCGCCTGCGCGAGGCGCCCGGCATGCACGTTGGCGTGATAGATGTCGCGGGTCTGGCTGCTCCATCGGGTGTGCCACTCCTTGAGCGGGCCGTAGAACTCCACCCTGTCGACGCGGCCTTCCTCGAAGAGCCCCTCGAACATCGGCTGACGCAGCAGCGAGGCCGGCGACAGGGGCGCGGTGCTCTCGTCGTAGGTGGTCTTCAGGATGACGAACTCGCCGCGATCGAGCAGGCAGAGTTCGCTCGCCACCAGCTGCTCGCCGAAGAAGCACCGGTAGACCCGCGCCACGCCCTGCCGGGCGAAGGCCTCGAGCATGCCGCGATAGAAGCCGAACTGCGGATGCGAGGGGCTCACCGCCGTGCCCTCCCCGGCCTTCCAGCCCCGCGACTCCAGGGCCGCGTAATCGGCCACCGCGCGGGCCATGTCGGCCGGCTCGGTCAGCACCTCGGTGCGCAGCGCCACGCCCTGCGCCGCCAGCCGATCGCGCTGCTTGCGCAGGTTGGCGCGCAGGTTCTTGCCGCGCGCCGCCCAGTAGTCGGCAAACCCGCCCGACACCGCGAGCCAGGGCGTGCGGATGTAGGGCAGCGTGCTCACCTGCGGATCGTCGGGCACCGGCACGAAGCGCGGATCGAGCTGGCTCACGCCCAGCCGCAGACCCAGCGGCAGGCGCGCAAGCAGGCTGCGCGCGAGCGCGGCAAGGTCTTCGCCGGGGGCCTGCAGCCACGCGCCCAGCGGCATCTGGCTCTCGACGAACACCTCGGGCAGGCCCGGCCGCGCGCGCACCAGCGCCATCGCCCGCGGCTCGTCCTGCCGGCGCAGCACGGCCAGCGTGAGCGGCACCGCCGACATCGCGGCGGCGGCAAAGACCAGCTCGGCGCGCTGCACCACGCTGCCGCCGGCCAGGGCCTGCAGCGCGTTCCAGTCGCGCGCGGCGGCGGCGTCGGTCGGATCGAATCGACCGAGCTGCCAGACACCGGTGTCGGCGCGCGTCATGGCGGGCTCAGGCCAGCGCCTGGGTGAACTCGCGCACCAGCCGCTCGAAGGCCTGATCGCTCAGGCTGTGCTGGCAGGGGAGCTGGATCAGCGAGACCGCCAGCTCGGCGCTGATCGCGCAAGGGCTCTGCGCGAGGTGATCCCAGCGCCAGACCGCGATGCCGCGGTACTTCAGCGCCCGGAACTGCTCCCGCGGCTGCGCCAGACGCACCGGAAACACGTACGGCACCTGATCGTCGCCGAGCGCCGGCGCGAAGGGCGCGATGCCGGACACGCCGCGCAGCGCCTGCGCCCAGCGTGCGAAGCGGTGCCGGCGCACCGCCGCGACCCGGTCGTGATCGGCGCCACGCAGCAGCCGCTGCACCGAGCGCAGCCCCAGTCGCTGGCAGGCCGAGGCGTCGATCTCGTCGGCGGGCGCGGGTGCCGGCAGCGCCTCGCGGCAGGCCGCCTGCTCGTCGGGCGGGCCGATGAGGCCGGCGGCCGACGCGGCCGGCCAGCCGATCGCACCCGCGGCGCCGGCGTCACCCAGCAGCCGCCACAGGCCGCGCAGCTCGTCGGCCCAGGAGGCGGGCCGGCGGGGATGATCGAGCCGGCGGCGATTGGTCACCAGCGCGCCGCCTTCGCTGCCCGGCACGAACTTGCGCGTGGACGCGATCGCGTAGTCGCCCCAGGAGCCCGGCAGCGCCGATCCGCGACGCGCGTACAGCGCGTGGGCACAGTCTTCGACCAGCGCCACCCCGGCGGCCTGGCAGGCCGCCAGGATGGCCTCGGTGTCGGGCTGCATGAAGCCGAAGTAGTGCGGCAGCACCACGGCCTTCACCGGTTCGCGCAGGGCCTGCGCCACCACGGCCGCGGTGATCTCCAGGCCCGCGCCGACCGGCATGAACAGCGGCCGGGCGCGCAGCGCCACGATCGGGTGGATCATGGTCGGGCAGTGGTAGGCAGGCACGGCCACCCGGTCGCCCGCGCCCACGCCCGCTCCCCGCAGCGCCCAGTAGGTGGCCACCTTGCCTGAAGGCACCACCAGCGCGTCGTCATCGAGAAAGCGGCTGGCCACCGGGAATGGCGCGTCGGCGCTGCCGCTGCGGCCGATGACCGGCAGCGTCGGAAACCAGGGACGCGGATGCGCGGGCGGAATCGGCTGCAGCCGTTCGAACAGGACCGCGGGCTCCGGCATCGGCCTCAGACGGGCAGCAGCCGCGCCAGGTGATCGACGATGCGCCGCGCGGCCTGGCCGTCCCACAGCGGCGGGCGGCGATCGGTGGGCAGTTCGCCGCTCAGCGCGCGGCGGGCGGCCGCGACGATGGCCGGCGGCCGGGTGCCGGCCAGCAGATTGCTGCCCTGCGCCACCGTGATCGGCCGCTCGGTGTTCTCGCGCAGGGTGACGCAGGGCACGCCCAACGCCGTGGTCTCTTCCTGCAGACCGCCGCTGTCGGTCAGGACCAGCGCCGCGTCCTTCCAGAGCGAGAGGAAATCCATGAACGACAGCGGCGTGGTGTCGATCACCCCGGGGGGCAGCGCAATACCGGCGCGCTGCAGGCTGGCCCGCGTGCGCGGATGCACCGGGAACACCAGCGGCAGCTCGGTGGCGATCTGCCCCAGGGCTCCGACGATGCCGGCGAGCACCTCGGGGTCATCGACATTGGACGGCCGGTGCAGCGTGACCACGCCGTAGCGGCCCAGGCCGGCGCGCAGCGCGGGGCTGCGAAAGCCGCTGGCATCGGTCCGCGCCAGCCGCTCGAGCTGGTGCATGAGGTTGTCGATCATCACGTGACCGACGAAGAAGATGCGCTCCTCGGGCCGGCCTTCGCGACGCAGGTTGTCGCAACCGGAGGGCTCGGTGACGAACAGCCAGTCGCTGATCGCGTCGGTGGCGAGGCGGTTGATCTCCTCGGGCATGGCGGCGTCGCCGCTGCGCAGTCCGGCCTCGACATGCGCCACCGGAATCTGCAGCTTGCGGGCGGTGAGCGCGCAGGCCAGGGTGGAGTCGACATCGCCCACCACCAGCGTGCAGTCGGGCCGCTCGCGCAGCAGCACGTCCTCGTAGGCGATCATGATGCGGGCGGTCTGGCGGGCATGGCTGCCGCCGCCGGCACCCATGTGGACATCAGGCGCCGGGATGCCCAGCTCCTCGAAGAACACCGCGCTCATGTCGTGATCGTGGTGCTGGCCGGTGTGCACGATGCGCCACTCGAAGCGATCGGCGCGCGCCTGCAGCGCCCGCACGATCGGGGCGATCTTCATGAAGTTGGGCCGGGCGCCGGCCACCAGATGGATCAGGGTTCGCATTGCGGAGACCGCCATGCTGGCATGAAGGACACCCGCGCGGATTGCGTTCGGTCAGCCGCCGGCCACCGGTCGGCCGATCGAGTGATACTCGAAGCCGTGACGCGCCACGCTGGCCGGGTCGTAGAGGTTGCGGCCGTCGAAGATCACCGGGTGGCGCAGCCGCGCGTGGATCTCGTCGAACGAGGGCGAGCGGAACTCCTTCCATTCGGTGACGATGACCAGCGCGTCGGCGCCGCGCACCGCCTCCAGCGGCGAGGCCGCGAGCGTGAGGTCGGCGCGCTCGCCGTACAGGCGCCGGCACTCGTCGACGGCGATCGGGTCGTAGGCGGTCACGCTCGCGCCCTCGTCCCAGAGCGCCTGCATCACCGAGCGCGAGGGCGCCTCGCGCATGTCGTCGGTGTTGGGCTTGAAGGCCAGCCCCCACAGGGCGAAGCGCCGCCCGGCCAGGCTGCCGAACCGGGCCCGCGCCTTGCGCACCAGCACGCTCTTCTGATCGTCGTTCACCGCCTCGACCGCCTGCAGCAGCCGCAGCGGCGCGCCGTGCTCCTGCGCGGTGCGGATCAGGGCCTGAACGTCCTTGGGGAAACACGAGCCGCCGTAACCTGTGCCGGCATACAGGAAGGACCAGCCGATGCGCGGATCGGAGCCGATGCCCTGGCGCACGTCCTCGATGTCCACGCCCACCGCCTCGGACAGGCGGGAGAGGTCATTCATGAACGAGATGCGGGTGGCCAGCATCGCGTTGGCCGCGTACTTGGTGAGTTCGGCCGCGCGCCGGCTCATCACCAGGGTGCGCTCGTGGTTGCGCTGGAAGGGCTGGTAGAGCTCGCGCATCACCGCCTCGGCCTGCGGATCGGACACGCCGAGCACGATGCGGTCGGGCTTCATGCAGTCGTCGACCGCCGCGCCCTCCTTGAGGAACTCGGGGTTGGAGACCACCGCGAAGCCATGCGCCACGCCACGCGCGGCGAGTTCCTCGGCCACCGCCTGCTCGACCTTGTCGCCGGTGCCCACCGGCACGGTGCTCTTGTCGACGATCACGCGATAGCCGGGCATGTGCCGGCCGATGCTGCGCGCCGCCGCCAGCACGTGGCGCAGATCGGCCGAGCCGTCCTCGTCGGGCGGCGTGCCCACCGCGATCATCTGGATCAGGCCGAACTCGGCGGCCTGTTTCGGGTCGGTGGTGAAGCTCAGGCGGGCGGCTTCGACATTGCGCCGGACCACCGGCTCGAGGCCGGGCTCGTGAATGGGGATGATGCCCTGGCGCAGCCGGTCGATCTTGCCCTGGTCGATGTCCAGGCAGAGCACCTCGTTGCCCATGTCCGCCAGGCAGGCGCCGGTGACCAGGCCGACATAGCCGGTGCCGATGATGGTGACTTTCATTGCAGAGTCCTCGGAACGGAATTCAGACAGGGGGCGGCTGGGCCGACAGCCGCGTGAACAGGTGCACCAGCTGGGCCACGCGCGCATCCCAGCCGTGGGCCGCGGCGTGCGCCAGGATGGGCTCGCGCGGCGGCGGGCTGGACAGCACATCGGCCAGCGCCGACTCGAAGGCGGCCTCGTCCCAGAACGGCACGAGACGCCCGAGTCGCGGGCTGCTCACCACCTCGGCATTGCCGCCCACGGCGGTGCTGATCACCGGCAGGCCGCAGGCCATCGCCTCCAGGAACACATTGGCCCAACCCTCATAGGCGGTGGCCAGGGCGAAGACATCGGCGGCACCGTAGTGCCAGCGCAGCGCCTCGGGCGGCTGACGGCCGCACAGCCGCACCGCGTCGGCCACGCCGAGCGCCGCCGCCTGCGCGACCAGCGCGGGGCCAAGATCACCCTGATCGGCCCCCCCGCCCACGATCAGGCACACCAGCCCCGGAAAGCGCGCGCGCAGCCGGGCCACCACCGGCAGCAGCCGCTGGAAGCCCTTGACCGGCACCCGGTTGCCCACCGAGATGATCACCGGCGCATCAGGCGCGATGCCCAGGCGCGCCCGGGCCTCGGCGCGCGGCACCGGCGAAAAGCGGGCGAGATCGACCCCGTTGCCGACCACCTCGAAGCGCCCGGGCGGCTGACCGAGCGCCACGCCCACGTCGCGCACCAGCGAGTCGCTGACCGCCACCAGCTGCGCAGCGCCGGCGAGCGCCTCGCGCAGCGCCGGCTCGCAGTCCGTGCCCAGCAGGCGCTGATCCTTGCTGCCGCGCAGGCTGAGGACCACCGGCAACCCAAGGCGATGGCCGATGCGCACCGCGGCAAAGCCGTCGGGATACCCGAAGTGGGCGTCGATGACCGTGGCGCGCAGGCTGCCGGCCACCCGTCTCACCGTGGCCTCGGTGCAGCGCGCCATCAGCCAGCCGTCGGCGCGCTTGAGCAGGCCCGGCAGGCTGAAGAAGCGCGGCCGGTGCACCTCGATGCCGTCCATGCGCTCGAAGCGCGGCGCCGGCGCCCGGAACCCGGGGCGCCAGCGCCGGATCAGCGCATCGAATGGCGACCAGGCCTGCGGCGCCACCACCGCCAGGGGCAGATGGGCGGCCACGCGGAACATGCGCTCGCGGATGAAGCTGCCGGCGCCCGGGGCGACCGGGCTCGGGAACAGGCTGGAATAGACCAGCACCCGCGCCGGGGCCGGGGAATCTGCGCGACTCAACGCAGGCCGAAGTAGATGTTGGCGGTGAGAAAGCCCTGCTTGTTGCCGCAGTCGAAGCGCTTGCCGCTGAAGCGGCAGCCGTGCAGGCCCGGGCTGTCGATCTGGCCGGCGAGGGCGTCGGTGAGCTGGATCTCGCCGCCGGCGCCGGGCGCCTGGGTTTCAAGGGTGGCCAACACGCCAGGGTGCAGGATGTAGCGGCCGACCACCGCGAAGGTGGAGGGCGCGGCCTCGATGGCCGGCTTCTCGACGATCGCCCGCACCTTCATGCTGGTGCCGCTGCCCGACTCGGGATCGATGATGCCGTACTTGCTGACATCGGCGCGCGGCACCTGCTCGATGGCGATCACGCTGCCGCCGGTGGACTGCGCCACTGGCAGCATCTGGCTGAGCACGCCCTGCGGATGGCCGTCGATCAGGTCATCGGGCAACAGCACCGCGAAGTGTTCGTCTTCGCCGATCATGGGGCGGGCGCAGAGCACCGCGTGGCCCAGGCCGAGCGGCGCGGGCTGGCGCACGAACAGCACCTTCACATGCGACGGGATGATGTTGCGCACCGCATCGAGCGCCTCGAGCTTGCCCTTGGCCTCGAGCTCGGCCTCGAGCTCCGGGGCGCGATCGAAGTAGTCTTCGACCGCGCGCTTGCTGCGCCCGGTGACGAAGATAAGGGTGTCGCAGCCGGCCTCGATGGCCTCGTCCACCGCATACTGGATGATCGGCCGGTCGACGATCGGCAGCATCTCCTTGGGGATGGACTTGGTGGCGGGCAGAAAGCGCGTGCCCAATCCGGCCACCGGAAACACCGCCTTGCGCAGACGCATGCCGAACCTTCCGAAATACCCGACGAATCCGTCATTATCGCCCGAGCGGGCAGCGCCGCGGACTGTCCAGCCGCAATCCCGAGCGCACCGCCCAGGCTTAATCTGCCGGTCATGCGCCCGGGGGGCGCGCGCCGACCGCTAGAATCGCCACACACCCACCGGAACCCAGCGACCATGCCACCCGATCGCGTCGACACCCTGCTGCGGGCCATCCTCGAATCGGCGGTCGGCCAGCGCGCCCTGCCAGCGCGGCTGCAGGCCGACACCGCGCTGCTCGGCGCCATCCCCGAACTCGACTCCATGGCGGTGCTGGCCGTGCTCACCCAGATCGAGGAGGACTTCGGCCTGAGCATCCCTGACGACGAGGTCAGCGCCGATCACTTCCTCACCTACGGCGATCTCGCCGCGTTCGTGCGCGCCAGACTGGGGTGAGCGCGCCCGCCCGCCTGCTCGCCGAGCGCCTGCCGGGTTTCACCCGCGGACCGCGCTGGGGGCAGTGGGCCCTGCCCCCCGAGGGGCAGCCTGAGCGCGGCGGGCTGCTGATGGTGCAGCCCTTCCTCGACGAGCAGCCGATCGGCCGCCGGGTGCTCTCGGCCATGGCGGGCCGACTGGCCGCCGACGGTTGGGCAGTGCTGCTGGTCGATCTCTTCGGCACCGGCGATTCCCCAGGCGAGCACGGCGAGGCCACGCTGGCGCAATGGCGCGACGACCTTGGCCAGGCCTGGGCGCTGCTGCGCGACCACACGGGCGACCCCGCGCCCGCGCTCCTGGGCGCGCGCATGGGCGCGCTGCTGGCCTGCGACCTGGCCGCTCGCCTGACCACGCCGCCTCGGGCGATGGTGCTCTGGAACCCGCCGGTCAGCGGTGGCGCGCTGATCGATCCGCTGCGACGTCTGGCGCGGCTGGGCGGCGCCTCGCGCTCGGGCGGGGGTGGTGCTGCCGGGGCGGCCGACGGCGGCGGTGCTGCCGACGGCGGCGGGGTAGCAGACGGTGGCGGAGTGGCAGACGGTGCCGCGCCGCTGGCCGGCTACCCGGTGTCGCCCGCACTGATCACGGCGCTGCGCGCGCTTCGACTCGACACCGCGTCGGCAAGGCCGCCCGGCGAGCCGGCTGTCTGGCTGTCGGTGCAGGGGCAGCGGGTGGTTGACGCGGATCAGGCCGTGCCGCCCGCGCTGCAGGCCGCGACGCAAGCCTGGCAGGCGGCCGGCTGGCAGGCCCGCGCCACCCTGCTCTCACAGGAGCCCTGGTGGAATTCGATGCAGGCGGTGGACAGCACCGCCTTGCAGGACATCACCCTCGCGACCTTGCGCGCCGCGGCGCCTGCCACGCCGGTACCTGCGCGCGCCCCCCGGATCGCCGCGCCAGCCGAGGCGGATTTGGCTGCGGCTGCGGCTGCGGACGCGGTTGCGGCTGCGGTTGCGGCTGCCGGCGCGGAATCATCAGAGCACCGCTGCCCCGCCGAACCGATCGCGCTGTGCCTCGATGGGCCGCAGGGCCCGCTGTTCGCCGCGCTCACCCTGCCCGCCACCGCGCCGCTCGCGCGGGTGCTGGTGGTGCCCGGACAACCGCAGACCCGCGTGGGCTCGCACCGCATGTTCGTGACACTGGCCCGCGGCCTGGCTCGCGCCGGCATTGCCAGCCTGCGGGTCGACATCGGCGGCTGGGGTGACAGTCCCGGGGCTGCGAGGCCCTTCGAGGCGGCGGCGCCCGACATCGTGGCCGCGGCGCGCGCGCTGGCCGAACAGGCGAGCGCGCGCGCCGCGCCCGATCCGATCTGGCTGTGCGGGCTGTGCGACGGCGCGAGCGCCGCGGTGCTGGCGCTGCCCGCGCTGCGACGTGCCGGCGTGCCGGTGGCCGGTCTCGCCCTGATCAATCCCTGGGTGCGCAGCGAGGCCGGCCTGGGCGCGGCCATGGTGCGCGGCTACTACGCGCGGCGCCTCTTCTCGGCCGACTTCTGGACGCGCCTGGCCCGCGGTCAGGTACCGCTGCGACACCTGCTGCGCGATCCGCTGCGCCATCTGGCAGCCGGGCTCGGGCTGGCGAGCACTGCCACGCGGCCCCCCGCGAACACGCCCGAGCGACCGGCCGGGACCGCGCATCAGCGCACGGCCGAGGCCGCAGCCGGGCGGACCCCTCAGACCCCGGCCGATGTCTCCTCGGCGACCATCCCCGACCTGCCCGCGGCACTGCTCGCCAACCTGCGCGACTGCCGCGCGCCGCTGCTCACCGTGCTGAGCGGCGCCGACCTCACCGCCGACGAGACCGAGGCCTTGATCCGCGGCCAGCGGCCCTGGCGGCAGCGGCTTGAAGGACAGGGCAGCGTGCTGCGGGTGCCCGGCGCCGATCACAGCCTGAGCGACCCGGCCCACTGGGCGCACGCGATCGACTGGCTTGGCACGCAGATCGCGGAATGCGCGGACCGGCCGCGCTGACAATCCCGCCCCGATCGCCCTCCCCGCGCGGCCATAATGGCCGCCGACCCTCCCTGCCTGTCAACCTCCCCACTGCGAGGCCAGCCCATGTCCGTGAAGGCGCAGATCACCGAACTGAAGACCCTGTCGTGCAGCGCCGCGTGGCGCAACTACTACTTCGTGAAGCTCACCACCGCCGATGGCGTGGTGGGCTGGAGCGAGTTCGACGAAGGCTTCGGCTCGCCGGGCGTGGGCGCGGTGATCGAGACCCTGGCCCGCCGGGTGGTGGGCCAGTCGGCGATGGACCACGAGCGCATCCGCGAGGAGCTCATGGCGGTCACCCGACCCGGCGCGGGCGGCGTGGTCGGCCAGGCGCTGGGCGCGATCGAGAACGCGCTGCTCGACGCCAAGGCCAAGACCCTGGGGGTGCCCTGCTACGAACTGCTCGGCGGCAAGATGCGTGACCGCCTGCGGGTGTACTGGTCGCACTGCGTGACCTGGCGGGCCTCGCGCCGGCCGCACTATCAGCCCGAGATCAGCGATGTGGAAGGCGTGCGCGCCCTGGCCCGCGAGGTGCGCGAGCGCGGCTTCACCGGCCTGAAGACCAACATCTATCGCTACGAGAACGGCCAGATCAAGGGCTGGGCGCCGGGCTTCGGCAACCCCAACCTGCCGGCCCTGAACATGGAGCGCAACATCGCCCAGGGCGTGCGCGAGCACCTGCAGATCATGCGTGAGGCCGCCGGCCCCGACATGGACATCCTGCTCGACCTCAACTTCAACGCCAAGACCGAGGGCTACCTGAAGGTGCTGCGCGCCATCGAGGACCTGGACATGTTCTGGGTGGAGATCGACACCCGTGATCCCCGCGCCCTGGCCTACATCCGCTCGCAGAGCCGCCACCCGATCGCCTCGTGCGAGACGCTGATCGGGGTGCAGCAGTTCCTGCCCTACTTCCGCGAACAGGCCATCGACGTGGCGATCGTCGATACGCCCTGGAACGGGGTCTGGCAGTCGATGAAGATCGCGGCGGCCGCCGAGGCCCACGAGATCAACGTGGCCTGCCACAACTTCTACGGGCATCTTTGCACGATGATGAACGCGCACTTCTGCGCGGCCGTGCCCAACCTGCGCATCATGGAAGTGGACATCGACCGCATCGCCTGGGACCACGAGATCTTCACGCATGTGCCGCAGTACGAGGCCGGCCATCTGGTGATGCCCGATCGGCCGGGCTGGGGCACCGAGCCCAACGAGGCGGCCATGGCCGCGTATCCGCCCATCGCGGTGCACGGGCTGATGCACCGGCGCACCTCCTGAGACGGGGTCGGCCATGACCGAGCCCGTGGATGTGCTGATCATCGGCGCCGGCGCCTCGGGCGCGGCGGTGGCCTGGAGCCTGGCCGACACCCGCATGCGCATCCTGTGTCTGGAGCAGGGCGACTGGGTCAAGCCCACCGACTACCCCAGCAATGGCCGCGACTGGGAGGCGCGCCAGCTCGGTGACTTCCACATCAGCCCCAATGTCCGGGCGCGACCGACCGACTATCCCATCAACGACGAGGGTTCGCCGATCAAGGTGGTGAACTTCAACGGGGTGGGCGGCGGCACCATCCTGTACGCGGGCCACTTCCCGCGTCTGCATCCCTCGGATTTCCGGGTGCGCAGCCTGGACGGCGTGGCCGAGGACTGGCCGGTGGACTATGCCCGCCTGGAGCCCTTCTTCGAGATCAATGACCGCATGATGGGCATCTCGGGGCTGGCGGGCGATCCGGCCTACCCGCCCAAGCCGGCGGTGATGCCGCCGATCCCGCTGGGCAAGACCGCCACCCGCATGGGGCGCGGCATGAACGACCTGGGCTGGCACTGGTGGCCGGCAGACACCGCCATGGCCACCCGGGAGTACGACGGGCGGGCGCCCTGCATCAACCTGGGCCACTGCATCGGCGGCTGCGCCCAGGGCGCCAAGGCCAGCACCGACATCACCTACTGGCCGCAGGCGCTGCGCAACCGGGTGATGCTGCGCACCCATGCGCGGGTGCGCGAGATCACGGTCAACGAGCACGGCATGGCCAACGGCGCCATCTACTACGACGCCGAGGGCAAGGAGCACTTCCAGCCGGCCGAGATGGTGATCATGGCCTGCAACGGCGTGGGCACGCCGCGCATCCTGCTCAATTCGCGATCGGCGCAGTTCCCCGAGGGCCTGGCCAACCGCAGCGGCCTGGTCGGCCGCAACCTGATGTTCCACCCCTACGCGCTGATCCGGGGCTACTTCGATCAGCCCCTGGACGGCTTTCACGGGCCGGGCATCTCCATCTGGAGCCAGGAGTTCTACGAGACCGACCGCAATCGCGGCTTCGTGCGCGGCTACACCTTCCAGTTCAACCGCGGCCAGGCGCCGGTGATGGCCGGGATGACCGGGATGGCCAATGGCCTCGTGCCCTGGGGCGCGGATCACCACCGCGCCTTCCGCGCGCATTTCGGCAACAGCGCCAGCATGATGGGCATCTGCGAAGACCTGCCCGAAGAGCACAACACCGTCACGCTCGACCCGGTGCTCACCGATGGCCACGGCATTCCGGCGCCACGGATCAGCTACACGCTCAGCGAGAACAGCCGCCGCATGCTCGACCACGCCATGGCCCGCGGCACAGAGGCCATGCGCGCGGCCGGCGCGCACGAGGTCGTGACCGAAGCGCCACTGGCCATGGCCGGCTGGCACCTGCTGGGCACCGCCCGCATGGGCACCGATCCGGCCCGATCGGTGGTCAACGAGTGGGGCCGCAGCCATGACGTGAAGAACCTGTTCATCGTGGACGGGAGCATCTTCGTCACCTCCGGGGGGGTGAACCCCACCTCCACCATCCAGGCGCTGGCGCTCTACATCGCCGATCAGATCAAGCAGCGGCTGGGCAACCTGTTCGACTGATGCCCGACCGGCGTGTGGCCCGGGCTCAGTCCGGGCCGGCATGGCGGGCAGGCTGCTGCATGCGCATCACCGCCGACACCCGCACCGGCCAGCGCGGCCGAGGCTGCCCGTCGGCATCCACCGCGGTGTAGAAGGCGCAGTGCGTCGCCCAGGGTGCAACCATGGGCGGCGGTGACCCCAGCACGACCGCGCCCAGCCGGGTCGGGCCGGCCGGGCCAGCGTGGCCGCCAGCGCCGGACCAGCGACCGCCTGAAGGGCATGCCTCGACACGGGCCATCGTCCAGGCAGCCAGCCGGCCGACCAGGGGCACGACCAGCGCCACCCCGTAGGTGAATTCGAGCTTGAGAAGGTTGGCATCGGACAGCGTCTGCCCGGAGGCCGGCCCCACCGGCCCATCCCCGGGCAGCAGGCCCGCCTCGGCGCCCCCACCGGCCAGCCAGCGGCGGGCATCGAGGTGGTCGTTGGGGATCTCGCGGGTGCCGGGCACCGGGCGCCCGGCCTCATCGAGCACCGGCACACCCCAGTCCTGGAAAGAGGCCTGCCTGGGCGAAAGCTGCCGCCAGCGCACCCAGCCGCCGATCAGGCCTTCCTGCAGATGCGCCAGCGCGCGCCACACCGCGCGCTCATGGTCGAGCGCGCCGCGCGAGCCGATCAACCAGGGCGTGATGCCGCGAGCCAGCCCGCGTTCGATCGCGCGCGGATCGGCATGGGCCACCGCACCGGTGCGGGCCCCTTCAACCGCTGCGTGCATCACGGCCTGACGGGCATTGAGCACCAGCGCGAACTGCAGCATGAGCAGGCCGGCGAACAGCACGATCGGGACGGCGATCAGGGTTTCGAGCGCGGCCGCGCCGGTGTTGCGCGAACGCAGCCGCGCTCGGCCCGGGGCGACCGCCCCGGGCCGATCAACGCGCATGCCCTGCCCCGCCGCCCGCGCCGCGCAGCACCTCGACCACCCCGCGGGCGGCCACGGGCCCTGAAGCGCGGGCCGCGCCCTCGACCTGGCGCAGGTCGGCCACGAGCTGTTCACGCAGCGAAGCCGTCGCCGAGGCAGCCGGCACCCGCATCTGCTGCAGCTCGGCCAGCGCCTCGCGGGCCTGCTCGAGCGCAACCGACGCGAGGTTGGCGAGCGCCCGGGCCCGCACCGATGCGTTGGCGTCACCCTCGGGCTCGGGGATGCCGTCGGCCGCGAGCGCCGCTGCGCGTCGATAGGCCTGTGCCGCCGCCTCGAGCTGATTGCGCTGGTGATGCAGATTGCCGATTCGCAGCCAGGCGCCACGGTGTGCCGGCTCGAGTTCGGTGATCTGGCGAAAGGCCTCGAGCGCGCGGGCGCCTTGCCGCGCGAGGTACAGGCTTTCGGCCTCGTCGAGCAGCCGGGCAAGCGTCTGCGGCGCGAGCGGACGAACCAGGGCCAGCGGCGCGAGCTCTGCGCCGGGCCGAGCCGGTCGGTCGGGCACGACGGCGGCGAGCGCACCGGTCGCGCCTGTCAGACCGGTCATACCAGGCGTACCCTGCATGACGGGCGCGACCGGCGCCAATGGGCCGGTCGATCCGATCGCCGCGATCCAGGCCGGCAGCACGCTCACCAGCGGGTCCTCCACCAGCCGGCGCGGGTCGGGCGTCCATTCGGTCTCGAAGACGATCTCGGGCGCCACGTCGGAGTCGATCGGGGGAGCCGCCTCGGCAGCGGTGCCCGCCAGCAGCGCAGCGCCAAGCAGAGCGCCCCCCAGCGCCACCCGCAGGTGGCTACGGCCCTGGGCCCCCGGGCCGCCCTGCCCCGGCAGATCAAGCCGGCTGCCGGGGCGCAGCAGACGGGACTGAGCCTCCCCAGGCGGCAGTTCGACGACCGAGCGCGCCGCCCAGTGCAGCCTGACCCGCCACGGCGGCAAGCGATGGACCACCCGCAGCACCCGCCCCTGGACGTCAAGAAAGAGCACATCGATCGGAAATCGCATGCCGAGGGTGTGAACCGCCCAGCACGGGTAAAGCCAGAGTGCCTCGCCCGGTGCTGGTCTGACCCGGCCAAGCCAGCCGCGCAAACGGGAGCGGAAATCGCGTGCGGGAATCAGGTTCATTTCAGCCAGCCCTCCATGAGCATGCGTGCGGCCACCGGGAACAGAAGAACCGCGAAAGTGCAGGGAAAGATGAACAGCAGCAGCGGCGCGAGCATCTTCACGGGCGCTTCCATCGCGAGCTTCTCCGCTCGCTGGAAGCGCTCGGTGCGGCGTTGCTCGGCCTGGGCACGCAGCACCGGCCCCAGCGCCCCGCCCTGCTGTTCGGCGACGATCAGGCAGGACACCAGGCTGCCCACCGCCGGCTGGGCGAGACGTTCGGCCATGCCACGCAGCGAGTCGGCACGCGGCCGCCCGGCGCGGACGTCACGCAACACCCGCTCGAACTCGTCGCGCAGCGGCCCCGGGGGCCCCTTGTCGGCCGCCTGGGCGAGCGCCGCCGACAGGTTCAGGCCCGCCTCCACGGCCAGCGTGATGACATCGAGGTAGAAGGGCAGTTCTCGCAGCACGGCCCGCTCCCGCTGCCGGATGAGATCCGCAAGCCAGGTGCGCGGCAGCAGCCCCGCCACGAGCACCGATCCCGCCACGAGCAGCGCCGAAGGCCCGCCAAACGGCTGCCCGAGCACAACGGCGAAGCCGCCGCCGAGCGCGGCTGCCAGCAGCCGCCCGGCAACGAACCGCTCCGGGCCGAGCACCACGTCGAGCCCGGCCCGGCGCAACTGCTCGACCAGCGCAAACCGCGTGGCTGCCGACAGCCAGGGAGCCAGATGGGCAGCCAACGGATCGATGAGGGGCGCCCCCCATCGCCAGAAGGCAGGCAGGCGTGATCGCGTGCTCTCCTGAATCCCCTGAACCGCCGGCCGTGCCGAGAGGAAACCCATGAGCCAGGCGAGACCCAGGGCCACCGCGCCGGCCAGACACAACACGGCCAGGGTGAGCGCGGGATCAGCGGCGCGCGAGGGATTGGCGCCGACGGCAAGCGACGCAGGAACGAAGGCGGCAGAGTTCATGGATCGATGCTCACGATGCGACGCAGTCCATGCAGACCCAGTGCCTGCATCAGCAAGAGCGCCGCGCAGGTGGCCCAGCCCAGCGGCGTGGTGACGAGCATGGCCATGGCTTCGGGCTCGATGAGGGCCAGCGCCAGCGCGCATACCGCGGGCAGCAGGCCCATGGCCCAGCCCTGAAGCCGCCCCTGGGCGGTGAGCGAACGGATCTTTCCCTCGAGGGCGATCTTGCGGCGCAGGGCATCGGCCAGCGCCTCGAGGGTCAGGGCGAGGTGCCCACCGGTTTGGCGGCTGATGCGCAGTGCCGCGCACAGCAGGAGGGTCTCCTCGAGCGGAACGCGCCGCTCCAGCCCGGCCAGCGCGGCCTCGAAGCTGGCGCCCAGGCGCTGCTCGCGCAGCATGAGTTCGAGCTCCTGCCGGAACGGCGCGGGCACCTCAGCCGCGGCCTGGCTGAGCGACTGGTTCAGGCTCATGCCGGCGCGCAGGCCACCGGCCAGCAGCATGACGATGTCGGGCAACTGCTGGCGCAAGGCCGCCGACCGCCGGTGCCGCAGCCACCACAGCACCAGCCGCGGCAGGAAGCCGCAGGCCAGCGCGCACGCGCAGGCGAGCAGCGCGCTGCGGCTGAACAGCAGCACGGCCAGCGTGAGGGCCCCGGCAAGCGCGATGTTGAGCGTGAGCAGCCGGCTGGCATCGACATAGAGATGCGCCCGCTGCAACTGGCGCGTGACCCCGTGCAGGAAGCGCCGCCGGTACGCTGGCCAGACCTGCGCGAGCTGACGCCCGATGAGCAGCGCCGCGCAGACCACCGCCACGCCGATGCAGGCCGCGAGCAGCGTGGGCTGCCACAGCTCGGGCTGCAGCCAATGAGACGCCTGCGCCGCGCTCATGCCAGCTCCCGCGGCAGGGCATGAAACGAGGCCGGCGGCAGACCGATTCGCTCGTAGAACTGCGGCATGTTGCCGCAATCCTCGAAGCGGCCTTGCCGGTGGCGAAACAGCGGCTGCATCAACAGGCGCGCGCCTTCGCTGCCGGTGATCTCGCTGATCTCGACGATGCGTCGGGTGCCGTCGGCCGCGCGGGCCTGCTGCACGACGATCTGGATGCCCGAGGCGATCTGCTCGCGCACGGCTGCCAGCGGAAGGTCCATGCCGGCCATGAGCACCATGGTCTCCAGCCGGGCGATCGCATCGCGCGCGCTGTTGGCATGCACGGTGGTGAGCGACCCCTCGTGCCCGGTGTTCATGGCCTGCAGCATGTCCAGCGCCTCGCCGCCGCGGCACTCGCCCACGATGATGCGGTCAGGCCGCATGCGCAGCGCGTTGCGCACCAGATCGCGGATCGAGACCTGGCCGCGGCCCTCGGCGTTGGCCGGCCGCGCCTCCAGCCGCACCAGGTTGGGATGGGCCAGCGAGAGCTCTGCGGCGTCCTCGATCGTGACCAGACGCTCGTCGGAGTCGATGAAGCCCGCGAGCAGATTGAGCAGCGTCGTCTTGCCCGAACCGGTGCCGCCGGCAATCACCAGATTGCGGCGCGCGCGGATGCACTGCCGCAGAAAGCCGAGCATGCGGGCATCGGCCGAGCCCAGGCGGATCAGGTCTTCGGGCCGCAGCGCCTGGCGCCCGAAGCGGCGGATGGTGAGCGCGCACCCCTTGACCGCCAGCGGCGCGATCACCGCGTTCACGCGGGAGCCATCCGGCAACCGGGCATCGACCATGGGGGAGCTCTCGTCGATGCGCCGCCCCAGGGGCGCGACGATGCGCTCGATCACGGCCCGCACGGCGCCATCGCTGCTGAAGCTGCAGCGGGCCGGCTGCAGCCGCCCCGCCCGTTCGATGAAGATCTCGGTGGCGCTGTTGACCATGATCTCGCTCACCAGCGGATCGGCCATCAGCCGCTCAAGGGGGCCCAGGCCCACCACCTCGTCGAGGGTGTCGTCGATCAGGCGGGCGCGATCGAGCGCCGGGGGCAGTTCGGGCTCGGCCGCGAGCAGTTCCTCGAGCAGCGCACGGGCCTCGACTCGCAGTTGCCCTGACGAGAGCCGGCGGACATCCTTGCGACGCAGATCCATGGTCTGCAGCAGACGCCGGTGCAGCAGCACCCGCCAGGCCCGCGCGGCCTCCTCGGCCGCGGTTATCGCCTCTGGCGGGGACGGATCCATTGCGCTCGCTGGCATGTCAGCCGAAACCGGCTTGGCACCGGTCTCGGGGACTGGCCCCGAGCTCGCCTCGGCGAGTGCTGCCGGCTCCGATCCGGCAGCAAGCACGCGCAGTCGAAAGCCCCCGATCACGATCTCGTCGGCGGGATCGACCGGGCCGAACTCCACGATGCGCTCCCCATTGACCCAGGTGCCGGAGAGCGCGCCGGCGTCGATCAGACGCACGCCGTGCTCCATGGCGTGGATCTCGGCATGCACCCGGGCCACGCGCCAGCTGTCGAGCACCACCGCGTTGTCACGCCGCCGCCCGATCCGGCAGGGCAGGCGATCGATCACGAGCCGCCGCGGCGCATGACCATCGGACTCGATGAGCAGCATCAGCATCGGCTCACTCCACGAAGCGCGAGCGCTCGCGCGACCAGTCGGTGCGTTCGCGCACCGAGGCCGCCTTGCGACGTGCCGCCTCGAGGTCGGCGGCGGAATCGCGCTCAGCGGGTTCGGCAACACCGCCCACGAAACGCGGCGTGATGAAGACCACCAGCTCGGTCTGGCGATCACGGAAGGCGCGCGAGCGGAACAGCCGCCCGAGCACGGGCAGATCCCCCAGGGCCGGCACCTGGTCGATGCTGCGGGTGCTCTCATCGGCCAGCAGGCCGGCGATGACCAGGGTCTCGTTCTCGCGAAGATTGACCTCGGTCTCGGCCCGCCGCTTGGAGATGCCCGGGATGTCCTTGACCTGCACATCGAAGTTCACCGCCGAGATCTCGGTGGCGATGCGCGCGGCGATCACCCCCGCGCTGCTGGCCGTGGGGCTGACATCGAACTTCACGCCGTATTCCTTGAACACCACGCTGGTGTTGCCCAGGCCGGTGGAGTAGGGAATGGGCAACTCCCCGCCGGCCAGAAAGCGCGCCGAGCCGCCGCTGCGGCACGACAGGCTGGGCTCGGCGAGGATGGTGGCCTCGCCGCGCTGCACCAGCAGGTTGATCACCGAGGCGAAGGACGACGCGATGCCCAGCATCGACGCGAACGGCGCCACCCGCGGCCGGATGTCCAGGCCATCGACGCTCGCGCCGCTGCCGCCGGGCATGAAGGCCGGATTGCGCTTGAGATCGCCCAGCACGCCGAAGGTGGGTCCGGCCGCGTTGGGGTTCCAGCGCACACCGACATTCTCGAGCGAGTCGCGGCGGATCTCGACCATGCGCACATCCATGGCGATCATCCGTTCCACCCCCACCTTGCTGGTGAGATTGACCACCTGCGGATACCGACGCACCACCTCGCCCAGACGCGCCACCTGTTCCTCGCCAAGGCTCTCGCCCTCGAGCAGCAGCTTGTCGCCCAGCGGCTTCACGCGCAGGTTGGTGGCCTCGCCCAGCAGCGCGCGCACCTCGCTGACCAGGCGGCCGACATCGGCCGGCAGCACGGTGATCACGAAGGGCTTCTCGGGCCCGCTCGCGCCCCACAGGTGCAGCGTGCTCTGGCCGGGCGCCTCGGGGATCACCAGCACCTGCCGTTCGTCGAGAGCGGTGGCCTGGATCACCTTGCCGTTGCCGATGACGATGCGACGCACACCGGGCTCATCGAGCACCTGGGCCTGACCCACGTAGAGCGTGAGCGCGGTGGCCTCGGCTGCGAGGGCCGGCACCGGCGCGCAGGACGCGAGCAGCGAGCACCAGGCGAGACATCGAAAGAGGCGGTTCATGGCTGTCTGGCCGGGGCGACGGCGCCCGGCATGAGAGGGGTGGACGTGTCGGGCAGGGCGCCCGGCATGAGGGCCAGCGCCGCGGCCGGCAGCGCGGCAGGCGCCGCTGCAGCATCGGCCGGGCGCTGGGTCTTGATCCCGCCCTGCCCGCCCACGATCAGTTCGGCGCCCCGGGGCGTTGCGGCGGCACGCTCCGCTGGCACGGGCGCGGGCAGGCCGAGCACCGACCAGACATCGGTGCTGGCGGCCGACACCGGCGCGCGATCCTCGGGATTGCGCAGCGTGGCCGTCAGCCGGCCGATGCGCTGCGCGACCACCAGTCGTTGCGCCTGGGCCGGCGTGACCTCGACGGTGATCGCCCCGAAGCTGCGCGCGGCACCGCGCTCATCGGCACCGGGCCTGACCTGTCGGCCGGTGGCCAGGACGCGGACATCCTGGAGCAGCGCGCGGGTGATCTCGGGGGGCTGCACGCCGCCCGTCCCGGCAGGCGCCCGAGCGCTGAGCAGCAGGTCGATGCGATCGCCCGGCTGCAGCATTCCCGAGAGGGAATTCACTTCGTCGACCACCACCGTGAACGCGCGCACGCCCGCCGGCACCCGGGCGGCGAATCCGCCGTTCTCGCCACCCTCGACGCTGGTGTGCAGGAGCGGCTCGCCGGCGCGCATGGCTGACGACAGACGCGCCCCCGAGAGCGACTCGAAGCGCTCCGGCGAGACCGCGCCACCCGCCAGGTACTCGCGCGGAATCTCGCGCACGGCCATGGTGGCGGCGCTCACCGTCTCACCGCGCGGCAGGTCGCGCCGCGCCACCACCACCGGCACGGTCTCGCCGGCAGGCTGGAGGCGCTGCCGCTCGAGCGCCACCTGCGCATCGATGTAGGAGCGCGCCACCAGCGCAGCCAGGGTGCCCAGGCCGAGCGCACCGCCCAGCAGCAGCCACTGCCGATGACGCTGCGACCAGCCCAGGGCGCCGGCGGCCAGCCCTCGCGCCCTGCCCTGCCAGGCCGGGCTCATGGCCGCGACACGGCGTCGGTCAGCCGTGCGTGATGGTCAAGCAGCGACTGCCACAGCGCGCCCATCGGACTGGCCGCGCCAAGGCTCAGGCTGATGCCCGCCAGCAGCAGGACGAGGTACTCGAGCGCCGCCTGGCCGCGTGCCCGCGGCAGGCGCCGGCGGACACGCGGCGGGCATGCCCGGGTCTGCGGCGCACCGGGCGCCGGGAAAGAACAGGTCATGTGGGATCTCCCTGGACGATGAGCACGAGTTCGGTGAACTGCCGCCGTGGCCGCAGCAGCAGACCCACTTCGGATGAACCGGATCGCTCGCCGGCCAGCAGCGCGCCGGCCGTGGGATCGGTCGAGTTGGGCATGGATGCCGGACGCAGGCGCCAGCCCGCACGCTGGAGCCAGTGCCGCCAGTCGGGCAGGGCCTGCTCGAGCGGTCGGTGATCAAGCGCGAGCCAGGTGGTGTGGCGCTGAGCGCCTGCCCGGGACTCGGTGCGACCGAGCCAGCGCGCCGACGCCGGCGCGCCAGGCCAGGGCGCAGTCACCGCCTGGCTGGTTGACGATTGCGCCGGCGCGCCGGCCGGCCAGCGCGACAGAAACCCGCGGCAGCCGCCATCGGGATCGGGCTGCCACTGCGCGGTGAGAAAGCCATCGCGAAACGCCGCCGACAGGGTAAGCCAGCCTTCGGCTTGCGCCTGCGTGAGTGGCACCGGCCAGTTCGAGCCCCACTGCGACCGCAGAACAGCCTGAGCCTGAGAGCAGGGCCATGGTGCGTGCAACCGCAGCACGGAGGCACTGCGACCATCGATGCGGGCCTCATCCATGACCCGGTCGACGCGGATGGGTGCGGGCAGGCCGATATCGGTGAGCGCAGGCAGCGCGGGCAGCATGGGCTGCGCGACCGCGACGCCCGAGGCCAGCGAGACCAGCAGCAGCGGGAGCAGCAGGGGCAACGATGCATTCATGGCGCGCCGCCCTCACGGTCGAACGGCACCACATCGACATCGAACTGGCCATGACGCAGGCGCCCGGCCAGGGGCTCGAGCCCGATGGCGTCCATCAGGCCGAGCAGACCGAGCACCGGCGCATAGCGCAGACCGACCGCGATCCCGTAAAAGGGGTGCAGGGTCATGGCCGCACGCACGCGGTTCTCGAGGTGGTCAGGATGCGCGCCGCGAGGGCCGAGCGCCTGCCATGCGCCCGACAGCACCGCGGTATCGACGGCCATGGACACGCGGGTGAGCTCGCGCCACGGCCCGCCTGCCAGCGGCAGGGTCACCTGCACCGTGGCCACCCTCAGCCCGCCGGTGATCTCGTGGCCGAATCGTGCCGGACCGGCCAGCGCCGACAGCCAGCCCAGCGGCGGCAGATCGCCCGCGGGACGACCGAGCGCCACGGCCAGACCCGCATCGAAGGGGCGCGTGGCAATGCGCACCGAGACCGGCTCGGCCACGCCCGTTCCGAAGAAGGGGTCGAGTCTGCCGGGCTGCGTCAACGCGCTGCGCACCGGGCTGTCGGCAGGACCGAAGACCCGCTGCCCGGCCTCCCGTGCGAGCGCAGGCGGGCCGCCCGGGTGATCGCAGACCGGCAACCGGACGGTGCACTCGAAGGCCACCAGCCGGCTCGCCTGGATGACCGACTGGCGCATCGCCACCACCTTGCCCAGCCAGATCACCGCAAGCAGCAGCGGCACCAGCGCGAGCAAGGCGAGCACGGCCTCGGCAAGCGCCTGACCACGCTGGCGCCGAACCCAGCCGGGAGCGAGGCGACGATCAGCGGGCATAGCCAGCAGCCACCAGGCGCTCGAGCACCGACGGTTCAACCAGCCGGGCCTGCCAGTAGGGACTGAACAGGCTGGCGTATTCCACCCGCACCGGTTCGCCCGGCGGCCGGCGGAAGAAGACCTCCGCCGACGCGAGCGCCCAGAGATGCCCGCCGGCTTCGGCAGCGGGCAGGGCCAGACGACCCGCGCCGCGGCCCGCCGGCGCCTGCGTGCGGGCAAGCACCGCCAGCCTGGCGACCGGGAACCGGGTATCGGCCAGCGCGGCATGGTCGAGTTCGCGCACCACCGGCATGCCGGGATAGGCCGACATGCCGGCGATCGGATTGACCGCGAGCGTTTCCTCGGCGAGCGCCGCCGCCGAGGGGTTCTCGCGCACCTGCCCGGGATCATTGAGCAGCATGCCGGTGGCGGGCGAGGCAGCCTCGGCCGCCCCCCAGGCAAGCGGCAGGGCTTCCACCTGACGGCACCCCTGGAACCACCCGAACCAGCCACGTTGCGGCAGATGGGTATGCAGCGACAGGGTGTCGGCGGCCTCCCAGCGCTGCAGGTCGGTCCCCATGGTGGTGCCGCCACGCTTGCGCAGCGTGCTGAACCAGGCAGACCAGCCCGCGAACGGGTTGCCGAAGCAGGCGCTGGGCAGCAGGTAGAGCGGCAGGTCGAGGCTGCGAGGGCCCAGCACGAAGTCATCGAGCGATCGGCGCACCACCTCGAAGAGCCGGGCTCTGTCGCTGCCCTCGTGGCGCCTGGTGGGCATCACCGACGCGGGCACGGGCAGCGCGAACGCGAAGAAACCGGGATCGGTGGTTCGCACGATCTCGTTGGCGACCGCGCTGGCGGCAAAGCCGCCCACCGACCACTGCAGGAACTCCTGCCCGGCAGCCATCAGGCGGTTGTCGGCACTGCGCACCGCCACGTCCTCACCGGTCACCTGCTCGGTGATCTCGGCGATGGTGCCGGCCGCATCCTGAACGGCGGCGAGCACGCTGGCCACCGGCGGCCAGGGCGTGGCCAGCACCGATGCCGTCTGGCTGAAGCGGGCGAAGTAGCGCGCCCAGGAGGCCAGGGTGACCGCCTGGGCGATCGCTACCTCGTTGGCGACGATGGCCCGGTTGGCCAGCGCCTGGTAGTTGAGTACCCGCGCCTGCCACAGCGCAACGCTGTAGGCCGCGGCGTCAGCGGCGGCGTCGAGCCGCTCGCGCTGAGTGAAGGCCCGCCCGGCGGCAAAGGACAGGTGCAACCCGAGCGCGCCAACCAGCAGCAGGCCCAGGCAGAGCACGAGCACCACGCCGGCCTGTCGCGGCCGCGGGCGCAGCGGGCAACGCCATGACCGCCCCTGGCGCAGGCCGCGACACGAGCGCGCGGCGCCGCATGGCCCCTGCGCCCGAGCAGGCAGATGAACACGACCCGGCATGGCGAGCACCGCGTGCGACTGGAGGGCGCGGGCCGGCTCAGGGGCGATTGGACGCGTGGTAGTTGTCGAGCCCTTTTCGGACGTTGGCGTTGGTGTAAGCGGTGAAGGCGCTGCTCTGGGCGTGGGCCACGGCCGAGGTGGCGTCGGTGCCCGACATCTCGAGGGCAAGGCCGGCGGTCTGGTTGCGCAGGGTCTGCCCGAACAGGGTGTAGATGCCGATGGCGGCGACCGACACCAGGGCGACGATGATCACGTACTCGGTCATGCCCTGACCTGCGGCGCGGCGGGAAGGGCCGGCAGGCGAGCGACGGCGGGGGGAATGGCTCATGTTGGACTCCTTGTCACGCACGATGCGTGGGAGCCATTGAACCGCCGCGATGCCCGACCGGGCCATTGCGCCGACGGTCTAGTTCACGGACTACACCGGCGAGCAGTCCCTGTGCGCAATCGGCCCGGCGCCGCCGCGCAGCGCAAGACCACGGGCTGCGCCACGCCCCGCCGCGGCCTCACTCCGGCTTGATGCCGGCGGCATCGGCGGCCTTCTTCAGTCGCTGGTACTCGCGCAACTGGAACTCGCCCATCTCGCGCGGGCCCAGCGCCAGGGGCTGACCGGGATTCTTCTCGTGGAAGGCCTTGACCTCCTCGGAGTTCATCGCGCGCGAGATGGCCGCGGCCAGGCGAGCGACGATCGCATCGGGGGTATCGGCCCGCACATAGAGCGAGGCCCAGACATAGGTCTCGAACTCGGCGAACCCGCTCTCCTTCATGGTGGGCACGTCGGGAAACTTCGGATCGCGACGATCGCCGGTGATGCCCAGCGCGCGCAGCTTGCCGTCGCGGATGAGCTGGGCCACGCCCGAGAAGTCATTCACGCCGATGTCGAGCTGCCCCCCGATCACGTCGACCACCATCTGCGACCCGCCCTTGTACGGCACGTGCGTCACCGGCAGGCCCGACACCGTGCCCAGCCACGCCCCGATGAGCTGATACCCCATGGAGTAGTTGCCCACCGACATCGGCCGGTTCTGGCGACGGATGGCGGCCAGGAACTCGGCCATGGTCCGGTAGGGCGAATCGCCGCGCACCACGAAGGCCGCCGGCCCCACCGACAGGCCGTGGACCGCGCGGAAATCCTTGAAGGGGTCGTAGGGCAGGTTGCGCGTGATCACCGGCATCACCGACATCGGCGAGACGCTGGCCAGCAGCAGCGTGTGGCCATCGGCCGGCGCGGCCTTGACGGTGTTGATCGCGAGCACGCCGCTGCCCCCAGGGCGATTCTCGACCGCGAAGGACCAGCCATCGGACTTGGCGATCACCTCGGCGTACAGCCGCGACATCGAGTCCGAACCGCTGCCGGCATTGAAGGGCACGACGATGCGGATCGGCTTGCTCGGGAATGCCGTCTGGGCCAGCGCAAACGGCGCAGCCAGCAGCAGCAGCAGCGCGACGAGCAGTCTTCTCATGGAACGCGATCTCCGGTTGCGTGACCGCCATCGCCGGCGGCCTGTTTCATTTGCCTGGACCCCGCCCGTGGTGGGCGCGAGACCGGTCTGCAAGCCCGGCTAAACCGAACCGGTCGACCAGATGGCCGAGGGACGCTAGCACGCAGGCCGGTTGCCCAACAAGGCGGGCGCGCCGAGAATCGGTCGGCCGGGATCCGATCGCGCTGCAAGGCTGCGGCGCCTCCCGCACAACCCTGGCCGGCGCAGGTCGGCCACCCGCCCGGTGCGGTCCGCGCTCACGAGGAATGCCATGCAGGTCCTGAACATCAACCCCGGCGAACTGCCACCGGCTTGCGAGGCACTGCGTGCCGAGGTGCGCGAGTTCATCGCCGAGCACCTCGCCGACTATCCGGTGAGCAAGCGGGTGCGCAACTGGCAGGGATTCAGTCCCGAATTCAGCCGCAAGCTCGGCGAGCGCGGCTGGATCGGCATGACCTGGCCCAAGGCCTTCGGCGGCCACGAGCGCAGTTCGCTGGAGCGCTACGTGGTCATCGAGGAGCTGCTCGCGGCGGGCGCGCCGGTGGCCGCCCACTGGACGGCAGACCGTCAGAGCGGCCCGCTGCTCATGCGCCTGTCGCCCGATGTGCTGGCGCCGCGCATCGTGCCGCGCATCGTGAGCGGCGAGGCGTTCTTCTGCATCGGCATGAGCGAGCCCGATTCCGGCTCCGATCTCGCCTCGATCCGCAGTCGCGCCACGCTGGCGGCCAATGGCTGGGTCATCAACGGCCGCAAGGTCTGGACCTCCGGCGCCCACCGCTGCCACTACATGATCGCCCTGCTGCGCACCAGCGATCGCGGCGAGAACCGCCATGCCGGCATGTCGCAGTTCCTCATCGACATGAAGACGCCCGGCATCACCGTGCGCCCGATCGTCAACCAGCTCGGCGAGCATGACTTCAACGAGGTCACCTTCGATGACGTGCTGGTGCCCCATGAGAACCTGCTCGGCGCGGAGGGCGAGGGCTGGCGCAACGTGGGCACCGAGCTCGCATTCGAGCGCTCGGGCCCCGAGCGCTATCTGAGCAGCACGCAGCTGCTGCTCGAGATGCTCACCGCGGCTGATCCCGCCAATCCGCGCCATGCCGTGGAACTCGGCCGGGTGGTGGCGCAGTACGGCACGCTGCGCGAGATGTCGCTCGGCGTGGCCGCCATGCTGGCCCGCGGCGAGAACCCCGCGCTGGCGGCGGCCGCGGTCAAGGACCAGGGCGCGCTGGTCGAGCAGAAGATGCCCGAGATCGCGCATGACCTGTTCGGCGGGCTGGCCGAGCCGGGCTCGCCGCTTGCCCAGGCCATGACCTACATCACCCTCGCGGTGCCCTCCTTCTCGCTGCGCGGCGGCACCCGGGAAATCCTGCGCGGCATCATCGCCAAGGGCATGGACCTGAGATGAGCGAAGACCTGATCGAACAGAGCGCGGCGCGGCTCTTCTCAGACACCGCCGACAAGGCGCTGCGCCAGCGCGTCGAGGAGGGCGAGTTCCCGCAGGCGCTGTGGCAGCTCGCGCTCGACAACGGCTTCGGCCTGGTGCTCACCACTGAAGACGGCGGCGGCCTGGGCCAGCCCTGGAGCGCCGCCTATCCGGTGCTGCG
The DNA here is from genome assembly GCA_037146935.1 of Burkholderiales bacterium. Lineage (GTDB taxonomy): Bacteria > Pseudomonadota > Gammaproteobacteria > Burkholderiales > Burkholderiaceae_E > Quisquiliibacterium. Next base: position 302,861 of record JBAWWD010000001.1, read on the forward strand.
CGGGCTGGGCTACTGGCAGGTGCCGCTGCCGCTGGCCGAGACCCTGATCGCCGGGCAGCTGCTGTCCATGGCGGGCATCGCCGTGCCGGAAGGCCCGATCGCCCTCGTCGAGCAGGGCCATGATGCCGAGCTGCAGTTGAGCGGCGAAGGCGCCGCGGCGCGCCTGAGCGGCCAGGCCCGGCGCGTGGCCTGGGCCCGGCATTGCGGGCACGCGGTGGTCTCGCTTGCCGACGGGCGCATCGCGCTGCTGGCGCTGCATCAGGGCGACGCGGTGCGCTGCGCGCCGGGCCTGAACCATGCCCGCCTGCCCGCCGACCAGCTGAGCTTCTCGGCAGCCACGCTGGCGGCCATTGCTGCCAGCCCGCTGCCCGGGCTCACCGCGCCGGTCTGGACGCTCGGCGCCACGGCCCGCGCCATCATGATGGTGGGCGCGCTGGAGTGGCTGCTGGAGCAGTCGGTGCAGTACGCCAATGACCGCGTGCAGTTCGGCAAGCCGATCGGTCGCAACCAGGCCATCCAGCAGCAGCTCGCCATGCTCGCCGGCGATGTGGCCGCCGCGCGGGTCGCGGCGCGGGTGGCCGCGGCCGACGCCCCCTGGGCTGGCGCGCCGCAGGCCGATCACGCGCGCTTCAGCGCCGCGGTGGCCAAGGTGCGGGTGGGCGAGGCCGCCTCGCGCGGCGCGGCCATCGCCCATCAGGTGCACGGCGCCATCGGCTTCACCCACGAGCACTCGCTGCACTTCGCCACCCGCCGGCTGTGGGCCTGGCGCGAGGAGTTCGGCGCCGATGCCTGGTGGGCCGAGCGCCTGGGCCAGGCGGCCATCGCCGCCGGGGCCGCCGGATTCTGGCCGGCCCTCACCCGCCGCGCCCTGCCCGCCTGACCCGTCACCGTCCAACGCCCCAGTCGCCCCTCACCCCCGGAAAGCCTTCGCCATGAACATTCCCAATCTCATCCCCGATGTCGGTGTCAGCTTCGAAGGCCATGTCGCCGTCGTCGAGATCCGTCGCCCGCCGCACAACTTCTTCGACCTGCGCCTCATCGAGGGCCTGGCCATCGCCTACGAGGCGCTCGACAAGGAGCCCGAGTGCCGCGCGATCCTGCTGTGCGCGCAGGGCACGGCCTTCTGCGCCGGCGCCGACTTCTCCAAGCGCGATGACGATGCCGCCACCCGTCGCCCGGGCGTGCTCAACCCGCTCTACACCGAGGCGATCCGCATGTTCGCCTGCGCCAAGCCGGTGGTGGCCGCGGTGCAGGGCGCGGCAGTGGGCGGTGGCCTGGGGCTGGCGGTGTCGGCCGACTTCCGGGTGGCAAGCCCCGAGGCGCGCTTCTCGGCCAACTTCAACCGCCTGGGCTTTCACCCGGGATTCGGCCTGACCGCCACGCTGCCGCGGCTGATCGGCCAGCAGAAGACCGCGATGATGTTCTACACCGGCCGGCGCATCGGCGGCGAGGAGGCCGTCCAGATGGGCCTCGCCGACATGCTGGCGCCGCGCGAGGAGCTGCGCTCGGCGGCGCTGAAGCTGGCCACCGAGATCGCGATCTCCGCGCCCCTGGCAGTGGTGTCCACGCGCGCCACGCTGCGCCAGGGCCTGGTCGAGGCGGTCACCGCCGCGGTCAACCGTGAGAGCCAGGAGCAGGACTGGCAGCGTCGCACCGAAGACTTCAAGGAAGGCGTGGCCGCCATGGCCGCCCGGCGCGAGCCGGTGTTCCAGGGCCGCTGAGCCGTCAGCGTCAGTCCTGCAGCAGCGAGACCAGCTCCTGCACCGAGGGCAGCGCGGCGGCGTCGATGTCCTCGAGGATGCCCTGCGCGAGCGAGCGCTTGTCGTGGTGCAGGGCCACGATCCGCTCCTCGATGCTGCCCCGGGTCACGAGCCGGTACACCGTCACCGGCCGGTTCTGGCCGATGCGATGGGCGCGGCCGGTGGCCTGGTCCTCGGCGGCCGGGTTCCACCACGGATCCACGATCACCACGTAGTCGGCGGCAGTCAGGTTCAGGCCGAAGCCGCCGGCCTTCAGGCTGATGAAGAACAAGTCGCCCTCGCCGGCCTGGAAGGCGGCGATGCGCCGCGAGCGCTCCGCGGGCGGGGTCGATCCGTCCAGATACTGGTGGGCGATGCCCGCGGCCTGCACCGGCTCGCGCAGCAGCCCCAGGAAGTCGGTGAACTGGCTGAACACCAGCGCCTTGTGACGGTTGGCCACGAGCTCGCGGGCCAGCTCCATGAAGGCCACCGACTTCGCGCCGACCAGGCCCAGCGCCGGATTGACCAGGCGGGGATCACAGGCCGCCCGCCGCAGCTTCGTGAGCTGGGCCAGCACGTTGATTCGGTCACGGCTGCCGGCGCCCAGCGCGGTGGCCAGCGCCTCGCGGCGCAAGGCCTCGTAGTGGGCCGCCTCGTCGGCCTCGGGGGTGACCTGCAGCACGGTCTCGGTGCGCGGCGGCAGCTCGCGCAGCACCTCGGACTTCAGGCGACGCAGCACGAAGGGCGCGATCAGGCGACGCAGTGTGCGCTGCGCCCGCAGCTCGCGATCGCGCTCGATCGGGATGACGAAGCGCTCGGCAAAGCGCTGGGCGCTGCCGAGCAGGCCCGGGTTCACGAAGCTCATGATCGCCCAGAGCTCGCCCAGCCGGTTCTCGATCGGCGTGCCCGACAGCGCGAGCCGGAACCCGGCGTCGAGCTCGCGGATGGCCTGGCTGCGCTTGGCACTGGCGTTCTTGATCGCCTGCGCCTCGTCGGCGATCAGCGTGGCCCAGCGCACCGCGCCGAAGGCCTCGGCCGCCTGCTGCAGCAGGGTGTACGACACCACCACCAGATCACCCGCCTGCGCCTCGCGCAGCAGGCCCTCGCGGGCATCGGCCGCGCCGTAGACGCGCGTGCGCAGGCCGGGCGCAAAGCGCCTGGCCTCCTCGAGCCAGTTGCCGCAGACCGAGGTGGGCGCCACCACCAGCGCCGGCCCCAGGGGCGCGCGCGCGAGCAGCACCGCCAGCGCCTGCACGGTCTTGCCCAGACCCATGTCATCGGCCAGGCAGGCGCCGAAGCCGGCCTGGGCCCGCTGCATCACCCACTCGAAGCCCTGCAGCTGATACGGACGCAGCTCGGCCTGCAGGGCGGCGGGCAGCACCACGGGCGCATCCACCGCCGAACGCAGCGCATCGACCCGCTCGCGCAGGGCCGCGTCGTCGCGCTCGGTGTCAGCCAGGGCATCGTCGATCCACTCGGCCGCCTGCTCCGGCGCACGCAGCACCGGCGCGCCGCGACGCCCCCGCGCCCCGGCCGCGCGGGCACCCGTCGCATCGCCCTCGCCGCGGGCAGTCTCGACCACCGCGGCCAGATCGTCGATCTGCTGGCGCAGACGATCGGTGAGCGCGAGCCAGCGGTCCTCGCCCAGGGGCACGAAGCGGCTGCGCTGCTCGCCCGCCCACTCGATGAGCCGGGCCAGTTCCACCACCCGCGACTCGTCGACCCGCAACTCGCCATCGATCGCGAACCAGCGGCCATCGCGCCGCACCGATACCCGCATGCTGCCGGCGCTGGCGCCGACCACCTGCAGCGAACGGCCTCCCGGCCAGTCCAGGCCCTCGATGCCGGGATGCGCCGGCAGCCCCTCGATGAGCGTGAGGGCGAGCTCGGGCTCGGGCACCTCCCACTCGGGGATGCGGCCCGCCTCGTCGGGCGGCTCGAGCATGTCGAATCGCTCAAGCAGTTCACGCAGCACCGCGCGCTCACGTGCCAGGTCGCGGCTCACCGAGCAGACCTGCCCCTCGATGGGGGCCACCACCTCCACCCGGCCGGCGCCCGGCGCCAGCCGCGGCCCGCGCGGCCCCAGCGGCGCGCTCACCAGGCGAAGACGCACGCCCTGCCCCACCGGCGCGAGCTCGGCGCGCAGCCGGCCGCTCGCGCTGACCGACTGCGCGCCATGGGCCTGATCGGCCCGCAGGCGAAAGTGCGTGGCCAGCGCGGGCAGCGCCGACTGCAGCTCCTGGGCCGCGCTCTGCGGCACCCGCAAGCCGCCGGCGGCCAGCGCCGCCACCCGGCGATGCGCGGCGGTGATGCGGATCAGCCGGGCATGGCCGGGCTGACCAGGCAGCACGAACACCGCGCCGTCCAGGGGCAGACCGCCGCCGCGCACCGCGCCATGGGCGTCGAACTCGAAGCCCGGCCCCTGGCCGGAAAGCCGCACCAGATCGGGCTCGAAGCGCAGCTCCCAGTGGCCATCGACGGCTTCGAGGCGCACATCCGGCGGCTCCTCGGCGAGCACCACGAAGCGCTCGGGATCCTCGGCAAGCACCACCCGCGGATGACCGGCAAGCGCCGCCGCGGCCGACGCGATGTCGAGCACGTGCGCCGCGCCATAGCCGCGCGACTGGCGCACCGCGCGCGCCACGCGGGCGTCGTCGGCAGGCAGGTCGGCGCTGCGCGCCAAGCGCGCGAGCGACAGCGGCCGCGGCTTGTTCCAGTCGCGGGCGCCGCGCTTCTGCTCCAGAGGCTCGATGGCGATCACGCGGCCATTGCTGTCGCGATCGATCGACCAGACCAGACGCGAGGCGGCCGCCGGCGCCGCGGCATCGGACTCGTCGGCGCCGCCGAGCGCCGCGATCGCGGCGAGCGCGTCACGCCAGGCCTCGCCCTGGCCGCCGGCGAAGAAGGGCTGCTCCGGCGGCCGGCCCTCGAGCACCTGCTCGGCGCTGCGCAGTTGCTGCGCGAGCCAGGCCAGGCCGGTCTGCTCCAGCGCGCGCCCGAGGGCGGCGCGGGCGGCAGCGCGGGCCAGGGCCGGATCGCGCCCCACCACCGCGCCCGGGGCATCGTCCTGCGAGGGGAGCGCCGGCGCGGATGGCTGAGACCCGAGCAGCCAGGCCCGCAGCATGATGCGCTGGGTCCAGGACAGCAGTGGCCGGGTGCCGAACCAGGCATGCAGCTCGCCGAAGCCGGGATCCGGCGCCTCGTCGCCCAGGCGGATGTCCGCCGCCTTCATCCAGCGCCCCCAGGTGGTCTCGTCCTGGGCCTTGCGCGTGCCCGCCTCGGCCGCGCAGAAGCGCCGGGCCAGCGCCACCCGCGCCGGATCGCGGCTGGCGAACAGGCACATCGGATAGAGCCAGGCGATGGTCTCGGCGAGCAGCCGCTTGCGCTGACCGCTCTCGGTGCGACGCAGGGCGAGCGCATCCTCGAAGGCAGCCGCGGCGGCATCCCAGCGGCCCTCGGTGGCCAGGACCGCGGCGCGCAGCGCGCGCGCCTGACCATCCTCGCGCCCTGACACCAGGGCCCGGGCCTCGTCACCGCGGCCGGCGAGCACCAGCGCCTCGGCCACCCGCACCGCCAGGCCCTCGGAGGCCAGCGTGCCGCCGCGCGCCAGCCGCTCTCGGGCGCAGACCAGCACCGCAGGCAACGCGGGGTGCAGCACCCGCAGCCCGAAGTCGATGGCCACCCCCAGCATCGAGGCGGCGAGCTGGGGCTCGGCGCACGCGAAGCTCTCGGCATCGAAACCGCTGAGCGCGACCTGGTCGATCACCTGCGACCAGTCGGGCAAGGCCTGGCCGGCCTGCTCGATCAGCCGCCAGCGATCCAGGCCATCGCCGCCGTAGAACACCAGCCGCGCGGCGGTCACCGCCATGGCCGCGCCGGTGAAATGCACCCAGCCGCGGTCCAGGAACAGGCCGTCAGCCAGCAGCACCGCGTCACGCCAGCGGCGGAAATCCGGCGAGCCCAGCGCGCGCCGGAACACCATCGCCCGCGTGGCCGGCACGCACTGCCAGCCCTGGTCGGAGCGGGCGACGAGCCCGCGCTCGGCGAGCGCGAGCAGGCATTCGTCGACGTCGGCCTGGCCGAAGTAGACCCCGCGCGAGGTGCGAACCTCGAGCCGGCGCAGCAGGTCGATCACCCACTTGCGGTGCCGCGGCGTCCAGGCCAGCGCCAGCGCGCGGTGCACCAGCGCCGCTTCGGGGCCGGGCACCGACGGGTCAGGGGCGGGCTCGGGCGAAGGCGTGGCGGACGAAAGTCGGTCGGGCATGGCGATCGGTCAACCCGACAGTGTAGATCGCCGGCAAGGCCGAAAAGAAAAAACCCGGGGAGCGTCACCCCCCGGGTTTGCGGTCACGCACGGGCCGCCCTGCGGCGGCCCCGGACGTCGCTCAGGCGGCCTTGCGGCGGCCGTCCTCGAAGAACTGCTCGTCTTCGGTGGAGCCCTTGAGCGCCGCGGTGGAGGCCTCGCGCTCGACGGTGGTGGTCACCGCGTCGAAGTAGCCGGTGCCGACCTCACGCTGGTGCTTGACCGCGGTGAAGCCGCGCTCGGCCGCCGCGAACTCGGCTTCCTGCAGCTCGACGAAGGCGCTCATCTGGTTGCGGGCATAGCCGTGAGCCAGGTTGAACATCGAGTAGTTCAGGCTGTGGAAGCCGGCCAGCGTGATGAACTGGAACTTGTAGCCCATGGCACCGAGTTCGCGCTGGAACTTGGCGATGGTGGACTCGTCGAGGTTCTTCTTCCAGTTGAACGAGGGCGAGCAGTTGTACGACAGCATCTTGCCCGGGAACTGCTTGTGGATCGCCTCGGCGAAGTCGCGGGCGAACTTCAGGTCGGGGGTACCGGTCTCGCACCAGATCAGGTCAGCATAGGGCGCGTAGGCCAGGCCGCGCGACACCGCCTGGTCAAAGCCGTTGCGGGTGCGGTAGAAGCCCTCGATGGTGCGCTCGCCGGTGAGGAAGGGGCGGTCGTTCTCGTCGACGTCGGAGGTCACCAGATCGGCCGCCTCGGCATCGGTGCGGGCCAGCAGGATGGTGGGCACGCCCATCACGTCGGCCGCCAGGCGGGCAGCCACCAGCTTGGCGACGTTCTCGCGGGTGGGCACGAGCACCTTGCCGCCCATGTGGCCGCACTTCTTGACCGAGGCGAGCTGGTCCTCGAAGTGCACGCCCGCGGCGCCGGCATCGATCATGGACTTCATGAGCTCGAAGGCGTTGAGCACGCCGCCGAAACCGGCCTCGGCATCGGCCACGATCGGCGCGAAGTAGTCGACGTAGCCGGGATCGTTCGGGTTCTTGCCTTCCATCCACTGGATCTGGTCGGCACGGGTGAGCGTGTTGTTGATCCGGCGGACCACCGAGGGCACCGAGTTGGCGGGATACAGCGACTGATCGGGATACATCTCGCCGGCCAGGTTGGCGTCGCCCGCGACCTGCCAGCCCGACAGGTAGATGGCCTTCAGGCCGGCCTTGACCTGCTGCATGGCCTGGTTGCCGGTGAGGGCGCCCAGCGAATTGACGAAGGGCTCGTCGTTGATCAGCCGCCAGAGCTTCTCGGCGCCGCGCCGGGCCAGCGTGTGCTCCACCGCGATCGAGCCGCGCAGGCGGATGACATCGTCAGCGCTGTAGCCGCGCTTGATCCCGCGCCAGCGGGGGCTTTCAGACCATTCCTTCTGCAGTTTCTGGGCTTCGAGTTCGCGTGAGGACATGAGGCACTCCTGAGGGGTTGGTATCCGGGAAGAGACTGACTGCGCGACCGTGCCGGTTCTGGCGCCGGCGTCGGCAAACAACATGACAAGACAGTAACCCGGCATGGTGCACAGCAACACCCATCCGGCTCAGGAAATCCCAACTAAATTTCCCTTGTAAAACATCAGGTTGAAATCAGAATTTCACATCGAGGAATGACTTATTCCGTCATGGAAAATCCCGGTGCGGCGTCGCACCGAGAAAATCCCATGATGAGAAATCAAAATCCCGCGATGTGAAAACCGCGATCCGACCAGGGATACCGGATCAGGCCAGCCCCGGGGGTCAGACGTCCGGCCGGTTGCGCATCCAGTCGGCGGTGCCATGAAAGGCCTGAAGCAGACGCTCGAAGAGCGGCGAGACCACGCCCCGATCGCTCATGGCCTGCGCCATGCACAGCAGCCATTCGTCGCGCTCGCGCGAGGCGATCGGAAACGGCAGGTGCCGGGCGCGCAGGCGCGGATGACCGAACCGCGCCTCGTAGTGCGGCGGCCCACCGAGCCAGCCGCACAGGAACCAGAAGAGCTTGTCGCGGGAGTCATCCAGGGTGTTGGGATGCAGCGCGCGGATGTGCACGAATCGCTCGTCGATGGCCATCAGGTCATAGAAGCGATCGACCAGCTCGCGCACGCCGGGCTCGCCGCCCAGCAGATGAAAGGGCACGGTCGGGTCTTCACCGCCGGCGGGGCGGTCTTCGGTGTGAGGGGTGTCGGCAGCGGTCATGAGTGCGAGATGGTGGCCCTCAGGCCTGACGAAGGCTGGCCAGGGGCGGGGCGCGCAACACGCCGCGCAGGCCGACCCAGCCGGTGAGCATGGCGATGAGCGCGCCCGCGACAGCCCCCAGGGCAAGGGTCTCCCAGCGGGGCTGGTACTCGAACTGGAATGCCTGGGCGGCCAGCGCCCAGCCGGTGGCCATGGCGCCGCCGGCCGCGAGCAGCCCGGCAAGCCCGCCCGACAGGCCGAGCTCCCAGTGCTGGGCCCGCGCGAGCTGCGCCCGCGAAGCGCCCAGGGCGCGCATCAGCGCCGCCTCGCGCACCCGCTCGTCACGCGAACCGGCCAGCGCGGTGTAGAGGACGACCACGCCGGCGGCGAGCGTCAGCAGGAACAGCAGTTCGATCGCGCTGACCACCTGGCCGAGCATCGACTGCACCTGCCGCACGATGTTGCCGGTGTCGAACACCGTGAGATTGGGAAAGCGCGCCACCAGCGTCTGCTCCAGGGGCGGCGCCCCCGGCGGCTGGCGCACCGCGGTGATCAGGGTCTGCGGCGCCTGGGCCGCCAGCCCTGGCGAGACGATCATGAAGAAGTTCACCTGCATGGAGTCCCAGGCCAGCTTGCGCACGCTGCCGATCCGGGCCTGGATGACCCGACCGGCGATATCGAAGCTGAGCTGATCGCCCAGGGCCAGACCCAGGGTCTTGAGGATGCCCGACTCCACCGAGACCTCCGGGGCATCGGGCGTGTCGAACCAGCGCCCGGCGATCAGGCGGTTGTACGCCGGAAGCTCGGCCGTGTACGAGAGGTTGAATTCACGATCGAGCAGGCGCTGCGCCCGCTCGTCGGTGTACTGGTCGGCGCGCACCGGCCGGTCATTCACCGCCACGAGCCGGGCGCGGATCATCGGCCAGACCTGAGGGTCGCGCACCCCGGCCTCGCGCAGCACGGCGCTCACCGGCTCGCGCTGGTCGGGCTGGATGTTGATCACGAAGCGGTCGGGCGCGTCGGGCGGACTGGCCTTCTGCCAGCTGGCGAGCAGATCGTTGCGCGTGACCGTGAGCAGCATCAGCGCCATCATGCCCACCGCGAGCGCGGCGGTCTGGACCACGGCCGCGCCCCGGCGCCGCGACCAGGATGCCAGCGCCAGCCGCAGCGCCGGACTGCCCGAGAGCAGCGCCGGCGCATGGCGCAGGCTGCCGGCCACGCGCATGGCCACCCACGCGGCGAGCGCGAACACGAGCGCGGCCGCGGCAAACCCGCCAAGCGCGACCAGCGCGAGCTGACGATCGCCGGCCAGCCACAGCAGCAGCAGCCCGAAGGCCAGCACCGCCAGCCCGGCCGCCGCCCAGGGCGAGGCGCC
>JBAWWD010000002.1:0-248101 GCA_037146935.1 Burkholderiales bacterium
CAGAAACAGAAAGCCCCGAGCCGGCAGCACCGGGTCGGGGCCCTGAGACACTGCGGCGCCCGTCGGCGCCGGGGCGTCACATGTGGTCGATCATCACCTGCCCGAAGCCCGAGCAGGACACCTGGGTGGCGCCATCCATCAGCCGCGCGAAGTCATAGGTGACCTTCTTGCTGGCGATGGACTTCTCCATGGACGAGATGATGAGGTCGGCGGCCTCGATCCAGCCCATGTGACGCAGCATCATCTCGGCCGAAAGGATCTCGGAGCCCGGGTTGACGTAGTCCTTGCCGGCGTACTTGGGCGCCGTGCCGTGCGTGGCCTCGAAGCAGGCCACCGAGTCGCTCATGTTGGCGCCCGGGGCGATGCCGATGCCACCCACCTGCGCGGCGAGCGCATCGGACACGTAGTCGCCGTTCAGGTTGAGGGTGGCGATCACCGAGTACTCCGCCGGCCGCAGCAGGATCTGCTGCAGGAAGGCGTCAGCGATGCTGTCCTTGACCACGATCTCGCGACCGGTGCGCGGGTTCTTGAACTGGCACCACGGCCCGCCATCGATGAGCTGGGCGCCGAATTCGCGCTGGGCCAGGGCATACCCCCAGTCACGGAAGCCGCCTTCGGTGAACTTCATGATGTTGCCCTTGTGCACCAGGGTGACACTGGGCTTGTCATTGTCGATGGCGTACTGGATGGCCTTGCGCACCAGGCGCTCGGTGCCCTCGCGCGAGACCGGCTTGATGCCGATGCCGGAGGTATCGGGGAAACGGATCTTCTTGACGCCCATCTCGTCGATCAGGAACCGGATCAGCTTGCGGGCCTTGTCCGACTCGGCCTCGTACTCGATGCCGGCGTAGATGTCCTCGGAGTTCTCCCGGAAGATGACCATGTTGGTCTTCTCGGGCTCCTTCAGGGGCGAGGGCACACCCTTGAAGTACTGGATGGGCCGCAGGCAGACGTACAGGTCGAGTTCCTGACGCAGCGCGACGTTCAGCGACCGGATGCCGCCGCCCACCGGCGTGGTGAGCGGGCCCTTGATCGACACGACGTACTCGCGCAGGGCGTGCAGGGTCTCTTCGGGCAGCCAGACGTCGGGCCCGTAGACCTTCGTGGACTTCTCGCCGGCGTAGATCTCCATCCAGTGGATGCGGCGCTTGCCGGCGTAGGCCTTGGCCACGGCGGCATCGACCACCTTGATCATCACCGGGGTGATGTCGAAGCCGGTCCCGTCTCCCTCGATGTAGGGAATGATGGGGTTGTCGGGGACCTGGAGCGAGAAATCGGCGTTGACCTTGATCTTCTCGCCGGTGGTCGGGATCTTGATGTGCTTGTACATGGTTGGGGCACCCCTGAAGAGACGCTCGGTGGGTTTTGCTGCGCGGCACGATTATAGAGCGCTGCCCGCCAAGGCCCGGATCCGCGCCCGAGGAACCGGATTGTCCGGCCGCCGAGCGGGCCTGGCGCTCTGTTGCAAAACCGCCACCCCGGACACGCTCGCCGCCGGGCTCGGGCTAAACTCCGCGCTCTCGTGTCAACGGACCGCTTCCGAGTGCGTTACAGGAGAGGACCGCAAGGTCCCTTTCAATCCATCAAAACCATCCGAGGATGCCATGACCAAACTGATCGCCGCTCTGATCGCCGCCATGTTCGCCACCGGCGCCGTCTACGCCCAGGACAAGAAAGCCGACGAGAAGAAGCCGGCCCCCGCCGCCGCCAAGAAAGACGAGAAGAAAGCCGAAGCCAAGAAGTAATCGACGCTTCGGTCGATCAAAGGCAGGGGTTCTCCCCTGCCTTTTTTCATGGTGCCGCCGCCAGTCGCGCGGCGGTATCCGGCACCCGGAGACGGCGCGCATGAACCTCCACCCCATGGCCTGGCTGCTCGCCGCAGCGCTGCTGCTGTCAGGCGCGATGCCTGCAGCGGCTCAGGACACCCCCCCGAACACCCGGCCCCAGGCTCTTCCCAGAGTGGAACTGCAGGCGGGCATCCACCTGATCAAGGCCGAGGTCGCGGCCGACTTCGCCACCCGGGCGCGCGGCCTCATGTACCGCGACGCGCTCGCGCCCAACCACGGCATGATCTTCGTGTTCGAGGATCGCTCGCGTCAGTGCTTCTGGATGCGAAACACCCGAATTCCGCTGTCAGCGGCGTTCATTGACGACGCCGGCCGGATCGTGAACATCGCCGACATGCAGCCGTTCAGCGACGACAGCCACTGCTCGGCCAAGCCGGTGCGCTATGTGCTGGAGATGGAGCAGGGCTGGTTTGCCCGGCGCAGCCTGAAGGAAGGCAGCCGCCTGAGCGGCCCCAAGGGCATGTTCCAGCCCGAGTGACGCGATCGCCGGGCGCCACAGCGCCCGGCAAGGGCCGTGATCAGGCGAAGTTGCGCGCGGCGAAATCCCAGTTCGCCAGGCTGTTCAGGAAGGTCTCGACGAACTTCGGCCGGGCATTCCGGTAATCGACGTAGTACGCGTGCTCCCAGACATCGATGGTGAGCAGCGCCTTGTCGGCCCCGGTCAGAGTGCTGCCGGCGTTGGAGGTATTGACGATGTCCACCGAGCCGTCGGGCTTCTTGACCAGCCAGGTCCAGCCGGAACCGAAGTTGCCCACCGCGCTCTTGGTGAAGGCCTCCTTGAAGGCCGCGAAAGAACCCCACTTGCGGTTGATCGCATCGGCCAGGGCGCCGGTGGGCTCGCCGCCGCCGGCAGGCTTCATGCTGTGCCAGAAGAAGGTGTGGTTCCACACCTGGGCGGCATTGTTGAACACGCCGCCCGAGGACTTGCGCACGATGTCCTCGAGGCCCAGGGACTCGAACTCGGTGCCCTTGATCAGGTTGTTCAGGTTGGTGACATAGGCCTGATGATGCTTGCCGTGGTGGTACTCGAAGGTTTCCTTCGAGATGTGCGGCGCGAGCGCATCGGCGGCGTAGGGCAGCGGCGGCAGGGTGTGTTCCATGAGGCGTCCTGTGGGCAAGGGGTTGGGTGAGCCGCGGGGGCTGGGCGAGCCCGCGATTCTAGGCCAGAAGGCCGGCGCCCCTCAACGCAATCCGCGTGGTCCGGGGGGACTCGACGAGCGCACGGTGAGCTCGAGCGCCCCTTCGGCCAGCGCCGCGCGGATCGGTTCGCCCGCCGCCACCTCGGCGGCGCGCCGAACCACCGAGCCGTCGGCGCGCTGCAGGATCGCATAGCCGCGGGCCAGCACTGCCTGGGGGCTGACCAGCTCGAGTTGCTGCGCCAGGCCCTGGAGCCGGTCGGCGCGGCCGGCCAGCGCGCGGTCGAATGCCATGGCGAGGCGCTGCGTATCCGATGCCAGGCGCTGGCGGGCAGCGAACCAGTCGGGCGGCCGCAGTCGGGCAACGGCATGGTCGAGCCGGCGTTCGCCGCGATCGAGGCGCTGCACCGCGGCCCGCTGCAGTCGCCCGGCGAGCCCCTGGAGGGCCTGGGCGCGCAAGGCCCACTGGGCCGAGGGCGGACGCAGTCGGGCGGCAGCGAGGTCGAGCCGCTGCTCACGGGTGTCGAATGCGCGGCCGGTGGCCCGCGCCAGACGGCCGGCCGTCTGCGCGAGGGTGGCGAGAAGCTCGTCCCGTCGCGGCGTGACCATCACGGCGGCCGCCGTGGGCGTGGGCGCGCGCAGGTCGGCCACGAAGTCGGCGATGGTGGTGTCGGTCTCATGGCCCACCCCGCTCACCACCGGCACAGGGCTGGCGGCGATCGCCCGCGCCAGCGCCTCGTCGTTGAAGGCCCAGAGATCCTCGATCGAGCCGCCGCCGCGCACGAGCAGCAGCAGGTCGCACTCGTGGCGCCGGGCGGCAGTGGCCAGCGCCCGGATCAGGGCGGCGGGCGCGTCCGCGCCCTGCACCGGGGAGGGGTAGAGGATGACCGCGACGTGCGGGGCACGATCGCGCAGCACGGCCAGCACGTCGCGCAGGGCAGCCGCCTGGGGCGAGGTGATCACGCCGATGCGCCGAGGATGGACCGGCAGCGCGCGCTTGCGCTGCGGCGCGAGCAGGCCCTCGGCGAGCAGGCGGTCGCGTATGCGCAGGAACTGCTGATGGAGGTCGCCCGCGCCAGCCCGGCGCAGCTGCTCGACGCCGAGCTGGAAGTCGCCCCGGGGCTGGTACAGGCCCGCCAGACCGCGCGCCTCGACGCGATCCCCCTCGCGGGGCTGGAAGCCCACGGCCTGCGCCTTGTGCCGGAACATCACGCAACGCACCTGGGCGGCGGCGTCCTTCAGGGTGAAGTACCAGTGGCCGCTGGCCGCCCGGGTGACGTTGGAAATCTCGCCGCCGACCCAGACCGAGGGCAGGCCGGATTCGATCAGGCCCGCCACCATCCAGTTGAGCTGGCTGACACTGATGACGGCACCGCCCGAGCCGGTGCCCTCGCCGGGAAGCTCAACGGCCATGCGGGTTTTCAGGCCGAGGCTGTCCACATGGGGCGCGGCTGGCTGCCGCTGGCGCGAGACCCCGCCAGAAACCATGGAAATCCGTGCAAGTCACTGTTTTATATTGATTATTTTGATGCGGAAAAATTCGGCAGGGATCGTGGAGCCCCATCTGACGCGGGTTCCGGCCCGATGAGGCCTGGATATCCACATCTTTGTCCACGGGTTTTGTTGACAGATCATAGCGCCGGCCGACGGGCGCCACCGCCGCCGGCCGGCCAACTTGCCCGCGCCCGCGGAAACACCGGACAATGCCGGGCAACTCAGTCCTCGACCGCGGAGCGCACCCTTGTTTTCCCTGATCCAGGCGGCCGGCTGGCCGGTGTGGTTCCTGATCCTGGCGTCGGTGGTGGCGGTCGCGCTCATTGTCGAACGCTCGCTGTCGCTGAAACGGTCCCGGGTCGTGCCGCCGCGTCTGCTCGACGATGTGCTGGCCATGCACCGGGCACAGCAGATCACCCCCGACATGATCCAGAAGCTCGAGGGCAGCGCGCCTCTGGGCCGGATCTTCGCCGCCGGACTGCGTCATGAGTTCGCGCCCCGGGAAGTGATCAAGCAGGCCATGGAGGAAACCGGCCGGGCGGCGGCCCACGAACTCGAGAAGTACCTGTCGGCGCTGGGCACCGTGGCCTCCATGGCGCCGCTGATGGGGCTCTTCGGCACCGTGGTGGGCATGATCGAGATCTTCGGCGCCCAGGCGCCCGCCGGCACGAACCCGCAGCAGCTCGCCCACGGCATCTCGGTGGCGCTCTACAACACCGCGTTCGGCCTGATCATCGCGATCCCGGCGATGATCGCCTACCGCCACTTCCGCGCGCGGGTCGACGGGCTGCTGATCGAGATGGAACAGCAGTCCATTCGCCTGCTCGATGCGATCCGGATCCATCACGAGCAGGCGCGGGCGGCGCGCGCCGAAGCGGCCGGCAAGCCGCGTGCCTGAACCGCGAGCACCCCGATGAACTTTCGCCGCAGCACGCCGCGTGACGAACCGGAGATCAACTTCATCCCGTTGATCGACCTGCTCCTGGTGATCCTGATCTTTCTCATGGTCACCACCACCTACACCCGGTTCACCGCGCTGGGCGTCAACCTGCCCTCGGCAGGGGCGGAAAAGCCCGCCGAGCGGCCGCGGGAACTGATGGTGACCGTCTCGGCCGAGGGCCGCTACGCGATCGAGGACAAGATCCGGGCCTATGACAGCCCGAGCGGCTTCGCGCAGGCGCTGCAGCGCGCCGCCAACGGCCGCAGCGACGTCACCCTGGTGATCAACGCCGATGCCGGCGCGAGCCACCAGTCGGTGGTCAACGTCCTGGAGGCGGCGCGGCTGGCCGGCCTGAGCCGGGTCACCTTCGCCGCGCAGGCATCCGGCACGGGGCAGCGCTGAGCCACGCGCGCCGCGAGATGCCGGCGCCCCCGCTTGCCGAGCGGCTGCGCCTGAGGCTGGAATCGTGGCTGCTCCGGCGCTGGTTCGGATCGCCAGCGCGGCCGTCAGACTGGCTGGATCGCGGCCTGCTGCTGCCGCTGAGCGGGCTGACCGCATCGGTCAGCCGACAACGGCGGGCGAGGGTGCGGCGCCTTGCGCCCGGACATCGGCCCGCAGTGGTGGTGGTGGGCAACCTGGTGGTCGGCGGCACCGGCAAGACGCCGCTCGTCGCCGAACTCGCCCGCGCCTTGTCGGCGCGGGGCTGGAAGGTGGGCATCATTGCGCGCGGCCACCGCGCGCAACGTGACGATCCGCGCCTGGTGGGCATCACCGACGAGGCCCGCGAGCATGGCGACGAGCCGGTGCTGCTCGCCCGCGCCAGTGGCGTGCCGGTGGCCTGCGCGCGCCAGCGCGCCTTGGCGCTCGCCCTGCTGACGGCCACACACCCCGAGACCGAGATCGTGATCAG
This sequence comes from Burkholderiales bacterium, assembly GCA_037146935.1. Classification (GTDB taxonomy): domain Bacteria; phylum Pseudomonadota; class Gammaproteobacteria; order Burkholderiales; family Burkholderiaceae_E; genus Quisquiliibacterium. Next base: position 6,328 of record JBAWWD010000002.1, read on the forward strand.
CGACGACGGCCTGCAGCACCCGGGGCTTGCGCGCACCCTGGAGATCGCGGTGTTCGACGAACGGGGTGCCGGCAACGGGCGGCTGCTGCCGGCGGGCCCGCTGCGCGAGCCGCTCGCGCACCTGGCCAGCATGGATGCGCTGGTCTGGCGCCAGCCCGCCGGCCCGACGGACTCGGCCGCGCCGGCGTTGCGGCTGTGCGCCGCGCCCGGCGACGCGCCGGTATTGCCCGATCGACGCTTCACCTTCCGGCTGCGGCCGAACGCGTGGCGACGCGTCTTGCGGACCGATGCGAAGCTCGGCACGGGCCTGCCCCCGGCCGACGGCATGACCGATGACGCGCGATCGCTGGCGCTCGAGGATTTCGCGCAGTTCTGCCGCGGCAAGCCGGTGCATGCCCTGGCCGGCATCGCCCAACCCGAACGCTTCTTCGCGCTGGCCCGCGACAGCGGCCTGAGTCTGGCCGGCACCCGCGTGCTGCCCGATCACGGGCTCGCAGACCCATCGCTGCTGCCGCCGCAGGCCGAGGTGATCGTCATGACCGCCAAGGACGCCGTAAAATTCGAGTCGTTCGACGACCCGCGCTGCTGGTATCTCGAGGTGCGGGCGCACCCCGACCCGGCGCTGGTCGACTGGCTGGAGGACAGGCTGAGTGGATCATCGACTGATTGACATCCTGGTGTGCCCGCTGTGCAAGGGCCCGCTGCGGTTCGAGCGCGATGCCGCCGAACTGGTCTGCGAGCACGACCGACTCGCCTTTCCGATTCGCGACGGCATCCCGGTGATGCTCGAGGACGAGGCTCGCCGCCTTGCCGAATGAGGCCGGGCGCCACGCCGCCATGACCGATCGCGCCGACCCCGCGTTCATCGCGCTGATCCCGGCCCGCATGGCCTCCAGCAGGCTGCCGGGCAAGCCTCTGGCCGACATCGGCGGCCTGCCGATGATCGTTCGCGTCGCGCAGCGCGCGGCCCGCAGCGGCGCCTCGCGCGTGGTGGTGGCCACCGACTCGGTCGCCGTGGGCCAGGCTTGCGCAGCCCACGGGGTGGCCCATGTCATGACCCGCGAGGATCATGCCTCCGGCTCCGATCGTCTTGCCGAGGCGGTCGAGCGCCTGGGCCTGGCCGACGACGCGGTGGTGGTCAATCTGCAGGGCGACGAACCGCTGATCGAACCCGCCGTGCTGGCGCGCGTCGCCCGGGCCCTGGCCGAGCAGCCCGACTGCCCGATGGCCACGGCGGCCCACCCGATCGACACGCGCACCGACTACCTCAATCCGAACGTCGTGAAGGTGGTCCTCGATGCCCGCGGGCGCGCGCTCTACTTCTCGCGCGCGCCGATCCCGTTCGAGCGCGACGCGCCCGTTGGCACCGAGGCCCCCGCCGAAGCTGCGCTCTCAGCGGCGCTGCGGGCGGCGCCCGTGCTGCGCCATGTGGGCCTGTACGCCTACCGGGCCGGATTCCTGCGGCGCTACCCCAGCCTGCCGCGCTCGCCGCTCGAGGGCATCGAGTCGCTGGAGCAGTTGCGCGTGCAATGGCACGGTCACCCGATCGCCGTGATCACGCTCGAGAGCGCACCCGCGCCGGGGGTCGACACACCGGCGGATCTCGAGCGGGTTCGCGCTCTGGTGGCGGCGGGCGCGGTTTGACCCTGGGGCGGCTTTGGCGATACCTTTCCGGGCGCAAAGCCGCGCATCAGCGCACTGACGCTGCGTGACGGCGCCCAGGCGCAGGCCCGCAGGACGTCCCGCCAACATACTTCCAGGTTGCATTCATGCGATTGATCCTTCTCGGGCCGCCGGGCGCAGGCAAGGGCACCCAGGCCGCCTACATCAAGGAGAAGTTCCGCATCCCGCAGATCTCCACCGGCGACATGCTCCGGGCCGCGGTCAAGGCAGGCACCCCGCTGGGGGTGGCCGCCAAGAAGGTCATGGATTCGGGCGGGCTGGTGTCCGACGACATCATCATCGGCCTGGTCAAGGACCGACTCGCCGAACCCGACTGCCGCGACGGCTACCTGTTCGACGGATTCCCGCGCACCATCCCGCAGGCCGACGCCATGAAGGCGGCGGGCGTGGCCATCGACTTCGTGCTCGAGATCGACGTGCCCGACACCGAGATCATCGAGCGGATGAGCGGGCGGCGGGTGCACGTCGGCAGCGGCCGCACCTACCACGTGCGGTTCAATCCGCCGAAGGCCGAGGGTCGCGATGACGTCACCGGCGAGCCCCTGATCCAGCGCGACGACGATCGCGAGGACACCGTCCGCAAGCGCCTCGAGGTCTACCACGCGCAGACCAGCGTGCTGGTGGGCTACTACGGGCAATGGGCCAGCAGCGGCGCGCCGGGTGCCCCGGCCTACCGCAAGATCGCGGGCATCGGGCCGGTCGAAACCATCCGCGACCGGGCCTTCGAAGCCCTGCGCTAGTCCGGTTTCAGCCGAGCGCTCCGCATCGCGGGCGCCTCGGCTTGCCAACGCGACGGGCGTTTGCGCAGAATCGCGTGCCCGTCAGAAGGCTTCCCAGTTCCAATCCACAATAAAACGCAGGAGAGAGTCCGATGTCAGCAGTCTCAACAGGCCTGTGGTTCGCCCTGGTCTGCGGCGTGGTCGCCGTCATCTATGGCATCGCCACGAGCCGTACCATCCTGGCCCTGCCCGCCGGCAACGCGCGCATGCAGGAGATCGCCGCCGCCATCCAGGCCGGCGCCCAGGCGTACCTGAACCGCCAGTACCGCACCATCGGCATCGTCGGCGTGGTGCTCTTCTTCGTGCTGGGCCTGGTGCCCGGCCTGGGCTGGCCCACCGCGATCGGCTTCGCGCTGGGCGCGATCCTGTCGGGCGCCGCCGGCTACATCGGCATGAACGTGTCGGTGCGGGCCAACGTGCGCACCGCCCAGGCGGCCACCCAGGGTCTGAACCAGGCGCTTGACGTCGCCTTCAAGGGCGGCGCGATCACCGGCATGCTGGTGGTGGGTCTGGGCCTGCTCGGCGTGGCCGGCTACTACGCGGTGCTCGGCGGCATCGACGCCAAGGGCGCCGATCTGCACACCGTGCTCAAGCCGCTGGTGGGTCTGGCCTTCGGTTCGTCCCTGATCTCGATCTTCGCGCGACTGGGCGGCGGCATCTTCACCAAGGGCGCCGACGTCGGCGCTGACCTGGTCGGCAAGGTGGAGGCCGGCATCCCCGAGGACGATCCCCGCAACCCCGCGGTGATCGCCGACAACGTGGGCGACAACGTCGGTGACTGCGCGGGCATGGCGGCCGACCTGTTCGAGACCTACGCGGTCACGCTCATCGCCACCATGCTGCTGGGTGCGCTGATGGTGAAAGGTGTCGAGGGCCAGGCGGTGATCTACCCGCTGGTGCTCGGCGGCTTCTCGATCATCGCGTCGATCATCGGCGTGATGTTCGTCAAGGCCTCGCCCGGCGGCAAGATCATGAACGCCCTGTACAAGGGTCTGGTGGTGGCGGGCGTGATCGCGGTGATCGCGGCCTACCCGATCACCGCCTGGGTGTTCGGCGGTGCCGATCTGGCCGCCAGCGGCCTGTCGGTGATGAACCTGTGGCTGTGCACGGTGGTGGGTCTGGTGCTCACCGGGCTGATCGTCTGGGTGACCGAGTACTACACCGGCACCGAGTACCACCCGGTGCGCTACGTCGCGCAGTCGTCCACCACGGGCCATGCCACCAACATCATCGCCGGCATCGCGGTGTCGATGAAGTCCACCGCCTGGCCGGTGCTGATGGTCTGCGCGGCCATCCTCGCCTCGTTCGGGCTCGGCGGGCTCTACGGCGTGGCCGTGGCGGCCACCTCCATGCTGTCCATGGCCGGCATCGTGGTCGCGCTCGACGCCTACGGCCCCATCACCGACAACGCCGGCGGCATCGCCGAGATGGCCGAGCTGCCCTCGGCGGTGCGTGACATCACCGACCCGCTCGATGCGGTGGGCAACACCACCAAGGCGGTCACCAAGGGCTACGCCATCGGCTCCGCGGGCCTGGCCTCCCTGGTGCTGTTTGCCGACTACACCCACGGGCTGGAGTCGGTGGGCATCCCCACGGTGTTCGACCTGTCGAACCACATGGTGATCGTCGGCCTGTTCATCGGCGGCCTGATCCCCTACCTCTTCGGCGCCATGGCGATGGAGGCGGTGGGCCGCTCGGCGGGGTCAGTGGTCGAGGAGGTTCGCCGCCAGTTCCGCGAGATCAAGGGCATCATGGAAGGCACCGCCAAGCCTGATTACAGCAAGGCGGTCGACCTGCTCACCACCGCGGCGATCAAGGAGATGATCATCCCCTCGATCCTGCCGGTGCTGGTGCCGGTGGCGGTGGGCCTGATCCTCGGCCCGCAGGCGCTGGGTGGCCTGCTGATGGGCACGATCGTCACCGGTCTGTTCGTCGCGATCTCCATGTGCACCGGCGGCGGCGCGTGGGACAACGCCAAGAAGTACATCGAGGAAGGCAACCACGGCGGCAAGGGCTCTGACGCGCACAAGGCGGCGGTCACCGGCGACACCGTGGGTGACCCCTACAAGGACACCGCCGGCCCCGCGGTCAACCCGCTGATCAAGATCATCAACATCGTGGCCCTGCTGCTGGTGCCGCTGCTGGGCGTGATGTACGGCAAGCCGGGTGGCGCACCCGCGGCCGGCCATGGCGCCGCGCCGGCAGCCGTGTCCGCCCCGGCCGCGGCGCCGGCCACCCCGCCGGCGGCGGCTCCCGCAACAGCGCCCGCCGATGCCGGCAGCGCGCCGGCGGCGCCGGCTGCCGCGCCTGCCGAAGAGAAGAAGAACTGATCGGGCGCTTCGCCTGAATCTCCGGCCGGCACCCGCGGGTGCCGCGTCCCGCGCAACGGCGCCCGCAAGGCGCCGTTCGCATTTGAACCTCTCTCAACCCGTCAAGGAGACTCTGATGAATCTGAATGGCCAAGTGGTGATCGTCACCGGTGGCGCGTCGGGACTGGGTGGCGCCACCGCCCGCATGGTGGTGGAGGCCGGCGGCAAGGTGCTGATCGCCGACGTGAACCAGGCCGCCGGCGATGCGATGGTGGCCGAACTCGGCGCCGCCGCCCGCTTCGTGCGCTGCGATGTCACGTCAGAAGCTGACGGTCAGGCGGCCGTGGCCGCCGCGCAGGCCATGGGTCGCCTGGTCGGCCTGGTCAACTGCGCCGGCATCGGCACCGCCACCAAGACCGTGGGCAAGGACGGCCCGCACCCCCTGGCCGCCTTCACCCGCGTCATCAACGTGAACCTGGTCGGCTCCTTCAACATGCTGCGACTGGCGGCCACGGCGATGTGCGCGGGCGAGGCCAACGAGGACGGCGAGCGCGGCGTGATCATCAACACCGCCTCGGTGGCGGCCTTCGACGGCCAGATCGGCCAGGCCGCCTACTCGGCCTCGAAGGGCGGCATCGTGGGCATGACCCTGCCGATCGCGCGCGACCTGGCCCGTGACGGCATCCGGGTGTGCACCATCGCGCCCGGCCTGTTCCTCACGCCGCTGCTGCAGGGCCTGCCGCCGGCGGCGCAGGAGTCCCTGGGCAAGCAGGTGCCGTTCCCGCCGCGGCTGGGTCGCCCCTCGGAGTACGCGCAGATGGTGCGGCAGATCTTCGAGAACGTGATGCTCAACGGCGAGACCATCCGCCTCGACGGCGCGATCCGCATGGCGCCGCGCTGAGGCGCCATCGGGGCTTCGCGGCAAGGATGGCGCCACCAAGCTGAGGCGGGCCCGGCGCTTCGTGGTCTGGACCGCTCCGCGCTGCCGCCCGCTCAGGCCTGCCGGGCCCGCCCCGGCAGACCCTCCACCCAGCGGCCCAGCGCGAGCAGGCGGGCGTCGGCATCGAAGGCGCCGACGAGTTGCAGCGACACCGGCAGGCCCTGCGCCAGCCCCATCGGCATGGCCAGCGCCGGCAGACCCGCGAAGCTGAAGGCGAGGGTCTGGCCGAGCACTGCCTCGCGGGTGCTGAGCGAGCCACCGGCCACCGCCACCTCGGTCTGACCGCGCAGCGGCGGCAGCACCGGCGAGGTGGGCAGCATGATGGCGTCGTGATCGCGCAGCAGCGCCTGGAAGCCGGCACGCACCGCCGCCCGCGCCTGCAGCGCCTCGATGTAGACGCTTGCAGGAATCTCCCGCCCCGCGCTCAGGGGCGGCAGCACCAGTTGGGAGAATCCGGGATCGCCGGCCGCCAGGGCCGCGCGGTGCACCCAGGCCGCCTCGGCGCGCACCAGGGGCGTGTAGTGCTCCCAGGCGGTGGCAAGCCCGGGAAGCTCCACCTCGGTGATCTCGGCCCCGGCCGCACGCAGCGTGGCCAGTTCGCGCTCGAAGGCCTGGGCCACCGCCGCATCCATGCGCGGCGCCAGCCAGCGCGCCGGCAGGGCCAGCCGGGGCGCGCGCGGCACCGTGCCGTGATCAGCGCGGCGCGCGGCCATCACCTCGAAGAGCAGCGCGCAGTCATCCACCGTGGGCGCGATCGGGCCGGCATGGTCGCAGGTGAACGAGAGGTACAGCGCGCCACCCAGCGGGATCGCCTGGTAGCTGGGCTTGAACCCGGTGAGGCCGCAGAAGGCGGCCGGAATGCGCACCGAGCCCCCGGTGTCGCTGCCCAGGCCGGCCAGACCCACGCCGCAGGCGGTGGCCACGGCCGCGCCGCTGGAGGAGCCGCCTGCCTGCCGGGCAGGGTCGTAGGGGTTGCAGACATCGCCGGTCCAGACATTCTCGCCGGTGGCGCCCAGCGCCAGCTCATGCATGTTGGTCTTGGCGAAGGGCAGCGCGCCGGCCTCGCGCAGCCGCGCGACGGCCTCGGCCTCGTCGCGCCCGAGATCGGGCAATGCGGCCCGGGTGCCGGCACGGGTAGGCATGCCGCGCACCGCGTAGAGATCCTTGATGCTGATCGGCAGGCCATGCAGCGGGCCGCACTGGGTGGGCGACTGGCGGGCCTGGCGATCGAGTTCGCGGGCCTGGGCGTCGGCGGCCTCCCAGTCAGCATGCGCGATCGCGTTGAGCGCCTGCGAGGCCGCGGCCCGTTCACGCGTCTGCGCGAGCAGCGCCTGCGCGCTTGTGGTCTGGGCACGCACCTCGGCCGCCAGGCGGCGCAGCGGGATCGGGGGCTGAGGCGGGAAGAACATGGCGGTCTCCGGATCGAGGCAGGTGGCTATTATGCGGGGATCGCCAGTCGCCGATGGCGCCCCGGGGTCGCGGGCGCGGCGCGCCGGCCGGAGAATCCGCCATGGAACAGCGCCCGCTCTCGGGAGGCAAGCTGCGCAGCGCCAGCTACGACCGGCGCGCCCAGCGGCTGGAGATCGTGTTCGCCGACCACTCGGTGCGCATCTATCAGGGTGTGCCGGAAGAGGTCTGGCGGCGGCTGATCGCCGCCCCGAACGCCGGGGCCTACTTCGACGACCGCATCGCCGAGGAATACCCCAACGCGCCGGGCAGCGCCGGCAATCAGGCCCAGGCCCGAGCCCGCCTCGACGATCTGTTCGGCGGCAAGCCGGGCTGAGCCGCATGGCGGGCAACCCCGGGCTGCGCCTGCATCTCTACTGCCGGGTGGTCGACAACTACGGCGATGCCGGGGTGAGCTGGCGGCTGGCCAGGCAGCTCGCCGCAGAGCACGGCATTCAGGTCACGCTCTGGATCGACCGCCCCGATGTGCTGCGCCAGCTGGCGCCTGGCGCGCCAGACAGCCACGCCGCAGGCGAGGCGGGCCTGACGCCTGACGACGGCAGGCGCCCGGCACCCGCGGTGACGGTCCGGCCCTGGCCCGACGACGAGGCCGACTGCCTTCCAGACCCCGACATCGTGGTCTGCGCCTTCGGGTGCGACCCTCCGCCGGGGCTGCGGGCGCGCCTCGCCGGCGCGCCGGCGCGGCCCCTGTGGATCAACCTCGAGTACCTCAGCGCCGAAGCCTGGGTGGACGGCTGCCACGGGCTCGCCGCCATCAAGCCGGCCGATGGCGCGCGCGAGCACTTCTTCTTTCCGGGCTTTCGGCCAGGCACCGGCGGGCTGCTGCGCGAGCATGACCTCCTCGCCCGCCGCGACGCCTTCCGGCGCAGCGACGCCGCGGCGCGCTGGTGGCAGGCCATGGGCCTGCCCGCCCTGCCCGGGCGGCGCGTGTCGGTGTTCTGCTACCCCGATGCCCCGCTGCTGCCGCTGCTGCGGCGCCTGGCCGCCGGACCCGGCCCCACCATCGCGGTCATTCCGCAAGGCGTGGCCGAGGCCGCGCTCGCGGCCTTCCTGGCCGCTCACCCAGCCGATACCGACGAGCGGGCCGCCGCGCCTGGCCTGACCATCGCGGCCGATTCGGCACGCCGGGCCGCCCCCCCAGGCACCGCCTGCAGCCGCCACGGCCACCTTGTGCTGGCCCGGCCACCCTGGCTCGACATCGACGACTATGACCGCCTGCTCTGGAGCTGCGACCTGAACCTGGTGCGCGGCGAAGACTCGTGGATTCGGGCGCTGTGGGCCGGCCGGCCCATGGTCTGGCAGCCCTACCGTCAGGCCGACGGCGCCCACCAGGCCAAGCTCGAGGCCTTCCTCGCCTGGCGACGACAGCCCGCCTGGCCGGCCGCCGATGCGCCCATCGAGGCCTTCAGCCGGGCCTGGAGCGAGGGCACCGACCCGGCACCCGCCTGGGCCATGCTCGAGGCTGCCTGGCCGGCCCTGGAAACAGCCGCCGCGACACTCGCAGCCGAGGCGGCCAGGGCCCCCGATCTGGCCACCCAACTGGTCAGCTACTGCCGATCCAGGCTATAATCTAGGGCTTTTCCCAGCCCGCCGCGACCGGCACCAGAGCCCGCGGCCCCCAAGGAAACCCCCATGAAGCTCGCCCAGGAACTGCGCACCGGCAACGTGATCATGATCGGCAAGGATCCGATGGTCGTGCTGCGGGCCGAATACAACAAGTCGGGCCGCAACGCGGCGGTCGTCAAGCTCAAGCTGAAGAACCTGCTGAACAACTCCGGCACCGAGACCGTCTCCAAGGCCGACGAGAAGTACGACGTGCTGATGCTCGACAAGCGCGAGGTCACCTACTCGTACTTCGCCGATCCGCTCTACGTGTTCATGGACGCCGAGTACAACCAGTACGAGGTCGAGGCCGAGTCCATGGGCGATGCGGTGCAGTACATCGATGACGGCATGCCCTGCGAGGTCACCTTCTACGAGGGCCGGGCCATCTCAGTGGAAATGCCCAACAACGTCGTGCGCGAGGTGGAGTACACCGAGCCCGCCGTCAAGGGCGACACCTCGGGCAAGGTCATGAAGCCGGCGCGCATCAAGCCCACCGGTTTCGAGCTGCCCGTGCCGGCCTTCGTCGAGATCGGCGACAAGATCGAGATCGACACCCGCACCGGCGAGTACCGCAGCCGCGTGAAGGGCTAAGCGCTCGGCGGACCGGCCCGGTGCAGATGCCGGGCCACGGTCTCGCGCAGCGACTGCATGCTCACCGGCTTGACCAGATAGCTGTCGCAGCCGGCCAGCGCGCCACGCGCCAGATCAAAGGGTGAAGACCGGCTGGTGAGAATCACCACCGGCATCGGGCGCAGCGTGCGGCTGCGCTTGATTTCCCGGGTGAGCCGATAGCCGTCCATCTCGGGCATCACCACGTCCACGAACACCATCTCGTAGTGGCGAACCGCGAGCGTCTCGAGCGCCTCGCGGGCCGAGTTCACGCCCTCGCTGTCCAGACCCATGCGGTGCAGCGCCACCGCCAGCTGGCGACGCACCGTCGGGCTGTCGTCCACCACCAGCACCCGCGGCCGGCGCGCCGACGGCGCGTCATCGGGGTCATCGCTCTCGGCCGCCTGCGACTGCACGGCCGACGGCTGCGTCGCAGCGGCGCCTGCCTGTGCGGCCGCGCCGGCGGCAGCCACGGCGCCCGAGGTCTGGGCTCGCCCTGCCGCGGCCCCGACGCGTGCCGATGGGCCCTGCGAACTCAGCAGGCTGTGCTCGACCGCGCGGTTCAGCGCCGGGATGAGGCCATGGGTGAAGGCATTCACCGGCAGTTCATCCTGGCCGCGCTGCTCATCGGCGCGGCGGCCCACGCGCACGATGGCCGGCGGGGCCGCCACACCCCCCGGCGCCGGCGTGAGCGCGTGGCCGCGGAGGTCTTCGAGCGCCTGCGGCGCACCCGCCGCCGTCATGTCGACCATGGCGATGTCGAACCCGCCCGGCTGGCGATTGCTCGCGAGCTCGTAGCGATACGGGTTGTGACGCGCATGGCGCAGCACGGTGTCGGCGTGGGTGAGCAGACGCTGATCGAGACCGAAATCGGCCACCCGGAACATGGGTCGGTCATCGAGCGCGGCGCTGCCCGGGTGTCCCATCTCGGTCACGCCCCAGCTGGCGCGCCAATGTTCCGGGAAAGGCATTCGGGGTCTCCTGTGCGGACGGCGCGCCCACGGCTGGCCGCCCAGCCGAATTCTAGCCCCTGCCTCCCCGGACCGGGTAAGGGCGGTGTGGCAAAAAAGTCTTTTTAATCGACAACTTGGCCGAAAAACCTCAGGCCGCGTGTCAGGAGTCTTCGTGGAGGCTGAGCTGGTTGTCGGCGGCGAAGCCGCGCAGGAAGTGGTAGGCCATGGGTTCGATGGCATACAGCCGGGCGTCGACCCGGACGCACTTGTGCCCCTCGTGCAGGCCGGGCGCCACGTAGGGCGAGTAGGTGAGATGCGCCTGCGCGCCCGCCCCGGGCGGGCGGAACGAGGACATCACGCCACACAGCCGCTCGGCCCAGTCGCTGGGCCGGAACGGGCGCCCCTGGGCGGTGAGGCCGACGATGGTGAACGAGCGGACCGAAGGCGGGGGGCTCATGCAGGCGGGCGGCCCCGGAACGAATGCTCCAGGGCACCGAATGAACGATTATAGCCGCCCGTCAGGACGGCTTTCCCCTAGAATGGCGGGTCCGGGTCGGCCAGCAGGCGGCTCCGGCAGGCAGACGGCGGCGGCAGCCGCCGTTCGTGTTTCTGCGGGAACCCGCGCGCGGCTGACCCCCGATCCATCCCCGAACCGGAGTCCGAGATGGCTGCCAGCACCCCCCTGATGTCCACCTACGGCCGCTTGCCGGTCGCCTTCAGCCACGGCGACGGCGCCTGGCTGTTCGACACCCAGGGCCGGCGATATCTCGACTGCCTGTCCGGCATCGCGGTGAACACCCTCGGGCACAACCACCCTGACCTGGTGGCCGCGTTGCGCGAACAGGTCGGCCGCATCATCCACAGCTCGAACCTCTTCGAGGTGCCGCTGCAGACCGAACTCGCCAGCCGGCTGGTGGCGGTGTCGGGCATGACCAACGTGTTCTTCTGCAACTCCGGCCTCGAGGCCAACGAGGCGGCCATCAAGATCGCCCGCAAGTACGGCCACGGCAAGGGCATCACCGAGCCCGAGATCGTGGTCTACGAGAAGGCCTTCCACGGCCGCTCGCTGGCCACGCTCTCGGCCACCGGCAACGCCAAGGTGCAGAAGGGCTTCGAGCCCCTGGTGGGCGGCTTTCCCCGGGTGCCGCTGAACGACGCGCAGGCACTGCGCCGGCTGGTCGACGAGCGCCCGAACGTGGTGGCGGTGTTCCTCGAGGCCATCCAGGGCGAGGGCGGCATCCAGCCAGCCAGCCTCGAGTACCTGCGCGAGGCCCGCCGGCTGTGCGACGAACGCGGCCTGCTGCTGATGATCGACGAGGTGCAGTGCGGCACGGGGCGCACCGGCAAGTGGTTCGCGCACCAGTGGGCCGGCATCCTGCCCGACGTCATGCCCCTGGCCAAGGGCCTGTCCTCGGGCGTGCCGGTGGGCGCGGTGGTGGCCCATGGCGCCGCCGCCGAGGTGTTCCAGCCCGGCAACCACGGCACCACCTTCGGCGGCAATCCGCTGGCCATGCGCGCGGGTCTGGTCACCATGGCCGTCATGGAGCGCGATGACCTGCTCGGCAACGCCACGCGTGTCGGTGACTATCTGGTGCAGTGCCTGGGCCAGACCATCGGCGGGCTGCCGGGCGTCAAGGAGATTCGCGGCCGGGGGCTCATGCTCGGCATCGAGCTCGACCGGCCCTGCGGCGAGCTGGTGCAGCGCTGCCTCGACGCCGGCCTGGTGCTCAACGTCACCGCCGACACCGTGATCCGGCTGCTGCCGCCGCTGATCTTCACCCGCGAGCATGTCGACCACCTGGTCGAGCGGCTCGCGCCGCTGGTGCGCCAGCACCTGGCGAGCAGCCCCGCCCCGGCCTGAGGCGCGGCCCGCGCCGCGCGCACACCCGAGATGCCGATGAAGCACTTCCTGCAGTTCAAGGACCTCGACGCCGACGAGCTCGCGTACCTGTTCGCCCGCACCCGGGTCATCAAGGAGCGGTTCAAGCGCTACGAGCCCTATCACCCGCTGAGCGACCGCACGCTGGTGATGATCTTCGAGAAGGCAAGCACCCGCACGCGCCTGTCCTTCGAGGCCGGCATGCACCAGCTCGGCGGCTCGGCCATCTACCTCAACACCCGTGACTCGCAGCTCGGCCGCGGCGAGCCGGTGGAAGACGCCGCGCAGGTCATCTCGCGGATGTGTGATCTGGTCATGATCCGCACCTTCGAGCAGAGCATCATCGACCGCTTCGCGGCGCACTCGCGGGTACCGGTCATCAACGGCCTCACCAACGAGTACCACCCCTGCCAGATCCTCGCCGACATCTTCACCTTCATCGAGCACCGCGGCGACATCCGCGGGCGCGTGGTGGCCTGGATCGGCGATGCCAACAACATGCTCTACACCTGGCTGCAGGCGGCTGAGCTCCTCGGGTTCACCGTGCAGGTCTCCAGCCCCGCGGGCTACGAGGTCGACCCGGCCGTGGCGGGCAGCTCGGCCGCCTGCATGCGCCGCTTCGATCGCCCCATCGATGCGGCCCGCGGCGCCGACCTGGTCACCACCGATGTCTGGACCAGCATGGGCTACGAGTCCGAGAACGAGACGCGTCGCCGGGCCTTCGCCGACTGGCAGGTCACCCAGGAACTCATGGCGGCAGCCGATCCGCAGGCGCTCTTCATGCACTGCCTGCCCGCACACCGGGGCGAGGAGGTCCAGGCCGACGTCATCGACGGACCGCAATCGGTGGTCTGGGACGAGGCCGAGAATCGCCTTCACGTGCAGAAGGCGCTCATGGAGTACCTGCTGCGCGGGCGGCTCTGAGCGCAGGCTCGGGGCCGGCCAGCCCCCAATCTGACGGTGACCTGTCGGTCAGCCGGAGGTAGCGTTTCATCAAGCGCCATGAAGCGCTTCCGGAGCGCCACGAAGCCCTTCTGGTCACGCTTGTTTTACACCCGGCCGCGCCACGCGCTCCCTACAATGCGCCCCAGGAAGAAGAGGTCATGGGACGCAGGCTGATCGAAAACGAAGGCCAGTGGCATCCGGCGATGGCCGCGCAGAGCCCGCGAATCACGCTCTACGCTGCCAAGCTCGGTGCGGTTGCGCCCGACGCCTCCGCGCTGCGGCAGGCACTGCCGGTGCCGGTGCCCTCGCGCACCTGGCATCGGGTCTGCCCCTACCTGCCGCGCGAGACCCTGGCAGACGGCTCTCTGGTGCTCTGGCACCCGGATGACACCGGTTGGCCACTGGCGCTCGAGCAGGTGCACCGCCTGTGCGCCCCTGTCTGGCGCCTCAGCGGCGCCTATGTCGCCATCCCGGGCACCGAGCGCGTCGAGATGCGGGACTTCCACGCCTTCGACGAACTCGATCTGCCCGACTGGTCCGTGGCCGTGCCCGATCCGGGTTTCGCCGAGCTCCTCACGCACCTCGACGGGAGCGCCTGGCGCCTGTCCGAGCTGGTGGCACGCTGGGCGCTGCAGGTGGGCCCCGCCCGCGCGGGCAAGGCGCTGGTCACCGCCCTGCCGCAGGCCCCGTCCGGCCAGCACTGACGCCGCGCCGCCTTCGGGCGAGCCCGGAACCGCTCAGCCGCGCAGATCGGGGTCGAGCACCTGGCCCTCGTCGAGCTGCACCCCGAAGCTGTTCAGGATCATCGACACCTGGGTGTACTGCCCCACGGTGAACACCACGTCCATGCACTGGCGCGGCTGGAAGTGCGCGCCCAGCGCCTGCCAGGTGGCATCGGTGATGAACTGCCCGGCGTGGAGTTCATCGGTGGCCTTCAGCAGCGCGCGGTCCGCGGCGCTCCAGCCAGGGCCGTCGGCGCCGAGCTTGATGGCGGCGATCTCGGCGTCGGTCAGGCCGGCGCGCTGGCCGATCGGCACGTGCTGGGTCCATTCATAGCCCGAGCGGCACAGGAAGCCGGTGCGCAGCACCACCAGCTCGCGCTCGCGTGCCGGCAGGGTGTTCTTCTTGCTGAGCACGTAGCTGCCCCAGCCCATGAACCCGCGCATCGCATCGGGGTGGTTGAGCAGCGTGCGAAAGATGTTGAGCATCTTGTCGCGAGCGACCATGGGCGCGGCGAGCGCGGTCTGCTCGGCGCTCCACTGGTCATCGGGCACGGGGGCGAATCGGGGCTTGGACAGGCGCATGGCGGGCTCCGGGCGGGTGGGTTGAGAAGTCAGGGTATCTGCCGACTATGACCGATCAGGCCTGGCAGACCCGCGCCGGCGCGTCTCGAATTCAGAGCTGGAAGGCGAGCCAGAGCACCAGGCCCTCGGCAATGAAGCGCGCGAGCCCGGGGGGCCGTGGCTGATAGGCGCGGGCATCGGCGGCCAGGGTCTCGATCCAGCCGGCAAACCCGGCAATGTCATGGGGCAGGTAGAAGCCGACCATGAGCTCGTAGTTCAGGAACAGGCTGCGGCCATCGAGGTTGACCGACCCCGCCATGGCGAGATGCTCGTCGATCACCACGGCCTTGGCATGCACCATGCGCGGCACGAGCCACAGGCGCGCGCCGGCGGCGGCGAGCTCGCGCATCGGGCGCTGGCGGGCGATGTCGGCGAGCCGGTGGTTGGAGCGCGCGGGCATGACGATGTCGACCCGCACGCCGCGACGGGCCGCCAGACACAGCGCGGCCAGCAGGCTCTCGTCGGGCACCAGGTACGGGGTCACGGCCAGGATGCGCGAGCGCGCGCGATAGCACGAGGTGAGCAGCAGCGCGTGCACGGTGTCTTCGGCGTAGTCGGGCCCGCTGGGCAGCAGTTGCGCGCTGGCCTGCTCCGCGGCCGGCTCGGCGGGCGCCACCGCCGACTCGGCCGCCTGCCGGCCGCGCGCGAAGGCCGCCTCGATGGCCTCGGGCCGCGAGCTCTGCGAGAAGGCCCAGTCGGCCTCGAAGAGGGCGCTGGCCTCGGCGGCAAGCGGGCCGGCGAGATCGAAGCTGAGATCCAGCCACGGCGCTCGCCCGCCCGCCCCCTCGAAGTACTCGCCGGCCAGATTGCGCCCCCCGGCCCACAGCAGGCGGCCATCGGCCACCACCAGCTTGCGGTGATTGCGCAGGTTGGTGCGACCGCGCAGCGGCCCGCGCCAGGGCATCCGGAAGGGCGGGGCGAACCGCACCACCTGCACGCCGGCACGCCGCGCCTGGGCGAAATCGCGCCGACCGCCCATCCAGGCGCCCATGCCATCGACCAGCAGCCGCACCCGCACGCCCTCGCGGGCGCGCGCCGCGATCCGCTCGAGGAACTCGCTGCCGAAGGCGTCGCGCCCCACGATGAAGGTGCAGACATCGAGCCGCTCGCGCGCCGCGTCCACCACCAGCAGCAGCGCCGCGCGCGCGGCCCGCCCGTCGGCATGGATGTTCAGGTCCTGGCAGCCGCGTGCCGGATGGATGCCCATGGCCGCGGTCAGGCGCCGCGTCCAGAGCGGCACGCGGTCGGCCTGCCCGGCGTCGGGCTCGCCGGTGGCGGCGCGTGAGCGCCGCGCGGCCCGGGGCAGCTTGCGGATCCCGAACATGAGGTAGAGCGGCACGCCGAGTTCGGGCAGCAGCGTGATCATCAGCACCCAGGCGATGGCCGCCGAAGGATGCCGCCGCTGGCCCAGCGCGTGCGAGCCGAGCACGAACACCAGCAGACCGATGGCGGACATCAGCCCATGCCAGGAAAACCACTCGGAGGGCAGATCGCTCAGAGACACCAGGCGCGCTCGCGGATCGGGTGCGCAGACTCTAGCAGGCGGGAGGGCCTTCGGCCTTGCGATATCCTCTGCCTGTCATTGACCGAGGTGAACCATGGACCTGAACTACTCCCCTGACGAAATCGCCTTCCGCGACGAAGTGCGCGGCTGGCTGGCCGCCAACGTGCCCGCCGATCTGCGCCAGAAGGTGCTCGACTACCAGGAACTCAGCAAGGAAGACCTGGTGCGCTGGCACAAGATCCTGGCCGCCAAGGGCTGGGTCGCGCCGGCCTGGCCCAAGGAGTGGGGCGGCACCGACTGGGATGCCACCCGCCGCTACATCTTCGAGGAAGAGTACGCGCTCGCCGGCGCCCCGCCCATCGCCCCGTTCGGCCCCACCATGGTCGCCTCGGTGCT
The DNA here is from genome assembly GCA_037146935.1 of Burkholderiales bacterium. GTDB lineage: Bacteria > Pseudomonadota > Gammaproteobacteria > Burkholderiales > Burkholderiaceae_E > Quisquiliibacterium. The sequence continues at coordinate 22,740 of JBAWWD010000002.1, forward strand.
GCTGCACTTCGGCACCGACGTGCAGAAGCAGCGCCACCTGCCCGACATCTACAACGGCAACGTGTTCTGGTGCCAGGGCTACTCCGAGCCGGGCTCGGGCTCCGACCTCGCCTCGCTCAAGACCCGCGCCGAGCGCCAGGGCGACCACTACGTGGTCAACGGCCAGAAGATCTGGACCACCCTGGGCCACTACGGCGACTGGATCTTCTGCCTGGTGCGCACCGACGCCACCACCGGCAAGCGCCAGGAGGGCATCAGCTTCCTGCTGATCGACATGAAGACGCCGGGCATCACGGTGCGCCCGCTGCTGCTGCTCGACGAGGCCCACGAGGTCAACGAGGTGTTCTTCGACGACGTGCGGGTGCCGGTCGAGAACCTGGTGCACGAGGAGAACAAGGGCTGGACCGTGGCCAAGTACCTGCTCGGCCACGAGCGCCTGAACACCGGCCGCATCGGCGGCTCCAAGCGCGAGCTGGCCAAGCTCAAGCAGATGGCCGCGCGCACCCAGGTCAATGGCAAGCCGCTGCTCGATGACCTGCGCTTCAAGGACCGCCTGGCCCGCGTCGAGATCGAGCTCATGGCGCTCGAGATCACCAACATGCGCTTCCTCGACGAGATGCGCCGCACCGGCAACATCGGGCCCGAGGTCTCCATGCTCAAGATCAAGGGCACCGAGATCCAGCAGGCGCTCACCGAGCTCAGCATGCAGGTGATGGGCCCGATGGCGCAGGCCTTCCGCCCGATCAGCTACAACGACTTCGACGAGTTCGGCGCCTCCATGGCGGCCCGCTACTTCAACTTCCGCAAGACCTCCATCTACGCGGGTTCCAACGAGATCCAGCGCAACATCTTCTCCAAGATGGCGCTGGGCCTCTGATCCCGGGAGCAACAGGCATGAACTTCGAACTCACGCAGGAACAGCAGCTGCTGGCCGACACGGTCAAGCGGGTGATCGAGAAAGACTACGCCTTCGAGGCGCGCAAGCAGATCGTGGCCAGCACGCCCGGGCACAGCCCGGCGGTGTGGTCCACCTTCGCCGAGCTCGGCCTGCTCGGCCTGCCCCTGTCCGAGGCCGCCGGCGGCTTCGGGGGTGGCGCGGTCGACATGGTGGCGGTCATGGAAGCCCTGGGCGCGGGCCTGGTGCTCGAGCCCTACCTGTCCACGGTGGGGCTGGTCGGTCGCCTGATCGACCGCCACGGCAGCGACGCGCAGAAGTCGGCCGTGCTGCCGGCGCTCGTCGAGGGCTCGCTCACCCTGGCCCTCGCCCACTACGAGGCCGGCGGGCGCTTCAGCAACACCGCGGTGGCGCTCGCCGCGCGCCGCCAGGGCGCGGGCTGGGTGCTCGATGGCAGCAAGATCGCGGCCGTGGACGCGCCCCTGGCCGGCAAGCTGCTGGTCAGCGCGCGCACCTCGGGCATGGCGGGCGAGGCCGGCGGCATCAGCCTGTTCCTGGTCGATGCCGGCGCCGCCGGGGTCTCGATGAAGACCTACCGCACCCAGGACAGCCTGCGTTCGGCCGATGTCGGGCTGAGCGGCGTGGTCGTGGGCGCCGATGCGCTGGTGGGTGCCGAGGGCGATGGCCTGGCCATCCTCGAGGAGGCGCTCGACTTCGCCGGCGCGCTGCTCTGCGCCGAGGCGGTGGGCGCCATGAAGTTCGCCTGCGACACCACGCTCGAGTACCTCAAGACCCGCAAGCAGTTCGGCACCAACATCGGCTCGTTCCAGGCCCTGCAGCACCGCATGGTCGACATGTGCATCAGCACCGAGCAGGCCCGCTCCATCACCTACCTGGCCTGTGCCAAGGTGGGCCCCGACACCCCGGCAGGCGAGCGCGCGCGCGTGGTGGCCGCGGCGCGAGTCAAGGTGGCCGATGCCTGCCGTCACGTGGGTCAGGAAGCCATCCAGCTGCACGGCGGCATGGGCATGACCCTCGAGATGAAGGTGAGCCACACCTTCAAGCGGCTGACCATGATCTCGCAGGCCTTCGGCGACGCCGACTACCACCTCGAGCGCTTCAACGCGGCGGCCTGACTTGACCGATCGCACCCGGCGAACGCTGCTGCTGGCCGGCAGCCTGCCCCTGGCCGCCGGCTGCGCCGGCCCATGGTCGGGCGGCCAGCCCGCGGCGCCCGACGCCGCGGTGTTCGCCAGCCTGCTGGCCGCACCGCATCGGCGCCCTGCCAACCGCGCCCGCGACGCCGCCCGCCACCCGGCCGAGACCCTCGCCTTCTTCGGGGTGCGGCCTGACAGCCGCGTGGTGGAGATCCTGCCCGGCAGCGCCGGCTACTACCTCGAGATTCTCGCGCCCTGGCTGCGCGGCCGCGGGCAGTACATCGCGGCCAACCGGCCGGCTGACGCCCCACCCGAGTACGTGGCCGACCACCAGCGCCTGCTCGAGCGCCTGCGGGCCGAACCCGCCCTCTATGACCAGGTGGTGGTGACCGCCTTCGATGGTGATCGGCATGCCGTGGCACCCGCGGGCAGCGCAGACTTCGTGCTCACCTTCCGCAACCTGCACAACTGGCTCGAGCGCAATCAGCTCGAGGCGAGCCTGCGCGCATTCCATCGCGCGCTCAAGCCCGGCGGGGTGCTCGGTGTGGTCGACCACCGCGGCCGCACCGACCGCTCGCAGGCCGAGCAGATGAAGAGCGGCTATGTGCGCGAGGATGTCGCCATCGCGCTCATCGAGCAGGGCGGCTTCCGCCTTGCCGATCGCAGCGAGATAAACGCCAATCCACGCGACACCAAGGACCACCCCGAGGGCGTGTGGACGCTGCCCCCCACGCTTCGGCTCAAGGATGTCGACCGGGCCCGCTGGCTCGCCATCGGCGAGAGCGACCGCTTCACGCTGCGCTTCGTGAAGCGCTGAGGCGCGCGCGGCGCCGGCTCAGGCCGGCCGGTCGCCCGCCAGGGTGATCCGGTGCATCAGGCGGCGATAGCCGTTGTAGTCGTTGACCGGGTTGTGCAGCGCGCAGCGGTTGTCCCAGAAGGCCAGCGAACCCGGCTCCCAGGCAAAGCGGCAGGTGAATTCCAGCCGCACCTGATGCTGGTGCAGGTACTGCAGCAGCGGCGCGCTCTCCTCCTCGGTCATGCCGGCAAAGCGCACGGTGTGGGCGGTGTTGACATAGAGCGAGCGCCGACCGGTCTCGGGGTGAGTGCGAACCACCGGGTGCTCGGCGATGTACTCGCGGCGCGCGTCATCGCGACCATCACCGCCCTTGATGCGGTCTTCGCGGGTCTTGGAGACATCGGCCTTGGCCGAGCTGTTGACCGCACGCAAGCCGGACAGCACCGATTGCAGCGTGGGCGAGAGCGACTCGAAGGCCAGGTACTGATTGGCGAAGAGCGTGTCGCCACCGAAGGGCGGCAGTTCGCGGGCCAGCAGCATGGTGCCCATGGGCGGCTGCTCGAGATAGGCGGTGTCGGTATGCCACACCCCGCCGAAGTTGCTGCGCTCGTGCTCGAGCTTCTTCACCTCGATGATCTCGGCGAAGCCGTCGATGCCCTTCACGAAGGGATACTCCACCGGCGTGCCCATGGTGCGGGCAAACCGCAGGAACTGCGCCGGCGTGAGTGACTGATCGCGGAAGAAGATGACCTGGTGCTCGAGCAGGGCAGCGCGCAGCGCGGCGGTGAGGTCAGGCGGGATGTCCTGGCTGAGATCGACCCCCGAGACGAGGCCGCCAAGGGCTCCCGAAAGGCGTTTGACAGCGAGCATGGTGGGTTCCTGTAACGGACACGGGCCCACCCGGACGGGCGGGCGACTGCGCCTGTGAGCTCGGCGATGATCCAGCCGATGCGGCGATGATGCCGCCGATGATAATGCGCCCGCCTCAGCGCGCCGGCGCCGGCGCGCGATCGATGCGCAGGAATGAAATCGTGAAGACCGCCAGGCCCAGCGCCAGCAGACCGAAGGTGGTGGCGTGGTGGGCGGTGAGGCCTTGCAGCCAGCCGATGCCGGTGGCGCCCAGCAGGATGCCCAGCAGCCGCGTGACGCTCACCAGGCTGCCGGCCACGCCGCGCTCGTGCACCGGCAGCAGCGAGGTGGTCTGGTCCATGTAGCCCACCTGGAACAGACCCAGACCCAGACCGCTCACCAGCATGCCGGCCAGCAGCGGCGCTACCCCGAGCCGCCCGGCGGGCGCCGCCCCCAGCACCAGGGCGCTCAGGCCAAGGCCGGCCACCGCCACCATCAGGCCGATGCGCATCAGCCTCCCCGCCGGCCAGCGCCCGGCAAGCCGCCCGGCCAGCGAGTTGCCCAGCACCGAGCCCCCGGGATAGGCCGACAGGCACAGCCCCGCCAGTGCGATGCCCAGGCCCAGCTCGCGGGTGAGCACATAGGGCAGCAGCAGCAGATTGCCGAAGCAGGCCAGATTGACGATCACCGAGGCCGCCTGCATGCCCGCGAAACGGGCCGACCGGAAGGGCGCCATGCGCATCACCGGATGCGCGGCACGGCTCTCGTGACGCACCCAGGCCAGGGCGCCCGCCAGGCCCGCGGCCATCAGACCGAGCGCCGGCATGAGCGCGGCCCCCGGGCGGGTGAGTTCGGTGAGGGCAAGCGCCAGCGCGGTCAGCACACCGATGAGCCCCAGCGCGCCGGGCCAGTCGAAGCGGCCGGCGCCCTGCCCTGCCGGGCGCGCGGCCGCCACGGGCACCGCGGGCAGCAGCAGCAGCGCGAGCAGGGCGATGGGCGCCCGGAACAGGAACACGCCGGGCCAGCCCAGGGCCTGCAGCAGCAGCCCGCCCACCCAGGGGCCCAGGGCCATGCCCAGGCTGCTCACCGCGGCATACACCGCGAGCACCCTGGCCTTGTCGGCGGGCGCCACCAGCAGCGTGGCCAGTGCCGGCGCGCATGACACCGTCATGCCCACCGCCATGCCCTGCAGCACCCGCCCGGCCACCAGCAGCGGGAAGTCGGGCGCCATGGCCACCGCCAGGTGGCCGATCACGCTGGCCGCCAGCCCGGCCGCGAACACGCGGCGATGACCGATGCGATCGCCGAGATGGCCGAACACCAGCGCCATGCTGGTCTGCGCCAGCACGAAGGGGATGACCACCCACTGGATGTCGCGCAGCGCCAGACCGAACGCGGCGGTGATCACCGGGAACGCGGTGTTGACCGTGGTGTCGAGCGGCGCCACCAGCGAGCCGAGGCAGACCACGGCGAGCGCGAGGCGGATGCGCGGGGCAAGCGTCATGCGCCATTATCGGCCGAGGCTGCATGCGCCCGTCGATCACGGGCGGTGCGCCGGTGGGCCGCACCCGGGTGCGGTCCGAGATCCGGGGCTTTGGCAACGCTTCTGCGGCGATCGGCTCCCAGCGCCCGCGCCTAGACTGATCAGCATCCCAACCTGCGCGTTCGCGGACCTCGCCGTCTGCCCGCCCCTCACATGACACCTGACAGCCGCATCTTCGTGGCCGGCCACCGCGGCATGGTCGGCTCCGCCCTGGTCCGCCGGCTCACTGCCCGCGGCTATTCCAGCCTGTTGCTGCGCACCCGTGAGGAACTCGACCTGCTCGACCAGACCGCGGTGTTCGACTTCCTGGCGCGCGAGCGACCCGACATGATTTTCATCGCGGCGGCGCGGGTCGGCGGCATCCAGGCCAACGACACCCTGCGCGCGGACTTCCTCTACGAGAACCTGCAGATCTCGGCCAACCTCATCCAGGGCGCCCACCGTGCCGGGGTGCAGCGGCTGATGTACTTCGCCTCCAACTGCATCTACCCGCGCGCCTGCCCGCAGCCCATGGCCGAGACGCAGCTGCTCACCGGCCCGCTCGAGCCCACCAACGAACCCTATGCCATCGCCAAGATCGCCGGCCTGAAGCTGTGCGAGAGCTTCCAGCGCCAGCACGGCCGCGGCTACGTCAGCGTCATCCCGGCAAGCCTCTACGGCCCCAACGACAACTACGACCCGGCCAACAGCCATGTGCTGCCGGCGCTGCTGCGGCGTGCGCACGAGGCCCGTGAGCGCGGCGACCCCGAGCTCGTGGTCTGGGGCACGGGCACGCCCCGACGCGAGTTCCTCTACGTGGATGATCTGGCCCAGGCCTGCGTGATGCTGGCCGAGCAGAGCTACGCCGGGCCACCGATCAACATCGGCTCGGGCAGCGACCTGTCGATCCGCGAGCTGGCCGAGGCGGTGGTGCGCACCGTGGGCTACCGCGGCCGCCTGGTGTTCGATGCGAGCAAGCCCGATGGCATCGCCCGCAAGCTGCTGGATTCGTCGCGGATGCTGGCCACCGGGTGGCGGCCGAGCACGGGGCTGGAGGGGGGGTTGGCACTGGCCTATGCCAGCGCGCGACTGGGCTGATCGATTCCCTGAGCCGAAGTCAGGCCGCCCACATTCTGATGCGGGCGCCCGGCATGCGCGGCGCGCAAGCGGACGCCTCGAGCATTGCCGGCTTGGCGATCAAAGAGACTGAATCAACTGGTGATCGATCCGACCGTCGACGAAACAGACCCACCAGAAGCCGTTGCACATCTGGACGCCGGGGAACTCTTCCATCAGCGCGGCCAGCACACCAGGGTGGTAGCCGGCCTCACGCAGGAAATCCTGATCCAGATGACCCCGGGCCTCCTCGTAGAGCTCGGGGCTGGGAACCTGATCGAGATCGTCGCCACAGATCACGCTGATTCCTCGCTTGCGCACGAGCCGTCGCGCTTGTTGCAGATCGCTCTTTACCTTCTCGTACTTGTGATCGCCATCGATGTAAATGAAATCAAACGAATCATCGACGAGGGCGGCCATGAAGGCCGCTGAATCGCCACGGACCAGGTGAAGCTTGGTGTCGCGATTTGCAGGATTGGCTTCGAATCGCCGCACCTGCGCGTAGGCGCTCATGTATGCCTCATCCATCAGCGCATCGACCTTGCGGTAGTTGAAACCAGTATCCTCGAAATCGGCCTCAGAACTATAAGGGCGCCAAGCGTCCACCAGATAGAACTCGGATCCGGGTTGAAGATTGGAGAGCCAGATCTGGGTGGAACCGATACCGAACCAGACCCCCACCTCCAGTCCGCGGATCTGGCGACTGCCGAAGACCATGCGGAACATCTCCTCCATGACGGGCGCGCGCGCAGGCCAGACCTGGTTGCGGGGCACCTCCTCCTCGAGATCGACCTTGTCGATCGCATCGACTTCTTTTGTTGTCATGTCTGCCTGTCTTTAAGGGCATGAGTGATTGGGCGACCGTCACGCGCGAGATACGCACTGAGACCGGCCAGACGGGATTCGCGAACAGTCGGGGCTAGTCCTCGCCCTTGACGATGTAGGCTCCAGGGCAATGCGCCCAATCGAAGCGCTTGAGCTTGATCTTCTTTTCCATGAAGTACTCGTCCGCTGCGGCACTCTCACCCTCCCACGGACGGACACCGTAGTCGTCGAAAACGACCACGCCGCCGGTCACGATGCGCGGCCAGAGCGCCTCCAGCGCGGTACGTGTGGGGCGATACAGATCGCAGTCGATGTGCAGCAGGCTGATGCGCAGGCCGGGCTGCTCTTGAATGAAACGTGGCACGCTTTCCTCGATGTTGCCGTCCACAAGCAGGATGCGCGGCTTGTACGGGATGAAGCGGTCTCGATCGTAGATCGCGATCGCGTCTTCGAGGATCTCCTTGAACTCGCCACCGTTATAGCCCCCGATGACCTTGTTCACCCGCAGATCCTCGGCACCATCCTGCGGCGCGAACTCGGTGAAGCCCTTCCAATTGTCGAAACCGATCACCTGTTTGGCGCGGTCGCCAACATTGCGAACCTCAAGGAAGTTGGCCCAGCTCATCAGCGAGGCGCCGCGATAGACCCCGAGTTCGACGATATCGCCAGGCAGATCGATCGTCCGCCGGAACAGCTCGTAGTGCGCGATGAAGCGCTTGAGAAAGACCCGGCGGGTATAGATCTGGAAGTTGCGACAGATCTCTCGCTTGGTCACGCCGTGACGCTCGAAGTGCTCTTCGAGCTGTCCTTCGATGTCATCGTCCGCCTTGAAATTGGCGCGTCCGTCGTAGGCACGCTGATCCTTCTCGCGCACGGATTCAAGTTCGTTCATGGCTGATTCCAGCTCCAGATGGGTTGTCTCGGCTGCGTCAGAACATCCGGACGACACGCCTGGTGTCGAGGTCGTAGTACTGGCGCGTGGTTGCGGTTTCATTGCCGAACCAGCGACTGTCGATGCTGCAGCGCACTCGGTCAGAGGTGTTGGCATGGGAGTAGTGGACGAGGTTCGGACCAAAGATCAGCACATCACCCGGCAACATCTCGATGTGGCGTTCGACGCAGCGTTCCTTGAGGTGCTCGCGGGGCAATCGCTTTCCCCAGAGCACACCGTCCTCGTGCGGGAGCGGCCCGAAGCGGTGGGATCCCTCGAGAATCTTGACGCCTCCGCAGGTCTCGGTGATCGGACACATCGGGATCCACACCGTGGCGAAGTTGCTGATGTGGGGGAAGTAGGGTCCATCCTGGTGAAGCGGCACCTCGGCCTGTCGCATGGCGGGCACCTTGAACCGGATCATCGGCGGGTAGTTCAGCCGAAGTGCGGTAGTACCCAGCAAGCTTCGAAGAAGGGCGATCAGCGCCTGTTCCTCGGTCAGACGGACGAAATCGCCAAGCATCCGTACCGCGAGCGGAAATTCGCCGCGGATGAGATGCTGGATGTCGCGACTTTGGCTCAGAAACCAGGCCTCAGGATCGGGCTGTTCATCCATCAGGCCCTTCAGATCGACAGGACTGTCGAGCCGTACTCCGACCTCGTTCAAGAACCACGCCGCCTGGTCATCGTAGTGTTTGTTCAGCAGGGCCGAGAGATCATCGACCAGCCCGCGCGAGAGGAGGCCTGGCATATGCAGGTATCCCTCCCGGGCGAAACGCTCCCGAAGATCTGCCTGCATCGAGGCCGGACAGCGTTTGCCCTCGGCATACCGATCGAGCTCAACGACCTCCTCGACAAGAGCGGTATCCATGTCAGAACTCCCAGTATTCGCCGCGCACGGCCGAGGCCTCGCCCGGCTGAGCATCCGCCCAGCCAAGGATCAGGTATTGCTCCTTGGGGCAATGCTGCTCGACGGTATTGAGAAAGTGGAAGTGCTTGAAGCGCTCATTGCGCAGGAGCAGACGATTGCTCCGGGGGAAGACCGGCTCGGCCGTATCCTCGTCGCGGACATAGGTAAGGATGCCGCCGTAGTCCCAGCACCAGCCTTCGTTGAGAAACAGGCTGTACCCGACGATCCCGGCATACCCGTCCTGATGGGCGCGGTAGACATCACCACCGCGGACCCGCACGGCGCCGGGAAAGAGCGCATATCTCGCCTCGCCCTCGGTAGCCTCCTTCATGACTGGGCCGAGGTGCTGGCTGAAGACCTCCTGCAGGCTGCCCAACTGCCGCTGATCGCGAATCAGCGAAAACTTCGCGATGTAGGGCTCGTCAGGCCGTGGCAGCGTCATCAGCTCGGATGAAAATACATGGCTGTAGTGCGCAGGCCTCACCTGATAGGTGATCTGCGATGCGCTCGATTTCAGATCACCGAGCAACCGCTGGTAGAGGTCAGGCGGCAGGAAGTCATCGATGATCACATAACCGTGCGTGTTCAGCCGTTGCTTCTGATGGGCGCTCAGTCGAGGGCGGACGAGGGTCTCGGCCATGGGGACTCCTTGTGGGTACGGTGAGCGTCGCAGCCGACTCACTCCACGACGAGGTAGGAAGTGCGCGCGTTGTAGCGGTAGTGCTTCACGGCGTACTTGCCCAGTCCGAAGACCTCACGCAGCGCGACGGTCTCGCCGGGTGTCGTCTCATCGTTGAGTTCGTCGAAACCGATCACGCTTCCCTTGGTGAGGAATGGCTGCAGTTCCTTCAGACAATCCCGGGTAGGCTCGTAGAGATCGAAGTCGAAGTAGGCCAGCGCCACGATGGTTTGCGGGTGCCGCTTCAGAAACTCCGGGAAGGTCTTCGTGGCATCACCCTTGATCAGTTCATGCTTCTTCAGATGGCCCAGCGGACTCTCGCGCTCCTGCATCGCAAGAACCTGGCCGAGGTGCGCCTCGTAGCCTGGCACAGTGCCGTAGTCACCAGCCGAGACATGCTTGCCGTCTTCGCTGACCACGGAAACAAAGCCATCGAAGGTATCGAAGCCCACCACCTTGCGCAGGCGATTGAACGGCTCGTAGATACCGCGCAGGGAGGTAAAGAGCGAGGTGTTCTGACCCCAGCGGCAGCCGAACTCGACCACGATGCCCTGGGTCTCGAGAATCTGGCGGTAAAGATGGTCCATGAACAACACCCGCGACAGCGTCTGCGGGGTGAGGTAGAGCCCCACATTCAGCATCAGTTCGCGATCGGGAATCGGCGACTGGCGAAGCAGGCGGGCCATATGGGTGCGTCGATCGGACTCCTCAGCGGGTCCGAAGGTCATGATCGAAGGGACAGCACTCAGCATTTTTAGCTTCCTGTGAGGTCAATGATGGGTGGAAGTCAGCACGGGACTGACGCGAAAATAGGTGGATCGAGGTGCTGGCGCGCCCGCCTCGGTATCGGTCGGGTCGAGCATGGGCCGGAGCCATTTCGAGAGAGGCATCTCCGCCTGGAATCGCGCATAGCTGGCCTCGGCGAGTTCACGCCGGTTATGGATGTCCAATGCCCCTCGAGCCCAGTCGATGTATTCGCTGGCGGGAGCGTTCAGCACATACTGGTCCAGGATGCAGTTCTCGGCGTAGGCCTGTTGAACCACGAAGTTGCGGTTTACGATGTGGTAGTGCAGCCGCGAGATTGACGGGAGCGAGTTAAGCGGTGTCAGCGGCATGGCAAGGCAGATCTTGCTGCGCGCGAGAACATCGTTGCGAAGATAATCGGCGCCGCTTTGCGGCAGCACCGCGATGCGGTACGACTTCTCCAGACGCCGGAGGATCTCCATCCTGCTGGGAGTGAGACCGCCAGAGAAGAAGAAATCGATGTCCTTGTCCTGCTCTCGCCGGTGCTGCACCTGGGACATGCCGCTGACCCAGCCGTGCCTGAGGAAGGAAATATGCTTATCCGGGAAAGCCTTCTGGTAGTCGGCGATCACCGCCTCATGCAGCACCCAGAGCTCTTCCGACAGGCTGGCGATGTCGAGGAAGCCGCGGTAGCGAGTATCCCAGTATGTGCGATTGCCATAATGCGCATCGATGGCGCCGAGTCCGAGGTTGAAGCCACCCGATGAGATCAATTCGCTGCAGACGATGATGTAGCGCGTGCCAGGGGTCCAGCGGGAGCGAATGAAATTCCGGTAACGCTCGTCGCCGAAGTTCTCGATGAGAATGTTCCACTCACCGCTGACAGGCTCGTGGGAGACGACTGCGTCATAGCCGCAATCGCGGGCGCCATTGCGGATCATGGTCACAATGTCGGAGATGCCGACGCTGTGTCCATGATTGCCGGTGTAGATGTAGATTCGTCGCACGACAGTGCCTTTCCGTATTGGATGGTGCGAGCTGAAATTACAGTCGAGGATATCGCCGGCACTTGCGAGCGAAACCGGCGATAAACCCTGCTGCAGCCCGCCAGTTCAATCGCCCAACAGCTTGCGCCGCAGCGGAATCCTCGCCATGTCCTCGACATTGGCGCGCTGCCCGGGGCCGAAGCGCCGGGCCACGAGATCAAGGTAGGCCGGGTTGGTGAAGTAGGTCTGCCAGGCCTGATCGCGAAAGCGCAGCACCTCGGCCGCCGACACGTGGCGGGTGGGCAGCGGCTGGCACTCGTACGAGAGGAAGGCGTAACCGGCGTAGCTGTCGGGCAGCGGCCAGCCGTTGCGCAGCGCCTGCTGGTAGATCGGGCTGCCGGGCAGCGCCTGGCAGGGATACATGTTGGCCATCTCGGTGTTCAGCTCGAGCGCCAGATCGAGGGTCTGGCGCATCGTGTCCATGGTGTCTTCGGGGAATCCGAAGATGTAGTTGCTGATCACGTTGATGTCGGCGGCACGCACCGTGGCGCAGATGTCGCGGATGTTGACCTCCTGGAAACTGCCCTTGGAGACCTCCTTGCGCACCATCTGGCTGCCCGCCTCGATGCCCAGCGCCAGCCAGCCGATGCCGGCACGCCGGAAGAGCTCGAGCGCCGCCGGGCGCACGGTGTCCACCCGCGAGTAGGCCCACATCCGCAGATCGAGCTCACGCTCGACGAGTTGCTGCAGCAGCGGCTCGTAGTACTTGCGGTTCAGGAAGAACATCTCGTCGCTGATCCGCACCGTCTGCACGCCCAGGCGGCGCAGCTTCTCGAGCTCGCCGGCGATGAAACCCGGGCTCCAGAACCGCATGCCGCGGGAGTGCCCGGCGTGGGCGTCCTCGGCCTGATCGGTGCGATTGACGATGTTGATCATGCAGAAGTCGCAGGCGAAGTTGCAGCCCAGCGAGGTGTAGATCGCCGCGAACGGAGTGCGCTTCGCATGATCGAAGCCCGCGTGCCAGAAGTGCGCCCGGTACAGATCCAGCGGCCGTTCGCGATACGGGAGCAGGTCCCAGGCATAGCCCGGCAGGTCCTCGTCCATGCGCTCCTGGGGCACCACCGATTGCGGGGGATTCATCATCAGCACGGCCTTGCCCTGGCCGTCGCGCATCTTGTAGCCGATGCCGGCCACCTTGCGCACATCGCTGCCCAGGTTGCCCCGCAGCAGGTTGTGAAGCGCGTAGACGCCCTCGTTCTGGAAGACGATGTCCACGAAGGGCAGCGCCAGCACCTCGCGGGGGAGCGCGCTGGTGTGCGAGCCGACGAACCCGATCGGGGTCTCGGGCATCAGCGCCTTGAGCTGCTCAGCGAGCCGGGTGGCGCCGATCATGCTGGTGGTGCCGGAGTTGGGGTTCTGCCCATAGACCACGAAGACCACCAGCCGCGGCTTCAGGTCCTGGACCCGGGCCAGGCTCTGCGCCAGGGTCAGGCGCTCGGCATCGCAGTCGAGGATCGCCACGCCAAAGCCCTTGGCGCGGCACGACTGGGCAAGCAGCAGCGCCCAGGTGGGCGGTTCGATGGCCGCGTAGGTGACCGCCAGGCCCTGATAGGCCTGAGCGGAAGAGTCCGGCTGGATGAACAGGACATCGAGAGGCCGCTCGGACGCTCCCCTTGCCGAATCGGTGTCGGACATGATGATCTCCGCGGGATCAGGCCGGCACGACGCTCGCCGCGATCGCGCGCAGCAGACGGCCGATCTGGTGTTCCCAGGTATTGACCACCGGGGTGTTGATCTCGCCACGATGCGCGAGGACCCGCCGCGCTGCCGCCCGGATCGACTCGTCGGTGAAGTGATAGGGATAGCAGCCGGGAATCGGATCCGTCTTCAGATTGAAGTTGTTGGCCACCGGAATGCCCATCGCCAGGGCGCTCACCGCCCGCTCGTTGCTGCCATCACCGTAGTTGGGGTCGACATTGATCAGACCGGCGTAGTCCTGAACCACATGACTGAACGCGTGGTTGTGGTCGGGATTGGCGGTGCACATGCGATGGTTGGGATTGCCCTCGATGTAGCGCTCCCAGTTGCGCCCATAGATGTCGAGCGGGAAGTCGCGCAACGCGCGCACCACCTTCACCCGGCGGTACCGCTTCAGGCTCGAGTCGACGGCGCACAGCGCAACCATGTACTCGTCGCGCTGCAGCGCCTGCGCCGGCATCTCCATCGCCTCGGCGATCGCGCTCATGCCGTGGGTGATGGTGGTCGCGCGCAGGGCATCGGCAATGCTGCGGATCCGGCCGGCATCAAAGCCCCAGGCATTGTTCTCCGCAAGGGTCTCCTCGAAGTCCATGTCGAAGCGGCTCACCGCGAGCTCGGTGTGGGTGGACGCCCACATCATCAGCCGCTCGGGATGGGCCTTCGGTCCGCGTCGCCAGGGCGCAGGATTCGCGCCGGTGGGCATGTGATGGACCCGATCGCCGATCAGCCGGGCATCGTTGCCCTCGACATGCACCAGGTGCAGGTTCGACCGATCGTGCCACGCACGAAGGTAGTCCCGAAACGGCTTCACCCGCACATAGTCGTAGGGCCAGGCGTCGATCAGGTAGGTGATGAAATCGACGTCGGGCGCCACCGCATCCCAGACCGGCCTGTCACCAATGCCGATGCCCAGGGGCAGCGTGCCGGTGGTCATCACCAGCCGCAGGTCGGGGTCCTTGAGCAGGGCGGGCAAGCTTTGCAGCGACTCGTCATTGACATTGAAGATGGCCGCGTCATAGCCATTCGTGCTTAGCGCGAAGGCAAGGCTCTGCGCCATCATCTCGGTGCCGCCATACGGATGATGGGCGGTGAGCACGGCAGCCTTCGGGTACAGACGGATCATGGGAATCTCCTTGGCAGCGCCGGCCGCAGGCCGCGCTCAGACATTGCCGTGCACCGTGTTGCGGATCATGGTGAAGCCCTTGATCAGCTCGCCGATGCCCGCGCCCAGCGACATCGCGGTGCGAAAGCCGGTGGCCTCGAGCTTGGCGTTGGACACCACGTAGTTGCGCTGGTCAGGGTCCTTGCCCACCGGCGCCTCCACGAACACGAAGTCGGGCAGCTGCTTCTGGATGTGCTCGCAGAGCTCGCGCTTGGAGACATTGGCCTCCGACAGGCCCACGTTGTAGATCTGGCCCTTCATGGCATCGAAGTGGGCGATGCCGTGCTGGAATACCCGCGACACGTCGCGCACATGCACGTAGTTGCGCTTGAAGTTGGCCTCGAAGAGCACCACGAACCGGTCATGCACCGCGCGGTAGGTGAAGTCGTTGACCAGCAGGTCGATGCGCATGCGCGGCGACATGCCGAAGACCGTGGCCAGGCGGAAGCTGATCGCGTTCTCGCGCTGCATCAGCTCGGCCTCGATGGCCACCTTCTCGCGGGCGTAGGTGGAGATCGGCCGCAGCGGCGACTCCTCGGTGCAGAAGTTGTTCTCGTCACCGGTGCCGTAGGCGCTGTTCGTGGTGGGCATCAGCACGCGCTGATTGGGCGAGAGCAGCTTGAGCATCAGCATGATCGCGTCATGGTTGATGGTCTTGGCGCCCACCGGATCGACATTGCACAGCGGCGCGCCCACCAGCGCGGCCAGCGGGATCACGATGTCGGCCTTGCGCAGCAGCGGCGCCATGGTCGATTCCACCCGGATGTCGCCGCGCACCGCCGAGAAGTTGGGGTGATGGCAGACATGATTCAGGCTGGACTGCCGGTACATGAAGTTGTCCAGCACGGTCACCTTGTGGCCGGCCGCGAGCAGGTCGGGCACCAGGGTGGAACCGAGATAGCCGGCGCCGCCGGTGACGAGGATTTCGCAGCTCATGAGGAAGGTTCTCCGTAGGTTTCGCCGTGCCGCCCGTTCAGTGCCCGAAGATCGCCGCTTCGACGCTCTCGCACAGGGTATGGGCCAGCACGATGTGCAGTTCCTGGATGGTGCTGGTCGCGCTGCCGGGCACCGCGATGCAGTGATCGGCCAGCGCGCGGGCCTTGCCGCCCCCCCGGCCGGTCAGCACGATGCTGGGCAGGCCCGCGCAGCGGCAGTGCTCCAGCGCATGCAGGATGTTCGCCGACTCGCCCGAGGTGGTAATGCCCAGAAAGACGTCCTTTTGCGTGGCTTTACCGGCGAGCTGGCGCGAGAACACCTTGTCGAAGCCGTAGTCGTTGCCGATTGCCGTGAGGATCGAGCTGTCGGTGGTGAGCGCCTCGGCAGGCAGCGGCGCGCGGTCACGCGCCAGCTTGCTGACGAACTCGGCGGCCAGGTGCTGCGCGTCTGCCGCCGAGCCGCCGTTGCCGGCGATGTAGAGCCGGCCGCCGCTGCGGTAGCGCTCGATCACCAGCGCGGTGGCGGCCGCGAAGGACGCAAGCACGTCGGCATCGGCGAGCAGCTGCTGCTTGGCCTGGACCGAGGCCGCGATGTTGCGGCCAAGCCGCTCAAGCGCCGAGGACATGGTGTCGCGCTCCTGAAGGGATGTGCGCGCGCGGCAGCACCGCCGCCGCGCGCCGGAAGTCATCGGGCACGCCGATGTCGATGAACGCGCCCTCGCAGGACAGCGCGTAGCAGCGGCGCCCGGCATCCAGCCACGCCGGCAGCAGGTCATCGTCGAGCGACAGCGGCCACTCGGCGGGCTGGACCGCGCCGATGAGCCGCGGATGCACCAGGCACACGCCCCCGTTGGCCGGACGTCCGATGCGCTGGTCGTCGTGGCGCAGGGCCAGGACACGGCCATCGTCGGCGAGCTTCATGCCCATGAAACGGCCCGGCTCGGTCGCCGCGAAGCTCGCGAAGCACCAGTCGGCATCACGCGCCTGCGCGAAATCGGTGAGGCGCGCGAGGTCGAGATCGAACCAGGTGTCGCCATTGAGCAGCAGGAAGCGCTCGCTCGGGCGCGGGCGCGGCAGCGAGGCCGCCAGCAGCAGCGCGCCGCCGGTGCCCAGGGGCTGCTCCTCGACGGCGTAGTCGATGCGCGCGCCCTGCCAGGCCCGGCCGAAGTGGCCGATGATCGCCTCGCGCCGGTACCCCACCGACAGCACGAAGTGATCCACACCCTGACCGATCCAGTGACCGAGCAGGTGCTCCAGGAAGGGCCGGCCATCGACCGGCGCCATCGGCTTGGGCAGGTCGGGAACGGCGCTGCGCAGCCGGGTTCCCAGCCCCCCCGCCAGGACGATCGCGGTGGTCATGGGGTTCAGACCGAATTGACGATCGCGCAGATCGCGTCGATCTCGTCTTCACGGATCGACGGGAAGTTGCCGATGTAGAAGCCGTAGAAGTGGACGTGCTCGGTCCTGGGGAACGCCAGATGGTGGTCGGGGGGCACGATGCCGCGCAGGTAGGGCTGGCGGATCTGGTTGCCACCGCCGGCGCTGCCGCGGCGGAACTCCACGCCCTCGGCGCGCATCCGGGCCATCAGCCGCGCGACATAGTCGTCGTCGGCCTCGTTCATGATCAGGTTGAAGGCGTAGTTGCTGCTGCCCTCGAGCTCGAAGTCCACCTGATAGCGCCGCGAATCGATGCGCGACAGGAAGCGGTGCAGGTTGCGGGTGCGCTGGGCCACGTTGGCATCGAGCCGGGTGAGCTGGCGGCGGCCGATGATCGCGCCGAGCTCGTTGTTGCGCAGGTTGTAGGCCGGGTAGGCGAAGATGAAGTCCGGGTTGAGCTCCGGATTGCCCTCGCGGTAGGCGTCGCGCACCGCAGGGTCATTGGCCTCGCGCACCATGCCGTGCGAGCGCAGCATGCGCACCTGCTGGTACACCTCCGGATCGTTGGTGCACACCATGCCGCCCTCGATCGTCGACATGTGGTGGGCGTAGTAGAACGAGAAGTTCGACATCCAGCCGAAGCTGCCCAGCCGCTGGCCACGGTGGCAGGCGCCGTGCGATTCGCAGACATCCTCGATGAGCGGGATGCCACGGCGCTCCAGTTCCGAGAGCAGGCGATCGGTCAGGCCATTGAATCCCTGCACATGGGTGGTGAACACCGCCCGGGTGCGGTCGGTGATCTTCTCGAGGATGCGGTCGGTGTCCATCGACAGCGTGCGCGGGTCGATGTCGGCGAACACCGGCGTGAAGCCGTTCTGCAGCACCGTGGCCACGTCCGAGACCCAGGTGAGCGGGGGCACGATCACCTCGCCACCCTCCGGGTGCTTCAGGCGCAGCACCGCCATCGAAAGCAGGTTGGCCGACGCGCCGGAGTTGACGAACACGCTGTAGCGCACGCCCAGCCACTGCGACCACTCCTTCTCGAACTGCGCGCAGTGCGGGCCGTTGGTGAGGATGGGGTCGTCCTGCTGCAGATGGGCGATCACCGCGTCGAGATCCTCGCGCGCGATGTTGTTGCGCATCAGCGGGTACTTGTTGGCCGCCATGACGTCACTTCTCGTTGTAGTAGTCGCCCCACTCCACGAGCAGGGTGCTGCGACCGTCATCGCGCAGCAGCGCGCGCTGATAGGCCGGGAAGATCTCGGCAGGGTCGTCGAGCCGGATCACCTCGATCGAGCGGCACATCGAGCGGATCGCATCGGTGAAGTCGCCCACATGCTGGTGCTGCGGATGCAGCGGGCGCTCCGACCCGATGCCGGTGCGCACGATCGCCTTGGCCGCGAAGCCATCGCCGGCCATCAGGGTGATCTTGTCGAGGTGATTGACCAGCTGGCTGATGCCCGAGAGCAGGAAGTTCCAGCGCGGGAAGATGCTCACCGGGATGAGCCCGGCGAGCGCCATGCCGGTGGTCATGCCCATCTGCATCTCCTCGGCCACCGGCAGCTCCAGCAGCCGCGACGGATCGATGTCCTTCAGGGTGTTGCTCATCGCGGTGCCGGGCACCGCGACCGCCTGACCCATGAACACGGTGCGCGGGTCGGCCGCCAGGAACTCCATCGAGCGCTTGAGCTCGTCGAAGTAGCGCGGCGCGGCGCGTTCAGAACTGGACGCGCTGGCCTGCGCCGGCGTGCGGGTAGCGGGTCTGGTAGCGGTAATAGTGGACATGGTCATCACGACGCCCTTCGAAACTGAGAGTTGACTGGTTCCAGGCCTCACGGGTGTCCGTGCAGACCGACTTGCTGTTGTCCTCGACGATGAAGCGGATCGGCAGCTGGTGGTTGCGCGCGTACTTCATCGACTCGTGGGCGATGCCGGTCTCGGCGGTCATCTCGCCCATGAAGCAGTGCACGCGGGCGTTCTCGCCGCTGCGCTGGATCGCCATCGCGGTGCCCACCGCGATCGGCAGCACGCCGCCGACGATCGCCGACGAGTAGACGCGGTGCTCCGGGAAGCACAGCGAGATCGAGCGGCCGGCCAGGATCTCGGCGAACACCTCGTCCTCGGGCACGCCCTTGAGCAGGCACTGGTAGTGGGAGCGCCAGGAGCAGAACACCCAGTCCTGCGGTGCCACATCCTGGAAGACCTCGATCATCTGTTCCTCGTTGCCCGAGTACAGGTGGACCGGGGCCCGGATGCGGCCGGCATTGAAGGTGGCCGCGACGCGGTCCTCGAAGGCGATCAGTTGCGCCGGTGTCATCATGGTCTTTCCCCTGAAATCAGTTCAGCCCGTTGGGCTGGTAGAGCACGACCCGGCTGCCCGACTCCTCGAAGGAGAACGGCACATGGATCAGGTGCTTGAGCGCCTCCTTGACCCTGGGCTGCTGCTCGGGGCGCACGAACAGCAGCATGAAGCCGCCTCCCCCGGCGCCGAGCAGCTTGCCGCCGATGGCGCCGGCATTGCGGCCCGCCTCGTAGATCTGATCGACTTCGGGCGTGCTCACCTTGTCGGACAGGCTGCGCTTGTGGCGCCAGGCCTCGTGCAGCAGGTCACCGAACTCCTCGATCGGGCGATTGCTGCCCTGCAGGATCTGGGTGGCCTCCTCGACCATCTCTCGCATGCGCTTGAGCTCGGTGTCGCGCTTGTTGAGATTGGCGATCTTCGACTTGGCAACCTCGGCGGCGATGCGCGAGAAGCCGGTGAAGAAGAGCATCAGGTGGCGCTGGAAGTCGCGGCTGCGCTGCTTCCTGAGCACCACCGGCGAGACCGTGAAGTTGCCGCTGCGCAGGAACTCGATGCGATTCAGGCCACCATAAGCGGCGGCGATCTGGTCCTGCGAACCCACCGCCTCACCGATCACCTTCTGCTCGATGTGCAGGGCGTCGCGGGCGAGCTGGTCCTTCGAGACATAGCTTCCCTTGAGGGCCGTGAGGGCGTGCAGCAGGCCGACGGTGAACGAGGAGCTCGAGCCGAGTCCGGAGCGCGCCGGCAGGTCGCCGTCGTGGTGGATCTCGAGGCCCTTGTTGCAGTTCAGCGTGCCCAGCACCGCGCGCACCGCCGGGTGCTTGATCTCATCCCAGTGGTTCACATGCTCGATGGTGGAATAGACCACCCGGTGCTTGTGCTCGAAGAACGGCGGCAGGTGCCGGCAGCTGATGTGACAGTACTTGTTGATGGTGGTCGAGATGACCTCCCCACCGTTCTGCAGATACCAGGGCGGATAGTCGGTGCCGCCGCCGAAGAAGGAAATCCGGTAGGGGGTTCGGGTGATGATCATGGTGGGAGTTCTCGCTTCGATGGCCAGGCCGCTGGTCCGCGCTCAGTCGCCCGCCGCAGCGGTCTGGGAAAGCCGGCGCAGGCTCTCGGCCATGCCCGCCGGCAGACGCGACTCGGACATCGGGGCGACGGCCGCGGTCACCGGCGCGCCCGGCGCTGCCGGGGCGTTCCGAGCAGCCGGCGCGACGGCCACGTCCGGCACCGTGGCAGCGGGCCGCAGCGGCTGGCGCATGACAAGTGAGGAGCGGGTCACCGAGCTGACCGGGGTCACGACCATCGGAGCAGCAGCGACAGGCGCGGGCGCCGCCACCGCCGCGACTGGCGCCGCCACCGGCCGCTGCCACCTCGGCGCGGGGTCTTCCGGAAGCCGGATGCCGGGCTGCATGGCCTGGGCAATCATCCGCTCCTGAGGCGTGGTCTCGACCTTGCGCAGCAGCACCTGCAGGAAGGCCGCGGTCTCGCGTCGGCAGGGCTTGAGCGCCAGGTCGGCGTAGGCCGAGCTGATCAGCTCGAAGCGATGGTCGTACCAGCCCAGGTACCAGAACCAGTCGGTGTAGTAGAGCCACGAGTTCTCGTTCATGGCCCGCAGATGGGTGGGGTCCTGCCACGCGGTGGGCGCGCCCTCGAAGGGCACCTCGATCAGCATCTCGCCGCCGACCTTGAGCAGGCGCATGCAGTTGGTCATGAGCGCGGGCAGGTCCGCGACATGCTCCAGCACGTTGTTCGCGTTGATGAGGTCGATGCCGCCCTCATCGAGCGACACCGAGCCCACGGTGGTCGACGGCAGCACCGCAGGCAGCGTCAGCGGCTGCGAGAGATCGAGCAGCAGGTCCGGCTCGGCGCGCGGCAGCACGTCGATGTTGAGCCAGCCCGACTGATAGTCCTTGCCCGATCCGAGGTTGATCTTGCCCGGACGCCACGGCCCCACGTGACGATGGCGCGCATGCCCCTCGGCATAGCCGGTGGCGAAATCGAGCACATCGGCGTAATCGGCGATCGGGTCCGTGGCCGCGAAACGCGCCAGGCCGGTGCGCACGGCATCGAAATAGGCCGGCGTGGTGAAGCCGTCACGAAAGAATCCGTCGACCTCGTTGTCGGGCAGCCAGAGCACGCTGTCCTCGAACGCCTCGTGCGGCGTGAGGCGCGGATCACGCTCGGAGATCACCGGCGTGCCCAGCGAGAGGCAGTGCGCCACGCGCGACTGCTCCAGGCGGCAGGCGTCGTAGAAGTGGACGTTGATCACCGCCTTGGCGTTGCGGATCACCTCATCGCGCTCCTCGCCGTAGAGCGGGCTGTTGAAGGCGGAGATGTTCCAGCCGGCAGCCTCCACCCGCGAGAGCCAGCGGGCACGCCGGTCGTTCATCGAGCCGATGAACAGCAGGTCGATCGGCCGTTCCTCCAGCGGAACCGGCGCGGCGGGCGCGAGGTAGGGCGCGTAGAGCATCGGCGCCACGAGCACATCATCGGGATGCGCCGTGTAGTGCCCGGGGTTGCCCAGGTCGTAGTCGATGACCGCCGACCCCTTGAGCAGATTCAGGTAGCCCTCGTCGAGGACCGGCGCCCCGGGGCCGAACTGCTCGAGGTTCACGAAGATGCAGGCGTGGGTGTCACGCAGCCCGGGATCGAAGCCGAGATGAGCGCCGAACACGAAGTTGACCGCACCATGGCGCAGGCGATTCCTGGCCATGGTCACGCGCGCGCCAAGACGGTTGAACTGGTAACGGTAGTAGCGCACCTGGTCGAGCATCGCCATCCAGTGCAGATAGCCGGTGGGCTGGACGATGCTCAGGTGGATGTCGGGCGTGGCAGTCATGTCGGTGGCCTTGGAGTTCCGGGTGGTGGGGCGGCAGCGGGGTCAGTGGCGTGAGGCGGTCAGGCAGGCTCGGGGGGCGCGGGCAAGGCGGCCGGCGGCAGCCCCTCGCGATGGCGCTCGGCCATGCGCAGATAGAGGTGCTCCAGGTCACGGGCGAAGCGGGCGCTGTCGAAGAGCGGCACGGTCATCCGCTTGTCGACGAGCCGCTGGCGAATGGCCGCAAGGCGTGCCGGGTCGCGAGCCAGCGCCAGGGCAAGCGCCTCGTACTCGTCGAGCGTGCTCGTGATGAGTTCCTCGCAGTCGGCCGCCCGCAGCAGGCTGGCGGCCACCCGGCCGGCGAAGGTCTCGCCCAGGCAGGTGATCACCGGCACACCGGCCCACAGCGAGTCGCTGGCGGTGGTGTGGGCGTTGCAGGGCAGCGTGTCGAGAAACAGGTCGGCCGCCATGATCCGCGGCAGGTGCTGCACGGGCTCCATCCAGGGCGCGAAGATGATCCGTGCCGGGTCGACGCCCTGATTCGTGGCCTCGCGCGCCAGGTTGGCCGAGGCCTGAGGGTTGGCTTCGAACAGCCACAGGACGCTGCCGGGCACGGCCTTGAGCAGCCGGCACCAGCGCTCGAAGACCGCGGGCAGGATCTTGTAGTTGACATTGAAGCTGCAGAAGACGAAGGCGTCTTCCGGCAGGCCGCAGGCCGCGCGCGGCATCGGATCGCCCAGCGGGCGCTGCCGGTCATTGGGCTGATAGGTCCACGGCAGTTGCGCGATGTGCTCCGAGAAGTCCGGCTGGGCGCTCAGCGGCGTGACCACCGGATCGCCGATGATGTAGTCGATGAACTCGGCGCCGCAGGTGGCCGGAAAACCCAGCCAGGTGGCCTGGATCGGCGCCGGGCGACGCGCGAGCACACCCATCCGGGTGTCACGGGTGAAGCCCTTCAGGTCGATGGCGATGTCGATGCCGTCGACACGGATCCGCTGCGCGAGATCGGGGTTGGAGACGCGCGAGACATCGAGCCAGTGCTCCGAAGAGGCCATCATCCGGCGTCGCATTGCCGAGCCATCGTCTTGCCCGCTGGAGTACAGGAAGACCTCGAAGCGGTCGCGATCGTGGCGCTCGAGCACCTCGGCCATCAGCAGCGCCGTGGCATGGTGATGGAAGTCCGAGGAGAGATAGCCGATGCGCAGTCGCTCGCCGGGCGCGCGAGGCCCGCGGGGATCGGCCGGCAGCCGCGGGGGCGAGCCGAAGATCTCGTCGGCCGCGATGCGGGCGGCGCGCAGCTGATCCTGCGGCGTTGCATCGATCGCGATCAGTGTGAATGGCGTGACGAACTCGCCCGCGCCATCGCGGATCAGCGTCTGCAGCTGCTGGACATCGACGTCGAGCGTGTCCCAGCGGCAGGCGTACTGGTTCTGGTGGATGAGATTGCCCAGGAACTGCGCATTGCGCGGCTGCAGCGCCAGCGCGGTGCGGAAGCACTCCACCGCCTCCTGGTGCAGGCGCAGCCGGGAGAGCGTGTTCGCCAGGCGCACATGCGCCCAGAGATAGTCCGGCTTGCAGGTGAACGACAGCACGAACTGATCGATCGCCTCGGTGTAGCGCTCGATGCGATAGAGCGCCTCGCCGTAGCTGCAGTGATACTCGTGGTCGGTCTCCACCCCGGGGGCAAGGCCGCGGTAGGCCTCGATCGCCTCGTGATAGAGGCCCTGCTCGCCGAACAGCGTGCCCGCGAACTTGCAGGCCAGCAGATTGGCCGGGTCGAGCGCGATCGCGCGGCGGATCGCGGCGGCGGCACGCGGGAGGTCGTCCTGCTTGCGATGGGTCTGCGCAAGGTTGATCCAGAACAGGGGATCGTCCGGCGTGATCTGGGTTGCGCGATTGAAGTGGCGACCGGCATCGGCCCACTGCCCGGCCTGCAGCGCGCGCACGCCCTTGCGGTAGTGCTGCTCGGCCTCGGCGCGGCGCGCGGCGGGCACTGGCAGGCCGCTGAGAGCTCGTGGGGTCGAGGGAATCGGGTGCTGGAGCATGGACGGGATCGGAGTCGAGAGTTGGTGAGCGCGCCGCTATCGGCAACCTCCCCTCGGACTTTAGGCAAGCGTCCCGGCCCGCAAGCGCGGAAAAGACGGGGATCAGTCGGCCAGTTGCGTCACTGCGGCGCGCGTTGACCGGCTGTCGCCCGCTAACGACCGGCCGGCAGTGGCGCCGGCGCCAGACCCATGCGGTGGCGCTCGGCCATGCGCGCGTAAAGCGCCTCGAGGTCCCGGCTGAAGCCGGCGCTGTCGAACAGCGGCAGGGCTGCCCGGTTGCCGGCAAGGCGCGCGCGGATCGCCGCCAGCCTGACCGGATCGCGGGCCAGCGCCAGCGCCAGCGCCTCGTAGTCGTCGAGGCGGTGGGTGACGAGTTCCTCGCAGCCAGCGGCGCGCAGCAGGCTGGCGGCCACCCGCGCGGCGAAGGTCTCGCCCTGGCAGGTGACCACCGGCAGCCCGACCCAGAGCGCGTCGCTCGCGGTGGTGTGGGCGTTGTAGGGCGAGGTGTCCAGGAACAGGTCGGCGGCCATCAGCCGCGGCAGGTGCTGCTCGGGCGGCACGAAGGGCGCGAACACGATGCGCGCCGGATCGACGCCGCGGGCGGCCGCCTCACGGGCGAGATTGGCCATCGCCTGCGGGTTGGACTCGAGCAGCCACAGCACGCTGCCCGGCACCGCCCGCAGCAGGCGACACCAGCGCTCGAACACCGGTGGCAGGATCTTGAAGCTGGCATTGAAGCTGCAGAACACGAAGGCCTGCGCCGGCAGGCCGCAGCGGGCCCGCGGCAAGGGCTCGCCCAGCGGGCGCTGGCGATCGTTGGGCTGGTAGCTCCAGGGCATCTGCGCGATGCGCTCGGAGAACACCGCCTGATCGGCCAGCGGCGTGACCACCGGATCGCCGATGATGTAGTCGACGAAGTCGGCGCCGCAGGTGCCCGGGAATCCCAGCCAGGTGACCTGGATGGGCGCCGGGCGCCGCGCCAGCACACCGAGCCGGCCATCACGGGTGAAGCCCTTCAGGTCGACGAGGATGTCGATCCCGTCGTCGCGGATGCGTCGCGCCAGATCGGCATCAGATAGCCGGGCGGCATCGATGAAGTGACCGGCCGCCATCAGCCGGCGCCGCAGCGGCGAGCCATCGTCGGGCCCGGTGGAATAGAGGTGGATATCGAAGCGCTGCCGGTCGTGGCGCTCGAGCACCTCGGTGATCAGCATGGCGGTGGCATGCTGGTGGAAGTCGGCCGACAGATAGCCGATGCGCAGTCGCTCGCCCGGCAGCCGCGGCGCCCGGACCTCGGGCGGCAGATCCTGAGGCCGACCATGCATGCGCTCGGCGGCGACCCGGCCCGCCACGAGCTGGTCCTGGGCGGTGCTTTCCAGCGACAGCAGGGTGAAGGGCGTGATGAAGTTGCCCGCATCCTCACGGACCATGCGCAGCAGCGCCGCGAGGTCGTCGGCCAGCGTGTCCCAGCGGCAGGCCTGCTGGTTCTGGTGGATGAGGTTGCCCAGGAACTGCGCGTTGCGCGGCTCCAGCATCAGCGCCGTGCGAAAGCACTCGACCGCCTCCTGGTGCAGGCGGATCCGCGAGAGCGTGTTCGCCAGGCGCACATGCGCCCACAGGTAGTCGGGCTTGCAGGTGAACGACTGCACGAACTGCCCGATCGCCTCGGGATAGCGCTCCAGGAACAGCAGCGCCTCGCCGTACGCGCAGTGGTATTCATGATCGCGCTCGGCCTGCGGCGGGAACGCGCCGTAGATCGCGACGGCATCCTGGTAGCGATGCTGCTCGGCGAGCAGCGCGCCGGCGAACTTGCAGGCAGGCGGGTTGCCCGGATCGAGCGCGAGCGCGCGACGCACTGCCGCCTCGGCGCCAGCGAGATCGTTGCGGCCGCGCAGCAGTCGTGCCTGCTCGAGCCAGTGCCCGGCCTCGTCGGCGGGAGCGGCAGCCACCGGCCAGCCGGGCCTTGCGGCAGGGATCGTTGACACGGTGTGCGGGCGCATGGGGGTCCGTGGAGCAGGCATGACGGGGTCTGCCACAAACGGCGACCCGAAGGCCTGACTCTAGGGACGGGCGTCGGACGGCAAAGCCGGAAAAGACCGGGCTCAGGCCGCTACTTGGGCCATGGCGAGGGCGGGCGCCAGTCGTCGCCCATCACGGACCGCCGGTCGGCCGCAGGCCGACGGCCAGGCCCGGCGCCAGGCCGCGCTCAGCGGAAGAACAGCGAGGCCAGGCCCAGGAAGATGAAGAAGCCCATGCTGTCGGTGCTGAAGGTGAGCAGCACCGAGGAGCCCAGCGCCGGATCGCGGCCGGCCCGCTGCAGGCCGAGCGGCACCGCCATGGCGATCAGCGCGCCAAGCAGCAGGTTCAGGACCATGGCCAGGGTCATGGTCACGCCCAGCAGCAGGCCTTGCGGGGTGTCGTTGTAGAGCCACCAGGCAAACAGACCGGCGATGCCGCCCCAGACCACGCCATTGAGCCCGGCGATGGCCAGCTCCTTGACCACCAGCCGGCGCGCGTTGGCCGCATTGACCTGACCGAGCGCGAGCGAGCGGATGAACAGGGTCATGGTCTGGTTGCCGGAATTGCCGGCGATGCCGGCCACGATCGGCATGAGCGCGGCCAGCGCCACCACCTTCTCGATCACGCCCTCGAAGCCGCCGATCACCCGCGAGGCGAAGAAGGCCGTGCACAGGTTGACGGCCAGCCACAGCCAGCGGTTCTTGGCCGAGCGCCAGACCGAGGAGAAGAGGTCTTCGTCCTCGCGCAGGCCGGCCTGCGAGAGCAGATCGGCATCGCCCTCCTCGCGGATGACGTCGACCACCTCGGCCACGGTGAGGCGCCCGAGCAGCCGGCCCTGGGGATCGGTGACCGGCGCGGAGATCAGGTCGTAGCGCTCGAAGGCCTGGGCCGCCTCGGACTGGCTGTCGAGCACCTGCAGGGTGAGCACGTCGCGGCGCATGACATCCATCACCATGACCTCCGGCTCGTTGGTGAGCAGGCTGTCCAGGGGCAGCGCGCCGCGCAGGATGTCGTCACGGCCCACCACGAAGACCTGGTCGGTGTGATCGGGCAGGCGCTCGAAGCGGCGCAGGTAGCGCAGCACGGTCTCGAGCGAGACATCCTCGCGCACCGACACCGCGTCGAAGTCCATGCGCGCGCCCACCGAGTCGTCGGGGTAGGACATCGCCGCGCGCAGCTGCTCGCGCTCCTCCAGCGAGAGCTGGCTGCGCACCTCCTCGACCACGTCGGTGGGCAGGTCGGGGGCGAGGTCGGCGATCTCGTCGGCATCGAGCGACTCGACCGCATCGACCAGCTCGTCGCGGTCCATCGACTCGATGAGGGTCTCGCGCACCGAGTCGGAGACCTCGAGCAGGATCTCGCCGTCGCGCTCGGCCTTGACCAGGTTCCAGACGGTCAGACGCTCGTCGAGCGGCAGCGCCTCGAGGATGTAGGCGATGTCGGCCGGGTGCATCGGCTCGAGCCGGGCGCGCAGCTCGGACTGCGCCTGGCGGTGCACCAGCGACTCCACCAGCTCGTGGCGCTCGTCGCGCTCGCCATGACGCTGACGATGGGCGAGCTCGAAGACCACGTGATGCCGGCGCAGCATCTCCTGGACCTCGATCAGCGCGCGCGAGGCCTCCTCCGGGTCGCGCGGCTGGCGGGCCGGCAGCGCGCCGGGCTCGCGGTCATCGGGCTGGGTTTGCGGGTCGGCCATGGCCTGGACAAGGGGATCGGAGTGCGCCGGGCGTGGCCCAGGGCGACGCGGCAAAGCGCGATTGTAGGCCCGCCGCATGGCGCGACGGCGACAGCCCCTGGCGAGCGGCCGGATCGCGGCGCCCGGGAGCGGTCAGGCGGCGGCGCCCGCGGGCAGCGCTCAGGGCGGGGTGATGTCGAGCGCCCAGCGCTGGATGGTCGCGCTGCGCCGCTCGAGATAGGCCGAGCCGCGGTTGCGGTCGTAGAAGCGCGGCCGCGGCAGCATCGCCGCCATGCGCGCGCCCTGCGGGGCCGAGAGCTGGGCGGCCGGCACGCCGAAGTGATGCCGCGCCCCGGCCTCGCAGCCGAACACGCCCTCCCCCCATTCGGCGAAGTTGAGGTAGAGCTCGAGGATGCGGCGCTTGTCCATCAGCGCCTCGATCATGTAGGTGATCGCGATCTCCTGGGCCTTGCGCAGGTAGCTGCGCTCGCCCGAGAGGAACAGGTTCTTGGCGAGCTGCATGGTGATGGTGGAGCCGCCGCGCACCACCTTGCCCTTGCGGCGGTTGGCCTCGTGCGCGCGCTCGATGGCATCCCAGTCGACACCCTCGTGCTCGGTGAAGTTGGCATCCTCCGAGGCGATCACCGCGCGCTTCAGGTGCACCGAGATGCGCTCGTAGGGCACCCACTGCTGACGGACGACCAGGCCCGGGCGCGACAGCGCGAGCCGGTCGCGCTCGGCGCGCATGAAGGCGGTCTCGGCGGGATTGAAGAACACCCACCAGCCCACCTGGGCGAAGAACCAGAGCTGCACCGCGAGCGCCGCGCCCACGAGGCCCACCACCGCCCAGGCAAGCCAGCGGACGAGGCGCGCCGCCCAGGAGCGGCGCGCGGGCCTGCGCCGGGCCGTGCGCCGCTTCACTGCGCGCCGATCGCCTCGCGCAGCCCGCGAAAGACCGGATCGGTGTCGGGCTGCACGCCGCGCCAGAGACGGAACGACTCGGCCGCCTGCTCCACCAGCATGCCCAGGCCGTCAGCGCAGGCCCGGGCACCGGCGGCGGCGGCCTGGCGCAGGAAGGGCGTGGCCTGGGCGCCGTAGACCATGTCGTAGACGAAGGCGGCCCGCGCGAACACCGCCCCGGTCACCGGCAGATCATGGCCGGCCAGACCGGCCGAGGTGGCGTTCACCAGCAGCGCGCCTTCGGCCAGGGCGGGGTCGAGGTCAGGGAAGCCCAGGCCCTCGACGGGGCTGGGGCGAAAGCGCTCGACCAGCTGCAGGGCGCGCCCGGCGGTGCGATTCACGACCAGCACCCGCGACGCGCCGGCGGCCAGCAGCGGCAGGATGACGCCGCCCGCCGCGCCGCCCGCGCCCAGCAGGATGACCGGCATGCCGGCCAGCGCCAGCCGATGTCGGCCGGTGAGGTCGCGCACCAGACCCACGCCATCGGTGTTGTCGGCAGTGATGCCCTGCGCGTCGAAGATCAGGGTGTTGGCCGCTCCGGCGGCCTGCGCGCGCGGCGAGCGATGACCGGCCAGCGCGAAGGCCTGCTCCTTGAAAGGCAGCGTCACGTTCATGCCGCGGCCACCGCCCACGGCAAAGCCCTGCACCACGGCCTCGAAGGCGTCCAGGGGCGAGAACAGCGCCTGGTAGCGGATGTCCTGTCCGGTCTGGGCGGCAAAGGCCGCGTGGATGGCGGGCGAGCGGCTGTGCGCGATCGGATTGCCGATCACGGCATAGTGGTCGGTCATCGGGAGGGCTCGGGGGCGACCGCCTCGGTGGCGACGCCCTCGCGGGTGAAGGTCCAGGTGCGCACGATCTGCAGGATGTCGCCCTCGCGGGCCATCTCGGGGGGAAAGCGCGAATAGGGAGAACCGGCGTAGACGATGTCGCGCACCGCCCGGTTGAGCACCTCGTGCGGTGACTTGCGGTTCAGGATGACATCGACCACGTTGCCGTGGCGGTCGATCTCCACGGTGATCACGAGCGAGCCGTACAGGCGCCCGCGCGCCTGCGGCGGGTAGCGCTCGGTGCCCAGCCGCTCGATGCGCGCCGCCCAGTCGGCCACATACTGGGCATAGGCCGCGCCCTGGGCATTGATGCCGAAGGTCAGGCGCCGAGGCCGCTTGTTGTAGTCGGAGATCTGCTTGTCGATCTGCGCCTGCAGCCGCGAGATGGCGCGCTCGACCTCGATGGGGTCGTCGCCCGCGCGCAGCGGCGAGGGCTCGGCCACGGTGCGATCACGCGGCGGCGCCGGGTTGTCGCCGCGCGCCAGGGCCGACAGCCAGCGCTGGCGCTCCTCGAGCGCCTGGATGCGGCGGCGCTGCTCGACCAGGTCCTCGGCGTCGATGACCTGGCGGTCGGCCTTCAGCGGCGATCGGGCCCGGCCCTGCTCGTGCTCGCCGCCGGCCGACATGTCGGCCTGTGCGATGACATCGGCCTTGTCGGGGCGCTGGGCGGTGCGCGCATTGATGAGCACCACCTCCAGGCGGGAGTCTTCGGGCGCGAAGCGGAAGGGCTCGGGCGGCGCAAAGCGCAGGGCGAGGACCAGCCCGTGCAGCAGCACCGACGCCACGATGCCCAGCGTGAGCGGGTCGCGCAGCGAGACCGACCAGCGGGGGGCAGCCAGGGCGCTCATGGCCGGCGGCGATCAGGATCCGCCCGACGGCGGCGTCGGCGCCGCGCCGCTGGCAAGCGCCTCGGCCTGTTCGTCGGAGCCCTCGGCCGCCTCGGCCGCGGTCTCTTCGGCAAGCCAGCCCTCCTGGGCGCCGGAGGCGTCGTCAGCGCCCTCGATGAGCTCGACGAAGCGCGCCGACAAGCCCAGCTCGAGCTCGTCGCGGCTCAGGATCTCGACGAGGATGCGCCGCCCCGGCGCCAGCGCCGGCAGGTCGGCCAGCCGGAACACGAAGGGCACCGGCGCCAGCCGCACGAGATCATCGCGGATGACCACCGCCTCGAGGCGGCTGACCGACTCCTGGGCGAGCCAGCGCAGGCACCAGTAGCGTTCCATGCGCGTCTGGATCTCGCCGTAGGCATCATGGCGGGCATCGAAGGCCGACAGGATGGCGAAGAGGTCAGCGTCATTGGCGGCGTAGGGCGGGCGCTGGCCGAGCGCCACCGCGATCAGCTGCCGCTGATTGACCAGATCGACATAGCGGCGCAGAGGCGAGGTGGACCAGATGTACTGGGCCACGCCCAGACCCTGGTGCGGCAGCGGATGGGTGCTCATGCGCACGCGGCCCATCTGTTGCGAGCGGTACAGCCCGGGGGCCTGGTGCTCGGCGAGCAGCCGGCCCCACTCGCTGTTGGCCAGGATCATCATCTCGGCCACGATCCGATCGAGCGGGGCATCACGGCGGCGCTGCACGATCCGCACCCGACCCGCCTCGACATAGAAGCTGAAATCGGTGCGAAACCGCGCCTCGGGCCGGCCGCGCACCCGGTCGCGCTCGGCGCTCAGGCCCAGGGTGAGCCGCCAGAGCACCCGCAGCGCATCGGCCATGGGGAACACCGCCGACGGGTCCTGCAGCGCGGCCTCGGTGACGAGATCGTCGAGGCGGTCGTGGCGCAGGTTGGCCACCACGCGCACGCGCTCGACGCAGGTGCGGCGCGCGACGATGCCGGTGCCGGCGTCATCCAGATCGCAGTAGAGCGACAGCACCGCGCGCTCGGTGCCCTCGTCGAGCGAGAACGGCCGGATGGCCGACTCGGGCAGCATGGTGATCTTGTCCCCGGGCATGTAGACCGTGGACATGCGCTCTCGGGCGACCTCGTCGAGCGCATCGCCGCGAGCCCCGGCCAGCGCCGGCGCGGCAATGTGAATGCCCACCCGCAGGCCGCCCTGCGGCAGGGGCTGCACCGAGAGGCAGTCATCGATCTCGGTGGTGGTGGAGTCATCGATGGAAAACGCCTGCGCCGGCGACAGGGGCAGATCGGCGGGCGCGTCGGCCGGCTGCAGGCCGGCCGGGAAGCCCCGCCCCTGGGGGAAGTGCTCGCGCTCGAAGAGCGCGAGGTGCAGCGCGCCGACATCCGGGAACAGGCCGCGCTCGAGCAGCAGGCGGGCCGGCGGCATCCGGAGTTCCTCGCAGGCGCGATCGAGCGCGCGCCACTCGAGCGACTGCTTGTCGGGGCGCACCAGCAGACCGGCGCCGGCCGCGGCGATCGGCGGCGGCAGGTCGCCCTGCACCAGGGCCTGCGCCATCTCGGCGATGGCCGCCTCCTGGGCGCGACGACGCTCGACCGCGGCCAGCGCCAGGCGGACGGTTTCGGCGGGGGCCGGCCGGAAGCGGCCA
The DNA here is from genome assembly GCA_037146935.1 of Burkholderiales bacterium. Taxonomy (GTDB): domain Bacteria; phylum Pseudomonadota; class Gammaproteobacteria; order Burkholderiales; family Burkholderiaceae_E; genus Quisquiliibacterium. The sequence continues at coordinate 54,533 of JBAWWD010000002.1, forward strand.
CGCCCCTTGCGGTGGAAGTAGATGGGCGCGGCGGCGAGCTTGAGCAGCACGCCTGCGGACTGCACCGCGCTGGGCGAGCCGCCGAAGTACTCGCCGGCGAGGTCGCCGAAGCCGAACTCGTCCTGCGGGGCGCACTCCCAGAGGAAATCGACGTCGATGTCGCCGGCCACCGCCTGGGCCGCCGGCATGAGATCGGCCGCGGCCGGGGACTCGAAGCGCAGCAGCACCTGGGCGCTCTTCACCTTGGTGCGGCGGCCCGAAACATGCTCCACCTGCAGGCTGGCGCCGGCGTCGGAGAGCACCGTGGCGGCCTTCAGGCCGCCATCTTCCTCGAAGAGCACATGCGTCATGACCCTGCTGATTATATGCCGCTAGAATCCGCGCTCTTCGGCCCGCCGGGCCGACCACCAGGGAGACCGCGATCATGCCCATGGACGTCATCGACTACCGGATCATCGGCGCCGAGATGCAGTTCGTCGAGGTGGAGCTCGACCCGGGCGAGGCCATGGTCGGCGAGGCCGGCAGCCTGATGTACATGGAAGACGGCATCGACATGGACACCGTGTTCGGTGACGGCTCGGGCGGCGGTGGCGGCGGTGGCGGCGGCCTGTTCGGCAAGCTGCTCGGCGCCGGCAAGCGCCTGCTGACCGGCGAATCGCTGTTCACCACGGTGTACGAGAACCGGGCCTCGCTCAAGCGCCGCGTGGCATTCGCGGCGCCCTACCCCGGCAAGATCATCGCGGTCGACCTGCGCCAGGTGGGCGGCCGGCTGATCGCCCAGAAGGACTCCTTCCTGTGCGCCGCCCGCGGCGTGTCGCTGGGCATCGCCTTCCAGCAGAAGCTGTCGGCCGGCTTCTTCGGCGGCGAGGGCTTCATCATGCAGAAGCTCGAGGGCGATGGCATCGCCTTCGTGCACTCGGGGGGCACGGTGGTCAAGCGTGAACTGGCCGCCGGCGAGACCCTGCGGGTCGACACCGGCTGCCTGGTGGCGCTGGCCGGCGCGGTGGACTTCGACATCCAGTACGTGGGCAAGGTCAAGACCGCGCTCTTCGGCGGCGAGGGCCTGTTCTTTGCCGTGCTGCGCGGCCCGGGCACGGTATGGCTGCAGTCGCTGCCGTTCTCGCGGCTCGCCTCGCGCATCTTCGCGGCCGCGCCGCAGATGGGCGGCTCGCGCGAGGAAGGCTCCATGCTGGGCGGCCTGGGCAACATCCTCGACGGCGACGACGACTGAGCGCCGGCTCATGGCGCGCCACCGCCGGCGCGCCCGCCGGGTGCCGGGGCCCGCAGGGGAGCCCCGTCAGAGCATGATGCCGCCCGAGACCTCGATCACCGCGCCATTGATGTAGCTGGCGTCGTCGCTGGCCAGGAAGGCGTACACCGCCGCGATCTCCTCGGGCTTGCCGAGCCGGCCCACCGGCACCTTGTCGATCATCTTCTGCAGCACGGGCTGCGGGATGCTCTGCAGGATGGGGGTCTCGACGAAGCCGGGGCACACCGCCGCCACCCGGATGCCCTGCGGCCCGAGCTCGCGCGCCCAGGTCTTGGTGAAGCCGATGACGCCGGCCTTGGTGGCGGCGTAGTTGGTCTGCCCGAAGTTGCCGTACAGGCCCACCACCGAGGAGGCGTTGATGATCACGCCCGAGCGCTGGCCGGTCATCACCCGCACCACCGCCTGGGTGAACTCGAACACGCCCTTCAGGTTCACGCCGATCACCTGGTCGAACTGGGCATCGGACATCTTCACCAGGCGCGCGTCCTGGGTGATGCCGGCATTGTTGAGCAGCGCGTCGATGCGGCCCCAGCGCGCCACCACCGTCGCCACCAGGGCGTCGATCGCCGCGCGGTCGGTCACGTCCACCACGCCGGGCAGGATGCGCCCGGCCGCGGTCTCGCCCGCCGCGGCGGCGAGCTCGTCGCAGGCGGCGGCCACTCGGGCCGGCGAGATGTCGGCCACCACCACCCGAGCGCCCTCGGCGAGGAAGCGCCGGGCGGTAGCCAGGCCGATGCCCCCGGCCGCGCCGGTGATGATCGCCACCCGATCCTGAAGTCTCATCTGCTGTCCACCCATGCTCGTCACGCGGTGAGGGGCCGGTCAGACGGCCCGATGATGCCGGCAAAGGCCAGGACCTCGTCCTGGTGCTCGGCGAAGTCCGACAGGCCGTGGTCACTGCCGGGGATGACCCGGTGCCGGGCACCGGGGTAATGGGCCACCATGTCACGCCAGTCGAGCAGTTCGTCGCCGGTGGCCGCCACCAGGAAATAGCGCTCGGGCCGGGTGATGCCGCCCACCTCGAGCGCGCGCAGCTCGTCGAGGTGCCCTGGCTCGAGCACCATGGAGCCCCCGCCGTGCCACAGCGGCTGCTCGCCAAGATAGGCGGCAAGCCCCGCCGCCGGCCGCACCGCCGGGTTCAGCAGCACCGCTCGGCAGCCGGTGCGCTCGGCGAGCCAGGTGGCATAGAAGCCCCCCAGGGAGCTGCCGATCAGGGTGTCGGCCGGATCGAGGCCGGCCAGCACCCCGGCCACCGCCTCGGCGGGCGACACCGGCAGCGCCGGACAGTCGAACTGCGCCGCCCGCCCGAGGTCGGCCATGCGGCGGGCCAGCAGTTGCGCCTTGAACGACTTCGGCGAGGAGCGAAAGCCGTGCAGATAGATGACGCGGGGCAGTCGGCCGCCGCCGGCGGTATCAGGCCGCATCGGTCCGCGCGAGTTCGGCCAGCAGGCGGGCGTGGATGCCGCCGAAGCCGCCATTGCTCATGATCAGCACCGAATCGCCGGGACGGGCGCGGGCGGCGATCTCGGCGGCCAGCCCGGCCGGGTCCTGCCCGATGCGCACGCGCGCGCCCAGCGGCGCCAGCGCCTCGCCGACATCCCAGTCGATGCCGCCGGCGTGGCAGAACACCAGATCGGCCTCGCGCAGGCTCTCGGCCAGGCGCGACTTCATGGCGCCGAGCTTCATGGTGTTCGAGCGCGGCTCGAGCACGGCCAGGATGCGCTCGCCGGGGGCGAGACGGGCGCGCAGCCCGGCCACCGTGGTGGCGATGGCGGTGGGGTGGTGGGCGAAGTCATCGTAGACCGCGACCCCGCGCTCACGTCCGCGCAGCTCGAGCCGTCGGCGCACGCCCTCGAAACCGGCCACGGCCTCGATGGCCGCCGCCGCCGGCACCCCGGCATGGACCGCCGCGGCGATCGCCGCCAGCGCGTTGCTGCGGCTGTGCTCGCCCGGCAGCGTGAGCACGGCCTCGCCGAGGCGCTCGCCGCGCAGGCAGACCTCGAACCGCGAGGCCTGCGCGGTTTCCTGCACCGCGCCCAGGTGCCAGCCCTCGGGCACGCCGAAGGCCTCGCGCTCGCTCCACAGGCCGCGGGCCAGCACCCGGGCGAGCGCCGCGTCGGCACCATTGACGATCACCCGGCCCGAGCGGGGCAGGGTACGCACCAGGTGATGGAACTGCGTCTCGATGGCGGCAAGATCCGGGAAGATGTCGGCGTGATCGAACTCCAGGTTGTTCAGCACCGCGGTCCGGGGGCGGTAGTGGACGAACTTGGAGCGCTTGTCGAAGAAGGCGGTGTCGTACTCGTCGGCCTCGACCACGAACAGCGGCGACTCGCCGAGCCGCGCCGACACCGGGAAGTTGCGGGGCACGCCGCCGATCAGGAAACCGGGCTGACGGCCCTGGGCCTCGAGGATCCAGGCCAGCAGGCTGGCCGTGGTGGTCTTGCCATGGGTGCCGGCCACGCCCAGCACCCAGCGCCCGCGCAGCACCTGCTCGGCCAGCCACTGCGGGCCCGAGACATAGGCATCGCCGGCGTCGAGGATCGCCTCCATGAGCGGGTTGCCGCGCGAGACCACGTTGCCGATCACGTAGACATCCGGCCGCAACGCGCGCTGCGCGGGGTCGTAGCCCTCGATCAGCTCGATGCCCAGGGCTCGCAGCTGGTCGCTCATCGGCGGGTAGACGTTGGCATCGCAGCCGGTGACCCGCCAGCCGGCCTGACGGGCGATGGCGGCCAGCCCGCCCATGAAGGTGCCGCAGATGCCCAGGACATGGATGTGCATGGGAGCGGCAGTGTACCGGAGCGGCCTCGGCTACCATGCCGCCATGCACGACTCCCGGGACAGCCTTCGGGCCGAGATCGCGGCGGCGGCCGCCCGCTTCATCGCCGACGGCGGGCTCGACTATGCCAGCGCGCGCCGCAAGGCCGCGGCCGAGGTCGGCGAAGGCAGGCTGCCCCGGGGCAGCCTGCCCGACCATGACGAGATCGACGAGGCCCTGCGCGAACACCTCGCGCTCTTCGACGACCAGCACGCCGACCGGGTGCGGGCGCTGCGCGAGACCGCGCTCGAGCTGATGGCCCGGCTGGAGACCTTCCGGCCGCTGGTCACCGGCGCGGCCTGGAAGGGCATCGCCGCCGAGCATGCCCCGCTCCACCTCCAGCTCTTCGCCGACAATCCCAAGGAGGTGAGCTACTGGCTGCTCAACCAGGGCATCGACTTCGAGGTGGACACCATCGCGCACTTCCAGGGGCGCGGCGAGGCCGAGGTGCTGGGCTTCCTGTGGCAGGACACCCCGGTGATGCTGTCGCTGCACGAACCCGACGACCTGCGCGGCGCGCTGCGCGCCGGCACCAGCGGCCCGACTCGTGGGGACCGCGCGGCGCTGGCCCGCCGCATGCAGGAAGAGTCCGCATGACCCGCGCGAGCGCCGCCCGCCGATCCCTGATGGCGCTGGCCGCGCTCGGCGGCGTGGGCGGCGGCGCCTGGGTGGCCTGGCGTCGGCTCACGCCGGGCGACGCCGGCGCCGAGGCGGTCAGCCTGCTGCGCGGGCTGAGCCTGCCCGACGCCGAAGGCCGGCCCTTCGATCTTGGCCAGACCGCCAACCGGACCCTGGTCCTGAACTTCTGGGCCACCTGGTGCCCGCCCTGCGTCGAGGAGATGCCGGAACTCGCCGAGCTGCACACCGAGATTTCGGGCGCAAACGGCCTGGTCATCGGCATCGGCATCGATTCCCCAGTCAACATCCGCGAATTTGCGTCCAAGCGGCGATTCCCCTATCCTCTGCTGATCGGCGGAACCGGCGGAACCGAACTCTCCCGGCGCTTCGGCAACACCAGCGGCGCGCTGCCCTTCACGGTGCTGATCGATCCCGCCGGCGCAGTCGTGCTGCGGGTGCTCGGGCGGATCCGGCTGCCGCAACTGCGAGCCAGCGTCCTCCCCCTGCTGCAAAAACCTGCAGGCAAGTCCGTCTAACTGAAGTCAAGTCCAGCCAATTCTGGACTTCAGCCCAGAATCCGGCGCATAATCCGCGCCCTGCAAGGAGCCGCCATGCTGGTCTGGGTGATCCACGGTCCAAACCTGAACATGCTCGGGGTGCGCGAGCCGGGCATCTATGGCGCGGCCACCCTGGCCGACATCAACCGTGACCTCGCCGCGCAGGCGCAGACTGCCGGCGTTCAGCTGGAATCGTTCCAGTCCAACCATGAAGGCGCGCTGGTCGACCGCATCCAGCAAGCCCATCAGGCCGGGGTCGATTTCATCGTGATCAATCCGGGTGCCTACACCCACACCAGCGTGGCCATCCGCGACGCGCTCGCCGCGGTGGCCGTGCCCTTCATCGAAGTCCACCTCAGCAACATCCACCGCCGCGAAGCCTTCCGGCACCACTCCTACCTGTCGGATCTCGCGGTGGGGGTGATCGCCGGCCTGGGCCCGGCCGGCTACGGCTATGCCCTGCAGCACGCCCTGCGCCACGGCGCGCGGGCCTGAACCCTCTGAAAGCGCTCTCCATGGACCTGCGAAAACTCAAGACCCTGATCGATCTGGTGGCCGAATCCGGCATCGCCGAGCTCGAGATCACCGAAGGCGACGACAAGGTGCGCATCGTCAAGGGTCTGGCTCCCGGCGCCGCCCAGCCGATGATGGCCGCCATGGCGCCGGTGGTGGCCAGCGCGCCGGTGGCCGCCGCCCCTGCCCCCGCCCCTGCGGCCGAGCCGCCCCCCGCGCCGGCGGCCCATCAGGTGAAGTCGCCCATGGTCGGCACCTTCTACCGCTCGGCGCAGCCGGGCGCCGAGCCGTTCGTCACCGTGGGCTCCACGGTCCGCGAGGGCGACACCCTGTGCATCATCGAGGCCATGAAGCTGCTCAACGAGATCGAGTCCGACAAGTCGGGCACGGTCAAGGCGATCCTCATCGAGAACGGCCAGCCGGTGGAATACGGCCAGCCGCTGTTCGAGATCGAGTGATCCGGGCATGTTCGAGAAGATCCTCATCGCCAACCGGGGCGAGATCGCGCTGCGAATCCAGCGCGCCTGCCGGGAACTCGGCATCAAGACAGTGGTCGTGCACTCCGAGGCCGACACCGAGGCCAAGTACGTCAAGCTCGCCGACGAGTCGGTGTGCATCGGCCCCGCCCCTTCGCGCGACAGCTACCTCAACATCCCGGCGATCATCAGCGCCGCCGAGGTGACCGACGCCGAGGCCATCCATCCCGGCTACGGCTTCCTGTCGGAGAACGCGGATTTCGCCGAGCGGGTGGAAAAGAGCGGCTTCGTGTTCATCGGCCCACGCCCGGAGTCGATCCGCACCATGGGCGACAAGGTCTCGGCCAAGGACGCCATGCGCAAGGCCGGCGTGCCGGTGGTGCCCGGCTCCGAAGGCGCCCTGCCCGATGACCCCAAGGAGATCATCCGCATCGCGCGCACGATCGGCTACCCGGTGATCATCAAGGCCGCCGGCGGCGGCGGCGGCCGCGGCATGCGCGTGGTGCACACCGAGGCCGCGCTGAACAACGCCGTCACCATGACCCGCACCGAGGCGCAGAGCGCCTTCGGCAACCCGTCGGTGTACATGGAGAAGTTCCTCGAGAACCCGCGCCACATCGAGATCCAGGTGCTTGCCGACGAGTTCCGCAATGCGGTCTACCTCGGCGAGCGGGACTGCTCCATGCAGCGCCGGCACCAGAAGATCCTGGAAGAGGCGCCTGCCCCCGGCATCGCCCGGCGGCTGATCGACAAGATCGGGCTGCGCTGCGCCGAGGCCTGCAAGAAGATGGGCTATCGCGGCGCCGGCACCTTCGAGTTCCTGTTCGAGGACGGCGAGTTCTACTTCATCGAGATGAACACCCGGGTGCAGGTGGAGCATCCGGTCACCGAGCTGATCACCGGGCTCGACATCGTCCAGCAGCAGATCCGCATCGCCGCCGGCGAGCGCCTCACCCTGCGTCAGCGCGACGTGATGCTGCGCGGCCATGCGATCGAGTGCCGCATCAACGCCGAGCACCCGTTCCAGTTCACGCCCTCGCCCGGGCGCATCACCACCTGGCACCCGCCCGGCGGCCCCGGCATCCGCGTGGACTCCCACGCCTACGCCAACTATCTGGTCCCGCCCCACTACGACTCGATGATCGCCAAGGTGCTCGCCTATGGCGACACCCGCGAGCAGGCCATCCGGCGCATGCAGATCGCGCTCTCGGAGATGGCGGTCGAGGGCATCCTGACCAACATCGCGCTGCACCGCGAACTCATGGCCGATGCCAGCTTCGTGGCCGGCGGCACCTCCATCCACTACCTGGAGCGCAAGCTCGCCAAGCGCAAGGTCGCGCAGGGCGGCAGCTGAGCGCTGCGGCCGGGCGGGCAGCCGCCGGGTTCATTCGAGACACTGATGGCCTTCTGGCGGGAACTGGTCTTCACCGTGCCGGCCGGGCAGGTCGATGCCTGGTCCGACGCCCTGCTCGACGCGGGCGCGCTCTCGGTGCAGGCCGAGGACGCCGACGCCGACTCGCCCGACGAGCAGGCGATCTTCGGCGAACCGGGCATGCCGGCGCCGCAGGCGGGCTGGCAGCGCACCCGGCTGCGGGCGCTGCTCGCCGAAGACGCGGTGCCCGATTCGCTGCTGCAGGCCGCGGCCGATGCCATCAAGGCGGATACTCCAGCCGATCTGAGCATCGCGCAGTTTGACGACCAGGACTGGGTGCGCGCCTCGCAGGCGCAGTTCGAGCCCATCCCGATCGGCGAGCGGCTGGTGATCACGCCCACCTGGCATCTCGACACACCGCTGTCCCCCGGCGTGACCCGCCTGGTGCTCGACCCGGGCCTGGCCTTCGGCACCGGCAGCCATCCCACCACGCGCATGTGTCTGGGCTGGCTGTCGCGCGAGCTGGCGCCGGGCGCCCGGGTGATCGACTACGGCTGCGGCTCGGGCATCCTGGCGATCGCTGCCGCGCTGCTGGGCGCGGGCGAGGTGCTCGCCACCGACATCGACCCGCAGGCCCTGTCCAGCACCGCCGACAATGCCCGGGTGAATCAGGTCAGCGTCCAGGTGCAGCCCACCTCGGCGCCATTGGCACCGGCCGACGTGGTGCTCGCCAACATCCTGGCCAATCCGCTGAAGGTGCTGGCGCCGGCGCTGGTCGCGCTGCTGCGTCCCGGGGCCACCCTGGTGCTGGCCGGGTTGCTGGAGCGTCAGATCGAGGAGGTCTCGGACTGCTATCCCGAGGTGGACCTGCGCGTGGCCGACTGCGTCGACGGCTGGGCTTGCCTGGCCGGTCGCCGCGTCCGATGATCGCAGCGACATGGCCCTGGCCACCACCTGCCCCCGCTGCCAGACCGGCTTCCGGGTCGTCCCCGACCAGCTGAAGATCCGGCGGGGCCTGGTGCGCTGCGGCGCCTGCCGGCATGTGTTCTCCGGGCTCGATTCGCTGCGCTACGTCAACGAGCAGACCGATCTGGCCGTGGCTCCCCCGCCGCAGGCGCCTGCGCTTGCTGGCCCGGTGGACCAGGCCGTGCCGGACGGGGCACCTGACGCGCGGAAGGCCCCCTCCGCAGCAGACGCGATCAGCGCCCCAACGGTCAGCGCCCCAGCATCGCCCCCGCCAGGCGCGGCGCTGAGCGCGGAGCGCCTGGCGGCCACCTACGGCCGCGGCGAGCCGGACATCGCCGACGCCCTCTTCGACGAGCCCGAACCCACGCCCCCGGCTGCGGCCTCGCACCACGAGCCCGGGCGGCATGAATCCGCGTTCGACGACACGGAGCCCGACAACAACGCATCCGACAACGACACATCCGATCACAGCGCCCCAGTCGGCATCCTGGACGAGGGCGTCCTGGACGAGGACATCCCGCACAACGGCGTCCTGCACGGCGCCAGCCTGCATGACGACGCCCTGCCCGACGGCGCCGCAGACACCGCCACCGCCGGCGAGCAGGCTGCGCTGGCCGAGGCCGCCCGTCGCCGACGCGCGCCCGCAGTCGACCTGGACCGTCCGACCGATCTGGTGGTGCTCGAGGGCCTCGAGGAGCTCGACGATCTCGACACTCTCAACCTGCCCGACTACCTGAGCGAGCCGGCGGTGCCCGCCGAGCCGCCGGCAGACCTTCCCCTGGCTGACGAGACGAAAGACACGCTGTCGGGTGACCGCCCGCCATCGCCCGGCCCGGTCGCGGCGGACAAGGCACCGGCGTCGATCATCGGCAAGCATGCCCTCGAACACGCGTCGGCAGCCGATGACGCGGCCCCGACCCCATCGCTCGCGGGACTGCCCGCGCCTGCCGATGGCGCGGCCGAGCCGGAATCGACGAACAACGCGATGCCCTCGGCGCCGGTCACAAGAGGCCCTGGGGACGCACCCGAGGCCTGGTCGGCGGCGCTGCTCGCGCCCGACCCGGCCACCCGACGGGCACGGTCCGGCGATACCGGCGGCCCGGAGGCGGTGGACTTCTTCGCCACGGCGGCCCGCGCCGGCGGATTCGCAAGCCGCCGAACGCTGTTCTCCGCAGTGCTCTGCATGGTGCTGAGCGTGACCCTGGTGCTGCAGATGACCCTGGCCGGTCGTGACTGGCTGGCGTCGCGCGTGCCCGCCCTGGAGCCCGCGCTGGTCGCGCTCTCCGGGCTGATCGGGCTGCGGGTCCAGGCGCCTCGCGAACTCGATTCGCTCACGCTGGAGTCCTTCGATGTCCAGGCCGGCGCCTCGGCCGATGCCCTGGTGATGGATCTCCTGATGCGCAACCGCGCCGCGCACGCGGTTCGCTGGCCGGCCATCGAGATGAGCCTGGCCGACGCCGCCGGCGTGCTGCTGGTGCGCAAGGTGGTGCTGCCCGCCGACTACCTCGGACCGAACCTGCCACCGGCAGGCGCGCCGCCCGACCAGGAAACCGCGCTGCGGCTGGCGCTGCAGGTCACCGGCTTCGCGCCGGCCGGCTTCAGCCTGAAGCTCTTCTACCCCTGAATCCTCTCCCCCTGAACCCGACGCGCACGGCGCGCCCCACTGGCCCACCCGGAGTCCTCATTCATGCCCCAGCAGTCCATCCTGATCAGCGGCTCGGTCGCCTACGACACCATCATGGTGTTCGACGGGCACTTCAAGGACCACATCCTGCCAGACCGCGTCCACATGCTGAACGTGGCGTTCCTCACGCCCCGCCTGAAGCGCGAGTTCGGTGGCTGCGCCGCGAACATCGCCTACACGCTGCGCGGGCTGGGCGGCGCCCCGGTCATCCTGGCCACGGTCGGACAGGACGGCCGTGAGTATCTCGAACGCCTTGGCGGTCTTGGCATCGACATCAGCCGGGTGCGCCTGCTGCCCGATTGCTACACCGCGCAGGCCTTCATCACCACCGACATGGCCGACAACCAGATCACCGCCTTCCATCCGGGCGCGATGAGCGAGGCCCATCAGGTGAGCGCGCTGGGTGCGGGCGGCGCCTTCGGCATCGTGGCGCCCAACGGCAAGGCCGCCATGCAGACCCATGCCCGGGAGTTCGCGCAGGACGGCGTGCCCTTCCTCTTCGACCCCGGCCAGGGCCTGCCGATGTTCGATGGCGAAGAACTGCGCGCGCTCATCAGCCAGGCCAGCGCCGTGGCGGTGAACGACTACGAGGCGGGGATGCTGGTGGAACGCACCGGCTGGAGCGAGGCCGAGATTGCCTCGCGGGTGCAGGCGCTGGTCGTCACGCGCGGTGCGGAGGGCTGTCAGGTCTGGAGCGGCGGGCGCTGCGACACGGTCGTGGCCGCGCCGATCTCGGCCGCAGTCGACCCGACCGGTTGCGGCGATGCCTTTCGCGGCGGGCTGCTCTACGGCCTGGCGCAGGGCTGGGACTGGGTGCGCGCGGCGCGCCTGGGCAGCGTGATGGGCGCCATCAAGATCGAGTCGCAGGGCGCCCAGAACCATGCCGTCTCGCGCGAGGCGGTCGCCGGGCGCCACGCCAGCGCCTATGGCGCCCGGCCCTGGTGATCACCCGCGACTAGCGGCCGACCTGCAGCAGCTTCGACACCAGTTCGGCCGCCGGCAGATCACAGCGCACCCGCAGCCGCTTGCTGCGGGCGGTCTGGCCCGACTGCCAGTCGAACGCCCGCGCCGGCAAGCCCAGGCGCGCGGCGAACCACTCGATCAGCGCGGCATTGGCCTTGCCGTCGACCGCGGGCGCGGACACGCGCACCTTCAGGGAGTCACCGTGGGCCTCGGCACCGGGCGCGCCCCGGGCGCCAGGCTGGGCGCGCACTGCGATCAGCCACTCTCCGGCCCTGCCGTGCAGCCAGGCTGGCTGATGAACGCCAGAGGGCGGCTCGGGCTGGCCGCCAGCCACGGCGTTAGAAGAACCGCAGCAGCGAGGCCAGCGCCGACTCGAGCAGCATCAGCAGCGCCTGGGCCGCCACCACCAGCACCAGCGGCGAGAGATCGACCCCGCCAATGAGCGGCACCATCCGCCGGATGGGGGCGAGAAAGCCGCGGGTGAGGTGATCGATGACCGGGGCCATGGGCGCGTGCGGGTTGACCCAGGACAGCACGGCCTGCAGCAGCACCAGGCCGATGACGAGATAGATGGTCCACTTGCCCAGCCAGAACAGGCCGACGAGGATCACACCGCCGGGCATCGGACCGCGCGCCAGCATCAGCGTGGAGTAGATGAACGACAGCGCCACGGCCAGCAGCAGCCCGGCCGCGAGGCTGGCCCAGTGGACACGGCGCGAAGCAGGCAGCACGCGCTGCAGCGGCTTGACGATCCAGTCGGTGACCGCGAGCACGAACTGCATGATCGGATTGCGGGCCGAGAGCTGCTGCCACCAGGCGATCGCCCTGAGGACGCAGGCGGTGGCCAGCAGACTGACGACGGTTTCCAGGAGCAACCAGAGCGCGTTCACCATAGCCCGGAGAGTGTCTCACAGATGAAAAAACCCGCGCCATCGTGGGATGGACGCGGGTTGCAGGCCGTGCCGGCACCGGCCCTCGCAGGCCGGCGGGCAGGATGACTCAGGGCTTGTTGCCGGTGGGAAAGGGCCAGGCCGCAGCGGGGTTGGCGGAGGCGGAGGCCACCGCAGGCGCCGCGCCCGCAGCCGCAGGCTGGGCAGCGGGTTTCTTGGCCGCTTTCTTGGCAGCGGGTTTCTTCGCCGCAGGCTTCTTCGCCGCAGGCGCCTTGGCAGCAGCTTTCTTGGCGGCCGGCTTCTTGGCCGCAGCCTTCTTGGCGGCAGGCTTCTTCGCCGCGGGTTTCTTGGCAGCGGGTTTCTTCGCCGCAGGCTTCTTGGCGGCCGGCTTCTTCGCCGCAGGCTTCTTCGCCGCGGGTTTCTTGGCAGCGACGGGCTTCTTGGCCGCGGGCTTCTTGGCGGCGACAGGCTTCTTCGCGGCGGGCTTCTTCGCGGCGGGCTTCTTCGCGGCGGCGGGCTTCTTGGCGGCGGCCGGCTTCTTGGCGGCCGCCTTCTTCGCGGCGGGTTTCTTGGCGGCAGGCTTCTTCGCAGCTGCTTTGGTGGCGGTTGCCATGGGGAGAACTCCTCAGGTTGATGATGCCAACACGGAAACCCGTGCCCGGGCGCCCCCGGCGCCAACAAGGCACGAGCCATTCATCGGCGCAAGAATCCTCGGGCATCGGCCCACGGTTCCTGCGCTAATGAATTCGGCGCGGCGTGGACGGCCGCCAGGCCGCCACATCGCCGCTGGGAGAGGGTCCTGTCGCACGGCCCGGCGATGCCCCTTGGCATCGGCATCGTTCCGGCGACAGACCGCCTTCCCGCAAGTCCAGTCCCTGAGCGCGACCCCCAAGGCCGCTGCTTCAATCCCAGCTGAGCGCGCCACCGGTCTGGTACTCGATGACGCGTGTCTCGAAGAAATTCTTTTCCTTCTTCAGGTCGATCATCTCGCTCATCCAGGGGAAGGGGTTGTCCTCCTGGGGGAACATCGGATCGAGACCGATCTGCTGCGCACGACGATTGGCGATGAAGCGCAGGTAGGCCTTGAACATGGACGCGTTCAGACCGAGCACGCCACGCGGCATGGTGTCTTCGGCGTACGCGTACTCGAGCTCGACCGCCTGCAGGAACAGTTCGCGGATCTCGGCGCGGAACTGTTGGGTCCAGAGGTGCGGGTTCTCGAGCTTGATGGTGTTGATCAGGTCGATGCCGAAGTTGCAGTGCATCGACTCGTCACGAAGGATGTACTGGTACTGCTCGGCGGCACCGGTCATCTTGTTCTGACGACCCAGCGCAAGGATCTGCACGAAGCCCACATAGAAGAACAGGCCTTCCATGAGGCAGGCGAACACGATCAGCGACTTGAGCAGCTTCTGATCGTTCTCGGGCGTGCCGGTGACGAAATCGGGGTTGGTGAGGGTGTCGATGAACGGGATGAGGAACTCGTCCTTGTCCCGAATGGACTTGACCTCATGGTAGGCATTGAAGACCTCGCCCTCGTCGAGCCCGAGCGATTCGACGATGTACTGGTAGGCGTGGGTGTGGATCGCCTCCTCGAAGGCCTGGCGCAGCAGGAACTGGCGGCACTCGGGCGCGGTGATGTGGCGATAGGTGCCGAGGACGATGTTGTTGGCGGCCAGCGAATCGGCGGTGACGAAGAAGCCGAGATTGCGGCGCACCAGCCGGCGCTCGTCTTCGGTGAGGCCGTTGGGATCCTTCCAGAGCGCGATGTCGCGGCTCATGCTCACTTCCTGCGGCATCCAGTGATTGGCGCAGGTGGCGAGGTACTTGTCCCAGGCCCACTTGTACTTGAAGGGCACCAGTTGATTGACGTCGGACGCGCCGTTGATGATGCGCTTGTCCTCGACCCGCACGCGGCGGTTCAGGTTGACCTCGGCCTGGGCCGAGGCGACCGGTGCGACGGGGATATCGGCGACGCGGGGAGTGGCGGCAACGGCAGCGATCGCACTGGCGGCGATCGGCGCGGGCATGGCCGGACGGGCCGGCTTGGTGGGGGGAGAATCTTCCCAGGAAAGCATTTAAGGTCTCGCTTCAAATCTGGCTGCTAAGCCGTTGTCTTACCGCGAGATTCCGCCGTTATTCACAGGCGGAATCTTATGACGGCTGTGGATGCCCCGCAACGATTTCGTCACAGTGTCTTGACATCGGCCTGAGGTTTGTCGGGGTCCGAACAACAGTTCGTCCGGATCCCGAGACAGCGGATGCAGGATCCGCTGCCGTTCACTGGCATGCCTCGCAGGTGGGGTCGTCGATGGCGCAGAACTTTGGCGCCTCTTCGGCCACTGGCGCGGCGGCCGACGCGCCGTAGCTGAACCCGGCGGCGTGGCCATCGGCCGACACCGCGTTGAGCTGGCCGATGCGATCCGAGGTGGACTTCTCGGCGCTGGTGGCGCCCAGGGTGCGCAGGTAGTAGGTGGTCTTGAGCCCGCGCAGCCAGGCCAGGGAGTAGGTGTCGTGGAGCCGTTTGCCCGAGGCGCCCGCCATGTAGATGTTCAGCGACTGCGCCTGGTCGATCCACTTCTGACGCCGCGCCGCCGCCTCGACCAGCCAGGACGGATCGATCTCGAAGGCGGTGGCATAGATGGCCCGCAGTTCGGCCGGGATGCGGTCGATGCGCGCGAGCGAGCCGTCGTAGAACTTCAGGTCGGCGATCATGACCTCGTCCCACAGGCCGAGCCGCTTGAGGTCGCGAACCAGATAGTCATTGACCACCGTGAACTCGCCCGAGAGGTTCGACTTCACATAGAGGTTCTGATAGGTGGGCTCGATGCAGGCCGACACGCCGATGATGTTGGAAATGGTGGCGGTGGGCGCGATGGCCACGCAGTTGGAGTTGCGCATGCCGTGTTGCGCGATGCGCTGGCGCAGCGCGGCCCAGTCGAGGGTCTCGGAACGGTCGACCTCCACGTAGCCGCCACGCTCCTGCTCGAGCAGGTCGAGCGAGTCCTTGGGGAGGATGCCGAGATCCCAGAGCGAGCCCTTGAAGCTGGAATAGCGGCCACGCTCCTCGGCAAGCTCGGTGGAGGCGAGGTAGGCGTAATAGCAGACGGCCTCCATCGACCGGTCGGCGAACTCGACCGCCTCCTGGCTGGCGAAGGGAACCCGCATGAGATGCAGACAGTCCTGGAAGCCCATGATGCCCAGGCCCACCGGGCGATGCTTCAGGTTGCTGTTGCGGGCCTTGCCGACCGCGTAGTAGTTGATGTCGATGACGTTGTCGAGCATGCGCATGGCAATGCGCACGGTGCGCGCGAGCTTGGCATGGTCGAGCTGCTGGCGGGTGACGCCGTCAGCGCCGGTGACCTCGACCATGTGCGCCACCAGATTCACCGAACCCAGGTTGCAGACCGCAATCTCGCTGGGCCCGGTGTTCAGGGTGATCTCGGTGCACAGGTTGGAGCTGTGCACCACGCCCACGTGCTGCTGGGGGCTGCGCAGGTTGCAGGGATCCTTGAAGGTCAGCCAGGGATGGCCGGTCTCGAAGAGCATGCTGAGCATGCGCCGCCACAACTGCACCGCCGGCACCTTCTTGAACAGCTTGAGCTCGCCGCTGGCGGCCTTCTGCTCGTAGCGGGTGTAGGCGTCCTCGAAGGCGCGGCCCACCTTGTCATGGAGATCGGGGCAATCGGCCGGCGAGAACAGCGTCCAGTCGGCGCCTTCCATGACCCGCTTCATGAACAGATCGGGGATCCAGTTCGCGGTGTTCATGTCATGGGTGCGCCGGCGGTCATCACCGGTGTTCTTGCGCAGGTCGAGGAACTCCTCGATGTCGAGGTGCCAGGTCTCGAGGTAGGCGCAGACCGCGCCCTTGCGCTTGCCGCCCTGGTTGACCGCCACGGCGGTGTCGTTGACCACCTTCAGGAAGGGCACCACACCCTGGCTCTTGCCATTGGTGCCGCGGATGTGGCTGCCCAGCGCGCGCACCGGGGTCCAGTCATTGCCCAGGCCACCGGCATACTTGGCGAGCAGGGCGTTCTCCTTGATGGCCTCGTAGATGCCATCGAGGTCGTCGGACACCGTGGTGAGGTAGCAGGAGGACAGCTGCGAACGCTGCGTGGCCGCGTTGAACAGCGTGGGCGTGGAGCTCATGAAGTCGAAGGTGGACAGCAGCTCGTAGAACTCGATGGCGCGACCTTCGCGATCGATCTCGTTGAGCGCCAGCCCCATGGCCACGCGCATGAAGAACGCCTGCGGCAGTTCGATGCGCACTTCATCGATGTGCAGGAAGTAGCGGTCGTAGAGGGTCTGCAGGCCGAGGTAGCCGAACTGCAGGTCACGGTCGGACCTGAGCGCGGCGCCAAGCCGGGCGAGATCGAAGTTGGCGAGCTGGGCATCGAGCAGGCCGGCCTCGATGCCGCGGCGGATGAACATCGGGAAGTACTCGGCGTAGCGGCTGGCCATCTCGCCCTGCGAGACCTCTTCGCCGAGGACCTCGCGGCGCACGGTGTGCAGCAGCAGCCGGGCCGTGACCTGACTGTAGGCAGGATCCTTCTCGATGAGGGCCCGCGCCGACAGGATGGCCGACTTGTGCACCTCCTCGAGGGGCACGCCGTCATAGAGGTTCTTGATGGTGTCGATGAGGATGGCATCGGGGCTGGTGTAGGCCTCGAGCCCCTGGCAGGCCGCGGCCACCAGCGCGTGCAGCGCGGCTTCGTCCAGCGGCCGGCGCACACCGCCATCGACCACGTGCAGCACGGGGCGCGCGGGCTCGGCAGCCTGCTGGCGCGCGGCGCGCTCCTGGGCGCGGCGCTCGCGGTAGAGCACGTAGGCGCGAGCGACCTCGTGCTCGCCCGAGCGCATGAGCGCGAGCTCGACGTGGTCCTGGATGTCCTCGATGTGGAAGATGGCGCCGCCCGCCTTGCCACGCACCAGCGCCTGGATGACCGCCTGGGTGAGCTGCTCGACCAGCTCCCGGACGCGCGCAGAGGCGGCACCCTGGCCACCGCTGACCGCCAGGAAGGCCTTGGTCATGGCCACCGAGATCTTGTGCGGCTCGAACGCCACCACCGCCCCGTTGCGCCGGATGATCTTGTAATCGGCGAACCGGGCCGCCTGCGCCGCGGCGTCTTCAGGGGCGCTGCCACTCCAGGCAGTCAGCGGACTGACCGCGGGAACGGGGGCGTTCTCACCTACCCATTGCATATGCTTTTCCTCCAGCGACGACGGTGTGATTCGGGGACGGCTGCGATCGCAGCCCTGGTGATGCGGGTGGGCGCCCGCCCGACGCCGCGACGGACTGCCGGCAGAGCGGATCGCCGGCACGAGGCGATTGAAAGAGCGAAAGACTGGCCGCGACACAAGCGCGGCGACCACTAGATATGGGACATGACAGCCCCGTGACCACTAATTCTAGTGGCCGGTTGCAGCGCAGCGCAAGCGGCCAGGAAGGCCTTGACAGGCGCTACCGAACGGCCTTCGCGATGCGTTGATGGCGCCTGCCGGCAGGCCCTGAACGGCCGAACATCGGGACAGGCCGCTGGCGCCTTGCGTCGCGCCGTGAAGCGCGAGCAACGGCGCGGCATTCCGGTCAGAATGGTCTGGACAGGCCCGTGTCTTCTAGGCCGCCCAGCAGCCGGGCCCAGTCAAAAAACGGACCCGGATCGAACTTGCGCCCGGGAGCGATGTCGCTGTGTCCGGCCAGCCAGCGCAAGGGGTGGCGCCGGCACAACACGCGGGTCAGGCTGGTCAGGCGGCGATACTGGAGCGCGGTGAAGGGATGTTCGCCATCGCCCTCGAGTTCGACGCCGATGGAAAAATCGTTGCAGCGCTCGCGCTCGCCCAGGCGCGAGACCCCGGCGTGCCAGGCCCGGCGTCGGGTATCGACGAACTGCACGAGTTCACCGCGCCGGCGGATGAGGAAATGCGCCGACACGCGCAAGCTGGCGATCGAGGCGAAGAACGGATGGGCCGTGGGGTCGAGCGTGCCGGTGAACAGCCGCTCGATCGCGTCGCCGTGGAACTGCCCGGGGGGCAGGCTGATGTGGTGGACCACCAGCAGGTCGACGGCCGCCGGATCGGGCCGCGCATCGTGGTGCGGCGAGGCCACCACCCGGGCACCCGGCAGCCAGCCCACCGGTGCCGCCCGCCGCGCCGCGCGCGCCGAGACCGAGCCGCCGCTCACTGGATGCCGAGCCGCTGCATCCGGTAGCGCAGCGCGCGAAAGGTGATGCCCAGCCGCCGGGCCGCGGCGGTGCGATTCTGGCCGGTCTGCTCCAGCGCCCGCAGGATCGCGTCGCGTTCGATCTGGTCGAGATAGTGGGTGAGGGAGTCCGGCACGCCGTGCTCGTCGAGCACGAAGCCTGCGGCCGGCCCCGGGAGCGCGGGCTCCCCCCCATCGGAGCCGGCCGCGGCCGGCTGCGCGTCGTCGGTCGCGACGGCGGTCCCGAGCTCGGCTTCGAGCACCGCCGGACGCAGGCCGAGGTCTTCGACCCGGATGAGGTCATCGCTGGCGAAGGCCAGCGCCCGCTCGAGCAGGTTCTCGAGCTCGCGGACATTGCCGGGAAAGGCGTAGGACTGGAGGTAGCGTTCGGTGACCGAGGCGAGCCTGGGCGCCGGCCGGATGCCCGCGCGTTCACTCAGCCGGCCGAGGATCGTCTGGGCGAGCGCGGGGATGTCCTCGGGCCGCTCGCGCAGCGGCGGCACCCGCAGCTCGATGACATTGAGCCGGTAGAACAGGTCCTGGCGAAAGCGGCCGGCGGCCACGCACCGCGAGAGATCCTGGTGGGTGGCGCTGATGATGCGCACATCGACCGGTTCCTCCGAGTTCGCGCCCACCTTGCGCACCCGCTTCTCCTGGATGGCGCGCAGCAGCTTCACCTGCATGGCCAGCGGCAGGTCGGCCACCTCGTCGAGGAACAGCGTGCCGCCATCGGCCGCCTGGAAGAAGCCCTCGCGCTCCTGGTCGGCGCCGGTGAATGCGCCCTTGCGGTGACCGAAGAACTCGGACTCCATCAGGGACTCGGGGATGGCGCCGCAGTTGACCGCCACGAAGGGACGGCCGGCGCGGGCGCCGGTCTGGTGGATGAGGCGAGCGGCGAGTTCCTTGCCCGAGCCCGATTCGCCGCCGATGGCCACCGGCGCCATGCTGCGCGACAGCCGCAGCACCTGGGCGCGCACCGCGGCCATGGCGGCAGAGTTGCCGATCAGGGCCGAGAGAGGATCGGCAGGCGCCGGGGCCTGGGCGGCAGGCGGGGTCAGCGCGCTGCCGGCCTGCAGGGCGCCACGCACCAGGGTGCGCAAGGCATCGAGGGCGACCGGCTTGGCGAGATAGTCGAACGCGCCGGCCTTGAGGGCCGCCACCGCGTTGTCGGCGCTGCCATAGGCGGTGATCACGGCGACCGGCACCCCGGGGTGGGCGCTGGCGATGGTGCGCAGCAGATCGATGCCCTCGCCGTCGGGCAGACGCATGTCGGTCAGGCACAGCGAGAACTCATGCCGGCCGAGCAGCGCGCGGGCCTCGGCGAGCGAGGCGGCGCAGTCCACATCCAGCCCCATGCCGACCAGGGTGATCTCGAGCAGCTCGCGCAGGTCGGCCTCGTCATCGACCACCAGCACGCGAGGCGAGCGGGCACTGCGCGCGCCGGTGACATCGGCGCTCATGACGTGGGCCGGATCACGAACACGCTGCTGCGCGGCGCCTCGCGCTCGCGGCGCTCGAAGCGCACCGAGGCGGCATTGGCCTCGCAGAACTCGCGCACGAGGTAAAGCCCCAGGCCGCTGCCGCGGACATCGGAGGTGAAGAAGGGTTCGAAGGCATGCTGCAGCATCTCATCGGACAGTCCCGGACCGTCGTCCGAGACGCACAATTCTAGTCGATGGTCGGCACCGCGCTGCCAGACCAGCGCGATGGCGCCGGGCCCGCTCGAGGCATAGCGCACGGCATTGACCAGCAGGTTCACCAGCACCTGACGCAACTGGCTCGGGTCGAAGCGGATCGGGTCCTCGGCGGTGATCTGCAGGGCCACGCGGCCCGCGGGCACCTGCCCGCCGGCCTCGAGTTCGGCCAGCAGCGGTGGCAGGAAGGTGCCGGGCGCGACCGAGTCGGTCACCGGGCCGCGGCCGCGCCGCGCGATGGCCAGCACATCCTCGACGATGCGGTCGATGCGCACCGAGTTGTCCTCGACCATGCGGGCCAGACGTTGGCCGAGGGGATCGGTCAGCCGCTCGGCCAGCAGGCCATTGGCATGGCGGATCGCCGCCAGCGGGTTGCGGATCTCGTGGGCGATCGAGGCCGACAGCCGACCCATGGCGGCCAGCTTGAGCTGGCGGGCGCGCTCCTGCACCTCGTGCAGGTCCTCCACGAGCAGCACGCTGGCGCCCGAGCGCTCGTCGGAATCGGGCAGCAGATGCCGCACCCGCAACCGGTGCTCGGCGCCCGGCGCGCCGATCTCGACATCACGCTCGCCATCGGGCGCGAGGCGGGCCTGCGCCAGGCGCTCCAGAGCGTCAGGCGCCACGGCGCCATCGACCATCTGCTGTGCGGTGGGGTTCATGGTGCGCACCCGGCCGTCGGCGTCGAGCACGATCACGCCCTGGGAGATCTCGGCGATCACCAGCCGGTTGATCGCGACCTGCGAGCGCAGATCGGCGCCGCGGCGCCGCGCGAGCGCCTCCTGGGCGGCCAGACGGGCGCCGAGCAGGCTGACCATCGCCGACAGCGCAATGCCGGCCAGTCCGATGAGCCCGGCCTGGACCAGCGACGCGCTGTCGAAGACCGGCTCGTTCAGCGAGCGCAGCGCCTGCTCGCCCAGCAGCAGCAGCGAGGCGAGCGCGGCGTGGAACACCGCCAGTCGGGGCACGCTGAGCACCGCGGTGCCGATGACGGCGCTCACCAGCAGCACGCCGAAGCCGCTGCGCACGCCGCCGGCGAAATGCATCAGCAGGGTGAGCATCAGCAGGTCGACGGCCAGGTGCACCGAGAGCTGCGCGTGAAACCAGCGCCGCAGCCGCGGCATGGCCGCCAGGAAGGCGACCGCGGCGCCGAAGTACACCACGCCCACCGCAAGGAAATGATCGCGCTCGGTGATCAGGGCATTGCCGCGATCGCTGTCGGTGACCAGCACGAAGGTGAGGAGCAGCGCCACGACCACCAGCCGTGCCAGGGCGAGGAAGCGCAGGGAGGTCCGGTGGGTTTCGCCCACCGAGGGCCACAGGCTGGCAAACGCGCCCGGGGCCGGCACCGCGGCCCTCACGCGCGCCGGCTCAGCGGCGGAAGGCATCGCGATGCGCCGGGCTGCAGAAGTGGCGGCCCTCGGCCACGATCATGTCGGACGCGGGCGCGTGCACACCGCAGTGGTCGCAGGGCAGCATGCGCTCGGGCGCGTCACGCGGCCCCGGCGGGGCCGGCCGCGCGGCCGCGCGGCGCGCCCCTGCCGCGCGGGACTTGCGCTGCAGGATCACGAACAGCCGCATGCCGGCATAGACCAGCGCGATGATCGCGATCCAGCTGAGCAGCTTGCCCATGGGGATGATTGCGGCGGCAGGCGCGGCCCGCTCAGGCGCGCTGCAGCACCACCTCGAGCACGAAGCGGCTGCCGGCATAGGCCAGCAGCAGCACCGAGAAGCCGAACATGGTGAAGCGCAGCGCCGTGCGGCCACGCCAGCCGCGCATCTGCCGACCGGCCAGCAGCACCCCGAAGAGCACCCAGGAGGTGACCGCGAACACCGTCTTGTGATCGAAGCGCAGCGGGCGCCCGAAGGTAGCCTCGGAGAACAGGATGCCGCTCAGCACGGTGAGCGAGAGCAGCACGAAGCCGACCGTGATCATGCGGAACAGGATGCGCTCCAGGGACAGCAGCGGCGGCAGTTCCTCGACCCAGCGCCCGAAGACCGAGCGGTGGCCGCCCGCGCCCGCGTGCAGCGAGCGCTCGGCGGCGGCCATCAGGGCGGCGTGCAGCGCGGCCAGGGTGAGCACGCCGTAGGCCAGGGTGCCGGCGAGCAGATGGGGCATGAACAGCGGCCGCGCGCTTTCCAGCGCGAGCCGGGCGCCGGGAAAGGCGAGCGGCAGGGCGCAGGCCAGGGCCGCCGCCGGCAGCAGCGGAATGCGCAGCGCCTGCACCCGCACCGACAGGCCCTCGAGCCACAGCACGGCCACGCCCAGCAGCAGGCTGCCCGAGAGCACCTGCGCGAAGCCGAAGCGCAGCCCTTCATCGGTGTAGACCGCCAGCCCCAGCGCATAGGCATGGGTGAGCAGACCTGCGCCGAGCAGCCAGGGCGCCGGTTCAGACGCCGCGCGGGCCGCCCCGGCCCCCGCCGCATCGCCGCCCGCGTCTGCCTGCCCCGCGCCGCGCGCGCCACGCAGCGCCGACAGCCAGGCAGGCAGGTAGAGCGCCGCGGTGAGCAGGCTGGCGATAACCAGTAGAATCGACATCGGGTCCGCGTCGGTGGGAAGCGGTTCAGTTTACTCCAAGGCCATGCTCGACAATCTCTCCCAGCGGCTCGCCCGCGTCGTCAAGACCCTGCGCGGCGAAGCCCGACTCACCGAGGCCAACACGCAGGACATGCTGCGCGAGATCCGCATCGCGCTGCTCGAGGCCGACGTCGCCCTGCCGGTGGTCCGCGACCTCATCGCCCGCATCCGCGAGAAGGCGGTCGGCCAGGAGGTGCTGTCCAGCCTCACCCCGGGGCAGGCGCTGGTCGGGGTGGTGCATCGCGAGCTCACCGAGCTCATGGGTGGCGCGTCGGCCGAGCTCGATCTGGCCACCACCCCGCCCGCCATCATCCTGATGGCCGGCCTGCAGGGCGCCGGCAAGACCACCACCGTGGGCAAGCTCGCGCGCTGGCTGCGCGAGACCCGCCGCAAGAAGGTGCTCACGGTCTCCTGCGACGTCTATCGTCCGGCGGCCATCGAGCAGCTGCGCCTGGTCACCGAGCAGGCAGGGGCCGACTTCTTCGCGTCCACTCCAGACCAGAAGCCGGTGGACATCGCCCAGGCCGCGCTGCAGTGGGGCCGCACCCATTACCACGACGTGCTGCTGGTCGACACCGCCGGGCGCCTGGCGATCGACGAGCGGCTCATGGCCGAGATCCGCGAACTGCATCAGACGCTCTCGCCGATCGAGACCCTGTTCGTCGTCGACGCCATGCAGGGTCAGGACGCGGTCAACACCGCGCGCGCCTTCGGCGAGGCGCTGCCGCTCACCGGCATCGTGCTCACCAAGCTCGACGGCGACTCCCGCGGCGGCGCGGCGCTGTCGGTGAAGGCGGTCACCGGCAAGCCGATCAAGTTCGTGGGCACCGGCGAGAAGCTGGCCGGCCTCGAGGGCTTCCACCCCGAGCGCATGGCCAACCGCATCCTCGGCATGGGCGACATCCTGTCGCTGGTCGAGGAGGCGCAGAAGGCGGTCGACCAGGGCGCGGCCCAGGAACTCGCCGCCAAGCTCAAGTCCGGCAACCGCTTCGACCTCAACGACTTCCTCACCCAGATCTCGCAGATGAAGAAGATGGGCGGGCTGTCGTCCCTGCTCGACAAGCTGCCGGCGCAGATGCAGGCGGCGGCGGGGCAGACCGACCTCACCCGGGCCGAGCGCGACATGAAGCGCATGCAGGGCATCATCCACGCCATGACCCCGGCCGAGCGGGCACGGCCCGAGATCATCAAGGCCAGCCGCAAGCGGCGCATCGCCACCGGCGCGGGCGTGCAGGTGCAGGAGGTCAACCGGCTGCTCTCGCAGTTCGACCAGATGCAGTCGATGATGAAGAAGATGCAGAAGGGCGGGCTGGCCAAGATGATGCGAGGCATGAAGGGCATGCTGCCCGGCATGCGCTAGCCGCCCCAACCCCCGGAGGCAAGATGAACAGCCGACTGCCCGCCACCGCCTGGCCGACCGACGCCGGCATCATCCACGACGAGCAGAGCGCCGCCGCCTTCGTCACCGACTGGCGCAAGCGCTACCACGGCCGCGCGCTCGCGGTGGCCCAGCCGCGCAGCACCGCGGCGGTGGCCGCGCTCGTGCGCCACTGCGCCCAGGCGGGCATCCCGATCGTGCCGCAGGGCGGCAACACCGGGCTGGTCGGGGGCGGCACACCTGATGCCTCTGGACGCGCGCTGGTGCTCTCGCTGGCCCGCATGAACGCGGTCCGCGCCGTGGACACCGGCAACGACACCATCACGGTCGAGGCCGGCTGCGTGCTGGCCGAGGTGCAGCGCGCCGCGCGCGAGGCCGGGCGCCTGTTCCCGCTGTCGCTCGCCGCCGAGGGCTCGTGCACCATCGGCGGCAACCTCGCCACCAACGCGGGCGGCGTGCAGGTGCTGCGCTACGGCAATGCCCGCGACCTCTGCCTGGGCCTCGAGGTGGTCACCGCCTCGGGCGAGGTGTGGGACGGTCTTCGCGGGCTGCGCAAGGACAACACCGGCTACAGCCTGCGCGACCTGTTCATCGGGTCGGAGGGCACGCTGGGCATCATCACGGCCGCCACGCTCAAGCTGTTCCCGCTGCCGGCGGCGCAGCTCACCGCTTTCGCGGCGGTGCCCGACGTGGAGCGGGCAGTGGCCCTGCTCAACCTCGCCAAGCAGCGCCTGGCCGCCTCGCTCACCGCCTTCGAGCTGATCAGCGAGTTCTGCCTGAGCCTGGTCGATCGCCACTTCCCGCAGTCGCGCCGGCCGCTGGCGCAGCCCTCGCCGTACTACGTGCTGCTCGAATCCTCCGACTCCGAAGGCGAGGCCCACGCCCAGTCGCTGTTCGAGGCGCTGATGGCCGAGGCGCTGGAGGCCGGGCTGATCACCGATGCCGCGGTGGCTTCCTCCATCGCGCAGTCGCGGGCCTTCTGGGCGCTGCGCGAGAACATCCCGCTTGCCCAGGCCATGGAGGGCAAGAACATCAAGCACGACATCGGCGTGCCGATCTCCTCCATCGCCGCTTACGTGGCGCAGACCAACACCGAGATCGAGCGCGCCGCGCCGGGCGTGCGCATGGTGGTCTTCGGCCATCTCGGCGACGGCAACCTGCACTACAACGTGTCACCGGCGCCGGGTGTCGACCCGGACGCCTTCCTGGCCAACGAGCCGCTGATCAACCGCATCGTCTATGACGCGGTCGACCGTCACCAGGGCTCGATCTCCGCGGAGCACGGCCTGGGCCAGCTCAAGCGCGAGGAGAACGCCCACTACAAGCCGGCCGTGGAGATCGCGCTGATGCGATCGCTCAAGCAGGCGCTCGACCCGGCCGGAATCCTCAACCCGGGCAAGCTGCTCCCCGACACCCCGCCCGCGCCCGCGGCCAACTGAGGTCTTTCGCGATCATGAGCGCCCCGTCCGCCAGCCAGCCGCGCTTTCGCCGCGCCCTCACCGCCGAGCAGCTCAACCGCAATCACGAGAACACCGTGGTCGGACTGCTCGGCATCGAGATCACCGAGGTCGGCCAGAACACCCTGAGCGCGCGCATGCCGGTCGACCGGCGCACCGTGCAACCCGCCGGCATCCTGCACGGCGGCGCCTCGGTCACCCTGGCCGAGACCCTGGGCAGCGTCGCGGCCTGGCTGTGTCTCGAGGAGGGCTGGACGGCGGTGGGCCTGGACATCAACGCCAACCACCTGCGCGCGGTGCGATCGGGTTGGGTGCACGGTCACTGCCGTCCGGTGCACGTGGGGCGCAGCACCCAGGTCTGGCAGATCGAGATCGCCGACGAGGCCGGCCGGCCGGTGTGCACCTCGCGCATCACGATGGCGGTGGTGCCCCAGAAGCCGGCGCCGGCGGCTTGAACTCCCACTTGCGCCAGGCCTTCATCACCGCCTCGGGGTACTCGGGGCGGCCGCGACTGCCGTTGTAGCGCCCCAGCGCCAGGAAGAGGTTGCCGCCCTCGAGGTCGATGTAGTGGCGCAGGATGCTGCAGCCGTAACGCAGGTTGGTGCGCATGTCGAAGAGCTTCGAGGCATCGCCATCGCCGATCAGCGTGGTCCAGAAGGGCATCACCTGCATGTAGCCGCGCGCGCCGGCATGCGAGACCGCATAGCGGCGGAAGTAGCTCTCGACCTCGATCAGCGCCAGCACCAGCTGCGGATCGAGCCCGGCGCGGGCCGCCTCGTAGCGCAGCGTCTTGAGAAACTCCATGCGGGTCTGGAAGTCGGGCTTCCAGCGGCGCGGCAGGCGCTGCGACATGCTGGCCAGCCACTCCACCTTCTCATTGAGGCTGGCGAACTGCGGCTCGGGGGGCGAGCGATCGACGGCCACCGCCGCTGACAGGGCGCTGCGCACCGCAGCGCTCATCGGCACGTACTGCTGCGCGCCGGCCCAGGCGGGGTTGGCGGTGGAAAGCCCGAGGGCAAGCAGGCCGCACGCCAGCAGCGCCGCCGCCAGCCCGCCCGGGCGCCCGACCCGCCGGCCGGCACCGGAGAACGCGCAGCGCCGCCGCCCGGCCACGGGCACCTAGAGCGCGGCCAGCCGCTCGCGCACCGCCTCGGCCGCACCCGCCAGGGGGATGGCCTCGGTGGCCAGGCCACGGCGGGCGACGAGTTCGATGCGCCCTTCCTTGAGGCTGCGCTCACCGATGGTGACCCGCAGCGGGACGCCGATGAGCTCCCAGTCGGCGAACATCACGCCCGGGCGCTCGTCGCGGTCATCGAGGAGCACATCGACGCCGGCCTCGAGCAGGGCCGCATAGACCGAGTCGGCCGCCTCGCGCACTGCCGCCGACTTGCCGTACCCGAGCGGCACCACCACCACCTCGAAAGGCGCGATCGGCCGCGGCCAGACGATGCCGCGCTCGTCATGGTTCTGCTCGATGGCCGCGCCCAGCAGCCGGGTGACGCCGATGCCGTAGCAGCCCATCTCGATCAGCTTGCTGCGACCGTCGTCGTCGATGAAGCTGGCATTCAGCGCCTCGGAGTACTTGGTGCCCAGGTAGAACACATGCCCGACCTCGATGCCGCGCTGGATCGCCAGGCGCCCGGCGCCATCGGGCGAGGGATCGCCCTCGATCACGTTGCGCAGGTCGGCCACCTCGAGCGACACGCCGTGGGCGGCCAGGCCGGGCAGCACGTCGCGCGCCCAGTTGACGCCGGTGAAGTGATGGCCCTCCTGGTTGGCGCCGCAGACGAAATCGCTCATGAGCGCCACCGTGCGGTCAGCCACCACCCGCATCGGCCGCAGGGTGCCGATCGGGCCGAGATAGCCCGGCGGGCAGCCGAAGTGGGCGAGGATCTCGGCCTCGGTGGCAAAGCGGAAGCCCTTCATGCCGGCGAGCTTGCCGGCCTTGATCTCGTTGAGCTCGTGGTCGCCGCGCAGCAGCAGCAGGCAGACCTGGGCCACCGCGCCCGCAGCGGCGCCCGCCGGCGGATCGACCGCCAGCACCAGGGACTTGACGGTGCGCGCCAGCGACAGGCCGAGCAGCGCGGCCACGTCTTCGCAGCGCGCCGCGCCGGGGGTGGGCGTGCAGGCCAGGGTCTGGGTGGGCTCGGCACGCTCGGCCAGCAGGGGCAGCGCCTCGGCCAGCTCGACATTGGCCGCATAGCCCGACTCGGGGCACCAGGCGATCGCGTCTTCGCCGGTGTCGGCGATGACCTGGAACTCGTGGCTGGCCGAGCCGCCGATGGCGCCGGTGTCGGCGGCCACCGCGCGGAAGGTGAGGCCCATGCGCTCGAAGACCCGGGTGTAGGCGTCGAACATCACCTGGTAGCTGGCCAGGGCGGCCTCACGGCTGCGGTCGAAGGAGTAGGCGTCCTTCATGGTGAACTCGCGGCCACGCATCACGCCGAAGCGCGGCCTGCGCTCATCGCGGAACTTGGTCTGGATGTGATAGAAGTTCTTGGGCATCTGCCGGTAGCTGCGGATCTCGTGCCGGGCGATGTCGGTGATCACCTCCTCCGAGGTGGGCTGGATGATGAAGTCGCGCTGGTGGCGGTCCTTCACCCGCAGCAGTTCGGGCCCGTACTGTTCCCAGCGGCCCGACTCCATCCAGAGCTCGGCGGGCTGCACCACCGGCATGAGCAGCTCGATGGCGCCGGCGCGGTTCATCTCCTCGCGGATGATCGCCTCGATCCGGCGGATCACGCGCAGCCCCATGGGCATGTAGTTGTAGATGCCACCGGCCAGCTTGCGGATCATGCCGGCGCGGGTCATGAGCCGGTGGCTCGCGATCTCGGCGTCGGCCGGGGCTTCTTTCAGGGTGGCGATGTGGAAGCGTGACGCTTTCATGGCGGGACCGTCGATATAATCAGGGCATTCTAAGGGATCGAGGGGTTGGCCCATGCTGGACCGAGATGGCTACCGCCCCAACGTCGGCATCATTCTCGTCAACCAGAAGAACGAGGTCTTCTGGGGCAAGCGTGTGCGCGAGCACTCGTGGCAGTTCCCGCAGGGCGGCATCAAGCGCGGGGAATCCCCCGAGCAGGCCATGTTCCGCGAGCTGCACGAAGAGGTCGGGCTGCAGCCGGAGCATGTGCGCATCATCGGCCGCACCCGAGACTGGCTGCGCTACGAGGTGCCCACCCAGTGGGTGCGGCGCGAGTGGCGGGGCCACTACCGGGGCCAGAAGCAGATCTGGTTCCTGCTGAGAATGCTCGGGCGCGACACCGATGTCAGCCTGCGCATGTCGGAGCGCCCCGAGTTCGATGCCTGGCGTTGGCATGACTACTGGATACCGCTGGAGTCGGTGATCGAGTTCAAGCGGGACGTCTATCGCCAGGCGCTCGACGAGCTCGCGCGCCTGCTCTTTGCCACGCCCGGCGTGCCCCGGGCCGAGCCGCACACCGGGCAGGCCGGTTCATGAGGCCCGCCGCATCCCTGCTTGCCCGCTGCGCGCTCGCGCTCGGGATCCTGCTGGCCGGCGGGCCGCTGGCGGCCCAGCAGCGCATGTTCGGCCTGATCGGCGAGCCCCAGCCGCTCGAGGCCACGCTGCCGGCCACCCTGCCGCCGCTGTCGGCGGCGCGGCTGATCGCCATCGATTCCGGCTCGCGCCATCGCGTCGAGATCGACGCCCTCAGCCTGGCCGTGGATCAGGAACGGCTGGTGCGCTACAGCCTGCTCGTCACCACCGCCGGCGGCGCGCGCAACCTCACCTATGAAGCCCTGCGCTGCGACACCCGCGAGCGCCGCGTGCTGGCGGTGGGACGCCGCGACGACAGCTGGTCGGTCACGCCCGACAGCCCGTGGCGACCCGTGGTGCGCGCCAACGCCGCAGACCTTCACCACGCGGAGATCGCCGGGCGGCTGTGCGAAGGCGCGGCAGCGGTCTCGATCCGGCCCGAGCGCCTGGTCGAACGCCTGCAGGCCGATCTCACCCGCCGTTACTGATCACCGGCCCCATGCGGCCATTCGCGGCGCGGGCTTGCCGGACAGCGTGCGGCCGGCCACGCTCTGGTGGAATGCGACCGGCCAGGCCCTAGTACACCGCGCGTCCGCCCGACAGATCGAAGGTCGCGCCGGTGGAGAACGAACACTCCTCCGACGCCAGCCAGGCGATCATCGCCGCCACCTCGTCGACCAGCCCGAAGCGGCCCATGGGGATCTTCGAGAGCATGAAGTCGATGTGCTGCGGCGTCATCTGGTCGAAGATCGCCGTGCGCACGGCCGCCGGCGTGACGCAGTTGACCCGCACGCCAGACCCGGCGGTCTCCTTGCCCAGGCTCTTGGTCAGCCCGATCACCGCCGCCTTGGAGGCGCTGTAGGCGCTGGCATTGGGGTTGCCGTCCTTGCCGGCCACCGAGGCGATGTTGATCACCCGGCCGTAGCCCGCGGCCAGCATGGCCCGCACCACGGCGCGATTGCACAGGAACACCCCGTGCACGTTGACCTCGAACACCCGCCGCCAGGCCGCGGGGTCGTAGTCGATGACGGTGGCGTTGGGCCCGGTGATGCCCGCGCTGCACACCAGGATGTCGATCGCCCGGGCCAGGTCGAGGCTGGCAGCCGTGGCCTGCGCCACCGAGCCCTCGTCGGTGACATCGACGCCCAGGCCGGCATGCGCGCCCTGCGGAACCGCCGGCAGGCTGGCGGCGGCGGCCTGCGCGCCCGCCGCGTCGAGATCCCAGGCAAGCACCCGCGCGCCGCTGGCGGCAAGCCGCCGGGCCACGCCCAGGCCGATGCCGGAGGCCGCGCCGGTGACCACGGCCGTGCGGCCGGCCAGATCGATGTGGTTCATGGCAGTCCTTCGCGATGCGCCCGCCCGTTGCGAGCGCGCCCGGCAGTTTCGCATGGCCGGTGTGACATTGGTCCGCGCCCACCCGGGGCACCAGGTTCAGACTGCGCCCATGAAACCCTCCGCGCGCCCGCTCCTGCGACGGCTGACGCAGCCGATCCGCCGCAGCACACTGACCTTCCAGCTGCTCGCGCTGAGCGCGATCTGCGCGGCGTCCCTGGTGGCGCTCGGGGTGGCCCTGGGCGCGCTGGGCGGCTGGTGGGCGCTCGATCAGGGCGCCCTGGGCGTGGCTGCCGGCGCGATGGCGCTGCTGCTGGCCATGCTGGCCTGCGTGGTGCCGGCGGTGATGCAGCCCCTGCAGCAGCTGGCACGTCTGATGGTCCATGTCAGCCGGCGCCACGACTACACGGTGCGCGCCAGCGAGGAGCATGCCCGGGAGATCCGCGGCCTGGCCGGGGCGTTCAATGGCCTGCTCGGCGAGCTCGAGATGCGCGACCAGCGGCTCGCGCGCGAACTGGCCGAGAAGTCCGACGCCCAGGCCCGCCTGACCCTGATGGCCCACCAGGACCCGGTCACCGGCCTGCACAACCGGCACTACTTCCATCAGTCCGTCGAGCGCGCCATGGCCGGCAACCGCCATGACATCCAGGTGGCGGTCATGTTCATCGACCTGGACGACTTCAAGCAGGTCAACGACTCGCAGGGGCACGGGGTTGGCGACGAACTGCTGCGCGAGGTGGCGCGTCGCCTGACCACCACCCTGCGCCGCTCGGACATCGTCTGTCGCCTGGGCGGGGACGAGTTCGCGGTGGTGCTGAACATCGCCAGCGGGTCATCGGAGGCCTCGCATGTGGCGGCCAAGCTGCTCGCCGCGCTTGCCCTGCCGATGCAGGTGTCGGGCCAGACTCTGTTCGCCGGCGCGAGCATCGGCGTGACGGTGGCCAGCCCCGGTGAGGTCGATCCGGTGGAGATGCTGCGCCGCGCCGACGTGGCCATGTACCAGGCCAAGACCGAGAGCAAGGGCGCCTATCGGGTGTTCGAGCCGAACATGACGGTGCGGACCTCGCGGCGCGCCCTGATGACCCAGCGCCTGCGCGCCGCGGTCGACTGCGGCGCGCTTGGCCTGGTCTACCAGCCGGTGGTCGACGCGCTGGAGCACCGCATCCTGCGCATGGAGGCGCTGGTGCGCTGGGAGGATCCGGAGCTGGGGTCGGTGTCGCCGATCGAGTTCATCCGGCTGGCGGAAGAGACCGGCACCATCCACGCCATCGGCCAGCTGGTGCTCGAGCAGTCCTGCCATGATGTCCGCTGGCTGACGCAGCGAACCGGGCTGTCGATTCCGGTGGCGGTGAACACCTCCACCACGCAACTCACCCATCCCGGCTTCGCGGAACTGGTCGAGGACACCCTCGCCGCGAAAGGCCTCGCTGCCGAGATGCTCGAGATCGAGATCGCCGGCACCGGGACCACCACCGACTGGTCAGCCGCGGCCGTGCAGATGGCCCAGCTGCGCGCCCAGGGGGTCCGCTTCGCGCTGGATGACTTCGACAGCTGCTTTTCGGCGGTGCGCGGCCTTGGCGCGATGCCGCCCGACCGCATCAAGCTCGACTGCCGTCGCGCCGCAGGCCCGGGAGGCAATCGCAGCGAATCGGCGATCGCCGCGGCCACGGTCGCGCTGGCCGGCGCGCTGGCCATCGAGCCGGTGGCCAAGTGCGTGGAGACCGCGGCCCACCTCGACCTGGCCATGCGCCTGGGCTGCAAGGCCTTCCAGGGCCATCTGTTCCACCAGCCCACCGACATCGGAACCCTGGCCCGGCGCCTGGAGATGAGCGCCGGCCGGGTGAACCCGGGCGCCTGAGCCGCCAGCCTGCGCCGGCGGCCGCGCCCGCCGTGTCGATCAGAGCTTGAACTTGACGATCTTCTGGGTCTGCTGACCCAGCCCCTGGATGCCCAGGGTGACCACGTCACCGGCCTTCAGGAAGCTGGGCGGCTTCATGCCCGAGCCCACGCCCGGGGGCGTGCCGGTGGTGATGATGTCGCCAGGGTTCAGCGTGAACAGGCCGCTCACGTAGGACACCAGCGTGGCGCAATCGAAGATCATGGTCTTGGTGCTGCCGCGCTGGCGTTGTCCGCCGTTCACGTCGAGCCACATGTCGAGCTTCTGCGGGTTGCCGACCTCATCGGCGGTGACCATCCAGGGACCGACCGGGCCGAAGGTGTCGAAGCCCTTGCCCTTGTCCCAGGTGGGGCCGCGCTCGATCTGCCACTCCCGCTCGGACACATCGTTGACCAGCACGTAGCCGGCCACGTGGTCGAGCGCGGCGCGCTTGCTCACATAGCGCGCGCGGGTGCCGATCACGATGCCCAGCTCGACCTCCCAGTCGGTCTTGACCGAGTTCTTGGGCAGCATCACGTCGTCATCGGGCCCCTGCATGCAGGACAGCGTCTTGTGGAAGACGATCGGCTCCTTGGGGATGGGGTTGCCGGTCTCGGCGGCATGATCGGCATAGTTCAGGCCGATGGCCACGAACTTGGTGGTGCCGGTGAGGGGCACGCCCATGCGCGGCTTGCCCCGAACCAGCGGCAGCTTGTCGGTCTTGACCTTGGCGAGCTTCTTCAGGCCGGCCGGCGAGAGCTGGGCCGGGCCGATGTCGGGCACCACGCCGGACAGGTCGCGCAGGCGGCCTTCGGCGTCGATGATGCCGGGCTTCTCCTTGCCGGGTTTGCCATAGCGGACGAGTTTCATGCTGCTTGTCTCCTGGTGGGGGGAATCGGATGCGGCGCGGGCCG
The DNA here is from genome assembly GCA_037146935.1 of Burkholderiales bacterium. Lineage (GTDB taxonomy): Bacteria > Pseudomonadota > Gammaproteobacteria > Burkholderiales > Burkholderiaceae_E > Quisquiliibacterium. The sequence goes on from JBAWWD010000002.1 coordinate 87,584, forward strand.
CGGGTCAGATGGTGATGCCGCCGTCGACATTGAAGATCTGGCCGGTGGCGAACACGCTCTCGTCGCTGGCCAGGTAGATCAGGATGGGCACGATCTCCTCGGCCACCGCGAGCCGGCCCATCGGCTGGCGGCCGACGAACATGCGGCGCGCCTCGTCGATGTCGCCCAGGGCCCGCATGCGGTCATGCAGGCTGGGCGTGTCGACGGTGCCCGGCCCGATCGCATTGCAGCGGATGCCGCGGGTGACGAAGTCGGCCGCGATGGACTTGGTCAGGCCGATGACCGCCGCCTTGGTGGTGCCGTAGACGAAGCGGTTCGGAAAGCCCTTCTCGGAGGAGCACACCGAAGCCATGTTGATGATCGAGCCGCCGCCGTTCTCGAGCATGCGCGGCAGCGCCGCGCGGATGGTGCGGAACATGGAGCGCACGTTGATGGTGAAGCTGAAGTCCCAGTCGTCCTCGGAGCACTCGAACACCGAGCCCTGATGCACATAGCCGGCGCAGTTGAAGAGCACGTTCAGCGGCGGCAGCCCGCCGATCAGCGCGGCGATGGCCGACGCATCGGTCACATCGAGATGGTGGGTGTGCACCGGATGCCCGGCCACGCGGGCCTCTTCGGCGAGCGTGGCGAGCAGGTCGTCGCGGATGTCGGTGGCATGAACGGTGGCGCCTTCGCGGGCCATTGCCAGCGCGGCGGCGCGGCCCATGCCCTGCGCGGCCGCGGTCACCAGCACGATCTTGCCGGCCAGTCGGTGAGCCATGATGTGTCTCCTGTGGGTGTCTTGCCGGCCCATGAAAGGTGGCGGGCGGGGCCGGTCGGGCTGCGTTGCAGCGCGCTAGGTTAGCGCAACAGTCCGGCGCCGCGCGAGCCGCCGGGCCGGGTTCAGGCCGAGAACTGCATCGCCGCCAGCCGCGCGTACAGGCCGCCCCGGGCCACCAGCGCCGCATGCGTGCCCGACTCGACCAGCCTGCCGCGATCGAGCACCAGGATGCGGTCGGCGCCGGTGATGGTGGCCAGCCGGTGCGCAATGACCAGCGTGGTGCGCCCGTGCATGGCGCGCTCGAGCGCGAGCTGCACCGCCTGCTCGCTGGCCGCGTCGAGCGCGCTGGTGGCTTCGTCGAGCAGCAGCAGCGGCGGGTTCTTGAGCAGCGCGCGCGCGATCGCGATGCGCTGGCGCTGGCCGCCCGAAAGCCGCACGCCGCGCTCCCCGACATGCGTGTGGTAGCCCTGCGGCAGACGCTCGACGAACTCCTCGACATTGGCCGCGCGCGCGGCCGCCCTCACCTCCTCGTCGGTGGCGTCGAGCCGGCCATAGCGGATGTTCTCGAGCACATCGGCCGAGAACACCACGCTGTCCTGCGAGACCAGGCCGATGCGCTGGCGCAGCGCCTCGGGCTCGAGGGCGCGCAGGTCGGTGCCGTCGATGCGCACCGTGCCCGACTGCGGATCGTAGAAGCGCAGCAGCAGCGCGAAGACCGTGGTCTTGCCCGAGCCCGACGGGCCGACCAGCGCCACGGTCTCGCCCGGTTCCACGCGGAAATCCAGATCGATCAGGGCGGGCTCGGCCGGTCGCGAGGGATAGCTGAAGCTCACCGCCTCGAGGCTGAGTGCCGCAGCCGGCGCGGCCGACGAGCGGGTCGAGGCCGCCGGCGCGAGCGCTGGCGGGGCCGCCACGGCGGCCAGGGGCGCTAGCGGGTCGGGCGCAGCGGCCGCAGGCGGGGCCGCCCCACCCTGCGGGCCACGGATGCGCGGCTCGGCCGCGAGCAATTCGAGCAGACGCTCGGCCGCGCCGGCGGCGCGCTGCACATCGCCCATCACCTCCGAGAGCGCGCCGACCGAGCCCGCGACGATGCCGGCGTACAGGATGAACTGGGTGAGTTCGCCCGCGCTCATGCGCCCCTGGAGCACCGCCTGCGCGCCCAGCCAGAGCACGAACACGATGGTGCCGAACACCAGCACGATGGCCATCGCGGTGAGGATGGCGCGCGCGCGGGTGCGGCGCACCGCCGCCCGGAACGCGGTCTCGGCCGCCTCGCGAAAGCGTGCCGCCTCGAAGGCCTCGCGGGCGTAGGCCTGCACGATCTGGATCGCCAACAGGGTCTCGCCCGCCAGCGCGCTGCTGTCGGCGATCCGGTCCTGGCTGGCGCGCGACAGGCGACGGACCCGCCGGCCGAAGAACAGGATGGGCAGGATCACCACCACCAGCAGCACCACGATCAGCCCGGCAAGCCGCGCGCTGGTGGCCAGCAGCATGACCAGTCCGCCCGCGAACAGCACCAGGTTGCGCAGGCCCATCGACACGCTGGTGCCCACCAGGGTCTGGATCAGCGTGGTGTCGGCGCTCAGGCGCGAAAGCACCTCGCCGCTGCGCAGGGTCTCGAAGAACACCGGATCCTGGCGCAGCACGCTGGCATAGACCGCCGCGCGCAGATCGGCGGTGACCCGTTCGCCCAGCCAGGACACGAAGTAGAAGCGTGTGGCCGTGCCCAGGGCGAGCACCACGGCCACTCCGAAGAGCGCGAGAAACCAGATGTCGACATGCCCGCCGCGGGCCGCCTCGGCCTGCAGGCTGCGCACCGCGAAGCCGATGTCGATGAGTTGCCGGAATGCCACCGGCACGGTGAGCGTGGCCACCGCCGCCACCAGCAGCGCGATGCCGGCAGCCGCGACGCGCGAGCGGTAGGGCGCGAGAAAGGGGAGCAGGCCGCGCAGCACCGCCCAGGCGGCGGAACGGTGATCGGGCCGGTGATCGGGCGGGCGCGCCGACGCGTCCGCGTGCGGGGCCGGGGACATGCGCGCTAGTATACGGACCCGCGTCGCGGGCCCGGCGGCGCTGCTCAAGGAAGGTACCCCATGTCGAATGTGGTCTCGCTGATCCGCCGCCCCACTCTGCGCCTGAACCCGGCCGATGATGTCGTGATCGCCGCCCGCCCCCTGCCGGCAGGCTCGCGCATCGACGCCGAGGGCGTCACCTGCGCCCAGGCCATCCCCGCCGGGCACAAGCTCGCGGTGCGCGCGGTGACGCGGGGCACGCCGGTGCGGCGCTACAACCAGATCATCGGCTTCGCCACGCAGGACATCGCGCCGGGCGATCACGTGCACACCCACAACCTCGCCTTCGAGATGTTCGAGCGCGACTACGCGGTGGGCGTCGACCTCAAGCCGCTTGCGCCGGCAGCGCAGCCGGCGACCTTCATGGGCATCGTGCGCGCCGACGGCCGGGTGGCCACGCGCAATTACATCGGCGTGGTCTCCACCGTGAACTGCTCGGCCTCGGTGTCGCGGCAGGTGGCAGCGCACTTCACCCCCGAGCGCCTGGCCGAGTTCCCGAATGTCGACGGCGTGGTCCCCATCACGCACTCATCGGGCTGCGGCATGGACTCCGCCGGCGAGGGCATCGACCTCCTGCGCAAGACCATCGCCGGCTACTGCCGCCATGCCAACTTCGCCGGCGTGGTGATCATCGGCCTGGGCTGCGAGGCCAACCAGATGGACGCGCTCTTCCAGGCCGAGCAGATGGACGAGGGCGCGCTGCTGCGACCCCTGGTCATCCAGACCAGCGGCGGCAGCCGCAAGACCATCGAGGCCGGCGTGGCCGCGGTGGCCTCCATGCTGCCGGCCGCCAACGCGGTGCGCCGGCAACCGGTGCCGGCCAGCCACCTCACGGTGGGCCTGCAGTGCGGCGGCTCCGATGGCTACTCGGGCATCACCGCCAACCCGGCGCTGGGCGCCGCCTGCGACCTGCTGGTGGCCCATGGCGGCACGGTCATCCTGTCCGAGACGCCCGAGATCTACGGCGCCGAGCACCTGCTCACCCGGCGCGCGGTCTCGCAGGCAGTGGCCGACAAGCTCATCGCCCGCATCCGCTGGTGGGAGGACTACACCGCGCGCAACGCCGGCAGCATGGACAACAACCCCTCACCGGGCAACAAGGCGGGCGGGCTCACCACCATCCTCGAGAAATCGCTCGGCGCGGTCGCCAAGGGCGGCACCACCAACCTCGTCGATGTGTTCGAGTACGCCGACGCGGTCACCACCCGAGGCTTCGTGTTCATGGACACGCCCGGCTACGACCCGGTCTCGGCCACCGGCCAGGTGGCGGGCGGCGCCACCCTGATCTGCTTCACCACCGGCCGCGGCTCGGTCTATGGCTGCAAGCCCTCGCCGTCCATCAAGCTCGCCACCAACACGCCGCTCTACGAGCGCATGACCGACGACATGGACATCAACTGCGGCGAGATCGTCGACGGCACGGTCAGCGTGCAGGACAAGGGCCGCGAGATCTTCGAGCTGATGCTGCGGGTGGCCAGCGGCGAGGCCACGCGCAGCGAGTCTCTGGGCATGGGCAATGACGAATTCGTGCCCTGGCAGCTCGGCGCGGTGATGTAGCCCCTCAGCGCAGGATCAGATTGTCGCGGTGGATCAGCTCGGGCTCCTCGCTGAAGCCCAGGATCGCATCGATCTCCGATGAGGCCCGGCGCATGATCAGCCGGGTCTCGGAGCTGGAGTAGTTGATCAGGCCGCGGGCGATCTCGCGCCCCTGCGGATCGCGGCAGGCCACCACCTCGCCGCGCTCGAACTCGCCACTCACCTCGGTCACGCCGATCGGCAGCAGGCTCTTGCCGGCATGGCTGAGCGCATGCGCCGCGCCGGCATCGAGCGTGAGCGCGCCGCGCAGCTGCAGGTGATCGGCCAGCCACTGCTTGCGCGAGGCCAGGCGCGGGGTGAGCGCCACGAAGCAGGTGCCCACGGGCTCGCCCTGGGCCAGGCGCTCGAGCACACCCGGCTCGCGGCCGGAGGCGACCACGGTGTGCGCGCCACTGCCAGCGGCGCGCCGCGCGGCCAGCACCTTGGTGATCATCCCGCCCTTGCCGATCGCGCTGCCCGCGCCGCCGGCCATGGCCTCGAGGGCCGGATCACCGGCGCTCACCTGCGCGAGCAGGTGCGCGGAAGGGTCGCGGCGGGGGTCGGCGGTGTACAGGCCGGCCTGGTCGGTGAGGATGACCAGCGCATCACCGTCGATGAGATTGGTGACCAGCGAGGCCAGTGTGTCGTTGTCGCCGACCTTGATCTCGTCGGTGACCACGGTGTCGTTCTCGTTGATGATCGGCACCACGCCCAGCCGCAGCAGCGTGAGCAGCGTGGAGCGGGCATTGAGGTAGCGGCGCCGGTCAGCCAGGTCTTCATGGGTGAGCAGCACCAGCGCGGTGGCCAGGCCCGACTCGCGAAAGCAGCTCTCGTAGACCTGGGCCATGCCCATCTGGCCCACCGCCGCCGCGGCCTGCAACTCGTGGATCTCGCGGGGCCGACGCGCCCAGCCCAGCCGCTTCATGCCCTCGGCGATGGCGCCCGAGGACACCATGGCCACCTGTTTGCCAGCGGCGCGCAGCGCGGCGATCTGCCGGCCCCACTGCGCGATCGCGCCGGCATCGAGCCCCTTGCCGTCGTTGGTCACCAGGCTGGAGCCCACCTTGACCACCACCCGCTGGGCATCGGCCACCACCGCCCGCGGCGCAGGCCCAGTGCCGGCGGACGCGGCGTCAGCGCCCGGCGAGCCGCCACTCATTGCGGCTGCTCCGTGCCGGCGGCCGCCGCCGCGGGCTGCGCATCGAAGCGCGGATCGCGCTCGGCGGGCTCGGGCTCACGGCGCGCCTCGAGCCAGGCATGCACCTCGCGCATCAGCTCTTCACAGCCCTCGCGGGTGAGACCCGAGACCGCGAACACCCGCGAGACCGGCAGCGCCGAGCGGCCGCGGCCGCGAAAGCGGCGCACGAAGTCATCGATGCGCGCATGACGCTCCTCAGGGGGAATGGTGTCGATCTTGCTGAGCACCAGCCAGCGCGGCTTGTCGGCCAGCGCCGGATCGTACTTGCGCAGCTCCTTGATGATGGCCCGGGCGTCACGGGCAGGATCGGCCTCGGGATCGAAGGGCATCAGGTCGACCAGGTGCAGCAGCAGGCCGGTGCGCTGCAGGTGGCGCAGGAACTGGTGCCCCAGGCCGGCGCCCTCGGCCGCGCCCTCGATCAGGCCGGGAATGTCGGCCAGCACGAAGCTCTTCTCGGGCCCCACGCGGACCACGCCGAGATTGGGGTGCAGCGTGGTGAAGGGATAGTCGGCAATCTTGGGGCGGGCGTTGCTCACCGCCGCGATCAGGGTCGACTTGCCGGCATTGGGCAGGCCGAGCAGGCCGACATCAGCCAGCACCTTGAGTTCGAGCCGCAGACGGCGATACTCGCCCTCCCCGCCCGGGGTGAACTGGCGCGGCGCGCGGTTGGTGCTCGACTTGAAGTGGATGTTGCCCAGGCCGCCCTCGCCAGCGCGCGCGAGCAGTTCGCGCTGGCCATGCGCCGCCATGTCGAAGAGCAGTTCGCCGCTGTCCTCGTCGAACACCATGGTGCCCACCGGCATGCGCAGGGTGATGTCCTCGGCGGCCTTGCCGTACTGGTCCGAGCCGCGCCCGCGCTCGCCACCGCGCGCGACGTGCTTGCGGGCATAGCGGAAGTCGACCAGGGTGTTGATGTTGCGATCGGCCAGCGCATACACGCTGCCGCCGCGGCCGCCGTCGCCGCCATCGGGGCCGCCGCGGGGGATGAACTTCTCGCGCCGGAACGACACGATGCCGGTGCCGCCGTCGCCGGCGGTGACCTCGATGTGCGCTTCGTCGATGAACTTCATGGCGTCCCCGTCGGCCGCTTCGGCAAACAAAAAAGCCCCGCGAGGCGGGGCTGGTGGTGCGACCTGCCCGGCCTTACTGGGCCTGGGCGGGCTCGGGCAGCGGCAGGATGCTCACGGTGTGGCGCCCGAGCGGGCCCTTGACCGCGAACTTCACCGAGCCGTCGATCAGCGCGAACAGGGTGAAGTCCTTGCCCACGCCCACGTTCACGCCGGGATGGAACCGGGTGCCACGCTGGCGCACGATGATGGAACCGGCCGAGACCGTCTGGCCGCCGTAGGCCTTGACCCCGAGCATCTTGGGCTGGGAATCACGGCCGTTGCGCGTGGAGCCGCCGCCTTTCTTCTGTGCCATGGTGGCTTCTCCTTAGACGGCCGCAGGCGCGAGCGACTCGCCCAACGCCGAGGCGATCCGGCTGACCAGGACCTCGGTGTAGTTCTGCCGATGGCCCTGCTGTTTGCGGTAGTGCTTGCGACGGCGCATCTTGAAGATCTTCACCTTGTCGTGACGACCCTGGGAGAGCACCGTGACCGAAACCGTGGCCCCGGCCACCAGCGGCGCGCCCACGACGATGTTCTCGCCGCTGCCCACTGCCAGGACCTGATCCAGGGTGATTTCGGTTCCGATGTCCGCCGGCATCTGTTCTATCTTGATCTTGTCGCCGGCAGCAACTTTGTACTGCTTGCCGCCGGTTTTTATGACCGCGTACATGGAAAACCTCGATGAGGGTGGATTGACTGAACCAAGAATTATGGCATTGGCCTGCGCTCAGGGCAAGTTCTGGCGGCGCCCCCTATAATGCGTGCGCCCATGAAACCGCTCGAGATGTTCCCGGCGCTGGCGGCCGACCTCGGCGAGGTCGACCGCGTCATCCGCTCGCGCCTTGCGTCCGAGGTGGTGCTGATCAATACCGTCGCCGAGTACATCATCGCCGCGGGGGGCAAGCGCATGCGGCCGGCGCTGCTGCTGCTGGTGGCCCGAGCCCTGGGCGACACCAGCGGCCATCGCCACCTGCTCGCCGCGGTGGTCGAGTTCATCCATACCGCCACGCTGCTGCACGACGATGTGGTCGACGAGTCCTCGCTGCGCCGCGGGCGCCAGACTGCCAATGCTGCCTTCGGCAATGCCGCCAGCGTGCTGGTGGGCGATTTCCTCTACTCGCGGGCCTTCCAGATGATGGTCGAGGCCGACGACATGCGGGTGATGCGCGTGCTGTCCGACGCCACCAATGTCATCGCCGAGGGCGAGGTGCTGCAGCTCATCAACTGCAACGACCCCGATGTCGATGAGGAGCGCTACCTCACCGTCATCCGCTACAAGACCGCCAAGCTCTTCGAGGCCTCGGCGCAGCTCGGCGCCATCCTGGCCGGGGCGCCGGCTGCCATCGAGACCGGCGCGGCCGAGTACGGCCGGCGCCTGGGCACGGCCTTCCAGCTGATCGACGACGTGCTCGACTACTCCGGCGTCACCAGCGACATCGGCAAGAACGTGGGCGATGACCTGCGCGAGGGCAAGCCCACCCTGCCGCTCATCCACGTGATGGCCACCGGCTCCGCCGCCGAGCGTGATCTGGTGCGCGAGGCGATCACCAACGGCCGCACCGAGCACTTCGAGGCCATCATGGCGGCCATCGCGCGCACCGGCGCGCTCGACTATGCCCGCGCCCGCGCCCGCGATGAGGCGCAGGCCGCCAGCGCCGCGATCGACTGCCTGCCGGCTTCCGAGTTCAAGCAGGCTCTGCTATACTTTTCCGCTTACTCGATTCAGCGAGACCGCTGAAACGCCGGCCTGGCTCTCCCGACACTGGCCGCCGGCGCGCATCGGGCGAGGGCTGGCGGCACGCGCCGCAGGCCGTCAGCACTGTCCGCCGATACCCACCGGCGAGACCCACGGGGTGTAGCTTAGCCTGGTAGAGCGCTACGTTCGGGACGTAGAGGCCGGAGGTTCGAATCCTCTCACCCCGACCAGATTTTTCGCGCACATCCCGTTGTATCGTCGGCGCTTCCGCTGGCTGAGCGCCTTGCTGCGCAGCCAGCAGGGCCAAGCCACCGCCGCGAGAATCCGCACATGCCCCGCCGCTCCATCTCCGCCTGCGCGCCCGTCTGGCTCGATCAACCCGAAGACCATGACTACCCGGCTGCGGCGTCATACCTGTCGCTGCTCGTGCCGCCAGCGAAGGCGGCGCGGACCGTCACCGCATTGCGCAAGGCCGGACCAAGTCAGTTCAAGGCCAAGGACATCTTCCGGGCATCCGGGCTCTCGCTGCTGGGCGTGAGCAACTCGCATGTCGAGAAGGATCGCCGCAAGATCGCCAAGGGCACGCCGCTCTCGCCGCTGCTCCTGGTGCGATTCCCCGACCTCGGCCGGGTCGTGGTCGCCGACGGATACCACCGACTCTGCGCGGTCTACGGCGTCGACGAAGACGCGCTGATTCCCTGCCGGATCGTCTGAGGGCCGGCCGCGTCAGGCCAGCCCGCGGCTAAGGCTGGTCCTCCTCGCTCTCGGCCTGCCGCTCCTGGCCGAACAGGCGGCCCGTGGCCTGCTCGAGCCAGTTGCCGAGCAGCAGCGACAGCCCGATGCCGGCCAGGCCCGCGAGAGCCAGGGTGAACAGCCCCCGACCGAAGGCAGCCCCGAGCACCGTGGTCGCCCAGATGCTGGCCGCGGTGGTCAGCCCCTGGATGCGTCGCCCTCGCGCGTTGTGGATGATCACCCCGGCGCCGAGAAAGCCGATGCCGGCGAGCAGTCCCTGCAAGACACGGCTGCCCGCGTCGAGGCCGGCCACGGCGTGGCCGATGGGCTCGTCGCCCGACTGCACGATCATGACCGCAATCGCGGAGCCGATCGCCACCAGGGCGTGGGTCTTCACGCCGGCCGACTTGTGATGGAGCCATCGGTTGAGCCCCAGGGTGATGCCAGCCAGCGCGGCGCAGGCCACGCGCAGCAAGATCTCGACGGGATCGGTCATCGCAAGGGTCTCCGAGACGGACAGAGCACGATGCGCGAATTCGCGCCCCCGGACATCCGTGTGTCACTCCGGCTTGATGCCGGCCTGACGCACCACCGTGCCCCACTTGTCGATCTCGGCGCGCACGAAGGCGCCGAACTGCGCCGGGCTGAGCGGCATGGTGTAGCCGCCCATCTCGGCGATGCGCTGCTTCACCTGCGGCATGGCGAGCACGCGGCTGATCTCGCGGTGCAGGGCGTCGACCACCGGCGCGGGCGTGCGCGCCGGCGCCATGAAGCCCACCCACACCGTCACCTCGAAGCCCGGGTAGCCCGATTCGGCCACCGTGGGCACTGCGGGCTGCTCCGCCGTGCGCTGGGCGCTGGTGACCGCGAGCGCCTTCACCCGGCCCGCCTTGATCTGCGGCAGCGCCGTGACCTGGTTGTCGACCATGACCTGCACCTGGCCGCCGATCAGGTCGGTGAGCGCCGGGGTGGACCCCTTGTACGGCACATGGGTGAACTGGATGCCGGCCCGGGCCTGCAGCAGCTCGGCGGCCAGATGGCCCGAGGTGGCGGTGCCCGAGGAGCCGAGCACGAGCGCGCCCGGCTTGGCCTTGGCCAGCGCCACCAGCTCGGGCAGGGTGGCCGCCGGCACGGCCGGGTTGACCAGCAGCACATTGGGCATGGAGATGACATGCACCACCGGCGTGAAGTCGGCCGGGGTGTAAGGCAGCTTGCCGGCATAGACGCCGTAGTGCGCGGCGTTCGGGCCGATGCTGCCCATGAGCAGGGTGTGGCCGTCGGGCTCGGCGCGGGCCACTGCCTGCGCGCCGATGATCTGGCTGGCGCCGGCCTTGTTCTCGACCACCACCGGCTGGCCGACCAGCTTGCTGAGCTCGCCGGCCACCAGGCGCGCGGCCTGATCGAGGATGCCGCCCGGGGCGGCCGGCACGACGAAGGTGATGGGGCGCGAGGGGAATGACTGCGCGCCCACCGGCGCGGCAGCCGACAGGCAGAACAGGGCGCCAAGGATCGAGACGAGGCGGCGCTTGAAACGGGGACGTGACACGGACAATCTCCGGAGACGACGCGTGCGCGTCGGGTTCGGTGGCAGGATCGGGATGCCCTCGGCGGGCATGCGTGACCGCCCGCACGCCAGGGCGCCCCATCCTCGGCGCAGCCCCGATGGAAGTCAACGCACCCGTCGCCGCCCCCCTTCCAGGAGACAAGCCATGGACACCCCCGAGTTCGCCGCCCTGCTCGAACGCTTCACCCGCGCGGCCGAGGCCGGCGACGGCGCCGCGTTCGCGGCCTGCTTCACCGAAGACGGCATCTACCACGACTACATCTACGGCCCGCATGTGGGGCGCGAGGCGATCGGTCACATGATGCAGCACGTGTTCCACCGCGATGCCGGGCCCGACTACCGCTGGGAGATGTTCGACCCGGTCTGCGCCGGCAGCGTGGGCTACGCCTGGTCGCTGTCGAGCTTCAGCTCCACCGTGGCGGAGTTCACCGGCAGGCAGGTGCTCATCGATGGCATGAGCCGCTTCGTGCTGCGCGGGAGCCTCATCGCCGAATACCACGAGTCGGTCAATGGCTGCGTGGCCATGGCACAGCTCGGCGTGGCCCCGGAGCGCATGGCCAAGGTGGCGAAGCGCTGGGCCGGGTGGCTGCACGAGCGCCCCAGCGCGAAGGAGTACCTCGGTCGCGCCAAGGGCACCCGCCGCGCGGGCTGAACGGACCTGATTCCGGAAAGCGCCGGCGGACCGGCGCGCGGGCAATCGCATTCGGTAAGGTCCGCCCATTCCCGATCCTCGCGCCGGAGACCCGCCGTGACCGCACCCGGATTCAGCATCCAGCCCCGCATCCACACCAGCCCCAGCCTGGTGGCGCTCTTCAATGGCCTGCCCACCTCGATCGTCAGCGACTGCATGAGCCGGCTGGGCGGCACCGCGGCGCTCCTGCCCCGGCACCGTCCGGGCACCGCGGTGCTGGGCTGCGCGCTGACCGTGCGGGTGCGCACCGGCGACAACCTGATGATCCACAAGGCGCTGCAACTGGTGCGACCGGGCGATGTGCTGGTGGTCGATGGCGGCGGCGCCACCGACCGGGCGCTGCTCGGCGACATCATGAAGAACGTCGCGCGCTCGCGCGGCGCGGTCGGCGTGGTCATCGACGGCGCCATCCGCGACAGCGCCAGCTTTCGCGACGACGACTTCGGCTGCTACTCGCGCGGCGTGTGCCACCGCGGGCCCTACAAGGAGGGGCCGGGCGAGATCAACCTGCCGGTGTCGATCGACGGCTGCGTGGTCAGCCCGGGCGACATCGTGATCGGCGACGACGACGGCGTGGTGTTCGTGTCGCCGGCGCAGGCCGAGTCGCTCGCCGGCGCCGCGCGCCGCAAGCTCGCCGACGAGGCCAACACCCTGGCGGCGATCGCCGAGGGTCGGTACGACGACCGCTGGATCGACCAGACGCTGCAGGCCCGCGGCCTGAAGGTGTCCTGAGCATGACGCAGGCCCGCGTGGTCCGGTTCGACTCCTGGGTCGATCCGGTGTTCGACCAGACGCTGCGCGGCCACGACGGCCTGGCGCTGTCGGTGCTGCCCATGCCGGCCGACGCCGCGGCTGCACAGGCGGCGCTGCGCGAGGCGGTGGTGTTCCATGTCTCGGCCGCCAAGGACGAGCTCCCGGCCCACTGCCATGTGCGCGAATCGCTGCTCGCGCGCTGCCCGGCGCTGCTGTGCGTGTCGTCCTACGGCGCGGGCTACGACCCGATCGATGTCGACGCCTGCACCCGCGCCGGCATCGCGGTGGTCAATCAGAGCGGCGGCAATGCGGTCTCGGTGGCCGAGCACACCCTGGGCCTGATCCTCGCGGTCACCCATCGCATCGCCGAGAGCGATCGGCGGCTGCGCACCGAGCGCGGCTTCTCGCGCGAATCGCTCACCGGCCGCGAGATCGCCGGCCAGACCCTGGGCCTGATCGGCATCGGTCACATCGGCCGGCGGGTGGCCGCGCTGGGCGCGGCATTCGGCATGCGGGTGCTGGCCAGCGACCCGCTGCTCACCGAGGCCGAGATCCGCGCCCGCGGTGCGCAGCCGGTGGCGCTGGACACGCTGCTCGCGCAGGCCGACATCGTGTCGGTGCACTGCCCGCGCGATGCCGGCACGCTGCGGCTGATCGACGCCGCCGCCATCGCCCGCATGAAACCCGGGGCGGTGTTCATCAGCACCGCCCGCGGCGGCATCCACGACGAGCAGGCGCTCGCGCAGGCGCTCGCCGAGGGCCGGCTGGCCGGCGCCGGGCTCGACGTCTGGGACCGCGAGCCCCCGCCGCTCGACCACCCGCTGCTGGCCCTGCCCACCGTGGTGGCCACTTACCATACCGCGGGCGTCACCCATGAGGCCCGGCGCAACATGGCCCGCATCTCGGCCGAGCAGATCCTCACGGTGCTGGCCGGCGGGCGCCCGCCCCGGCTGGTCAACCCCGAGGTCTGGCCGGCCTACGCGGAGCGCTTCGCGGCCGCGTTCGGCCGTCGCCCCGGGCACGCCTGAGCGCACCGTGCACCGCTACCCCACTGCACACCGAACGCCTCACGTCACACCTCATACGCCACACGCCACACGCCACACGCCAAGGAAACACCATGACTGCCCTCGCCCTGCGCCGATTCGCCTGCCTCGCCCTGGCCCTGCTCGCGGTGACTGCCGCGCGACCCGCGCTGGCCTGGCCCGACCGGCCGATCCGCATGATCGTGGCCTACACCGCGGGCGGCGCCACCGACGTCACCGCGCGCGCGATCGCGCCCTTCATCGAACGCCAGCTCGGCCCCGGCGCGCGCATCATCGTTGAAAACCGCACCGGCGCTGGCGGGGCGATCGGCTTCGCCGCGCTGGCCAGCGCCGCGCCCGACGGCTACACCATCGGCTTCATCAACACGCCCACCGTGCTCACGGTGCCGATCGAGCGCAAGGTGAACTTCACCTGGGAGAGCTACGACCTGATCGGCAACGTGATCGACGACCCGGGCAACTTCGCGGTGCTGACCAGCAGCAGCATCACCAACCTCGATCAGCTCGCGGCCTACGCCCGTTCCCGCCCTGGGCAGGTCACGGTGGGCACCACCGGCGTGGGCTCCGATGACCACCTCGCCATGCTGATGTTCGAGCGCATCGCCAAGGTCAAGATGGTGCATGTGCCCTTCAAGGGCGCGGCCGATGTGCGCCAGGCCACGCTCGGCCGGCAGATCGACGTGGCGGCCGTAAACATCGGCGAGGCGCAGCAGGCGATCAAGGGCGGCTCGCCCTTTCGCAACCTGGGCCAGATGAGCCCGGTGCGCACCGACATCGCGCCCGAACTGCCCACCTTCCGCGAGCAGGGCTACCCGATCGAGATGTCCTCGCTGCGCGGCATCGCGGCGCCCCGTGGTCTGCCCGCCGACATCCGCGAGCGGCTGGTCACGGCGGTGCGCCGCGCCGCTGCCGACCCGGAGTTCATCCGCGCCGCCGGCGCGGTGTTCGCGCCGCTGCGCTACCTCGCCCCGCCGGAGTACGCGGCGGTGCTGCGCGACGCCGACGTCCAGTTCCGCAAGCTCTGGGGCGAAATGCCCTGGGGCGAGCAGTGAGTGCGGCCTGACACGCCCATGAGGGCTGCCCGGGCGCGCGCGTGCTGAGCTTTCTGGCCGCGGTCTTCCTGCTGCTGATCACCCCCGGCCCGGGGGTGCTCTCGATCGCCGGCGTGGGCTCGGGCTTCGGCTGGCGAGCCGGCTCGGGCTTTCTGGCCGGGCTGTGCGTGGGCTCCAACCTCGTGGGCGTGATGGTGATCAGCGGCCTGGCCGCGCTGATGCTGTCGGTGCCCTGGCTGCGGGTGACGCTGCTCACCGGGTCGGTGCTCTACCTGATCTGGCTGGCCGCGAAGATCGCGTTCTCGGGATCACGCGTGGGCTTTGCCAGCGCGCAGTCAGCACCCGGATTCATGAACGGCGTGACCCTGCAGCTCATCAACCCGAAGGCCTATGTGGTGAACACCGCGCTGTTCACCGGCTTCCCGTTCTGGCCGGGCAGCCTGCTGGCAGAGACCCTGATCAAGTTCGCGATCATCAACCTGCTCTGGCTGCCGATCCACCTCGCCTGGCTCTGGTTCGGCGTGGCGCTGCGCCGGCTCGATCTGCCCGGCCCCGTGCAGCGCGCGATCAACCTGGCCATGGCCGCCTCGATGCTGGCGGTGGTGGGGCTGGCGATGTGGTCGCAGCGCTGAGGCGCCCGACCACGGGCCGAGCCCCCGGCGCGCCGCGAACGCCCCTCAGGCCTGCTCCCAGATCACGGTGCGGCGGGCCGACACCCAGCCCTCGAAGCGCTCGCCGTAGACCTCCTCGATGCGGTTGCGCTTGACCTTGAAGGTGGGGGTGACGAAGCCGTTCTCGACGGTCCAGGGGGTGGTGACCACCACCAGACAGTCCAGCTGCTCGTGCGGATCGAGGGCCGCGTTGACCGACTTGAGGTGATCGGTGAGCGAGGCCTCGAGCTGCGCCCGCTCGCCCTGCGCGCCAGCGCGCTGCGCGGCATCGGGGCTGAGCATCACGATGCCCAGGGGCTGGCCGAGGTTGGCCCCGGTGACCACGCAGGCCTCGACGCTGGTGTGCATGACCAGACGGTCCTCGATGGGCGCGGGGGCCACGTACTTGCCCTTGCTGGTCTTGAACAGGTCCTTGACCCGCCCGGTGATGCGCAGGTTGCCCTCGGCATCGAGCTGGCCCTTGTCGCCGGTGCGCAGCCAGCCGTCGTCGGTGAGGGCCTGACGGGTGAGCTCGGGTTCCTTGTAGTAGCCCAGCATCAGGCCGGGGCTGCGCACCTGGATCTCGCCCGAGCCGGCATCGATGCGCGACTCCACGCCCTCGTAGGGCATGCCCACCGTTCCCGGCCGGGGCACGCCCGGCAGCGTGGCATGCGAGACGCCGCAGTTCTCGGTCATGCCGTACACCTCGACGATCGACAGGCCGAGCGACTCGTACCAGCGCAGCAGATCAGGGGGCATGGGCGCGGCGCCGCCGGCGGCGAAGCGGCATTGATCGAGGCCCAGCGCCGACAGGATCTTGCGGCGCACGATGCCGCCGAGGATGGGGATGCGCAGCAGCCGCTTGAGCTTCTCGGGGGGCATCTTGGCGCTGACACCCTGCTGGAACTTCACCCACAGGCGCGGCACCGAGAAGAACACCGTGGGCCGGGCGCGCTGCAGGTCGGCGGTGAAGGTCTCGAGGGAATCGGCGAAGAACACATGCAGGCCCAGCGCGAGCAGCGAGTGCTCCACCAGCATGCGCTCGGCCACGTGCGACAGCGGCAGGTAGCTGAGCATGCGGGCATTGGCGTCGAGCGGCACGCGCTTGAGGCCCGACTGGATCGACCAGGCGAAGGTGTCGAAGCTGTGCATGACACCCTTGGGCATGCCGGTGGTGCCCGAGGTGTAGATGATGGTGCTCAGGTCGCTGCCGGGGCGCACCGGCTCGCCGGCCAGCGGCGTCGTGCGCGCCACGATGGCGTCCCAGCCCGGGTAGTCGGTGGGCGGCGACAGCGGGTAACTGATGCAGGGCAGATCAGCGGGCACGCCCGGCTTCATGGCCTCCCAGCCGTCGAGCTTGCCCACGAACAGCAGACGGGTCTCGCTGTGGGCCAGGATCTGGCGGATGGTGTCGGGGGCGAGCGTGGGATAGAGCGGCACCGACACATGACCCGCCATCCAGATGGCGAAGTCGCTCATCAGCCAGTGGGCGCAGTTCTTGGAGAGGATGCCGATGCGCGAGCCAGGCGGAAATCCCTGCGCGATCAGGTGGGCGGCCATGCGGCGGGTCTGGTCGAGCACCTCGCGCCAGGTGTACTCGCGCACCGCGCCGCCGCCTATGGGCTGGGTGAAGACGATCTTGTCGGGAGAGGTCTTCTCCCAGTGATACAGGCGCTGCAGGGCGAGCGCCTGCGGATCGACGGGCGATGCACTCATGGGGGTCTCCTGGCGTGATCAGGCGGCCGGTCGGCAGCGCCTGTGAGTCGTTGTGACTTCAGTCTGCCACAGCGCGGGCGGGTCGGGCCAGCATCGGCCCGGTCGACCACAAGGGCAAGAGCAGCAGCAGGTACAGCCAGGCCGAGAGCTGGAAGACATCGGTCACCGCCATGGTGTGCGCCTGCTGGTCGATCAGCCGGTCGACCAGCCCGAGCGTCTGCGCCTCGGAGAATCCCGCCTCGCGCAACCGCTGCAGCGCCGGCAGCGCAACCGGCCCGGCGACATCGACGATCTCGCTGAGGTGGGCATGGTGCAGGCTGGCCCGCCGCTCCCAGAGCGTGGTGAAGACCGAGGTGCCGACCGCGCCGGCCACGAAGCGCACGAAGGTGCTCAGGCCACCGGCGGCCGGCAGCCGGGCCGGGGGCAGTCCCGAGTAGATGATCGCCTGCAGCGGGATGAAGTAGAACGCCGTGGCCATGCCCTGCAGCACGGTGGGCATCAGGATGGTGAAGAGGTCGGACTCGACCGTGACCTGCGCGCGCAGCCACAGCACCAGCCCGTAGCCGAAGAACGAGACCGTGGTGAGCAGGCGCGGCTCGATCCTGGAGATGTGCCGCCCCACCCAGGGCGAAAGCATGATCGCGAACACGCCCACCGGGGCCAGCACCGCGCCGGCCCAGATCGCGGTGTAGCCCATGTGCTGCTGCAGCCACAACGGCAGCAGCACCACGTTGCCGAAGAACAGGCCGTACGACACCGAGAAGGCCACCGTGCCGAGCGTGAAGTTGCGCTGGGTGAACAGGCGCAGGTCGACGATCGGCGAGCCCTGGTTGAGCTCCCAGGCCAGGAAGAACACGAAACCCACGGCCGCGATCACCGCCAGGACGACGATCTCGCGCGACTCGAACCAGTCGAGCTCCTTGCCCTGATCGACCATCAGCTGCAGCGATCCGACCCACACCACCAGCAGGGCCAGGCCGATGACATCGAGCGGCGTGCGGCCGTGCGCCGATTCGCGCCGCCGGTAGACCGACCAGGTCATCGCGGCCGACAGCAGGCCGACCGGCACGTTGATGTAGAAGATCCAGGGCCAGGCGATGTTGTCGGTGATCCAGCCCCCGAGCAGCGGCCCCACCACCGGCGCCACCAGCACGGTCATGCCCCAGGCGGCCATGGCGGTGCCGGCGCGCGCCGGCGGATAGCTCGACAGCAGCAGCACCTGCGAGAGCGGGATCAGCGGCCCGGCGGCCAGTCCCTGCAGCACACGGGCGATGATCAGCGTCTCGATCGAGGGCGCCGCCCCGCACATCCACGAGAACAGCGTGAAGGCGAGCACGCTCAGCACCATGAGCCGCACCTGCCCGAAGCGGCGGGCCAGCCAGCCGGTGAGCGGCACCGAGATGGCGTTGGCCACGCCGAAGGAGGTGACCACCCAGGTGCCCTGGGCGGGGCTCACGCCCATGTCGCCGGCAATGGCCGGCAGCGACACATTGGCGATCGAGCTGTCGAGCACCGTCATGAAGGTGGCCAGCGACACCCCGATGGTGCCCACCAGCCGGGCGCTGCCCTGCAGCGGCACGGGCGATGCGGGCGGCGCGCTCATCGCGTGGCCCCGGCGGCCACCGGGGCGGGCGGCCGCACGAACCAGATCGGCACCAGCAGCAGCACGAATACGCCGGCCGAGAGGTGGAAGATGTCGGTGGCCGCCATGGTGAAGGCCTGCTGCTCGATCAGCCGATCGATGTAACCCGTGGTCTGCGCCGGACTCAGGCCGACCTGACGCAGCGCATCGACCACCGACTGCCCGCCGGAGTGCCCGGCGGCGATCTGCTCTACCAGATGGGCATGGTGCATCGACGCGCGATGCTCCCAGAGCGTGGCGCCGGCCGAGGTGCCGAAGGCGCCCGCGCTCACCCGCAGGAAGGTGCTCAGGCCACCGGCGGAGGGTCGACGACTGAGCGGCAGCCCGGAATAGATGATCGACTGCAGCGGGATGAAGAAGAAGGCCGTCGACACGCCCTGCATCAGCGTGGGAATCAGGATGGTGTAGAGGTCGACCTCGGTGGTGAAGTGCGAGCGCATCCAGAGCACCAGCGCATAGCCGCTGAACGACACCGTGGAGAGCAGGCGCGGATCCACCCGCCCGATCTGGCGGCCCACCCAGGGCGAGAGCAGGATCGCGAACAGGCCCATTGGCGCGAGCGAGATGCCGGCCCAGAACGCGGTGTAGCCCATGTGCTGCTGCAGCCAGATCGGCAGGATGACCGCATTGCCGAAGAACAGGCCGAAGGCGATCGACAGCGACACCGAGCCGAGCAGGAAGTTGCGCCGGGCGAACAGGCTCAGGTCGACCACCGGATGCCGGTCGGTGAGTTCCCAGGCCATGAAGAACAGGAAGCCGGTGAGCGCGATCACGGCCAGCGCGGTGATCTCGAGCGACTCGAACCAGTCGAGTTCCTTGCCGAGATCGAACATCAGCTGCAGGCTGCCCACCCAGATCACCAGCAGGGCCAGGCCCGCGTAGTCGAGCGGGGCCGGCCCGTGCGCCGACTCGCGGCTGAGGTGCACGCTGGCGATGAGCATCGCCGAGATCAGCCCCACCGGGATGTTGATGTAGAAGATCCAGGGCCAGGCGATGTTGTCGGTGATCCAGCCGCCCAGCAGCGGGCCCATCACCGGCGCCACCAGCACCGTGACACCGGAGGCGGCCAGCGCCGTGCCGGCCCGCGCCGGCGGGTAGCTCGACAGCAGCAGCGTCTGCGACAGCGGCACCAGCGGTCCGGCGGCCAGACCCTGCAGCACGCGGGCCGCGATCAGCATCTCCAGCGAGCCGGCGAGGCCGCACAGCCACGAGAACAGCGTGAAGGCGAGCACGCAGCACAGCATCAGGCGGGCCTGACCGAAGCGTCGGGCCATCCAGCCGGTGAGCGGCACCGAGATGGCATTGGCCACGCCGAAGGAGGTGATGACCCAGGTGCCCTGCGTGGGGCTCACCCCCATGTCGCCGGCGATCGCCGGCAACGAGACATTGGCGATCGAGCTGTCGAGCACCGTCATGAAGGTGGCCAGCGACACCCCGAGCGTGCCGGCGACCAGCGCGCCGCCCTGCAGCGGCGGCAGCGGCGGCGCTGCCGACACTCAGCGCTTCCCGATGTTCTCGGCGATCACCCGGCGCACCAGCGCATCGGCCGCCGCGCGGGCCGCGTCCTCGGTGGCGGCGGGCGCGGCCGCGGCCCGCGGCGCCTGAGCCAGGCTCGGCCCATCCTGTCGGCTGACATCGACCGTCACCCGCATCGACAGGCCCACCCGCAGGGGATGATCCGCCACCTGCTTGGGGTCGAGTCCGATGCGCACCGGCAGACGCTGAACCACCTTGATCCAGTTGCCGCTGGCGTTCTGCGCCGGCAGCAGCGCAAAGGCCGACCCGGTGCCCGCGCCCATGCCCTCGACCTTCCCGTCGTACTCGACCTTGGAGCCATAGAGATCGGCCTGCAGCTTGACCGGCTGCCCGATGCGCAGGCTGCGCAGCTGCCCTTCCTTGAAGTTGGCGTCGACCCAGACCTGGTCGAGCGCCACCACCGACATCAGCCCGGCGCCGGCCTGCACCCGCTGCCCGACCTGGATGTTGCGGCGGGCGATGTAGCCGCCGATCGGCGCGACCAGCCGGGTGCGGTCCAGGGCGAGCTGCGCCTCATGGACGCGGGTGGCGGCGCGGGCCACCGCCGGATGCCGCTCGACGCTGGTGCCCTCGGTGAGCACCTGGTTGGCGGCGAGCTGGGCGCGCGCGGCCTCGAGCGCCGACTCGGCCGCCTGCACCTGGCTGCGCAGCGACTGCGCCTGGGCCATGGCGTGGTCGTATTCCTCGCGCGCGACGGCGCCATTGCGCAGCAGCGGCTCGCGGCGCGCGGCGTCTTCCTGCACCCGCTTGAGCTCGACCCCCTGGCGGGTGAGATCGGCCTGCCGCGCCGCCACCTGCGCCTCCAGCGTGGCGTTGGACGCGAACAGCGTGCGGGTCTCGCGCACCGACTGGGCAAGCTGCGCCACCGCCTGATCGAGGGCCACCTGCGCATCGGCCGCATCCAGGCGCACCAGCAGCTGGCCGGCCTTGACCAGGTCGGTGTCGTCGGCCGTGACCTCGACCACCGTGCCGGCCACCTGCGGCGTGATCTGCACCACCGTGGCCTGGGCGTAGGCGTTGTCGGTGCTCTCGCGGCCACTGAGGAACATCAGGTAGTAGGCCGCATAGGCCAGGCCCGCGATCACCACCAGGGAGGTCACCCGCAGCATCGCGCGGGTGCGCCGCCCGTTGGGCGCGGCGGGGGCTTGGGAGGGGGACTGCTGCGGCTCGCTCATGGCTGGGTCCGGATGGACAGGGTGACGGGGTCGGCGGCATAGCCGCCACCGAGGGCGCGGATCAGGCCGAGCCGGTTCTCGAGGAGTCGGGTGCGCAGTTCGAGCTCCTGCTGCCGCTGCACGATCACGCCCCCTTCGGCGGCGAGCACCGCCATCCGGTTGCCGAGTCCGGCCTGCAGCCGCTGACGGGCGATCTCGAGCTGGGCCTGGGCAGCTACCTGGGCACGCGCATGCTCGTCGAGCTGCTCGCCGATGCCGCGCAGGGTGCCGAGGCGGTCAGCCACCTCGCGCACCGCGTCGAGCAGCACCTGGTTGTAAGACGCCACGGCCAGATCGAGCTCGGCCTGACGGGCGCGCAGCGCGGCGCGCAGCCGGCCCGCCTCGAAGATCGGCAGGCGGATGGCGGGCGCCGCGGCAACCTGCCAGCTGCTGCCCTCGAAGAGCCGGTCAAGTCCGATGCTGTTCAGGCCGATCAGCGCGCCCAGGTTGATGTTCGGATAGAACCGCGCCCGCGCCGACTCGATGTCGCGCACCGAGGCCTCCACCCGCCAGCGGGCCGCCGAGAGATCGGCGCGGCGGCCGATCAGATCGGCCGGCACATCCAGCGGCGTGGCCAGCCGAGGCCCGAAGCCCAGCCGCGGCGACAGTCCGTTCAGCGAGGCCGGCGGCTGCGCGCTCAGATGGGCGAGCACCCGACGCGCCGCGCCCGTCGCCTCATCGGTGAGCGCCCGCTGGCGCCGAAGCTCGGCCACCGCGAGCTCGGCGGCGCGCAGCCCCGCGGCATCATCGAGCCCGGCCTGCGCCCGCGCCGCGCTCAGCGCTTGCTGGGCCTCGCGCGTGACCAGCCACTCGTCGATCAGGGCGCGCTGCTCGACGAGGCGGGCCAGCTGCAGATAGGCCTGGGCCACCTGCACCGCCAGCAGGGCCCGCGCGGCCTGCGCCTCGGCCTGCATGGCCCGCTCGCGGCCCAGCGCTGCCTCCAGCGCCGAGCGGTGACGCCCGAAGAAATCGAGCTCCCAGCTCATGCCAGCCTGCAGGTTGGCGATGGTGCGCACCTTGCCCGCCACCGTGGCCGGCAGCAGGCCATTGGCCGAGTAGCGCTGGCGGTTCAGATCCGCGCCCAGCTCGGCCGAGGGCTCGAAGCCCGCCTCGGCCTCGTCGACCAGCGCCCGCGCCCCGGCAATGCGGGCCTCGATGACCTGCAGCCCGGGCGAGCCCGCGAGCGCCGCCTCGACCAGCGCGGTCAGGCGCTCGTCACCGAGCTCGCGCCACCAGCCGGCAGACACCGACTCGGACTGCACCCCGGCCTCGATGCCGGCGGCGCGGGGCTCGATGAGCTTCGCGGGGGCGCGCGAAGGGCCCGGCGACGCGCAGCCCGCCACCCCTGCGGCCACCACCACGGCGGTCATGACCGCGACTGCCGCCCTGCACCACCGCGGCAGGCACCGCGATCCGGCAGATGAAACTTGTTCAAGCTTTATTTGCATAGGCAATTAATTGGCCGCAATCGGCGGCGGGGGGGCAGGCATCAGCGCGGCTCGCGCGCCGCGTCAGCGTTGCCAAGCATGCGCCGCAGGAGGCTTTTGAGCACTTCCCACTCCTCCCGAGTGAAACCCGCGAGGTAGCCGTTGAGCACCTCGGCGATGGCCGGCGGCACCTTGTCGGCGGCCTGTTCGCCGTCGGCGGTGAGTTCGATGTTGACCACCCGGCGGTCTTCGGTGGATCGCACACGGCGGCACAGGCCCTTGGCCTCGAGCCGGTCGAGCATGCGCGTCATGGCGCCGGCATCGGCCTGGCATTCACGGGCCAGCTCGGCCACGGTCTGGGCCGCGCCAAGGCGCAGCTTGAACAACGGCATCCACTGCGCATTGGTCAGACCGTGGGGCTCGAGGCGCAGTTCGGTGGCCTGGGCCATGCCGTTGAGCACGCGGCGCATCAGGTAGCCCACGCTCTCGTCGGCGGAATAGCGGTCGGGGCGGTAGAAGCGCACCGGCCGGGCCCGCGGTGCGGCGCGGCGTGGCGACGGCTCGGCCGCCAGGGTGCCGCGATCAGTCTCCGGCACGGATGCCATATTCCCTGACCACCTCGGCCCAGCGGTTCATCTGCGGGAAGAGAAAGCGGTTCAGTTCCTCGGGCGAGGAGGCCACGATGTTCATGCCCTGGGAGACCAGTCGGTCGCGGATTTGGGGCTCGCGCAGCAGCTTGGCCACCTCGGCGTTCATCCGCTGGACGATGGCGGGCGGGGTGCGCGCCGGCGCGAGCAGCCCCCACCAGGCCAGCGCCTCGAACCCTGCGATGCCCTGCTCGGCCACGGTGGGCACATCCGGCAGCGCCGGGTCACGGCTGGCGCTGGTGACCGCCAGCGGCACGAGCGTGCCGTTGCGGATGTGCGGCGACAGCAGCGCGCTGGTGGCGATGGCGATCGGCACATGGCCGGCCACGGCATCCTGGGCGAGCGGGCCGCCGCCCTTGTAGGGCACATGGGTGGTGCTGAACTTGCCCAGGCTGTTCATCTGGGTCATGGCCAGATGCGCGAGGCTGCCGGTGCCGATGGTGCCGTAGGTGATCACCCCGGGCTTGAGCCGGGCCGCGGCCACCAGCGCGCCGAAGCTGCGATACGGCTGCGAGGCGTGCGCGGTGATCACCATGGGGCCGGTGGCGATCAGCATCACCGGCGTGAGGTCGGCGCGGGTGTCGAAGGGCAGGTTCGGGATCAGGCTGGGGTTCACCGCATGGGTGTCGAAGACCAGCACGAAGGTGTAGCCATCGGGCGGTGACTTGGCGACCATGCCGGTGCCGATCGAGCCCCCACCGCCCGAGCGGTTCTCCACGATGACCTGCTGGCCGAGCGCCTTGGAGAGCGGCGGCGCGAACAGGCGCGCGAGGAGGTCAGTGGTGCCACCGGGCGGGAATGGCGACACCAGGCGGATCGGGCGCGAGGGCCAGGGATCGGTCTGTGCCGTGGCGGTCAGGGTGACTGCCCAGAGGCAGATCGCCGCCAGCAGCCGAGGCCAGCGCATGAGTGCGGACATGAAGGGTCTCCTCTGGCGGGCCGCCATCGTGGACGCGACGGCTCCGCGGCCGATCTTACTGCATGGCCCGGCCTCATGACCCGGATCGGCCGGCATCGGCCTGCATCGGCCCGAACCGACTCGCCGCGAACCGACTCGCCGCGCCCCGCATGGGCCCGAACCCTAGAGCGTGCGCCCCGCCCCCGTCCAATAGGGCGCGCGGAGGTCCTTCTTCAGCACCTTGCCCAGGGCATTGCGCGGGAAGGCCTCACGCAGCTCCACCGCGCTCAGGCGCTGGTGCTTGGCCAGGCGGGCATTGGCCCAGGCGAGCAGATCGGCCGGCTGCGGCGGCGCCGCGTCGGCACGGGGAATCACCAGGGCCAGCGGCGTCTCGCCCCACTTTTCGTGGGGCACGCCGATCACCGCCACATCGAGCACGGCCGGGTGGCCAGCGACGATCTCCTCGATGTCACGCGGGAACACGTTGAAGCCGCCCGAGATGATCATGTCCTTCTTGCGATCGACGATCGAGAGAAAGCCATCGGCATCGAGCCGGCCGATGTCCCCGGAGCGGATGAAGCTGCGGCCGCGCTCGTCACGCCAGATCAGCGCCTCGGTCTGCTCGGGGCGATCGTGGTAGCCGGCCATCATGCCGGCCCCGTAGCCGGCGATCTCGCCCACCTCGCCGCGCGGCAGTTCGCGACCCGCCTCGTCGAGAATGCGCAGCTCGAACCCCAGCACCGGCGTGCCCACCGTGTCGAACTTCTCGGGCGGGTGACCGGGCTTGAGCATGGTCGCAAAGCCCTCCGAGAAGCCGTAGATCTCGTGCAGCAGGTTGCCGAAGCGCTCGACCACCGCGCGCTTGGTGTCGCGGCGCAGGGGCGAGCCGGCGCACAGCAGCATCCGCAACGAGGAGCAGTCGGCTGCCGCCAGCCCCGGCTCTGCCAGCACCATCTGGTACTGCGAGGGCACCATGAAGCTGTGGGTGATGCGCTCCTGCGCCACCAGCGCCAGGAAGCGCCCGGCATCGAAGGTGGGCATGGCCACCAGCGTGCCGCCGGCAAACAGCACCGGCAGCATCACCAGCCAGGTGCCGTTGGAGTAGAGCGAGGTGGTGGTCAATGCGCGCGCGGCGTCGGTGAAACCCATCTCGATCGCATTCGAGAAGGCCCAGTGCAGCCGGGCGCGATGGGTCTGCACGATGCCCTTGGGCAGGCCGGTGGTGCCCGAGCTGTAGATGATGTTGAAGGGGTCGGTCATGCGGTACTGCACCGCAGGCGGCGTATCGGCCGCCTCGCCCAGGAACTCGGCAAGCGGCACCCAGCCCGCGGCCGCATCGCCCACCGTGATGAAACGGTCGGCGGGGAGCGCGCTCAAGGCTTGGCGTTCCGGCTGCAGCCGCTCGCGGAACTCCGCGGTGGCGAACACCGCGCAGGCCCGGCTGTCGGTGATCAGACCCGCCAGCTGCGCCCCGGTGAGCAGCCCCGACAGGGGCACCGCGCAGGCACCCGCCCGCACGATGCCGAAGATCACTTCGAGAGTGTCGGCGCGGTTGCCCATCAGCACCGCCACCCGCTCGCCTCGGCCGATGCCGCGGGCGAGCAGCGCATTGGCCACGCGGCTGATGTTGCGATCGAACTCGCCCCAGCTGCGCCGCACATCGCCCACCACCACCGCAGGCCGATCGGGGAAATAGCGGGCGTGGCTGGCGAAGAGCTCGGGGATGAATACCTGCGGGTCGTCGAGTCCGGTCATGGCAGTGCCACACAAGAAAACGCCGCAACACGGGATCCGTGCTGCGGCGCTGGCGGCGTGGCGACTGCCACGCCCGGGTGCGAAGGCCGGCGGCAGGCCGCCGGCCGGAGGTGCATCAGGGTCCGTAGACCTTGCCGAAGCTCGCCCACTTCTTGCCATCCCATTTCACGAGCTGCTGGCGCTCGATCGGGAAGAAGTCGGTGGCGGAGGTCTTGATGTTGATGCCAGGCAGCAGCATGGGCAGCGTCATGTCGAGAGCGGCCGCCTGCTTCATGATGTTCTCGCGGGTGAGGGTGTCACCGCACTTCTTGAGCACCTCGACCACGGTCTGGCTCACGGTGTAGCCATAGACGTTGTTGGCGTCCTTCAGGTCGCCGCCGGCGTAGAACTTCTTCATGAAGTCAAGCCAGTCGAGGTAGGCCTTGTCCTTCTCCCACTGCGGATCGGTCGGATCCTTGAGGTAGTAGGCCGAGATGATGTCGCGGGCATTCTCGACACCCGCCGGGATGATCACCGAGGCCACCGACACCGACACGCCATTCAGGTAATGGGTGGGCTTCCAGCCGATCTCGGCCGCCTTCTTGATGGTCTGGGCGGCGAATTTCGGGATGGTGATGTTGAAGAAGGTGTCAGCGCCCGAGGCCTTGAGCTCGACCATCTGGCTGTCGGCCGTGGGATCGGTCGCCTCGTAGGACAGCTTCTTGATGATCAGCGAACGGCCTTTTTCACCGAGACCATCCTCGAAGCCCTTGAGGTAGTCGCGGCCGTAGTCGTCGTTCTGGTACAGGATGCCGATCTTGGCGTTGGGCTTGGTCTCGAGGATGTGCTGCGCGTAGATCTTCGCCTCGGACTGGTAGCTGGGCTGCCAGCCCATGGTCCAGGGAAAGTCCTTGGGATCGCCCCACTTGGTGGCACCCGTGGCGTTGAACAGCTGGGGCACCTTCTTCTGGTTCAGGTAGCGGTGGATGGACGAGTTGGTGGGCGTGCCCAGCACGTTGAAGATGAACAGCACCTCATCCTGCTCGACCAGCTTGCGGGCCATCTCGACGGTACGGGCCGGGTTGTAACCGTCGTCATACGACACCCAGTTCACCTTGCGGCCGTTGATGCCGCCTTCGGCGTTCACCTTGTCGAAGTAGGCCTTGATGCACTTGCCGATCGTGCCGTAGCTGGAGGCCGGCCCCGAGTAGGGGCTGATGCCACCGATCTTGATCTCCTTGTCGCTGGCACCGGCGTCGTATTTCTTCTGGGCCGACACCGTGGGGGCGATCATCGCGGCGGCAGCCGCGGCGATCATGCCGTTCATCTGTCTTCTGTCCATGCGTGCACTCCTTGCGTGTTTTACCGGCGAACCGGGTTGCTCTCTTGCTGCCAGTCTGACGAGATCGCAGGCCCCGGGCGAGGACTGGCAGGCGATGCCCGCAGCCCGTCGGCCCGAAAGTCGATCAGCGTCCGTAGACCTTACCGAAACGATCCCAGCTCTTGCCGTTGAAGCGGATCAGCTGCTCGCGCTCGATGGGGTAGAAGTCATCGGGCCCAGTCTTGATGTTCACCCCGGGCAGGAGCAGCGGCAGGGTCATGTCGAGGCTGGCGGCCTGCTTCATGATGTTGTCGCGGGTGAGCGTGTCACCGGCCTGCTTGAGCACCTGCACCAGGGTCTGAGCCACCGAGTAACCGAAGACGTTGCTCGCGTCCTTGAGGTCACCCGAGGGATAGTGCTTCTTCATGAACTCCAGCCACTCGAGGTAGCCCTTGTCGGCCGCCCACTGCGGGTCGGTGGGATCCTTGAGGTACTGGGTGCTGATGAC
Source organism: Burkholderiales bacterium (assembly GCA_037146935.1). GTDB lineage: Bacteria > Pseudomonadota > Gammaproteobacteria > Burkholderiales > Burkholderiaceae_E > Quisquiliibacterium. Next base: position 115,125 of record JBAWWD010000002.1, read on the forward strand.
GCCCACCGAGTTGTCCAGGCCCGCCGGCACCAGCACCGAACCCACCGACGCCGATACGTTGTTCAGGAAGTGCAGGGGCTTCCAGCCGATCTCGGCGGCCTTCTTGATGGCCTGCGCGGCAAACTTGGGCGTGGTGATGTTGAAGAAGGTGTCGGCACCCGAGGTCTTCATGGACACCATCTGACTGTCGATGGTGGGGTCGGTCACCTCGTAGGTGAGCTTGCTCACGACCATCGACTTCGCCTTGTCGCCAAGGCCATCCTCGAAGCCCTTGAGGTAGTCCTTGCCGTAGTCGTCGTTCTGGTAAAGGATCGCGATCTTGGCGCCCGGCTTGGACTCGAGGATGTACTGCGCGTAGATGCGGCCCTCGGCCTGGTAGGGCGGCTGCCAGCCCATGGTCCAGGGGAAGTTCTTCGGATCGCCCCACTTGGTGGCCCCGGTGGAGATGAAGATGTGGGGCACCTTCTTCTGGTTCATGTACTTGTGGATCGCCGAGTTCGGCGGGGTGCCCAGCGTGTTGAACAGCAGCAGCACCTCTTCTTCCTCGACCAGCTTGCGGGCCTGCTCCACGGTCTTGGCCGGGTTGTAGCCGTCATCGAGGCTGACGAACTTGATCTTGCGGCCATTGATGCCGCCCTCGGCATTGATCTTGTCGAAGTAGGCTGCTGCGACCTTGCCGATGGTGCCGTAGGCCGAGGCCGGCCCCGAGTACGGCATGATGTTGCCGATCTTGATCTCGCGATCGGAAGCGCCCGTATCGTATTTCTTCTGGGCCGACGCACGCGTGGTCAGCGCGGCGGCGGCAAGCCCCGCCACGGCAGTACCGAAGATTCTGCGATCCATGATCGTCTCCTTGGGGTTTGCGTGAACCCGCCGGCCACCCGGCCGGCGGTCAGGCTCAGCGGCCCGAAGCCGCCGCGCCGCTGCCGCGCAGCCGCGCGAACAGTTTGGCGAACATGCCCGACACCCCGAACGGCATCAGGTACATGAACACGATCAGGAAGATGCCGTAGATGGCCCAGGGCGCCGACTTGGAGATCTCGTCAGCGATGTTGGGCACGAACTGGATGAAGATCGCGCCGAAGATCGCACCCGGAATGGAGGCCAGACCGCCGATCACCACGCCCACCAGGAAGGTGATGGACAGGAACACCGTGAAGCTGTCGGGCGCCACGAAGGCCACGATGATCGCGCCCAGCGCACCGGCCACGCCGGTGAAGGCCGCAGACACACCGAAGGTGATGGACTTGAACACCGGCAGGTTGATGCCCATGGCCGAGGCGGCGATGGGGTGGTCACGGATGGCCACCAGCGCTCGGCCGACCCGACCCCTCAGGAGGTTCCAGGCGATCAGGAACATGATCAGCGCCACGAACAGCGAGAAGAAGTACAGCCAGCGGTCGGCATTGAGCGGCTGATCGAAGAGCCTGAAGGTGAACGGCGGCTCGGGCTTGGCCAGCACGATGCCCTGCACCCCGCCCGTCATGCCCTCGAGCTTCTTGTACTTGAGCAGCTGCGGCACCGCCAGCGCCAGCGCGAAGGTGGCCAGCGCGAGGAAATGACCCTCGAGCCTGAGCGCCGGGAAGCCCATGAGCACGCCGAAGGTGAAGCACACCACTGCGGCCAGCGGCAGCGTGAGCCAGTAGGGCATGCCGGCCTGGTCCATGAGGATGGCCGAGGTGTAGGCACCGATCGCGTAGAACGCGCCGTGCCCGAGGGAGAACTGCCCGTTGTAGCCGGTGAGGATGTTCAGCCCGAGCACCGCGATCGCATAGACGATCACGAGATTGAACTGGAACACCCGGTAGTTCTTCACCAGGAAGGGCAGCACCAGGAGGACGGCCAGGGTGATCAGGCCGCCGATCCAGATCCACTTGCGGTCGATGGTGTTCATACGCGGGTCACCAGCACTTTGCCGAACAGGCCGTTGGGCTTCAGGGTGAGCGTGCCGACGATCAGCACCAGCGCAACCGAGAGCTTGAGCTCGGTGCCGATCACGTACGCGCCCAGCAGGTTCTCGAGCACGCCGACGATGAAGCCGCCGATGACCGCGCCCCAGGGGTTGTCGATGCCGCCAAGCAGGGCGCCGGCGAAACCGTACAGCAGGATGCCCGACATCATGTTCGGGTCGAGGTAGACGATCGGCGCGACCATCATGCCGGCCACCGCGCCGATGGCTGCCGCAAGACCCCAGCCCATGCCGAGCATCCAGGACACCCGCACGCCAACCAGCCGGGCGGAGTCGGGATTCTGCGCCGCGGCCCGCATGGCCAGCCCCAGCGGGGTGAACCGGAAGAACGAGAACAGCAGACCGAGCACGCACAGCATGACCACCACCGAGCCGATCTCATGTGCGCTGAAATACTTGGTGGCGTAGAACGCGTCCTTGGGGAAGGGCGAGGCGAAGGCCTTGATGGTGTGCTCGAAGACCCAGCCGGCCACCGCGTTGAAGATCACCAGCAGGCCGATGAACACGATGACGTTGGTGAGCGCGGGCGCCTTCTCCACCGGCTTGAGGATGATCCGCTGGATGAGCAGACCGCCCACGAAGGAGATGGCGATGGTGAGGAAGAACGCCGCCCAGTAGGGCATGCCGTTGTTGATCATCGCCCAGGCGATGAAGGTGCTGAAGGTGGCCATCTCGCCCTGGGCGAAATTGATGTGGTGAGTGGCCTGGTAGATCATGACCAGGGCCAGCGCCACCGAGGCATAGATGCCTCCGTTGGCCAGGCCCGCGAAAATCTGGTGAAGGAGTGCTTCCATGGTGATGTCCGTGGCTGGCTCAGTAACCGAGGTAGGAACGGCGAACTGTCTCGTCGTTCTTGATGGTTTCGCAGGGACCGGAGATGGCCACCCGGCCGGTTTCCAGCAGGTAGGCGTCGTCGGCGAGGTCGAGCGCCAGGGTGGCGTTCTGCTCCACCAGCAGCATGCTGACCTTATCCTGCTTGTTGATCTCGCGCATGATGCGGAAGATCTCGGCCACGATGAGCGGCGCCAGGCCGAACGACGGCTCATCGAGCAGAAGCAGGCGGGGGCGCAGCATGAGCGCCCGGCTGATCGCGAGCATCTGCTGCTCGCCGCCCGAGAGCGTGCCGGCCTGCTGCATGCGCCGCTCCTTCAGGCGCGGGAAGCGCGTGTACGTGCGCTCCATGTCGAGAGCCACCTCGGCCTTGTCGCGGCGGGTGAACGAGCCCAGGCGCAGGTTCTCCTCGACCGTGAGGCCGGTGAAGGTGCCCCGGCCATCGGGCACGTGGGCCACGCCCATGCGGACCACTGCTTCTGTGGCCTTGCCGATGACCTCGGTGCCGTCGATCTTGATGCTGCCCGAGGTCTTGACGGTCTGGCACAGCGCCCGCAGCGTGGTGGTCTTGCCCGCGCCGTTGGCACCGAGGATGGTGGTGATCTTGCCCTGCTCGAGGGCAAAGCTCACGCCGAACAGGGCCTGGGTGGCGCCGTACGACGCGTTGAGATTGGTGACTTCAAGCAGCTTTGGCATCGGCGGGCGCCCCAAGGTAGGCGGCAATCACATCGGGATGGTTCTGGATCTCGGTGGGGGTGCCCTCGGCGATCTTCTTGCCGAAGTTCAGGGCAATGATGTGATCGGACACCGACATCACCAGGCTCATGTGATGCTCCACGAGCAGCACCGTGATGTTCAGGCGGTCACGGACATCCTTGATCAGGTCGCCCAGGCCGTCGAGCTCTTCGTGGTTCAGGCCGGCGGCCGGCTCGTCGAGCAGGAGCAGCTTGGGGTCGGCGGCCAGCGCGCGGGCGAATTCGACCCGCTTCTGGATGCCGAAGGGCAGGTCGCCCGCGGGCCGCTGCGCAAAGGGCTCCAGCTTCAGGTACTTCATGATCTCGTGAGCCCGCGCGCGCAGCCGCTCTTCTTCGGCGCGCACCGAGGGCAGCCACAGTGCGCTGGCCGTGAACCCGGCGCCCGACCGGCAGTGGGCACCGATCATGACGTTGCGCTCGACCGACATGGTCTTGAACATCGCCAGGTTCTGGAAGGTGCGGCCGATGCCCAGCGATGCGATCTCGTGGACAGGCGTGGCCGTGATCGACTTGCCCTCGAAAAACAGGTCGCCCTGCTGGTACGAGTAAAGCCGGCTGAGACAGTTGAAGAGAGTGGTCTTGCCCGCCCCGTTGGGGCCGATCAGACCGCACACGCCGCCGCGCGGCACATCGAAGCTGACGGAGTCCAGCGCCACCACGCCGCCGAAGCGCACGGTGATGCCCTGGACGCTCAGCAGAGCGTCTTTAGCCACCTGGTCTTGTCTCCCGGATCCTCGAGCGGACCCTGTTGTCTATGCGTCATCCGTGCCGGCTCACCGCACGGCACCGCAGTTATACGGATGTCTTGCGCCGACTGCAAGCAGGCTCGGGAATGAGGCAGGCGCGACCGTGCCATTGCCCGGCAGTTGATCCGCGGCAACGCGAAACGCGGCGCGCTTTCATTCACGCGGCCCCTGATTGGCGGCACAATCGACGGCCCCGTCGCGCCCGCTCAGGACCCTCGATCATGACCCCCGATCCGCAGGACGGCTTTCGCCTGACCTACTCGACCATGTTTGATCCGCCCGAGTCGCTGCACCTGCGTTTCGAGGCCGCACTCGCATCGGCAAGGGCGAACGCCGGCGCCGAGCACCCGATGTGGATCGGCGGGCAGCCCCGTCATGGCGCGGAGCGTTTCGAGACCCGCGCCCCGGCCGATCGCCGGCAGGTGCTCGGCGTGTTCTCTCGCGCCGACGCCGCGCTGGTGGGCGAGGCCGTGGCGGCGGCGCGAGCGGCCTACCCGGCCTGGGCGGCCACTGCCTGGCAGACGCGTGTGGCGATGCTGCGCCGCGCGGCCGCGCTGATCGAGACACGGGTGTACGAGATCTCGGCCGCGGTCGCGATCGAGGTCGGAAAGAACCGCATGGAGGCGATCGGCGAGGTGCAGGAGAGCGCCGACCTGATCACCTGGTACTGCGACCAGATGGAGCGCAACCAGGGCTTCGAGATCACCCTGCCCGATGACCCGCTGCCGGGCTGGCGCAGCCGCAACGCCACGCGGCTGCGCCCCTGCGGCCCGTGGGCGGTGGTGGCGCCTTTCAACTTCCCGGTGGCGCTGGCAGCAGGCCCCATCGGCGCCGCGCTGGTCACCGGCAACACCGTGGTCTTCAAGGTCGCCAGCGACACCGCGTGGAGCGGCTCGTTGCTCATGGAAGCGCTGCGCGACGCCGGCCTGCCTCCGGGCGTGGTCAACCATGTGACCGCCGACGGCGCAACCTTCGGCGAGGTGATCTGCACCGATCCGGCGATTGCGGGGGTGACCTTCACCGGGTCTTCCGAGGTAGGCATGGACCTGTTTCGCCGGTTTGCGCAGGGCCCGTGGCCGCGGCCCTGCATCACCGAGATGGGCGGCAAGAACGCGGTGGTGGTGAGCCGTCACGCCGATCTCGACCGGGCAGCCACCGGGATCGTGCGCTCAGCGTTCGGCCTGCAGGGGCAGAAGTGCTCGGCCTGCTCGCGGGTCTACGTGGAACGGCCGGTGGCGCAGGCGCTGCGCGAGCGCATGGTCACGCTCACGCGCGCGATCCGCGTGGGCGATCCCACCGAGCGCAGCCACTGGATGGGGCCGCTGATCAACCAGGCGGCCTTCGAGCGCTATCAGCGCTGCGTGGCTCAGGTGCGCCAGCATGGCCGGATCGACGAGGGCGGGCGCGTCCTCACCGAGGGCGAGCTGGCGCACGGCTGGTTCGTCGCGCCCACCATCGCCCGCGCCCCGCGCGATTTCCGGCTCTGGCGCGAGGAGAAGTTCATTCCGCTGGTGCTGGTCGAGGAGATCGACAGCGTGGACGAAGGCATCGGTCTGGCCAACGCCCTGCCCTATGGCCTCACGGCGGGCTTCTATGGCGCGCCTGCCGAGGTCGACGGCTTCCTCGATCGCATCGAGGCCGGGGTCACCTACGTGAATCGGCCGCAGGGCGCCACCACCGGCGCCTGGCCCGGCTATCAGCCCTTTGGTGGTTGGAAGGGCAGCGGCAGCACCGGCAAGGCGATCGGCTCGTACTGGTACCTGCCGCTCTACCTTCGCGAGCAGTCGCGCACGGTGGTGGACTGAGCCACCACCGTCCGAGGACAGTCTGATCGCTGTCTGATCGTTGCCTGAGCGCGGCCGAGACGCGGCGCCCGGCGCCCGGCGCCTAGAGCGGCTTGCGGATCAGGTTGGCGATCTCGCCGATGATGCCGCGACGGAAGGACATCACGCAGACCACGAAGATGATGCCCTGCACCACCGTCACCCAGGCGCCGAGTTCGGCGAGGTAGTTCTGCATGGTGATGATCACGGCCGCCCCCACGATGGGGCCGAACATGGTGCCCAGGCCACCGACCAGGGTCATGAGCACCACCTCGCCGGACATCGACCAGTGCACGTCGGTGAGCGAGGCCAGCTGGAACACCAGCGACTTCAGACCACCGGCCAGGCCCGCGAGCGTGGCCGAGAGCACGTAGGCCATGAGCTTGTAGCGGTCGGTGTCATAGCCCAGGGACAGCGCCCGCGGCTCGTTCTCGCGGATGGCCTTGAGCACCTGGCCGAAGGGCGAGTGAACCACCCGCCAGATCAGGCCGAACGCGGCGAAGAAGACCACGAAGACCAGCGCGTACATGGCGTAGTTGCCCGACATGTCGAACAGGCCGAAGAGCTTGCCGCGCGGCACCGCCTGGATGCCGTCCTCGCCGCCGGTGAAGGGCGCCTGCAGATAGAAGAAGAAGATCATCTGCGAAAGCGCCAGCGTGATCATGGCGAAGTAGATGCCCTGACGCTTGATCGCGAGCAGCCCGGTGACCCAGCCCATGAGCGCCGCGCAGGCCGTGGCAAAGATCAGCGCGAACTCGGGGTTGAAGCCCCACACCTTGGCCGCATGCGCCGCCGCATAGCCCGAGGTGCCCAGGAACATGGCGTGGCCGAAGGAGAGCAGCCCGCCGAAGCCGATCAGCAGGTTGAAGGCGCACGCGAACAGCGCGAAGCACATCACCTTCATCAGGAAGACCGGGTAGAGCACCAGGGGCGCCAGCAGGAAGAAAGCGAAGAGGATCAGGAACGCGATCTTCTGGTGGCCCGTGCCGGCGCCGGCGCCGGCCACGGTCGGGACGGTGGATGAGGACATGAGGAGCCCCTGCGCTACTTCTGGGTGCCGAACAGCCCGGCGGGCTTGATCAGCAGGACGATGGCCATGATCACGAAGATCACGGTGTTCGAGGCTTCAGGGTAGAAGACCTTGGTCAGGCCCTCGATGAGGCCGAGCCCGAAGCCGGTGATGATCGAGCCCAGGATGGACCCCATGCCGCCGATCACCACCACCGCGAACACCACGATGATCAGGTCTGCGCCCATCTGCGGGCTGACCTGATAGATGGGCGCGGCCATGACGCCACCCAGCGCGGCCAGGCCCACGCCGAAACCATAGGTGAGCGTGATCATGCGCGGCACGTTGATGCCGAAGGACTGGACCAGCGCCGGGTTCTCGGTGGCCGCCCGCAGGTAGGCGCCGAGCTTGGTGCGCTCGATGACGTACCAGGTGGCCAGGCACAGCACCAGCGAGGCGCCGATCACCCAGGCCCGGTAGTTGGGCAGGAACATGAACCCGAGATTCTTGCCCCCGGTGAGCTCGGGCGGAATCGGGTAGGGCTGACCCGACGAGCCGAACTCGTTGCGGAACAGCCCCTGGATGATCAGGCCCAGGCCGAAGGTGAGCAGCAGCCCGTAGAGATGGTCCAGCTTGTAGAGCCTGGCAAGGAATACCCGCTCGACGATCACCCCCGTGATCCCGACCACGACCGGCGCCAGCAGCAGCGACCACCAGTAGCCGAGCTGCAGGTAGTTCAGGGCCAGGTAGGCCACGAACGCGCCCATCATGTACTGGGCGCCGTGGGTGAAGTTGATGATGTTGAGCAGGCCGAAGATGACCGCCAGGCCCAGCGACAGCAGCGCGTAGAACGAGCCGTTGATCAGGCCGATGAGCAGCTGCCCGAACAGGGCCTGGGTGGGAACGCCGAAGATCTCCATGGGAGCCGCCGCTGAGCCTTGTCGGTGAGCTTACTTCTTGGCGACCAGCGGGCAGTTGCCCTGGTCGATCGGACGGAAGGCCTGGTCAGCCGGGATGGTGGCCCGGACCTTGTAGTAGTCGTACGGGCCCTTGGACTCGGCCGGCTTCTTGACCTCGACCAGGTAGGCCGGATGCAGCTTGCGGCCATCGGCGCGGATGGTGCCCTTGCCGAAGAGCGGGTCGTCGGTGGGCATCTCCTTCATCTTGGCCACCACCTTGGCGCCATCGTCACCCTTGAGCGCCTCGACGGCCTTCAGGTAGTGCAGCACCGAGGAGTACACGCCGGCATGCACCATGGACGGGTACTTGCCGCCGTTCTGTGCCGCCACCCGCTTGGCGAAGGCACGGGTCTGGTCGTTCAGGTCCCAGTAGAAGGTCTCGGTGAAGATCAGGCCCTGGGCCTTGGCCAGACCCAGCGCGTGCACGTCCGGCAGGAAGACCAGCAGGCCGGCGAGGTTCTGGCCGCCGCTGGTGATGCCGAACTCGGAGGCCTGCTTGATGGAGTTCTGGGTGTCGCCACCGGCATTGGCCAGGCCGATGATCTTGGCCTTGGAGGCCTGGGCCTGCAGCAGGAAGGACGAGAAGTCCTGGGTGTTCAGCGGGTGGCGCACCTTGTTGATGACCTTGCCACCCGATTTCAGCACCACCGCCTCGGTGTCACGCTCGAGCGCGTGGCCGAAGGCGTAGTCGGCGGTCAGGAAGAACCAGGAGTCGCCGCCCGTCTTGACGATCGCCGAGCCGGTGCCGTTGGCCAGCATCCAGGTGTCGTAGGTCCAGTGGATGGTGTTGGGCGAGCAGTCTTTCCCGGTGAGGTCGGAGGTGGCCGCGCCGGAGTTCAGCATGACCTTGCCCTTCTCGCGCACGATCTGGTTGACCGCCAGCGCCACCGAGGAGGTGGGCACGTCGACCACGACATCGACCTTGTCGGTGTCGAACCACTTGCGCACGATGCTTGAGCCGATGTCGGGCTTGTTCTGGTGATCGGCCGAGAGGATCTCGACCTTCATGCCCTTCTTGGCCGCGCCGAAGTCCTCGACCGCCATGCGGGCGGCGATCACCGAGCCCTGACCGGTGATGTCGGCGTACAGGCCCGACATGTCATTGATGACGCCGATCTTGATCACGCCGTCGGAGACCTGCGCGCTGGCGCCGGCCGACAGGGCCATGGCGCCGGCAACCAGGGTGGAAATCAGAGTGCGCTTGAACATGGTGTCTCCCTGAATGCTGGGGGTGTTGTGTGTGCGTGTAGGCCGGAAACTCGCGGATGTCTGGCTGGCCAGGCTCAGACGCCGAGGTATTCGTGGAGCATGCCCATCTTGGCGTCGAGCTCAGCAGCGCTGAAGCCCTCGACGATGCGGCCGTGCTCCATGACGTAGAAGCGGTCGGCCAGCGGGGCCGCGAAGCGGAAGTTCTGCTCGACCATGATCACGGTGAAGCCGCGCTCGCGCAGCGTGCGGATCATGCGCGCCAGCGCCTGCACGATCACCGGCGCCAGCCCCTCGGAAATCTCGTCGAGCAGCAGCAGACGCGCGCCGGTGCGCAGGATGCGGGCAACCGCCAGCATCTGCTGCTCGCCACCCGACAGGCGCGTGCCCTGGCTGTTGCGCCGCTCCTTGAGGTTGGGGAACATGGCGTAGATCTCGTCGATCGACATGCCCCCCGAACCCACGCTGGGCGGCAGCATGAGGTTCTCTTCGCACGACAGGCTGGCGAAGATGCCCCGCTCTTCGGGGCAGTAGCCCAGGCCGAGCTGCGCGATGCGGTGCGGCGGCAGGTTCACCGCCTCGGTGCCGTTGATCATGATCGAGCCGGTGCGCCGGCCCACCAGCCCAAGGATGGACTTCAGCGTGGTGGTGCGGCCGGCGCCGTTGCGACCGAGCAGCGTGACCACCTCGCCCTTGTTCACGGTGAGGTCCACCCCGTGCAGGATGTGCGACTCGCCGTAGAAGGCGTGCAGGTCGGTGACCCGCAGGAATTCGACGTTCTCAGCCATGCGCTCCCCGCAACTCAGCGGCCTCGCTGCCCATGTAGGCCTCGAGCACCTGCGGATCCTTCGACACTGTCTCGTAGGGGCCTTCGGCGATCACCTGGCCGCGCTGCAGCACGCTGATGCGATCGGCGATGCTCGAGACCACGTTCATGTTGTGCTCGACCATGAGCACCGTGCGGTTGGCCGAGACCTTCTTGATGAGCTGAGTGACGCGCTCGACATCCTCGTGGCCCATGCCCTGGGTGGGCTCGTCGAGCAGCATGAGCTCGGGCTCGGTGGCCAGCGTGGTGGCGATCTCGAGCGCGCGCTTGCGCCCGTAGGGCAGCTCGACCGTGACGGTGTCGGCGTAGTCCTGCAGGCCGACCGTCTCGAGCAGCTGGCGGGCGCGATCATGCAGCGCCTCGAGCGTGCGCTCGGACTTCCAGAAGTGGAAGGAGGTGCCGAGCTCGCGCTGCAGGCCGATCCGCACGTTCTCGAGGACCGTGAGATGCGGGAAGGTGGCCGAGATCTGGAAGGAGCGCACGATGCCGCGCCGGGCGGTCTGCGCCGGCTTCTCATGCGTGATGTCCTGGCCCTTGTAGAGGATCTGCCCGCGGGTGGGCGGCAGGAACTTGGTGAGCAGGTTGAACACCGTGGTCTTGCCGGCGCCGTTGGGGCCGATCAGGGCATGGATGTGCCCGCGCTGGACCTTCAGGTTCACATCGCTGACCGCGACGAAACCCTTGAACTCCTTCACCAGCCCACGCGTTTCGAGAATGATGTCTTCAGCCATCCGGGTGCACAGACAGGGGTTGACGGTATCGCCACGCACCAGGAATCGGTGCGGGGCGGATTATGTCCAAAGGCTCAGGGCGAGGCAAACACGACCGGCGGCCGCGCAGGGGCGACTGTCGGCCCCTGCCCCCGTGGCCAGACGGGCGGAGCCGATATTTCCGGGTCGAATGTCAATGATTGTCGCGGGGAATTCCGTGGGTGGCATCGATGCGTTGATAACTCACCGCGAAGTCGAGGCAGGCGCCGGTCTGAAGCTGCCCCACATGGCGGCGCTGCAGTTCCTGCCAGGGCGTCTGGCTCACCAGGACGGGCGGCGTCCAGTCAGCGCGACGCCGGGCGAGCTCGTCGTCGGAGATCAGCATGTCGGCGCGACGGCGGTTGAGGTCGATGCGGACCCGGTCGCCGGTGCGCAGCAGGGCGAGGCCGCCGCCGACCACCGATTCCGGGGAGGCGTTCAGGATGGACGGGCTGGCCGAGGTGCCCGACTGGCGCCCGTCACCGATGCAGGGCAGCATCGTGATGCCCTGGCGCACCAGCGCGTCGGGCGGCAGCATGTTGACCACCTCGGCCGCGCCGGGATAGCCGATGGGGCCGACCCCGCGGATGAACAGCAGGCAGTCGGCATCGATGGCGAGCGCAGGATCGTTGATGCGCGCGTGGTAGTCCTCGGGCCCCTCGAAGACGATGGCGCGGCCCTCGAAGGCGCCTTCGTCGCCGGCGCGCTGCAGGTAGCGGGCGCGGAATTCCGGGGTGATCACCGAGGTCTTCATCACCGCCGACTCGAACAGGTTGCCGCTGAGCACGGCAAAGCCGGCCTGGGGCAGCAGCGGCTGCTCGTAGGCCCGGATGACATCGCGGTTGCGCACCGGCGTGTCGGCATAGCACTCGGCGATGGTGCGGCCCGACACATTGAGCGCCTCGCCGTGCAGCTTGCCCGCGCGCAGCAGCTCGTTCATGACCCCGGGCACGCCACCGGCGCGATGGAACTCCTCGCCCAGGTACTGCCCGGCCGGCATCAGGTTGACCAGCAGGGGCACCTCGTAGCCGATGCGGTCCCAGTCGGTGATGTCCAGCGCCACGCCCATGTGCCGGGCGATGGCGGTGACATGCGGCGGGCAGTTGGTGGAGGCGCCCAGGGCGCTCGAGGCGACGATCGCGTTCTCGAAGGCCTGACGGGTGAGGATGCGCGAGGGGCGCAGGTCTTCATGGACCATCTCGACGATGCGCCGGCCCGTGGCATAGGCCATCTGGGCGCGCTCGCGGTACGGCCCGGGGATGGCCGCACAGCCCGGCAGCGACATGCCCAGCGCCTCGGCCACGCTGTTCATGGACAGGGCCGTGCCCATGGTGTTGCAGTGGCCCACCGACGGCGCCGAGGAGGCCACCATCTCGAGGAACTGGTCGTAGTCGATCCGGCCGGCGGCAAGCTCCTGGCGGGCGTGCCACACCACGGTGCCGGAACCGGCCAGGCCGTTGTTGTAGTAGCCGTTGAGCATCGGGCCGCCGGAGAGCACGATGGCCGGGATGTCGACCGTGGCCGCGCCCATCAGCATGGCCGGGGTGGTCTTGTCGCAGCCCGTGGTGAGCACGACCCCGTCCAGGTGGTAGCCGTACAGCACCTCCACCAGCGAGAGGTAGGCGAGGTTGCGGTCAAGGGCCGCGGTGGGGCGCTTGCCGGTCTCCTGGATGGGATGAACCGGGAATTCCAGCGGGATGCCGCCGGCGTCGCGGATGCCGTCGCGCACCCGACGGGCAAGCTCGATGTGGTGCCGGTTGCAGGGCGCGATGTCGCTGCCGGTCTGGGCGATGCCGATGACAGGCTTGCCGCTGTTGCGCAGTTCGTCGAGCGTGAGGCCGTAGTTCATCATGCGCTCGAGATAGAGCGCGGTCATGCCCGGGTTGTCGGGGTTGTCGAACCAGGCGCGGGAACGCAGGCGCCGTCCGCCCGGCTTGTCGTGGCTGTTGGCCATGGGTGTCTCCTCTTGTGGCAGTCTTTCGGGCAAGTGTAGCAACCGGGCCGTTCATCCGGACGGCACCGGCCGTTTGTCCTTCCGGGCGCCATCGCGCCTTACCCCGGCTGCGATTGCCCCGCATCATGGCCCTCCCGCGCCAGAAGCCCCGCGAAAACGCCATGGCCCCACCCCTCAGCCAGATTGCTCCCGAGTCCGCCTCCCTGGCCGGCATCGGGCGCGCGCTGGTCCAGCATCGTCTGCTCGACGCCGAACGCGCGATCGCCATCCAGCGCAAGGCCGACGGGGCGAAGGTACGGTTCATCGACGAGCTGGTCGGCACGGGCGGCTTCCCGGCCGCCGATCTCGCCCGCTTCGCGGCCGAGACCTTCGGCCATCCCCTGCTCGATGCGGCGGCAGTGGACCTGAGCGCCCTGCCTGCCGACCTGATCGACGCCAAGCTCGCCGCCGAGACCCGGGTGATCGCCCTGTGCCGGCGCGGCACGCGGCTGTCGGTCGCGCTGTCGGACCCCACCGACATCGAGACGCTGGACCGCATCAAGTTCCAGACCCAGTGCACCATCGACCCGGTGGTGATCGAGCACGACAAGCTGCTGCGCCTGCTCGATGGCCGCAACCGCGACGACAGCCAGCAGCTCGCCGACTTCACCTCCGAGATGCTCGACGAGGATCTCGCCGGCCTCGAACCCGAGCCCACCGCCACCGCGGTGGACACCAGCGCCGAGATCGACGACGCGCCGGTCGTCCGCTTCCTGCAGAAGGTGCTCCTCGACGCGATCGAGAGCGGCGCCTCGGACATCCACTTCGAGCCCTTCGAGAAGTTCTACCGCATCCGCCTGCGGATCGACGGCGAGCTGCGGGAGTTCGCCCAGCCCCCCATGGCGATCAAGGAAAAGCTCGCCTCGCGGATCAAGGTCATCTCGCGTCTGGACATCTCCGAGAAGCGCGTGCCGCAGGACGGCCGCATGAAGCTCGCCCTGAGCCCCACCCGGGCGATCGACTTCCGGGTCTCGACGCTGCCCACGCTCTTCGGCGAGAAGATCGTGATGCGGATCCTCGACCCCTCGTCGGCCAAGCTCGGCATCGACGCCCTGGGCTATGACCCCGAGCAGAAGGAGTACCTGCTCAAGGCCGTCAGCCGACCCTACGGCATGGTGCTGGTCACCGGCCCGACCGGCTCGGGCAAGACGGTGTCGCTCTATACCTGCCTGAACATCCTGAATCAGCCCGGGGTGAACATCTCCACCGCGGAAGACCCGGCCGAGATCAACCTGCCGGGCGTCAACCAGGTGAACGTCAACGACAGGGCGGGGCTGAGCTTCTCGGTGGCGCTCAAGGCCTTCCTGCGCCAGGACCCGGACGTGATCATGGTCGGCGAGATCCGCGACCTGGAAACGGCCGACATCTCGATCAAGGCCGCGCAGACCGGCCACATGGTGCTCTCCACGCTGCACACCAATGACGCGCCCACCACGCTGACCCGCCTGATGAACATGGGCGTGGCGCCGTTCAACATCGCCTCGTCGGTGATCCTGATCACCGCGCAGCGGCTGGCGCGCCGCCTGTGCACCTGCAAGCAGCCGCTGGACATCGACGAATACGGCCTGCTTCAGGTGGGCTATCGCGAGGAAGACCTCGATGGCAGCTGGACGCCCTTCCGGCCGGTGGGCTGCGAGCGCTGCAAGGGCAGCGGCTACAAGGGCCGGGTGGGCATCTACCAGGTCATGCCCATCTCGGAGGAGATCCAGCGGATCATCCTGTCGAACGGCAACGCCATGCAGATCGCCGAGCAGGCCCGGCGCGAGGGCGTCAACGACCTGCGCCGCAGCGGCCTGATCAAGGTCCGCCAGGGACTGACCTCGATCGAGGAAGTCCTGGGCGTGACCAACGAATAGCCGGGACGGGGCACGCACCATGGCAGGCAAGGCGATCGCGGCAGCGCCGGTCAAGCAGTTCACCTACCTGTGGGAAGGCCGCGACCGTGCCGGCCGCACGGTGCGCGGCGAGATGCGCGCCGGCGGCGTGGCGGTGGTCAACACCACCCTGCGCCGGCAGGGGGTGATGGTCACCAAGGTGAAGAAGCGCAGCTACTCGCGCGGCCGCAAGGTGACCGAGAAGGACATCACGCTGTTCACCCGGCAGCTGGCCACCATGATGCGCGCGGGCGTGCCCCTGCTGCAGGCCTTCGACATCGTGGCCAAGGGCACCGAGAACGGCTCGGTGGCACGGCTGTTCACCGAGATCAAGGGCGACGTGGAGACCGGCACGGCGCTGTCGGAGGCCTTCCGCCGCTATCCGCTCTACTTTGACGAGCTGTTCTGCAATCTGGTGGGCGCGGGCGAACAGGCCGGCATCCTGGACGACCTGCTGGAGCGACTGGCGGTCTACAAGGAGAAGATGCAGGCCCTCAAGGGCAAGATCAAGTCGGCGCTGTTCTATCCCTGCGCCGTGATGGGCGTGGCGGCCATCGTCGTCACCATCATCATGCTGTTCGTCATCCCCGCCTTCAAGAGCGTCTTCGAGGGCTTTGGCGCCAGCCTGCCGGCACCCACGCTGATGGTGATCGCGATGTCCGACGTCGTGGTTTCCTACTGGTGGCTGATCTTCGGCCTGCTGTTCGCGGGCATCTACTTCATTCTCCAGGCGTGGCGGCGATCGGCCGCGGTGCAGGTGGCCGTCGACCGGGGCGTGCTGCGCCTGCCCATCATTGGCGAGGTGATCCGCAAGGCCTCGATCGCCCGCTGGCTTCGCACCCTGTCCACCATGTTCGCGGCGGGTGTGCCGCTGGTCGAGGCGCTCGACTCGGTGGGCGGCGCATCGGGCAACCATGTCTACATGACCGCCACCCGCAGGATCCAGGGCGAGGTCTCCACCGGCACGAGCCTCACGGTGGCCATGCAGAACGCCAACGTCTTTCCGAACATGATCATGCAGATGGCCTCGATCGGCGAGGAGTCCGGCTCGCTCGACGACATGCTCGGCAAGGCGGCCGACATCTACGAGCGCGAGGTCGACGAGGCGGTGGCCAGCCTCTCGAGCCTGCTGGAACCGATCATCATGGCCTTCCTCGGGGTGGTGATCGGCGGGCTGGTGGTCGCCATGTACCTGCCGATCTTCAAGATGGGCCAGGTGGTCTGAGCGCTGGCAGCGCTCGCGGCCCTCGCCGGCCTCTTTCCCGATCAGGCCCCGCATGACCGAACTGCTTCTGACCTCGCCTGCCACGTCCGTGGCGCTCGCCGCCCTGATGGGGCTGCTGGTGGGCAGCTTCCTGAACGTGGTGATCCACCGCCTGCCGATCATGCTTGAGCGGGAATGGGCCCGCCAGGCGGCCGAGATGCGCGGGGAGACGCCGCCCGAGCAGGCGGTCTACAACCTGGTGGTGCCGCGATCAGCCTGCCCGGCCTGCGGCCACCGGATCACCGCCCTGGAGAACATCCCGGTGCTGAGCTGGCTCGTGCTGCGCGGCCGCTGCTCGGCCTGCGCCAGCCCGATCCCGGTGCGCTATCCGCTGGTGGAGATCATCACCGCGGTGCTGAGCGGCCTGGCGGTCTGGCACCTGGGCGCAGGAACGGCCGGCATCGCGGCGCTGGTGCTGACCTGGACGCTGATCGCGCTCACCGGCATCGACCTGGACACCCAGCTGCTGCCCGACAACCTCACCCTGCCGCTGCTGTGGGCAGGGCTGGCGGTGAACCTCGCCGGGGTATTCACGCCGCTGGACTCGGCGGTGGTGGGCGCGATCGCCGGCTACGGCAGCCTGTGGACGGTGTACTGGCTGTTCAAGCTCGTCACCGGCAAGGAAGGCATGGGCTACGGCGACTTCAAGCTGCTGGGCGCGCTGGGCGCCTGGTTCGGCTGGCAGGCGCTGCCCGGGATCATCCTGCTCTCGTCGCTGGTGGGCGCGCTGGTGGGCATCGGGATGATCGTGTTCGCCCGCCACGGCCGCGAAGTGCCGATTCCATTCGGCCCCTACCTGGCGGGCGCGGGGCTGCTCACCTTGTACTTCGGCAAGCCGATCGCTGCATACTTGGGCCTGTCCTGATCCCGCCCGCATGCCCCGTTGAATCAACCCGCCCCCTCCCCCGTCCCGAGCCCTGGCCCGGGTTCCGGCCGCGCTGACGGCGGCGGCCGTCCCCGTCTGGTGGTCGGGCTGACCGGCGGCATCGGCAGCGGCAAGACCACGGTGGCCAACCACTTCGCCGAGCTCGGCGTCACGCTGGTCGACACCGACCTCATCGCGCACCAGCTCACCGGGCCCGGTGGCATGGCCATGCCGGCCATCCAGGCGGAGTTCGGCGCCGCGGTCATCGCCGCCGACGGCCGGCTCGATCGCGCGGCGATGCGCCAGCTCGCCTTCAGCGACCCCGCTGCGCGTCGCCGGCTCGAAGCCATCCTGCACCCCCTCATCCGCCAGGAAAGCGAGCGCCAGCTCGCGGCGGCCACCAGCCCTTACGCGATCCTGGTGGTGCCGCTGCTGGTCGAGGGCGGCAAGCCGCGCGAGCGGGCGCAGCGAGTGCTGGTGGTCGACTGCCAGCCCCAGACCCAGATCGACCGGGTCATGAAGCGCAACAACCTGCCGCGCGAGCAGGTCGAGGCCATCCTGGCGGCCCAGGCCAGCCGGGCGCAGCGACTGGCCGCGGCCGATGACCTGATCGACAACGACGGAGCGCCCGACACCCTGGCCCAGCGGGTGCGCACGCTCCACGAGCGCTACCTCGCCCTGCTCGCCTGAGCCCTGCCGGCAGGAATGCCGGCCCGAGCGCGGCGAAGGGTCGGGGTTTGTCATTCCCCGGCGATTCAGCCAAAATCGGCCGGCTTGCGGGGTGGCCCGCACTCCAGCCGGCCAGACGGTTTGATCCTCTACGAATTCCCCCTGAACGAACGGGTCCGCACGCTGCTGCGCCTGGAGTCCCTGTTCGGGCGGTTCGACCGGTTTGCCACTCGCGACGAAGCGCAGGACCACCACATCGCGCTGGTCACGCTCTTCGATGTCCTGGAAGTGGCCTCGCGCGCCGACCTGAAGTCCGATCTGCTCCAGGAGCTCGACCGGCAGCGGCACGCCCTCATCCCCCTGCGCAGCAATCCCGAGGTCTCGGCCAGCGCGCTCGACCAGGTGCTCGGTCAGATCGAGGCCGCATGGACCAGCCTGAACGCCGTGGCCGGCAAGACCGGGCAGCATCTGCGCGAGAACGAGTGGCTGATGAGCATCCGCAGCCGCACCAGCATCGCCGGGGGCGCCTGCGAGTTCGATCTGCCCTCGTATCACGCCTGGCAGCATCGCTCGGCCGAGGTCCGGCAGCGCGACATCGCCACCTGGGCCGCGCCGCTGCGGCCGCTGCAGGACAGCCTGCGCATCGTGCTGCGCCTGCTGCGCGAAAGCGCCCACCACAGCGTGCAGACCGCCCGCCAGGGCAGCTTCCAGCAGCCGCTGGGCGGCAAGACCTACCAGATGGTGCGTGTGCGGCTCGACCCCGCCACCGGCGCCATCCCCGAGATCAGCGCCAATCGCTACCTGATCTGGATCCGCTTCACCCTGCAGGACGGCGATCTTCGGCCGCGCGCGCTCGACAGCGACGTCGACTTCGAGCTCGCCCTGTGCAATCTCTGAGCCGCCGCGCATGAGCCTGGGCGCCCGCGGATCCGAGCGCGTCGTGGCCTGTCCGGGCTGCCGTCGCCAGACGGTGTTCTCGCCGGCCAACCGCTGGCGCCCCTTCTGCTCGGAGCGCTGCAAGACCGGCGATCTCGGCGCCTGGGCCAGCGGCGCCTATGTCATCGACGGCGAACCGCTGGATGACGACGGCCCGACCGGGCAATCGCCCGCCGTGCCTCGCGACTGAGCCCGCCGGGCTGCCGGCTCAGGGCTGGCGCGCGGCAGCCTGCGCCAGTCCGTGCGCGCCAGCCTCGATCGCCGGGCGCAAGGCCTTCCCGGCTGAGCCCGCGAGCGCCTGATACACCGGCAGGCGCGGCGCCGGCGGCAGCGAGGGCGAGATGACGAAATCGAGCCCGAGTTCGGCCGCCCGCTCGATCTGGGCAGCGTCCTCGCACAGCGCCGCGCAGCAGAGCACATCGGGCCTGGCGCTCAGAGCGCCGAGCTCGGCCGCGTCGAGCAGAACGGCGCCGGTCTGCCGCCACAGCGACTCACCCAGCGCCATCGGCACCAGCAGACGAACGCCCGCCGCGGCGAGTTCGGCCGAAGCGGCGCGCGCGGCGGCCAGCGCCGCGGCATCGGGCTGCGACGGCAGCGCGAGCAGGGTGAGCGGCGCGGTGACCGGCCCCTGCGCCTGGAGACCGGCCGCGGCCAGCACGGCTGCGGCGCCCGCGACCAGGGCCGCGGAAGACTGACCAGGCGACCAGGACGGGATGAACGGCGGCAGCCGCAGCCAGGGGAACACCGGCTCGCTGGCCGGCAGCAGCGGCTGCACGGCCGGACCGGCGAGCGGCTGCCAGGCGAAGGCCTGCCCTTCGCAGGCGCGTGGCGCGCCGCTGAGGTCATCCCAGGCCGTGAACAGGCGCCGGAAGTGCAGCCGCACGTGAGCGTGGGGATAGACGAACTCGCGCACCAGCCAGGGATGGGAGCAGCGCACCGACAGGCCGAGTTCTTCGGCGAGTTCTCGGGCGAGCGCGGCGGCCACGGTCTCGCCAGGCTCGACCTTGCCGCCGGGAAACTCCCACCAGCCCTCGTAGGCCTTGCCCGCCACCCGCTGGCCGAGCAGCACGGTGCCGTCGGCGCCGACGATGACGCCTACCGCCACCTCCAGGCGCGCGCTCATGCCGACCGACTCAGGTGCGCTTGCGGCCGCGGCCGGCATGGCGCCCGGCCCAGTCGCGGGCGAACTGCCAGGCCACCCGTCCGGAGCGCGAGCCCCGCTCGAGCGCGAAGCGCAGGGCCTCGGCGCGGGCACGCTCGATCTCGGCCGGCGCGCAGCCGAAGCCGGCCAGCCAGTGGGCGACGATGCCGAGGTAGTCGTCCTGGCGAAACGGATAGAACGCCACCCACAGGCCGAAGCGCTCGGACAGCGAGACCTTCTCCTCGACCCGCTCGCCAGGATGGATCTCGCCGTCTTCCTGGTGCTTGGCGTCGAGGTTCTCGGCCATGTACTCGGGCATGAGGTGGCGACGATTGGAGGTGGCGTAGATGAGCAGGTTTTCGGACTGCGCGGCCACCGAGCCGTCGAGCGCCACCTTGAGCGCCTTGTAGCCGGCCTCGCCCTCCTCGAAGGAGAGGTCGTCGCAGAACACGATGAAGCGCTCCGGGCGGCCAGCCACGAGCTCGACGATGTCGGGCAGGTCGACCAGATCGTCCTTGTCGACCTCGATGAGGCGCAGGCCGCGAGCGCTGTGCTCGTTCAGGCAGGCCTTGATCAGCGAGGACTTGCCGGTGCCGCGCGAGCCGGTGAGCAGCACGTTGTTGGCCGGGCGGCCGCGCACGAACTGGCGGGTGTTGCGCTCGATGAGCGCCTTCTGCTCGTCGATGTGCTGCAGGTCCTGGAGCCGGATGGACGAGAGCTGGCGCACCGGCTGCAGCCATGACTGCACCCCCAGCCCGGTGGTGCGACGCCGCCAGCGGAAGGCGACCGAGGCCGACCAGTCAGGTGGGGCCACCGCCGGCAGGAGGGTTTCGAGGCGCTCGAGCATCCGCTCGGCGCGCTGGATGAGCTGGTTCAGGTCGGACATCGGCCGCGGGTCTCAGGAACGGTAGTCAGCGTTGATGGAGACGTAGTCGTGCGAGAGATCGCAGGTCCAGACCGTGGTGCTGGCCGCGCCCCGGTTGAGCACCACGCGCACGGTGATCTCGGACTGCTTCATCACCCGCTGGCCCTGCTCCTCGCGGTAGCCGGGATGACGACCACCGGCGGTGGCGACATGGACGTCGTCGAGGAAGAGATCGACCTTGTCGACGTCGAGATCGTCGATGCCGGCATAGCCGATGGCGCACAGGATGCGCCCCAGGTTGGGGTCGGAGGCAAAGAAGGCGGTCTTGATGAGCGGCGAGTGGGCGATGGCGTAGGCCACGGCCTGCGCCTCGGCCGGGGTGGCGGCGGCCTCGACCTGCACCGAGATGAACTTGGTGGCGCCCTCGCCGTCGCGCACGATGGCCTGCGCGAGTTCGCGGGCCACCTCGACGATCAGGGCCTTGAGCGCGGCGGCGCCGGCATCGTGCTCGGACGCGATGCGCAGCGCGCCGGCGCCGCTGGCGATCAGCACGAAGGAGTCGTTGGTGGAGGTGTCACCGTCGACGGTGATGCGGTTGAAGCTGGCATCGGCGGCCTCGCGCACCCAGCGCTGCAGCAGCTCGGGCGCCACGGCCGCGTCGGTGGCGACGAAGCCGAGCATGGTGGCCATGTTCGGCCGGATCATGCCCGCGCCCTTGGCAATGCCGGTGACCGTGACCGATGCGCCGGCCACGGTGGCGCGGCGCGAGGCGGCCTTGGGCAGGGTGTCGGTGGTCATGATGGCCTCGGCCGCGTCAGCCCAGCGCGCCGGGGCGAGGTCGGCCAGCGCCGGGGCGAGGCCGGCCACCAGCCGGTCCATGGGCAGCGGCTCGAGGATGACGCCGGTGGAGAAGGGCAGCACCTGCGCGGGCTCGCAGCCCAGGCGCGCGGCGAGCTCGCGGCAGGTGGCGCGGGCATCGGCGAGGCCGGGCTGACCGGTGCCGGCATTGGCGCAGCCGGTGTTGACCACCAGCGCCCGGATGCCGGCCGCGCCCGGGCCGGCGAGATGCTCGCGGCATACCTGCACCGGCGCCGCGCAGAAGCGGTTGCGGGTGAACACACCCGCCGCGCTGGCGCCCGCATCGAGCGCCACCACCAGCAGGTCGCGGCGGCCGGGCTTGCGGATACCGGCGCGCGCGGTGCCGATGCGAACGCCGGCGACCGGATGGAGCTCGGCGGGGTCGGGCACACGCAGGTTCACGGCCATGGGCGCATCCTCCGGAGAAAAGGTCGTACGATGGAAGACCCGCATTCTACTGGCTGCCCGGTCGGTGCCCGGGCACCCACCAGGCAAGGCCACACCGTGCCAGACACCACCCCGACCACCGGACTGATCCTCATGGGCGGGGGCGCGCGAGCCGCCTACCAGGCCGGCGTGCTCGAGGGCCTGGCCGAACTGCTCGACCAGGCCGGCTGGCCATCCGGCCGCAACCCCTTTCCGGTGGTCTGCGGCACCTCGGCCGGGGCGATCAACGCGGCCGCCTTTGCTGCCGGCTGCGATGACTGGCCTGAGGCGATCCGGCGCATCGCCGCGCTCTGGCGCACGGTGCAGCCGCAGGACATCTACCGGGTGGACCTGCGCGGCTCGCTGGGCAATGCGGCCCACTGGCTGGGCGCCCTGCTCTTCGGCTGGCTGGCCCGCACCCGACCGCGCTCGCTGTTCGACAACAGCCCGCTGCGCGAGCTGCTGGCGCGGGTGATCGACACCGAGCGCCTGGGCCGTTGCCTGGACGCCGGCAGCCTGCGCGCGCTGGCGATCACCGCCTCCAGCTACACCTCGGGCCAGCATGTCACCTGGTACGAGACCCGGGCGGCGCTGTCGCCGTGGTATCGCACCCAGCGCCTGTCGGCGCCCGCGCGCATCGGCATCGATCACCTGCTCGCCTCGAGCGCGATCCCCTTCGTGTTCCCGGCGGTGCCCTTGCCGATCGACGAACGCCACGAGTTCTTCGGCGACGGCTCGATGCGCCAGTCGGCCCCGATCAGCCCGGCCATCCACCTCGGCGCCGACCGGCTGGTGGTGATCGGCGCGGGCCGCTTCGAGATGGCGGCCCGCCAGTCCGGGGCGACAGGCTCGCAGGAGCACTATCCCAGTCTGGCGCAGATCGCCGGTCACGCCATGGCCGGCATCTTCCTCGACGCGCTGTCCGGCGACATCGAACGGCTGAGCCGCGTGAACCGCACCCTCGCCGCGCTCGCGCCGCAGGCCGATGGCGCCGCGGGGCTGCGTCACATCGAGCCGCTGGTGATCTCGCCAAGCCAGCGCCTGGACACGCTGGCCGCAGCCCACGTGCGCGAACTGCCGCGCAACATCCGCGTGCTGCTGCGGCTGATCGGCGCCACCGACCTGCGCGGCGCGGCGCTGAGCTCGTACCTGCTCTTCGTGCCCGGCTACACCAGCCGCCTGGTGGCTCTGGGCCGCGCCGATGCGATGGCGCGCCGGGAAGACGTGCTGCGCTTTTTCGGCTGAGGTTCAGCCCGGCTGGTTGGCGATGCCCGAGGGCACGTGGCCGGTGGGGCCGGCTTGCGCCGCCGACTCGCAGTGGCGGGTCTGGTCATCGAAGAAGAAATCGGGCTCGAACTCGCGCAGGAACGGGCCCTTGTCGAGCCCGCCCAGGAACATGGCCTCGTCCACCTCCAGGCCCCAGTCCATCAGCGTGCGGATGGCCCGCTCGTGCGCCGGCGCGCTGCGCGCAGTGACCAGCGCGGTGCGGATGCGCATGCCGGCGCGCCCGCCTCCCGAGCGCTGCAGGCCATGCAGCGCCTCGAGCAGCGGCATGAAGGGTCCCGAGGGCAGGGGCCGTGCGGCGTGGGTCTCCTCGTGGCGCTGGAACGCGTCGAGGCCGTCGCGCTGGAACACCTGCTCGGACTCGTCCGAGAACAGCACCGCGTCGCCGTCGAAGGCGATGCGCACCTCGTCGGGGTGGGACTCCGAGGCCTTCACCGAATCCGGGAACACCCTCGCCGCCGGAAAGCCCGCCTCGAGCGCGGCGCGCACGTCATCGCCATTGGCGGACAGGAACAGATTGGCCTTCAGGGGCACCAGATAGGGCCAGGGAGTGCGGCCGCGGGTGAACACCCCGCGCTCCAGGCGCAGACCCGCCTGGCGCGCCGAACGGAAGACCCGCAGGCCGCTGACCGGGTCGTTGCGCGAGACCACCACCACCTCGACCCGGCGCTGCGCCTCGGGGGTGTCGGGCGCGTCGAAGGCGAGCAGCTTGCGCACCAGGGCGCCAGCCACGCCCGGCGCGGCCGGCCGCTCGAGCCGCTCGCGCTGCATGGCCATGTAGGCCGCGTCGTCGTCACGCTCGAAGACGCGGTTCTCCTCCTCGAAGTCGAACACCGCGCGCGAGGAAATCGCCACCACCAGCTTGCCTTCGAGCGAGACCGGCATTTCGCTGCCTCCTGGAACACCACACGGGATCGAGACCGGCCGATGATAGCCCTGCCCTCATGACGATCGGGACCCGGCTGTTCGACGAGAGCGCGGCAAGCGGCAGCGCCCGGCGCCCCGGGCAGGCCGGTCACTGCTGCGGCGGCACCCCCGAGGCCTTGAAGACCTCGCCCCAGCGGGGCATGTCCTTGCGGGCGATCTCGGTGAACTCGGCCGGCGTGGTGCCGGTGGCAAGCAGGCCCAGCTCGAGGATGCGCTTGCGCCCCTCGGGCGACTGCAGGATGCGGTTGATCTCCTGGCTCATGCGCTCGACCGCGGCCCTGGGCGCGCCCTTGTTGGTGACGATGCCGTTCCAGCCGACGAGATCGAGCGGGTAGCCCTGCTCGCTGAAGGTGGGCGTGTTCGGGTAGAGCGGCCAGCGCTTCGTGCCGGTCACGGCAAGCAGCGTGGCGCGACCGGCCTGGATGAACGGCCCGGTGGTGGCGAAGTCATGCACGCCCATCGTGGCCACCCCCGCCACGATGTCCTGCGCGGCGGGGCCCGCGCCCTTGTAGGCGACATGCACGGTATCGAGCTTCGCCGCGTTCTTCAGCATCTCGCCGTAGAGATGCGAGGAGCTGCCCATGCCGAAGGAGGCGAAGGTGGTCTTGCCGGGATTGCGGCGGGCATGGGCCACGAACTCGTCGACGGTACGGATGCCGCTGGCCGAGGGCACGATCATGCCGAGCGCGGCCTCGCCGAGCTGGGTGACCATGTCGAAGTCCTCGAGCGGCGAATAGGGCAGCTTCGCGTAGGCGAAGACATTGATGCAGAAGTTGGATGAATTGACGTAGACGAAGGTGTAGCCGTCGGCGGGCGCCTGCTTGGCCGCGACCATGCCGACGATGCCCTGGGCACCGGCGCGGTTGTCCACCACCACCGGCTGGCCGAGCACCGGCGCGAGCTTCTCGGCCAGGAAGCGCGAGACGATGTCGGTCTGGCCGCCGGGCGGATAGGGCACGATCAGCCTGATCGGGCGCGAGGGCCAGGCCGTCTGCGCGAGCGCGGCGCCCAGGGGCGCGAGCGCCAGCAGCGCCAGGGCTGCCAGCCGGGTGATGAATCGGGTGATGAACGAGATGCGCGCCAAGAGTGTCTCCCTGCAGGGTTCGCGATCGGGGTCGACCGGTGATTATCCGGCCAGCCTGCCACAGCCGGCTCGTCGCAGCGGGCCGTTTTCCGGTCGGTACAATCGGCCCGTTGCGCGTCACCCGGCATGCCGGGTGAGGCCCGCCCGGCGGCACAGACCGCGCTCGCGCCCAGGGCTGATCTCTTCCAAGGAATCCATCCATGTCCCTCCAGTGCGGCATCGTCGGCCTGCCCAACGTCGGCAAGTCCACCCTGTTCAACGCCCTCACCAAGGCCGGCATCGCTGCCGAGAACTATCCGTTCTGCACCATCGAGCCCAACGTGGGCATCGTCGAGGTGCCCGACCCGCGGCTCGGCCAGCTCGCCGACATCGTCAAGCCCCAGAAGGTGCTGCATGCCACGGTCGAGTTCGTCGACATCGCCGGTCTGGTGGCCGGCGCCTCCAAGGGCGAGGGCCTGGGCAACCAGTTCCTGGCCAATATCCGCGAGACCGACGCGATCGTGCATGTGGTGCGCTGCTTCGAGGACGGCAACGTCATCCATGTGAGCGGCCGCATCGATCCGCTGTCGGACATCGAGGTGATCGACACCGAGCTGGCCCTGGCCGACATGGCCACGGTGGAGAAGGCGCTTGTGCGCTACGGCAAGGTGGCGCGTGCCGGCGGCGACAAGGAGGCCGCGCGTCTGGTGGCGGTGCTGGAGAAGTGCCAGGCCGTGCTCGACCAGGCCAGGCCGGTGCGCTCGCTCGATCTGTACGACGAGGAGAAGGCGCTGCTCAGGCCGCTGTGCCTGATCACCGCCAAGCCCACCATGTACGTGGCCAACGTCAAGGAGGGCGGCTTCGAGAACAATGCCCACCTGGACGCGGTGCGCCGCCATGCGCAGGCCACCGGCGCGATCGTGGTGCCGGTGTGCGCGGCGATCGAGGCCGAGATCGCCGACATGTCCGACGAGGACAAGGCCGTGTTCCTGGCCGACATGGGCATGGACGAGCCGGGCCTGAACCGCGTGATCCGCGCCGCGTTCAAGCTGCTGGGCCTGCAGACCTACTTCACGGCGGGCGTGAAGGAAGTGCGCGCCTGGACCGTGCGCATCGGCGCCACGGCCCCACAGGCCGCCGCCGTGATCCACACCGACTTCGAGAAGGGCTTCATCCGCGCCGAGACCATCGCGTTCGATGAATTCATCGCCTGCAAGGGCGAGGCCGGCGCCAAGGAGAAGGGCAAGATGCGGCTGGAGGGCAAGGAGTACGTGGTGCATGATGGCGATGTCATGCACTTCCGGTTCAACGTCTGAGCGCAGGCCGCGATCACCGCGGCAGGATGCCCATCTTCTTGCAGATGATCTGCAGCATCACCTCGTCGGCGCCGCCGCCGATGGAGATCAGCCGCAGGTCGCGGAAGGCGCGCGACACCGGGTTGTCGAGGGTGAAGCCCATGCCGCCCCAGTACTGCAGACACGAATCGGTGACCTCCCGGCACAGCCGCCCCACCTTGAGCTTGGCCATCGAGGCGAGTTCGGTCATGTCGCCGCCGGCCATGTGGACATCGGTGGCCCGGTAGACCAGCGAGCGCAGCAGTTCGATCTCGGTCTTGAGCTCGGCCAGACGGAAGTGCACCACCTGGTTGTCGAGGATGGGCCGGCCGAAGGCGATGCGCTGGCGGGTGTAGTCGATGGTCTGGTCGATCACGTCGGTGAGGGCGGTGATCCGGCGGGCCGCCGCCGACAGCCGTTCCTCCTGGAACTGCATCATCTGGTAGGCGAAGCCCTTGCCCTCCTCGCCGATGCGGTAGCGCTGCGGCACCCGCACCTCGTCGAAGAAGATCTGCGCGGTGTCCGATGACCACATGCCGATCTTCTCGATGCGCTGCACGCTCACGCCCGGCGTGCGCTGCCCGTTGCGCTTGAGCGGCACGCAGATCAGCGACTTGTTGCGGTGCGGCTCGCCCTCCGAGGTGTTGACCAGCAGGCACACCCAGTCAGCCTGGGTGCCGTTGGTGATCCACATCTTGGAGCCGCTGATGACGTAATCATCGCCGTCCTTGCGCGCCCGGGTCTTCACCGAGGCCACGTCGGAACCCGCGCCCGATTCGGACACCCCGATGGACACCACCTGCTCGCCGGCGATCGCGGGCACCAGGAACTCCTGGCGCAGGGCATCGGAGCCGAAGCGCGCGAGCGCCGGGGTGGCCATGTCGGTCTGAACCGCGATGCCCATGCTCACGCCCTGCGAGCCGATGCCGCCGATCGCCTCGCAGTAGGCGATCTCGAAGGAGTGGTCCAGGCCGAGCCCGCCGTACTCGACCGGCTTGTTCACCCCCAGGAAGCCGAGCTTGCCCATCTCGCGAAAGAGGTCGTGGGCGGGGAAGATGCCGGCCTTCTCCCAGGCGGCGACGTTGGGCGTGATCTCGCGCGCGATGAAGTGGCGAACGCTGTCCTGCAGCGCGACGTGTTCGGCGGTGATCTGCATGCTCAGTTCTCCTGGATGCCCAGCTCGCTCACGAGCCGGGTCCATGAATTCAGGTCGTTGACCAGGGTGGCGGCGAACTCCTCGGCGCCCGCGCCGAGCGGATCGAGGTTGAGCTCGCGCAGGCGCTGCTGCATGGCCGGCGACTTCACGATCCGCGTCATCTCGGCCGACATCAGCGCCACCCGATCGGCGGGCACGCCGGCCGGGAACAGCGCGCCGATCCATCCGTACTGCTCGAAGCCCTTGTAGCCGGACTCGAGAAAGGTGGGTATGGCCGGCAGCACCGAGGAGCGGCGGGTGCCGTTGATGACCAGCGCCTTGATGCGGCCCGCCTTGAGATGCGGCATGGGCGTGCCGGTGTCGACGAAGGCGATCGGCACATGCCCCGCGAGAAGGTCGGCGACCAGCGGCGCCGCGCCCTTGTAGGGCACGTGGGCCATGTCAAGGCGCGCCTCGCGCTTGAGCAGTTCGCCGGCGATGTGCGCGCTGGTGGCATTGCCGTAGGTGCCGTAGCTGAACTTGCCGGGGCTGGCCCGCACCACCGAGATGAACTCCTCCAGCGTGTTCGCGGGAAAGCCGGGCGGCACCGCGATGATGGTGGGCGACAGGGCGATGTGGGCGATCGGCGCGAAGTCGCGGATCGGGTCGAAGGGCAGGTTGCGGCGCAGGGCCGGGGTCTGCACGTGCGCGGTGTAGGTGAAGAGCACGGTCTGCCCGTCCTTGGGCGCCTTGGCGACATGGCTGGCGGCAATGATGCCGCTCGCCCCGGCGCGCACCTCGACCACCACCGGCACCTTGAGGCTGCGGCTGAGCTCGGGCGCCATCAGGCGCGCCACGGTGTCGACGATGCCCCCGGCCGCCGAGGACACCACCAGCGTGACCGGCTGGGTGGGCCATGTCTGGGCCGATGCCGGCGCGAGACTCAGGGCGAGCAGCGCGGGCAGCAGGCAGCGAAGGAGGCGGGCACGCAGGGACATCGGCATCTCCGGGGCGGCAGGGGTGCGGCCCAGCCTATCACCGCGGCCTCGTCCTCAGCGGCCCCTGCGCTCAGGGGCGGTCCGGAAGCCGCGCCGCGCCGCGCGGTGGCGGTTCAGTCCAGCCACACATAGAGCCCCGGCACCGGCCGGCGCTGCTCCTCGCGCAGCGGCGCGTGCAGGCTGTCACGCACCCGGAACCCGGTGCGCCCGGCGAGCTGCCGCACGAAGGCCTCGGAATGCGCGTAACGCAGGCTGGGCATGAGGCAGGTGTCGGTGCCCTCGGGGGGCAGCTCGACCGAGAAGGCGAAGCAGCCGCCTGGCGCGAGCAGCCGGCGCACCGCGGCGAAGATGGCCTCGAGCTCGCCCACGTAGATGAAGACATCGGCCGCGAGCACGAGCTCGTAGCCGGGCGAGGCCGAGGCCAGGAAGGCGGCGATGTCCTGATGAACCAGATCGCGATAGGCGCCCAGGCGGGCGGCCTGCGCGAGCATGGCGCGCGAGAGGTCGACCCCATCGATGGCGTCGGCAAAGGGCTGCACGATCGACCCGCACAGGCCGCTGCCGCACCCCAGATCGAGCACCTGCCGGTAGCGTGGCGCACCGCGGATCAGCGGCGCGAGCAGGGTCTGCGGTGCCTGATAGCGCAACTGCGCAACCAGATGCTCGCCGAACTCGGCGGCGTACTCGTCGAACAGCCCCTCGACATACCGGCGCGGCGCGCTCGGCGGCGGCGTGCCGCCATCGACCGCCGCGAGGTAGTAGCCCAGCAACTGCGGATCGGCGCCCAGCGCCTGCGCCCTGCGAAAGGCCTGCGCGGCCTCGGCGAGCCGTCCGGTCTCGCGCAGCAGGCCGCCCAGGGCGCTCCAGGCCGGCTCGAGCGTGGGGTCGGCCTCGGTGGCGTGCGTGAAGGCGGTGATGGCGGCGTCGATCTGCCCCAGCCCCACCCGGCAGCGGGCCAGATGCGCCCACGCGGCTGCGTCCTGCGGCTCGGCCGCGGTGGCGTCACGCAGCAACGGCTCGGCGGCGGCGAACTGCCCGAGATGGCACAGCGTGATGCCCAGATTGACCATCACCGACACGCGCCCGGGCGCCAGCGCCAGCGCCTGCTCGAAGCACCCGCGGGCATCGGCCAGACGGCTTGCCTTGAAGTGATCGAGCCCTTCCAGAAACAGCGTTCGGGCCTGCGCCAGCGGCTCCATCATCCACTCCCCTCCAAGGCCATCAGCATACCCGGCGCGAACCCTGCCAGCCCGCGCCCGCCATGCCGAACGCAATGCCCATGGACACATGCCCGACCGGGTCATGGATCGGGGCGCGGGTTGGCCCGTGAGCGCGCGGGTTAGACTCGACCCTGGGCCGATCTGGCGCGGCCTTCATCTGGAGCACCGCTTGTTTGTCATCCGCCTCGCACTCCTCCTGTGTCTCTGGAACCCGCAGGTTGCGACGGCCGCCGGGCCCGTGCTGATCGGACTGGATGCCGAATTCGGCCACAAGACCAGCACCTCGGCGCGCGCGGTGCAGCAGGGCATCGAGATCGCCATCGAGGAGATCAATCAGGCAGGCGGGGTGCTTGGCGGCCGCCCGCTCAAGCTCGTCACGCGCGACAACCGCTCCATCACCGCGGTGGGCCTCGACAACCTGCGCGAGCTCGCCACCCTGCCCGATCTGGTCGGGGTCTTCGGGGGGAAGTTCAGCCCGATATACGTCGAGAGCCTGCCCGTGGCCCACGAGCTGGGCATCCCGCTGCTCGACCCCTGGGGCTCGGCCGACCAGATCACCGACCACGATTACCGCCCCAGCTACACCTTCCGGCTGTCGCTCAAGGATGCCTGGGCCGCGCCGGCATTCATCGCGTTCGCCCAGAAGCAGCACAAGGCGCAGCGCCTGGGCGTGCTGCTGCCCAACACCGCCTGGGGTCGCAGCAACCAGGCAGCCCTGCAGAAGGCCCTGCCCGGCACCGGTGCAAGCCTGGTGGGGCAACGCTGGTACAACTGGGGCGACACCTCGCTGATCGACGCCTACCAGGACCTGCGCGCGGCCGGCGCGCAGGCGATCGTGCTGGTGGCCAATGAAACCGAAGGCGCCATCCTGGTCCGCGAAGTGGCGGCACTGCCCGAGGCGCAGCGGCTGCCGATCATCAGCCACTGGGGTGTCACCGGTGGCGATTTCGCGCGCATGTGCGGCGACGCCCTCGACAAGGTCGACTTCGCCGTGATCCAGACCTACAGCTTCGTGGGTCAGACCGGGCCGGTCGCGCGGCGGGTGCTGGCTGCGCTCAAGCGCCGCTACGGCATCGAATCGGCCGAAGGGATCACCAGTCCGGTGGGCGTCGCGCACGCCTATGACCTCACCCATCTGCTCGCGATGGCGATCCGCAAGGCGGGCAGCACCGACCGCCGCAAGGTGCGCGACGCGCTCGAGCAGCTCGGCCCTCATGACGGGCTGATCCAGCGGTATCCGGCCCCCTTCACGCCCACCCGACACGACGCCCTGTCGGCGCGCAATGTCTTCTTCGCGCGCTACACCGCCGCGGACCATCTCATCCCGATCGGGGCGCCACGCGCGGCACATCCTGCAGCCGGGTCGGCCGCGAAATGACGCAGGCCACTGCCGCCCAGCCCCTCGCCGTCCGGATCCGTCGCGCCTCGTTCGCGCTGACCCTCGGCGTGATCGGCGCGGTGGTGGCCGTGATGATCGGCATCGCGCTCATCGAGATCCCCGAAGACCGCGAGGAGGCGCATCTGGCAGCCATCGGCGTGCTCGGCGGCACCCTGGCGGGCGATCTCGACAACCAGCTGACCAACCTGCGGGAGCTCAGCCGCAGTCCGCTGGTCTGGACCAGCCTGTCCGACAGCGCCGGCCGGGATGCCTATCTCAAGCCATTCCTGGCCGCGCGCACCGGCACCCCCGGCAGCCTGCCGGCGGCACTGGTCGACTATCGCGGTCGGGCGGTGGCGGGCTCCCTGCCGGATCGCGTGCCGCAGGCCGAGATCGACCGCACCGTGCAGGGCGCGCTGGGCGAGCGTCAGGCCCGCGCCCGCGTGCTGGCCGAACCGGGCCAGGCCCTGCTGCTGGTCGCCTTCCCGGTCATCTATCCCTACACCAGCGATGCCATCGGCGCGCTGGTCTCGGTGATCGACCTTGGCGCGCTGCTCGAGCGCCGCGCCAAGGGCCTGGCCGCCGGGCTGAGCGTCGAGATGCATCAGGCCGACCGGGTGCTGCTCGGCCTGCCGGGCGCGGCGCCCGGCCGCTGGTTCCCGATCGACCAGCCGCTCAGGGTCGAGCCGGCACCCGAAGGCGGCGCGCTGGGGCTCAGGCTCTACGGGCTAGACAACCCCTGGATCACCCCGATGCTGCTGCGGCTGGGCATCATGAGCGTGCTGGCGCTGGCCCTGGGCGCGCTCAGCTGGCGCATGGCCGGTGTGCTCGGCCAGCGGCTGGCTGGTCGGCTCAACACCCTCGCTCGCGACTGCGAGGCCATCTCGCGCGGGCAGTCGGTGCGCCTCACCGAAGACCGGATCGGCGACGAGATCGGCCTGCTGTCTCGCACCCTGCGCCAGGCGCTCGACGCCTACGAGGAGATCAACGCCCAACTCGATCAGCGGGTGGTGGAACGCACCCGGCAGCTGGCCACCAGCGAGGAGCGGTTTCGCGCCGCCATCGACGCGATCGAGGAAGCCTTCGCCATCTTCGACCCCGAAGACCGTCTGGTCTACTGCAACCGCCAGTACCGCGACGCATTCGCCACCGCATCCGAGCCCCTGGAGCCGGGCTCCCACATCGCGGCGATCGCGCTGGCCCGCTGGCGGCAGGACCACCCGGGCAGCGATCCTGCGCAGGCCGAGGCCTGGCTGGCGATGCGGCTGGCGCAGCACCGCAGCGGCAGCGATCAGGTGCTCGCGCTCGGCGAGGGTCGCTGGGCGCGCGACATCGAGCGCCGCACCCCCACCGGCTATCTGGTGGCGCTGCGCTTCGACATCTCGGAACTGGTGCGCGCCCGGCAGCAGGCCGAGGCCGCCGACATCGCCAAGAGCCGGTTCCTGGCCACCATGAGCCATGAGCTGCGCACCCCCATGAACGGCGTGCTGGGCATGGCCCAGCTGCTCTCGCTGCCCGGGCTGCAGGAAGGCCGGCGGCTGGAGTATGCGCAGACCATCCTGCAATCGGGCCAGGCGCTGCTCACGCTGCTCGATGACATCCTCGACTACTCCAAGATCGAGGCCGGCCGGCTCGAGCTCGATCGGGTTCCCTGCCTGCCGCGGCAGGTGATCAGCGACGCCGAGGCACTGTTTCGCGAGGCCGCCCGCCAGAAGCACCTGCACATCGAGGCGCGCTGGCTGGGCACTCCCGGGCAGCGCTACCTCGCCGATGCCTACCGGCTGCGGCAGATGCTGCTCAACCTGGTCAACAACGCGATCAAGTTCACCGAGCGCGGCGAGGTCCGCGTCGAGGCGCGCGAGCTGCCGCCCGAGGGCGGGCAGCCCGAGGGCACGGTATGGCTCGAGTTCTCGGTCACCGACACCGGCATCGGCATCACGCCCGAGCAGTTGCAGGGCCTGTTCGAGCCCTTCACCCAGGCCGACAGCTCGACCACCCGCCGCTATGGCGGCACCGGGTTGGGCCTGTCGATCGTGAGCAGCCTGGCCAGGCTGCAGGGAGGCCAGGTCGGCGCCGACAGCCGGCCGGGCGAAGGCTCACGATTCTGGTTCCGGGTGCCGGTGACCCGGCTGCCCGATCAGCGGCCGGTGCCTGGCGCCAGTGGCCAGGACCGCTGGGATGAAGCCCTCGCGGCCGGCGCCGAAAGCGCGGGGCGACTGCTCCACGGCCGGGTGCTCGTGGTCGAGGATCAGGCGGCCAGCCGCGACTTCCTCGGCGACGCGCTCGGCCGGCTCGGCCTGAGCGTGACCCTGGTCGACCGCGGAGAGGCAGCCGTGGCCGCCGTCACCGCCGGCGAGCCCTTCGACTGCGTGCTGATGGACATCCGCATGCCCGGCATGGACGGCATGGAAGCCACGCGCCGCATCCGTCGCTGGGAGATCGACCAGAACCGCTCCCCCTGCCCGATCATCGCCGTGACCGCCAACGCCGGCGACGATGATCAGCGCGCCTTCCACGATGCCGGTCTCGACGACCTGCTGGCCAAGCCGGTGCTGGTGTCCGAACTCGCCGCGCTGATGCAGCGCCATCTCGGCGGCTGAGCCCGCCGCACCGCGCGCGCCAGTGCGCGCGCCACCACCTGCGCACCGTCGCGCGGACGGGGCCGCGACCACCCCGGTTCGCAATCCGACCGGCCCGCGGGCGCGGGCCGGTGACCCGCGTGTATAACCCCGTAAAACCGCCGTTCAGGCCACCAAGGACCGCTCCATGACCCGACTCATCCTGAGCCTGCTGCTCGCCCTGTTCACCGCCGGCAGCGCGCTGGCCGCCTTCCCCGAGAAGCCCCTGCGCATCGTCAGCGGGTACGCCGCGGGCGGCGCCAGCGACCTGATCTCCCGCTACATCGCCGAGGCGGTGGCGCCCATCCTCGGTCAGCGCGTGGTGGTCGAGAACCGCACAGGGGTCAATGGCGTGCTCGGCGCCGAGGCCGTGGCCCGCGGCACGCCCGACGGGCACACCGTGTTCCAGTGCCCGATGAGCACGCTGTCGATCACGCCGCAACTCATCGGCGTGAACGTGCCGCTCGATCCGGGCGTCGAGCTGGTGCCCATCGCCAACATGGCGCTGTCGTCCTATGGGCTGGTGGTGGCCAGCGGCAGCCCCTATCGCAACCTCGCCGACATCCTCGCCGCGGCGCGCGCCAAGCCCGGCCAGATCACCTTCGGCAGCCCCGGCCCGGGCTCGGCCCAGCACCTGTCGGGCGAGATGCTCAAGCGACTGGGCAAGGTCGACATGCAGCATGTGCCCTACCGCGGCGCCTCGCTCGCCATCATCGACATCATCGGCGGGCGCATCGACTTCATGATCGGCAACCTCGGCGATGTCGCCAAGCAGGTGCAGTCCGGCCAGCTGCGGCTGCTCGCGCAGGGTGACGGCAACCGCTCGGCCGCCTTCCCCGACCTCCCGCGCATCGCCGACACGGTGCCGGGCTTCGAGGTGATCGGCTGGTTCGGCCTGTGCGGGCCCAAGGGCATGCCGGCCGAGGCGATCGCCCGCTGGGACGAGGCGGTGCGCAAGGCCCTGCAGGACCCGGCAGTGCTCAAGCGCCTGGCCGATGGCGGCTTCACCCCGCTCTACGAAGGGCCGGCCGCCTTCACGCGCCGCCTCGAGGCCGATCGCCGCCGCTGGAAGGAAGTGATCCAGGCCGGCAACGTCGGCGGGCAGTAGTCGGCAGCCGTTGCGGGCCGCGGCGGCGCCGGGCTGACCGCGCCGGCCGGCGCGCGCGGGCGGTGGCCGCCCGCGCTCAGGCCGGCTCGGTGGGTCCGGCCAGACGCTCGAGCAGCCGCTGCTGCGACACCCGGCGCAGGCCGCGCACCCGGCGGCGCTGATAGCCGCCCTCGCCATCCATCACCCAGGCCGAACCGTTGTCGCGCAGGTGCTCGATGAGGCCCTCCTCGATCACCCGCTTGCGCAGGCGCGGATCACGCACCGGGAAGGCCACTTCCACGCGACGCAGCAGATTGCGGTCCATCCAGTCGGCCGAGGCCAGCCAGACATCGCGCTCGCCGTCATTCCAGAAGTGGTACACGCGGCTGTGCTCCAGGAAGCGCCCGACGATGGAACGCACCCGGATGTTCTCCGACAGCCCCGGCACGCCCGGGCGCAGCGCACAGACCCCGCGCACGATCAGATCGATCTTCACGCCGGCCTGACTCGCCTTGTAGAGCGCCGCGATCACCGTGGGCTCGAGCAGCGCATTCACCTTGGCGGCGATGTAGCCACGCCGGCCGGCCCGCGCGTGCCGGGCCTCGCGGCGGATGGAGGCGAGCACCATCGCATGCAGCGTGAAGGGCGACTGCACCAGCGCATTGAGCTCGCCGGCACGACCCAGACCGGTGAGCCGTCGGAACAGCTCGTGCACGTCGGCGCAGATCTTCTCGTCGGCGGTGAGCAGGCCGAAGTCCTCGTAGAGACGAGCGGTGCGCGGGTGATAGTTGCCTGTGCCCAGGTGCACGTAGCGGCGCAGCCGTCCGTCCTCGCGCCGCACGATCATCGCCATCTTGGCGTGGGTCTTGTGACCGACCACGCCATAGACCACGTGCGCGCCCACCTGCTCCAGGCGCGCGGCCCAGTTGATGTTGGCCTCCTCGTCGAAGCGGGCCATCAGCTCGAGCACCACCGTGACCTCCTTGCCGATGCGGGCCGCCTCGATCAGCGACTCCATCAGCGCCGAGTCGGTGCCGGTGCGGTAGATGGTCTGCTTGATGGCCACCACCTTCGGATCGGTGGCGGCCGAGCTGAGGAAGTCCATCACCGGGTTGAAGGACTCGTAGGGATGGTGCAGCAGGATGTCGCGCTTGCGGATGGCCGCGAACAGGTCGCGCTCGGCGAGCGCGGGCAGCACCCGGGCCTCGAACACCGGGAACTTGAGGTCTGGCCGCTCCACCAGGTCGATCACCTGCCCGAGGCGATGCAGATTGACCGGACCGGCCACCCGGTAACAGTCGGACTCGTCCAGACCGAACTCGTCGAGCAGCCGGCGCAGCACCGGATCGGGGCAGGCCGCCGACACCTCGAGCCGAACCGCGTCGCCGTAGTGCCGCTGGCGCAGCTCGCCCTGCAGCGCGCTGCGCAGGTCGGTGATCTCCTCGTCGTCGACGAAGAGCTCGCTGTTGCGGGTGACACGGAACTGATGCACCGCACGCACCACCAGGCCCGGGAAGAGCCGCTCGACGAAGCCCTGGACCACCGACGTGAGCAGCATCACGCCATGGGGAACGCCGCACACCGACGGGGGCACGCTCAGCACCCGCGGCAGCGCCCGCGGCGCCTGGACCACCGCCATGCCGGCGCGCCGGCCGAAGGCATCCTGGCCCTCGAGCTCGACCATGAAGTTCAGGCTCTTGTTGAGAATGCGCGGGAAGGGATGGGCCGGATCGAGCGCGATCGGCGTGAGCAGCGGCTCGATCTCGTCCAGGAACACCTGCTCGGCCCACTGGCGCACCGCCGGCGTCCAGGAGGCGATCATCTGGATGACGATGCCCTCGGCGGCCAACGCCGGCATCAGGGCGTCGTTCAGCAGGCCGTACTGGCGTTCCACCAGATGACCGGCGCGGGCGGCGATGGTGCGCAGGCTATCGCGCGCCACCACCGCATCGGCATGCCGCGAGGCCGCGATCTCGCGCAGCTCGGCCACCCGAACCTCGAAGAATTCGTCCAGGTTGCTGGAGACGATGGTCAGATAGCGCAAGCGCTCCAGGAGCGGCACATGCAGCGACTCGGATTGGGCCAGCACCCGCTCGTTGAATGCGAGCATGCCGAGCTCACGATTGAGCAGCCGCCCAGTGCCCTGGGCCGGTGCGCCGTCTTCCTGGTCAGGGGCGTCCATGGGGCGCAGTCTCTGGGCACCCGATGACGATTTGATGACACGGGCTTTATTTGCCATTCTCCCGGCCTCCTCTGCCCATTGTGCCTCGCCCGCTCCAGACCTGGGATGCCTGAACGCCGCCTTCTCGCCGCCGTCGACCTTGGATCGAACAGCTTTCGTCTGCTGATCGGCCGGGTGGAGCAATCGGGCAGCGGGGTCCAGGTACAGCCACTGGATGCGCTGAAGTCCCCGGTGCGACTGGCGGCAGGGCTCACCCCGGAGGGCATGATCGACGCCCCCGCGCAGCAGCGCGCCCTCGAGGCGCTGGCCCGCTTCGGCGAGCGGCTGCGCTCCTTCAGCCCCGACACCGTGCGGGCGGTGGCCACCAACACGCTGCGGGTGGCGCGCAATGCCAGCCACTTCCGGGCCACCGCCGAGGCGGCGCTCGGCTTTCCGATCGACATCATCGCCGGCCATGAAGAGGCGCGCCTCATCTACTGCGGCGCCGCGCACGCGCTGCCCGCCGATGGCCGCAACCGGCTGGTGGTCGACATCGGTGGCGGCTCCACCGAGTGCATCATCGGGAGCGACTACGAGACCCGGCTGCTCGAGTCAGTGGGCGTGGGCTGCGTGTCGCTCACCCGCAAGCACTTCCCGGATGGCAATCTCACCCGCTCCTCGTTCGAGAAGGCGGTGCTGCGCGCGCGCGCTGCGCTGGCGCCGATCGGGCTGGCCTACCGGCGCGAGGGCTGGGACTACGCGGTGGGCACCTCGGGCACCGCCAAGTCGCTCAGCCAGATCGCGGCGGCGCAGTGGGGTCGCACCGAACTCACCCGACAGGGCCTGCGCGACATCGCCGACGCCCTGCTCGCCGCCGGCAACGCCGAGCGGCTCAAGCTGGAAGGCCTGCGGGCCGATCGCCGCCCGGTGCTGGCCGGCGGGCTGGCGGCCATGATCGCGGTGTTCGAGGAACTCGAACTCCCGGCCATGCGCTACTGCTCGGGCGCGCTGCGCCAGGGCCTGCTCTACGACCTGCTCGGGCGCGAGACCGAGGGCGACATGCGCGAGCTCACCGTGGCCCGCATGAGCGCGCGCTACGGTCTGGATCCGGAGCACGGCGCGCGGGTGGCCCAGACCGCGCGCGCCATGCTTGGTCAGGCCGATCGCGGCAACGAGGAGCAGCGCATCGCCAACCGCGACCTGCTCGGCTGGACCGCACAGCTCGCCGAGATCGGCATGTCGATCTCGCACGAGGACCATCACCGGCACTCGGGCTACATCCTCAGCCATGCCGACATGCCCGGCTTCAGCCAGAACGAGCAGGCGCGCATGGCCTGCCTGGCCCTGGGCCAGGGCGGCGGCCTGCGCAAGATGCGCGGCGCGATCAGCGACGAGCATGACTGGCTGATGCTGCTCTGCCTGCGGGTGGCGATCATCCTGCATCGCCGCCGTGACGGCGAGGAGGTGCCGCTGCCGGCGCTGTTCGCGCGCGGCGGCAAGGTGCGCATCGAGCTGCCGGCGGCCTGGGCGCAGCGCCATCCCCTGAGCGACGAGAGCCTGCGAGCCGAGGCGGCCACCTGGAACGAGGTCGGCCCGTTCTCCGAAGTGCTCTACCAGACCCTGTAGCCCGTGCGCGCCCGCCTGGTGGACCTCGCCCGGCGGGCCCTGATGACGCTGGTACGTTTCGAGGTGAGCGGCGAGGCGGCGGTGCGCGAGGCCATCGCTCACGACGCGCACCGTGCCCCGGCGTCGGCGGGCGCGCCAGATGCCACCGACGCCGACCACGCCGCACCTGCGCCGGTGATCTGCTACGCGCTGCCGGTGCGCCAGATCACCGCGCTGCTGACGCTCGACGAGGCCACCCGCCGCCTGGGGCTGCCCGGCCCGCTGCAGCCGATCGACTGCGCCGGGCTGCAGGAGCGACACGGCTACTTCTTTCTGAGCCGACGCGGCCAGCCCTCGCCGCTGGGCAGCACGCCCTACCGGTATCCCCCCCGGCTGGAACGCCTGGCCGCGACCGCGCGCCGGGCCGATGCGCCGCCGGTGCGCGTGGTGCCGGTGAGCGTGTTCTTTGGCCGCGCGCCGCGCCAGCAGGAGTCGCTGCTCAAGCTGATGGTGGCCGACGCCTGGTCGGCGCCCGGCCTGTTCACCCAGCTGCTGCGGGTGCTCATCCACGGCCGGCAGACCCTGATCCGCTTCAGCCCGCCGATCGACCTGGCCGAGCTGCTCGCGCAGACCGGCGCCGAATCGGCCGACACCACCAATGACCCGCGACGGGTGGCGAGGGCCCTGCGCGCGCAGTTCCGGCACGAGCGAGAGCTGGCCATCGGCCCGAACCTGTCGCACCGCCAGACGCTGATCGGCGCGCTGATCGACAGCCCGCCGGTGCGGGCCGCGATCGGCGCCCAGGCCAGACGCGCCAGGATCAGCGCCACCCAGGCCGAACTGCAGGCGCGGCGCATGGCCGTGGGCATCGCCTCCGACTACTCGTACCCCTACATCCGCGCCTGGGACGTGGCGCTCACCGCGCTGTGGACCCGCATCTACCGCGGGGTGTCGGTGCACGGTTTCGACACGCTGGCGCGCACCGCCGCCGGCGCGCAACTGGTCTGGCTGCCCTGCCATCGCAGCCATGTCGACTACCTGCTGCTGTCGTGGATCATCCACCACCGCGGGCTGCAGATCCCGCACATCGCCGCCGGCGAGAACCTCGACATCCCGGTGGCGGGCACCCTGCTGCGCCGCGCCGGCGCATTCTTCATGCGCCGCAGCTTCCGCGATGACCCGCTCTACGGCGCGGTGTTCGCGCAATACCTGCACGAGTTGCTGCGGCGCGGCTATCCGATCGAGTACTTCGTGGAAGGCGGGCGCAGCCGCACCGGGCTGACCCTGCCGGCACGCGCCGGCCTGCTGTCGATGACCGTCGACAGCTTCCTGCGCGAACCGGTGCGCCCGCAGGTGCTGCTGCCGGTCTACATCGGCTACGAGCAGGTGATCGAGTCGGCAAGCCACGCCGCCGAGCTGGCCGGCCGGCGCAAGTCGCGCGAGACCCTGGCCGGGGCGCTGCGCGCGGTGGCGGCGCTGCGGCGGCGCGACTTCGGCCGGGTGCATGTGAACCTCGGCGAGCCGGTGATGCTCGCCGACCTGCTGGAGCGCCACTGGCCGCAGTGGCGCTCGGCGCAGGCCGGCGCATCAGCCAACCCGCAGACCAACCCGCAGGCCAACCCGCAGGCCGCTGCGCAGGCCGCCTCGCAGCGCAGCGCGGTGATCGAGGCCCTGGCGCGAACGGTCACCGAGCGCATCAATCAGGCGGTGGTGATCGGCCCGATCAACCTGCTGGCGATGGCCGTCACCGGCGCCGAGCGGGCCGCGCTGGACGAGGACGAACTGCACGCGCGCATCCGTCTGCTCAAGGCGCTGGCGCTGGCCAATCCGATGTCGGCCCATCAGGTGCTGGCCGACGACGAGCCCGCCGCGGTGATCGCGCTGGGCCTCTCGCAGGGTCTCATCCGCCGCGAAGCCCATCCCCTGGGGGACCTCATCCTGGTGATCGAGGAGCGGCGCCACGCGCTGGACTACGCCCGCCACAACGTGCTCCATGCCTTCGCCGAGGCCGGGCTGATCGCCGGCCTGCTCTCCCAGGGCGAGGCCAGCGCCCAGACCTCGCTGCTCGACGCGGCGCTCGGTCTGCATCCCTTGCTGCAGTCGGAGCTCTACCTGGGCGATGAGAGCCGCGCGCCGGCGGATCGGCTGCAGGCCTGCCTGGCCGCGCTCGGGCGCGATGAGCCACCTGGCCCGCCCGCGAGGCACCGCTGGCTGGCCGCCCCATTGGCACCGCTGCTGCTGCGCTGGGCGCTGGTGGCCAGCCTGCTGGAGGGCCTGGCCAGCGACCCGCCCGAGGCCGCGCTGATCGAGGACTGCGCCCTGATGGTCACCGAGCGCATGGCGCTGCTCGACCCGGCCGGCGCCGCGGGCCGGCCGCAGCGCGCGGCGTTGCGTCAGGCGCTGGCAACCCTCGAAGCGCTCGGCCATGTCGCGCGCGCTGACGGGCGGCTCACCGCGCAGCCCTCGCTGGCCGGGCTGGCGGCGCTGGCGCTGCGGGCGCTGCCGCCGCGCACCGCCGAGGCGATCGCCCAGGCCGCCCGACGCCCACCGGCAGCGCTGCTGGCCGCGGCTCAGCCGCCGAACCGGCGCCGGTAGCGCGCGCTCAGCGCATCGACATTGAGCAGCAGCGGCAGATCGGCGCAACCGAAATCCGGGTCGCAGTGCGGCTCGCCGAGCAGGCGCGCGCCCGCCCGCAGATAGCCCTTGAGGAGCGGCGGCAGGGGCGCCGGCTCGGGCAGGGGCGCCAGCGCCTCCAGGGGCAGCCGCTCGCGCGGCCAGACCCGCAGGCTGTCGCCCGCCAGGTGGGTGTCGGCCAGCCGTCGGTAGAGATCGGCGGCCAGCCGGCCGCCATCGGCCATCGGCACGCTGACGCAACCGATCAGGTAACGATGCCCGCTGTCGGCGAGCAGCGCGCTCAGCCCGCCCCAGAGGAGCATGAGCACCGGTCCGCCGCGGTGGTCGGCACGCACGCAGGCCCGACCGAGCTCGACCAGGTCATCGCGGATCGGCGCCAGGCGCCCGAGATCGAACTCGCCCTCGGCGTAGAGCCGGCCGATCGCGCGCGCGCCCTGCGGCATCAGCACCCGGTAGGTGCCCACGACGTCGCCGCGCAGTCCCTCGCGAACGATCAGGTGCAGGCAGTGCGCATCGAATTCGTCGCGCTCGAGCCCGGCCTGGGCTGTGCCCCGCGCGCCGAGTTCCTGCACGAAGACCTGGTGCCGAAGGCGCAGCGCCGCGGCCACCTCCTCATCGGTACGGGCAACGGACACTCGCAGCTCGGCGGCGACATCGGCTTCGGCAATCGCGGTCATGATCGGCCTCCTGTCAGATTCCGACACGATGGACCGCGAAGGTTGCAGCGCATTGACGCGACGATGAATCCACGATGACAGCGGTTGACAAGCGCCCCCTCGCTCACCGATGATCTTGGGATGTCCTTGAGCCACGCCCTTTCGCTTCGCGCCAGCGCTTCTGCCGCCGGCCTGCGTGCGCTCGTCCTGCTAGCGCTACTGCGCCCCTAGGCGCAGACAACACTTTCCCCCATCACCGGTTGTGCTCTCGGCCTTCGAATGGCCGGGGGGCAGCCTCGCATTCCATCCCCGTGCCGCCGAAGGAAACCGCCATGACCATGCCCGACCCCAGCGCCAAGTACCGCCCTTTCGCGCCGGTGAACCTGCCCGATCGCACCTGGCCCAATCGCACGATCACCCGCGCGCCCATCTGGTGCAGCGTCGACCTGCGCGACGGCAACCAGGCGCTGATCGAGCCGATGGACGGCGAGCGCAAGCTGGCGATGTTCATGCACCTGGTGAAGCTCGGCTACAAGGAGATCGAGGTGGGCTTCCCCTCGGCCTCGCAGACCGACTTCGACTTCGTGCGCCGGCTGATCGACGAGAACCTGATCCCCGATGACGTCACGCCCCAGGTGCTGGTGCAGGCGCGCGAGGAACTCATCGAGCGCACCTTCGAATCGCTCAAGGGCGCGAAGCGCGCCATCGTGCATCTGTACAACTCCACCTCCACCGCGCAGCGCCGGGTGGTGTTCTGCCTGGACCGCGAGGGCGTGAAGCAGATCGCGGTGCAGGGCGCGCAATGGGTGGCGCAGCACGCCGCCCGCAACCCCGGCACCGACTGGATCTTCGAGTACTCGCCCGAGAGCTTCACCGGCACCGAGCTCGATTACGCCAAGGAGGTCTGCGACGCCGTGGGCGACGTGCTCAAGCCCACCCCGCAGCACAAGATGATCATCAACCTGCCGGCGACGGTGGAGCACAGCACCCCCAACATCTACGCCGACATGATCGAGTGGATGCACCGTCACCTGAAGTACCGCGACTCGGTGGTGCTCTCGGTGCACCCGCACAATGACCGCGGCTGCGGCGTGGCCGCGGCCGAGCTCGCGGTGATGGCCGGCGCCGACCGGGTCGAGGGCTGCCTGTTCGGCAACGGCGAGCGCACCGGCAATGTCTGCCTGGTGACCCTGGCCATGAACCTCTACACCCAGGGGGTCGATCCCGGCATCGACTTCTCGGACATCAACGAGACCATCCGGGTATCGGAGCACTGCACCCAGCTGCCGGTGCACCCGCGCCATCCGTATGGCGGCGAACTGGTGTTCACCGCGTTCTCGGGCTCGCACCAGGATGCCATCAAGAAGGGCCTGGCCGAGCGCAAGACCGAAGGCGGCTTCTGGGATGTGCCGTACCTGCCCATCGATCCGTCCGACCTGGGTCGCACCTACGACGCGATCATCCGCGTGAACAGCCAGTCGGGCAAAGGCGGCGTGGCCTACCTGCTCGAGCGTGACCATGGCCTGAACCTGCCGCGGCTGCTGCAGATCGAGTTCAGCCAGGTCATCCAGGGCATCACCGACACCACCGGCAAGGAGGTGAGTTCGGGCGAGATCCGCCAGGCCTTCGACCGCACCTACCTCGAGGGCAACGGCCCGCTGCGCTATGAAGACCACGCCCAGACCCATGTGCGCGGTCAGGCCAACGCCGAGCGGGTGGAGGCCACCGTGCTGCACGCGGGCCAGCCGCTGGCGGTCACCGGCGCGGGCAATGGCCCGGTGGACGCGATGATGCGCGGCCTGCAGCAGGCCCTGGGCATCGACGCCCATGTGATGAGCTACTCCGAGCACTCGCTCACCGCCGGCGAAGACTCCCGCGCCGTGGCCTACGTGCAGCTGAAGTTCGGCTGGGACCAGAGCGCCTACGGGGTGGGCATCGACGAGAACATCGTCACCGCGGCGCTCAAGGCGATCGTCTCGGCGGTCAACCGCGGGGTGTCGCTCGGCATGGCCAGCATCACGGTGCCGCCGGCGGCGCCGCGGGTGGTCAACAGCCGCTGAGCGATCGGGTGGGCGGCACCACGCGCGTGGTGCCGCCAGACCCTCCGGGCCGGCAGCCAGGCCGGCCCTGGCGATCAGGCGCTGGCCGCGTCCAGCTCGGCCACCGCGGCCGCATCCAGCGTCAGCCGAAGGCCCGCCAGCAGCGCCTGCAGCTGCTCGACGCTGGTGGCGCTGGCGATCGGCGCGGCGATCGCTGGCCGGTCGCGCAGCCAGGCGATCGCCACCGCGGTCTGGCTGGTGCCCAGCCGCCCGGCCACCGCATCGAGTGCCCCCAGGATGCGCAGCCCGCGCTCGTTCAGGTAGCTGCCGGCGCGCGCCCCGCGGGCGCGGCCCTGCAGGTCTTCGGGCGTGCGGTACTTGCCGGTGAGAAAGCCGGCCGCCAGCGAGTAGTACGGAATGACCGAGAGGCCTTCCTGCACGCACAGCGCCTGCAGCTCGCCCTCGAAGCCGGCGCGGTCGGCCAGGTTGTAGCCGGGCTGCAGGGTCTCGTAGCGCGGCAGGCCGAGTCGGGCCGAGACCGCGAGCGCCTGCGCCAGCCGGGGCGCGGTGTAATTGGACGCGCCGATGGCGCGCACCTTGCCGGCACGGATCAGCTCGGCGAAGGTGCCCAGCGTGTCTTCGAGCGGGGTGTCGGCATCGTCGACATGCGCCTGATAGAGGTCGATGCAGTCGATGCCCAGCCGCTGCAGCGAGGCGTCGACCGCGCGGCGCAGGTAGGCGGGCGACAGGCCCTTGTTGCCATCGCCCATGTCCATGCCCGCCTTGGTGGCGATCAGCACCTGGTTGCGACGGCCGCTGCGCGCGAGCCACTGGCCGATGAGGGTCTCGGACTCGCCGCCCCGATGACCGGGCACCCAGCGCGAGTACACGTCGGCCGTGTCGATGAGGTTGCAGCCGGCGTCGACGAAGGCGTCGAGCAGCTGGAAGGAACGGGCGGCATCGGCTGTCCAGCCGAAGACGTTGCCGCCGAAGGCGAGCGGCACCGCCTTCAGGCCGCTGCGACCGAGTTCACGGGTTTGCATGGGATGACCTCGCGGGATGGAGTCCCGCAGGCCGGCGCGGCCGCGCG
This sequence comes from Burkholderiales bacterium, assembly GCA_037146935.1. Classification (GTDB taxonomy): domain Bacteria; phylum Pseudomonadota; class Gammaproteobacteria; order Burkholderiales; family Burkholderiaceae_E; genus Quisquiliibacterium. The sequence goes on from JBAWWD010000002.1 coordinate 160,118, forward strand.
GGGACCGTTCAGAGCTGCTCGGGGTTGACAACCGAGCGTAGCACGACCTGCTCGCGCCCCTCGCGCTCGCGGGTGCTCAGCCACCACACCGCCCCCTTGCGCACGCTCCAGTCCATCTCGTGATCGGCCATGAGCAGGCTGGCCAGCCGTCCGAGCATGGGCTGATGGCCGACCAGCACCACCGTGCCGCCACAGCCCTCCGGGCCGTGCGGCCAGTTGGCGGCGGCCAGGTAATGGGCGACATCGACATCCGGAGCGAGCTGCCGATCGACCTGATAGTCCACGCCCAGGGCATCGGCGGTCTGGCGGGTGCGCTGCGCGGGGCTCGCGATCACCCGATAGCGCTCGGGCAGGCGCGGCAACAGCCACTCGGCCATCGCCTTCGCCTGCTTGCGCCCGCGGGCGGTGAGTTCGCGGGCGAGATCGGGCTCGGCATCCTGCGCCTCGGCGTGGCGCCAGAGAATGAGGTTCATCGGGTCTCCGGGAATGGCCCGCGAGCATGGCCTGCCCACATGGCAGCGCGATGTCGGCGTCAGCCGGGCCCGCCGCCGGCCTGCTGCAGACGGTGGTACTTGGCCATCAGCGCCTCATGCGACTCGGGCCACTGCGGGTCGAGCGGGATGCAGTCCACCGGACACACCTGGCGGCACTGCGGCTCGTCATGGTGCCCGACGCACTCGGTGCACCGCGCCGGATCGATGCGGTAGATCTCGGGGCCCATGGAGATGGCGCTGTTGGGGCACTCCGGCTCGCAGACGTCGCAGTTGATGCACTCGTCGGTGATGATCAGCGCCATGGCGGATCAGGCCTGCCTGGCCCGCTCGGCGATCTTGGCCTGCAGATGGCGGAACACCACCGGCGAGACGAACTGCGCGACATCGCCACCCAGGGTGGCGATCTCGCGCACCAGCGTGGCCGACACATGCCGGTACTCGTCGGTGGGGGTCATGAAGACCGTCTCGATCTCGGGCATGAGGTGGCTGTTCATGCCCGCAAGCTGGAACTCGTAGTCGAAGTCGGTCACGCCGCGCAGGCCGCGCACCACCACCCGCGCGCCCTGGGCGCGCAGCAGGTTGACCAGCAGGCCCGAGAATCGCACCACGCGCACGTTGGGGTAGATGGCCAGCGCCTCGCGCGCGATCGCCTCGCGCTCGGCCGGCTCGAAGAGCGGGCTCTTGCCGCGGCTGTCGGCCACCGCCAGCACCACCTCGTGGAACAGGCTGGCGGCGCGGCGCACCAGTTCTTCATGCCCGCGGGTGATCGGGTCGAAGGTGCCGGCATAGACGGCGACGACGGGGGTCATGGAGTCTCCTGGGACGGGGGCTGGATGGCGAGCAGATGGTAATGCACCTGCCCGGCCGTGGCCTGGCGTGCGATGCGGGCATCCGGACCCAGCCAGGCCCGCACCTGCGCGTCGTCGAGCGCGGCCTCGGACTCGACATAGACCCAGGCCGACGCCGGGTTCAGCAGCGGCGCGAGCGCCGGCAGCACGCTGGCGAGCAGGCCCTGGTGGAAGGGCGGATCGACGAAGACCAGGTCGAGCCGCTCACCGGCGGCGCGCAGTCGCTGCAGCAGGCCGAGCGCATCGCTGCCATGCAGGCGCACCTGCTCGGCGGCGCCCAGCCGGTCGATGGCCGCCTGCAGTGCGCGGCGCGCGGCTGGCGCGGTCTCGGCGAGATGCACCGCCGCCGCGCCCCGCGAGGCCGCCTCGAGCCCCAGCGCGCCGGTGCCGGCGAACAGGTCGGCGCAGACCAGGCCGGTGAGGTCCTGGCCGAGCCAGTTGAAGAGGGTCTCGCGCACCCGGTCGGGGGTGGGCCGCAGGCCAGGGGCATCGACCACCGGCAACAGGCTGCGCCGCCAGCGGCCGCCGATCAGGCGCACCCGTTGCGGCGCGGCGCGCGGGGCGCCACGCGGCGGGGGGCGGGTCGGGTTGGCGGGCATGGCGGGCTCGGGCAAGGGCGGGCGGGCGGGCGGCAGGGGTAGAATTGTCGCGGAAATCATGTTCGGATTCCTCAGACGCAAGCCCGCGCCGGCTGCCCAACCCGCGCCCCCGCCGGTCGACGCCCCCGCCGGCGCCGCTCAGGCCGCGCCGGCACCCGCCAGCTCGGCTCCCACGGTTCCGACGCCCGCTGCGCCAGCGCCCGCCACCCCGCCCCCCGCCCGCACTGGCTGGCTGGCCAAGCTCCGGCAGGGCCTGTCGCGCACCAGCGGCAACCTCGCCGGCCTGTTCGTCGGCACCCGCATCGATGAATCCCTCTTCGAGGAACTCGAGACCGCGCTCCTGGTCAGCGATGCCGGCGTCGAGACCACGCGCTTCCTGCAGGAGGGCCTGCGCAAGCGCGTGAAGGAGCAGCGCCTGACCGACGGCGCGCAGGTGCGCGAGGCCCTGCGCGCCCTGCTCACCGAGATGCTGCTGCCCCTGGAGCGGCCCATGGACATCGACCGGGCCAGCCCGCTGGTGATGATGATCACCGGCGTCAATGGCGCCGGGAAGACCACCTCCATCGGCAAGCTCGCTCACCACCTCCAGGGCGAAGGCAAGACCATCCTGCTGGCCGCCGGCGATACCTTCCGGGCCGCGGCCCGTGAGCAGCTCACGCAATGGGGCGAGCGCAACGGTGTGCAGGTGGTCTCGCAGCAGGGCGGTGACCCGGCCGCCGTGGCCTTCGACTCGGTGAGCGCCGGCCGCGCCCGCCAGACCGGGGTGGTGATGATCGACACCGCCGGCCGCCTGCCCACCCAGACCCATCTCATGGACGAGCTGCGCAAGATCCACCGGGTGCTCGGCAAGGCCATGGAGGGCGCCCCCCATGAAAGCCTGCTGGTGCTCGACGGCAACACCGGGCAGAACATGCTGGCCCAGGTGAAGGCCTTCGACGAGGCGGTGGGCCTCACCGGCCTGGTGGTCACCAAGCTCGACGGCACCGCCAAGGGGGGCGCGCTCGCCGCCCTGGCCCACACCCGGCGTGAGCGGCCGATCCCGGTCTACTTCATCGGCGTGGGCGAGGGCCTGGACGATCTGCAGGCCTTCTCGGCCGCCGAGTTCGCGAGCGCCCTGCTCGACTGAACCCGCCGGGCCATCCCGAGGCCGCCCTCGGGCCGCCCCCGGCGCCTGACAGGCCGCCGGATTGAGCCGGCGCAACGCCAGCGCACTTCCAGCCACCGGCTGTCAGGAAGCATTGGCACTCTCTACCCATGAGTGCTAATATTTTTGTGTGCTGCAACATAAGCACGCCCACGAAAGGATCCTCATGGCCACCCTGACTCCGACCGCTCTCGTCCCCGCCGGCGCGCCCAGCGTCGCGATGGCCTTGCCGCCCGTCGGGAATCTGGATGCCTACATCTCGGCGGTCAACCGCCTGCCCATGCTCTCGCCCGAGCGTGAGACCGAACTCGGTCGCCGCCTGCGCGATCACGCCGACCTCGGCGCCGCCCGCGAGCTGGTGATGTCACACCTGCGGCTGGTGGTCTCGGTGTCGCGGCAGTACCTCGGCTACGGCCTGCCCCACGCCGACCTCATCCAGGAAGGCAACATCGGCCTGATGAAGGCGGTCAAGCGCTTCGACCCGGAGCGCGGCGTGCGGCTGGTGTCCTTCGCCCTGCACTGGATCAAGGCCGAGATCCACGAGTACATCCTGAAGAACTGGCGTCTGGTCAAGGTGGCCACCACCAAGGCCCAGCGCAAGCTGTTCTTCAACCTGCGCTCGCAGCGCACCGACGCGCACACGCTGAGCGCCGGCGAGATCGACGCGATCGCCACGCGCCTGAACGTGAAGCCGGCCGAGGTGGCCGAGATGGAAACCCGCCTCACCGGTCAGGACATGGCCCTGGAGCCCACCGGCGAGGGCGATGAGGACAGCTTCGCGCCGATCGCCTATCTGGCCGCGCCGCAGGCCGAGCCGAGCGAGGTGCTCGAGCGCCGCGAGCGTGACCGCCTGCATGGCGAGGGCCTGTCGCAGGCGCTGGCCACCCTCGATCCGCGCAGCCGCCGGATCATCGAGGCGCGCTGGCTGCGCGACGACAGCGAGGGCGGCTCGCTCACGCTGCACGACCTCGCCGATGAGTTCGGTGTCTCGGCCGAACGCATCCGCCAGATCGAGGTCAAGGCCATGCAAAAAATGAAAGCCGCGCTCGCCGAAGCCGTCTGAAGGCACTGAAAGGTCGGGGAACCCTGCCCGACCGAACCGCAAGCCTGCGGGCTCGGGACCCCGGCGGCGCGTGTCGCGCCCCGGCCCCGGGTCGGCGGGCACCCGGCCAGGGCGGTTGCGCCCGGCCCGCCTCTGACATCGGCATTCCCGGCTTCCCCCTTTGGCCGTCCGTGGCTCACGCCATCGACGGCCGTATTTTTTTCAGCCGGCTGCCGCCGCGGTTCAGCGCAGGCGCAAGGCGTGGGTGCGGTCGCGCGCGAGCTGGTCCACCAGCCCCAGCTCCCAGTCGAGGTACTCGCGAAAGCCGGCGTCACGGCGGGCAATGTCACGGTGGGCGTAGGGGCTGAACCAGTGGTCGTCGTCGCCGCTGAGCACACCCTGGTCGCCGCTGCCCACCGGCAGCCCTGCGGCCACCCAGGCCTGGGTACCACCGGCGATCGCCCGCGCGTCGCGCCCGGTGGTGGCGGCCAACTGCGCCGCCACCAGGCCCGCCAGCACGCCGTCGCCTGAACAGACCAGGATCACCGCCTGCGACGGCGCATCGGCCAGGAATTCGGTGAGCCGGTCGGGCACGCAGAAGCGCGCGCCCGCCACATGCCGACGTTCATAGGGCGCGCGCCGATCGACATCGAAGGCCAGCGCCGAGCCCTGCGCCAGCAGCGCCGCGGCCTGGGCCGGCGACACCTCGGGGGCCGCGGGTTGCTGCCGCAGCACCCGCAGCGGCTCGGGCCCGCTGACACGGGGCGCATCGGCCGCAGGCCGGTGCAGCCAGACCTCGCCCATGCCGAGCTGCGCCAGCCAGGCCGCCGCGCTCAGGGCGCGCACCCCGTCATGGTCGACCAGCACGATGCGCGCGCCCCGGGTGGCGATGAACTCGTCGGTGGCCTGCACCAGCTGGCCGCCGGGCGCCCAGCGCCAGCCCTCGAGATGGCCGGCCTGGTACTCCTCGCGGGTGCGCACATCGAAGCGGTAGAGGGTGCGACCCGGCTCCTGCTGCCAGCGGGCGAGCCCGGCCTCATCGACCCAGCCCACGCCGGCACGGGCTGCCATGGCCTGCGCGCGGGCGCGGGCCTGCGCGAGCGCGTCAGCACCCGGCTCGGGCAGCGCTGCGCGTCGCCCGCGGGCGAGTTCGCGGCCCCCCAGCAGCCAGGCCATGGTGCCGTCACGCAGCGAGACGACCGGATTGGGGATGCCGGCCTCGATCAGGGTCTGCGCGCCGACGATGCTGCGGGTGCGTCCGGCGCAGTTGACCACCACCAGCGTGGCGGGATCGGGGGCAAGCTCGGCGATGCGGTAGACGAGTTCGCCACCGGGCAGGCTGTGCGCGAAGGGCAGGCTGAACTGCGCGAATTCCTCGGGGGTGCGGCTGTCGACCACCACCAGGTTCTCGCCGGCGGCCAGGCGGCGGGCGAGATCGTCGGCATCGATGGACGGGGTGTGGCGCTCGTGCTCGATCAGCTCGCCGAAGGCCTTGCTCGGCACATTGGTGCCGCTGAAGCACTCGCCGCCCCAGGCCACCCAGGCCTGCGTGCCCCCCTCGAGCACCGAGATGTCGGTCCAGCCCAGCGCCCGCAGTGTCTCGGCAGCCGCGTCGACCCGCGAGCCATCGCCATCGACCAGCACCACCCGGGTATCGCGCCGCGGCACCAGGCGATCGATCAGCAGGCCAAGCCGCCAGGCGGGGGCCGAGGCCGCGAGCAGCAGATGGCCGTGGGCGTAGACGCCGGTCTCGCGGATGTCGAGCAGGGCGATCTCGGCGCCATCGGTGAGCCAGGCCTGGAGCTGGTCGGGGCGCAGGCGCGCGGGCGGGCCGGATGCGGGCCGGGGCACGGAGGCAGGGGTGGCAGTCATGCCGGCCACGCTACGCCGGGCGCGGCCGGGCGGCAAGCCGGCGCGGTCCGCCTTGCTCACGCGGGGGCGCCGGGGTGCCCTTGGCGGCCGGGCGGCGGGCCCGACCCGCTTGATCAGCCGGGCGCGCCCGGTTCGGCCATGGCGGCCTCGACCACAGCGCGGCCCAGCGTGGGCGCGAACTGCGCGATGAAGGCATAGACATAGTCGCGCAGGTAGCTGCCGCGGCGCACGGCCAGCCGGGTGAGGTTCACCGCGAACAGATGGCGGGCGTCGATCGCGGCCAGCGCCGCGTCGCGCGACTCGTCATGGGCGATCGCGGCGATGATGCCCACGCCCATGCCGAGTTCGACGTAGGTCTTGATCACGTCGGCATCCATGGCCGAGAGCACGATGTTCAGCGGCAGGCCGGCGCGGCCGAAGGCGTCGTCGATGTGCCGGCGACCGGTGAAGCCGGTCTCGTAGGTGACGATCGGGAACTCGGCCAGGCGCGCCAGCGTAAGCGCCTCGCCGCGGGCCTGGGCCAGCGCCAGGGCATGGTCGCGCGGCACGATCACCGAGTGCGTCCAGCGATAGCACGGCAGCGCCGCGAGCTCGGGGAATTCGGCCAGCGCCTCGGTGGCGATGCCGATGTCCGCATCGCCATCGATCAGCCACTGCGCGATCTGGCGCGGCGAGCCCTGGTGGATGTGCAGCGCCACCTCCGGATGGGCGGCGCTGAAGTCACGCACCGCCGGCGGCAGCGCATACCGGGCCTGCGAGTGGGTGGCGGCGATGGTCAGCGTGCCTCGGCCCTGCGCGGCGAAATCCTCGCTCGCCCGGCGCAGATTCCCGGCCTGCTGCAGCAGCGACTCGATGATGGGCAGCACCGCCTGCCCCGGGCCGGTGAGGCCGGTAAGACGCTTGCCGGCGCGATGAAAGAGCACCACGCCGAGCTCGTCCTCGAGCTCGCGGATCTGGCGGCTGACACCGGGCTGCGAGGTGTGCAGCACCTGCGCGACCTGGGTGAGGTTGAAGCCGCGGCGCACGGTCTCGCGCACGGATCGCAACTGCTGGAAGTTCACGGTGGACGCCGCGTGATGATGAAGCGGCGGATTGTGCGATGCCCCACGGGCCCGGCCAACGACCGATTGGCACTATGCATGGAGCGGCCGCGCATAAGCGGCCGAGGCTGTCGGGCAGCGCAGCGGACCGACGGACCAGCGGACCGGAAGCGGCGTGCCTCAGCGGTGTGCCTCAGCGGTGTGCCTGAGGGGCGCGCCTCAGCCGGCCGCCTGCAGCGCCGACAGGGGCGCGGCCCAGCCCACGATGCCCCCCTGCGCGACGATCATCTCGATGGCACTGTCGCGAAAGTGCGGGAAGTAGCTCGCGGTAGCGTCGGACACCAGCAGGCTGTCGTAGCCGCGGTCATTGGCCTCGCGCATGGTGGTCTGCACGCAGACCTCGGTGGTCACGCCCGCGAAGATCAGCCGCTCAACGCCCCAGCCCGCGAGCAGCGCGCCCAGGTCGGTGCCGTAGAACGCGCCCTTGCCCGGCTTGGCCAGCACGCATTCGCCGGGCAGTGGCGCGAGCTCGGGGATGAAGTCGCTGCCCGGCTCGCCGTCGATCAGGATGCGGCCCATCGGCCCGGGGTCGCCGATGCGCTGGCTGGGCAGCCCGCGCTCGCGCTTGGCCGGCGGGCAGTCCGACAGGTCGGGCCGGTGGCATTCCTTGGTGTGCACGATGCGCAGACCCTCGGCCCGTGCCCAGTCGAGCAGCGCGCGTGCCGGCGCGACCGCCGCGCGCAGGTGCGAGACATCGTTGCCCAGCGACTCGCCGAAGCCGCCCGGCTCGAGGAAATCGCGTTGCATGTCGATCATCATCAGCGCGGTGCGTGCCGGCCGGAAGCGGAAGGACGAGGGACGGGCGGGCACTTCCCGCCAGGCGTTCGGATCAGGCATGTCCACCCATGGCCTTGCCGATGCGGTCCCGATCGGCTTCGGGTTGAAGGGACTCGAGCACGATGCGCCCGCCATTGATGACGAGCACGCGATCGGAGAGCTCGAGAAGCTCGTCGAGGTCTTCGCTCACCAGCAGCACCGCGCAGCCCGACTCGCGGGCATCGCGCAGGCGCTGGTGGATCTCGGCCGATGCCTGGAAGTCGAGACCGAACACCGGGTTCATCACGATCAGCAGCCGGGCCTGCCGGGAGAGTTCGCGCGAGAGCACCGCGCGCTGGATGTTGCCGCCCGAGAGCCGCTCGATCGGCTCGTCGGGCCCGCGGGTCTTGATGCGGAAGGCCTCGATCGCCTGCTCGGCGGCGCTGCGAAACGCGGCCGGCCGCAGCCATCCGCCCACGGACCACGGCGCGCGATCGAAGTCGCGCAGGGCCAGGTTGCCGGCCACCGACATCCCCGGCACGCAGGCGTTGTGCAGCGGCTCCTCGGGCAATGCCGCCACGCGATGGCGAAGGTAGTCGGCGCGGGTGGCGCGAAACGGCTCGCCGAACACCCGCACCTCGCCGGCCGCGCGCGCGCGCTGGCCGGTGAGCGCCTGCACCAGCTCGCGCTGGCCGTTGCCCGACACCCCGGCCACGCCGACGATGCTGCCGGCGGCCACCTGCAGGTCGAGGCTGCGCACCGCCGGCAGACCGAGATCGTTGTCCACGGTGAGGCCGCGCACCGCCAGCGGCAGCGGCGCGGCAGGCGCGCCCGCGGCGGCTGCATCACCGCCTGCCTCGGCCGGGGCCGCCGGCGGAGGCGCCGACCCGGGTCGACGCGCGGTCGCACCGGCCAGCGACTGGCCGACCATCAGCGTGGCCAGCCGGTCGGCATCCATCTCGGCCACGCGGCCGGCGCCGGCGAGCTGGCCGCGTCGCAGCACCGTGACCTCGTCGGCGAAGCGCTCCACCTCGCGGAACTTGTGGGTGATCAGCAGCGCGGTCATGCGCCCGCCGTGGGCGAGATCGCGCACCGAGCTCAGCAGCTCGTCGGCCTCCTCGGGCGTGAGCACCGAGGTGGGCTCGTCGAGGATCAGGAAGCGGTTGCGCGCGTAGAGCTGCTTGAGCAGCTCGGTCTTCTGCTTCTCGCCCGCGGACAGGTCGGCCACCCGCGCGTCGGGATCGACCCGGAAGGGCACGCTGCCCAGGAAGGCATCGAGCTCGGCGCGCTGCCGGCGCCAGTCGATGCGCGCCGGCAGGCCGCCGCGGGCCAGGGCGAGGTTCTCGCCCACGGTCATCGAGGGCACCAGCGTGAAGTGCTGGTAGACCATGCCGATGCCCAGCTCGCGGGCGCGCTGCGGCGAGGCGATCTCGGTCTCGCGGCCCTCGATCAGGATGCTGCCGCCATCGGGGCGATGAAACCCCACCAGGCACTTCACGAGCGTGCTCTTGCCCGCGCCGTTCTCGCCGAGCAGGGCATGCACCGTACCCGGCTGCACGGTGATCGAGACGCGGTCCAGCGCGACGAAGTCCCCGAAGCGCTTGGTCAGCTCGTAGGTGGCCAGCGCCAGCGCGCCGGTGGGCGCGCGCGCCGGCGCCACCACCGCGCCATCGACCCGAAGGACTTCCATCGCCCGAGGCCTCAGCCGAGCGCGGCCAGCACCGCGGCCGAATCGGCCACCGCGCCGAACACGCCACCCTGCATCTTGATCATCTTGATCGCCGCCAGGTGGTTGCCGAGGTCGGTGGCCCCGGTGCAGTCCTCGAGCATTAGGCACTCGAAGCCGCGGTCATTGGCCTCGCGCATGGTGGTGTGCACGCAGACGTCGGTGGTGATGCCGGTGAGGATGAGGTTGCGGATGCCGCGGGTGCGCAGCACCAGCTCGAGGTCGGTGGCGCAGAACGAGCCCTTGCCGGGCTTGTCGATGATCACCTCGCCGGGCGCCGGCGCGAGCTCGGGGATGATGTCCCAGCCCGGTTCACCGCGCACCAGGATGCGCCCGCAGGGGCCGGCGTCACCGATGCCGGCGCCGATGCGCTGCGAGCGCCAGCGCTTGTTGGCCGGCAGGTCCGAGAGGTCAGGCCGATGGCCCTCGCGGGTGTGGATGATGCTGAAGCCGAGCGCGCGCATGCGCGCCATCACCCGGCGGATCGGCTCGATCGGCGCGCGGGTGAGGCTCAGGTCGTACCCCATGGTGTCCACGTAGCCGCCGACCCCGCAGAAGTCGGTCTGCATGTCGATGACCACGAGCGCGGTGTTGGCCGGGCGCAGGTCGGCATCGTAGGGCCAGGGGTAGGGGTCGGCAGCCACGCAGGGCAGCGCGGCGGAAGCGGAGGTGCTCATGACAGGGTCCTGGAAGGGCGGGCCGGGTTCAGGGCAGCCGGTTGTCGGGATCGTGATCGCGCTGCGGCGGCGCGAAGCCGCAGGAACGGCCGTCGACATGCTCGACCTCGGCCTCCCAGGGCAGCCGGTAACGGCCGTTCACCATGTCGTGCATGAAGGTGTAGGGGCAGTCCTGCGCGCCGCCGCGCACCGCCACGTAGCCGCGATGCCAGAGCTGGTAGATGTTGTTCTCGACGCCCCAGTGACGACGGGCCTCGCGCACCAGGTCGGGCCGGACCTCGCAGGTGATGATCTCGTCGGGCCGGTGGCTGCCCATCACCAGCGGCTCGCCATCGAAGTTCACGAACATGCCCTCGCCCATCGAATCGAAGGTGCCGTCGCTGCCGCACATGCACACGCTGGCGGTGACCATCAGGTTCTGGAAGGCGTTGGCCTGATTGGTGACGCGCCAGGAGTGGCGGATGGGCGCGGTGTAGCCGGCGGTGCGGATCATCAGCTCGGCGCCCTTGTAGGCGCACTCGCGGGCCATCTCGGGGAACATGCCGTCATGGCAGATGATCAGCGCGAGCTTCACGCCGCGCGGCCCGTCGATCACCGGGATGCCGAGGTTGCCCGGCTCCCAGGGCTCCACCGGCACCCAGGGATGCAGCTTGCGGTAGTAGAGCGCGATGCGGCCGGTGTCGTCGATGATCAGGCCGCTGTTGTAGGGATTGCCGTTGGGGTTGAGCTCCATGATCGAGAAGCAGCCCCAGATGCGGTGCTCGATGCAGGCGGCCTTGAACGCCGCCACCTCGGGCCCGTCGAGCCGGCACATCAGCGCCGGGTCGGTGTTCATCGACAGGCCATGCAGCGAGTACTCGGGAAAGACCACCAGGTCCATCGAAGGCATGTTGCGCCGGGCCTTGCCGACCATCTCGACGATGCGCGCGGTCTGCGCGGCGAGTTGCGCCGGGGTGTCGACCACCGGCAGTTGCGACTGCACCAGGCCGACCACCACCCCGTTGGGTGACTTGTTCAGGCCGCCGAGTCCGGACATGAGCGATCTCCAGGAATTGCCAGGGAAAGGGAAGGAATCAACGGGTGAGGCTGAGTTCGCCGGGGGCGCCAGCCAGCGAGCGCCGCGCCGAGGAGGTGGCCACCATCACCGCCAGGGTGAGCACGTAAGGCGCCGCGTTCCAGAGGTGATAGCCCTGCACGATGCCGATCGCCTGCAGCGCCGGCCCGATCGCGCCGGCGCCACCGAAGAGGAGCGCCGCCCACACGCAGCCCACCGGGCTCCAGCGGGCGAAGATCACCAGCGCCACCGCCATCACGCCCTGACCGCTGGACAGCGCCTCGTTCCAGCTGCCGGGGTAGTAGAGCGACAGGAAGGAGCCGCCCACGCCGGCCATGAAGCCGCCCGCGGCGGTGCTCCAGGCGCGCACCGCATTCACCGGAAAGCCCAGGGCGCGCGCCGCATTGGCGCTGTCACCCACCGTGCGGATCACCAGCCCCCAGCGCGTGCTGCGCAGCGCCCAGGCCATCAGCAGGGCGCACACGATGCCCACCAGCAGCAGGGCATTGACCTGCAGCGCCGACTGCAGCGCCGGAGAATCGCTCCAGCCGCCGAGCGCGATCGCCGGCAGGCGCGGCGCGGTGGGCTGCACGTAGTCCTTGCCGAAGAAGAAGGCCAGCCCCAGCCCGAGCGTCATGAGGGCGATGCCCAGGGCCACGTCATTGACCCGCGGCAGGCTGCACAGCAGCCCGTGCACGAGGCCGAAGATCACCCCGAAGCCGCCGGCAGCCAGCACGCCCAGCCAGGCCGACCCGCTGTGGTAGGCGACGGCATAGCCGCTCATGGCGCCGAACACCATCGTGCCTTCCAGGCCGAGGTTGATGCGCCCGGCGCGCTCGGTGAGCGCCTCGCCCAGGCTCACGAACAGGAAGGGCGTGGACACCCGCAGCGCGCCGCCCAGGATGGCCGCCAGGACGGTCAGCCAGGCGCTTTCATCACCGCTCATGGCGACACCTGCGAGGCGGGCGCGGCCGGCGCGGCGCGCAGCGCGAGCGGCCGCAGCCGCCAGTTGATGCGACCGTGCAGGGCCTCGCAGGCGAGGATGGACACGAACAGCAGGCCCTGCAGGACCTGGGTAGTGGCATCGGGCAGGTCCAGGCGACGCTGCAGCAGGCTGCCCGCCGCGGCGATGCCGCCCAGGAGCACCGCCACCGGCACCGTGGCCAGCGGTTGCTGACGCGCGATGAAGGCCACCAGGATGCCGGTGTAGCCGAAGCCGCCGAGCAACGAGGCATTGGCCGAGCCGTGCACTGCCAGCACCTCGATGGCGCCGGCCAGGCCGGCGCAAACCCCACCCAGGGCGCAGGCGGCGACCAGCAGCGCCGACACCGGCAGACCGACGAGGCGCGCGGCGCGCAGGTTGCCGCCGGCCACCCGCATCGCGAAGCCGGCGGTGGTGCGCGAGACCAGCATCTGGGCGAGCACCGCGGCCACCACCCCGATGGCCAGGCCCCAGTGCAGGTCGGTGCCCGGCATGTTGCCGAGCATGACCGCCTCGGGCAGCGGATGGGTGGAGGGTTTGTTCAGACTGGCCGGGTCACGCATGGGACCGTCGACCAGATGATTGAAGACCGCGATGGCGATGTACGAGATCAGCAGACTGGCGATGGTCTCGTTCATGCCGCGCCAGGCGCGCAGCGCGCCGGCGGCCGCATTGGCAAGCGCGCCCGCGATCATGCCCGCGCTGCAGGCGATGACGACCACGCCGAGCGGGGCCGCCCCTGCCTGAGAGGCGGCAAGCCCGGCTGCCGCGCCGGCCAGACCGCCCAGGGCGAGCGCGCCCTCGCCGCCGATCATCACCAGACCCACCTGGGCCGGAATCGCCACGGCCAGGCCGGTGAGAATCAGCGGCGCGGATCGCAGCAGGGTGTTCTGCCAGGCGAATGAACTGGCGAAGGCCCCCTCGAAGATGGTCACGACCACCTCGAGGGGATTGCGGCCGATGGCCAGCACGAACAGCGCAAAGAGCAGCAGGCCCCCGATCACGCCGGCCAGCGCGATCAGGGTGGACTGCAGTCCGCGTGAGGAGGCCATGGCCGGTCCGCGACGGGAAGGAGCGGGCGATCAGCCGGGGATCGCGCCGATCACGCCCTCGACCAGGTAGTTCATCTTCTCGAGTTCGACGTTGGTCATCTCGAGCGAGGTGCCGGCCGCGATCACGGTGTTGCCCTTGTTGTCCTTCAGCGGGCCCTTGAAGATCGCGAAGTCGCCCGAGGTGAGCGCCGCCTTCGCCTTGTCGCCGGCTTCCTTGGCCTTGGCCGACACCGAGGCGCCGTAGGGCGACATCTTCACGAAGCCTTCCTTCATGCCACCGCGCACGAAGTTGGGCATGGGCTTGCCCTCGGCCGCGGCCGCGATCAGCAGCTTGTAGGGCGTGGTCCAGTCCCACTCCGCGCCGGTGAGGTAGCCCTTGGGCGCGAGCTTGGCCTGGCTGGCGTGGTAGCCGCAGCTCATGATGCCGCGCTTCTCCGCGGTCTCGATGACCACCTTCGGACCGTCCACGTGGCAGGTGACCACGTCGACGCCCTGGTCGACCAGGCTGTTGGTGGCCTCGGCCTCCTTGACCGGCAGCGACCAGTCACCGGTGAAGATCACCTGGGTGGTGATCGACGGGTCGACCGAGCGCGCGCCCATGGTGAAGGCGTTGATGTTGCGCAGCACCTGCGGAATCGGCTTGGCGGCGATGAAGCCGAGCTTCTTCTTCTTGCTCATGTGGCCGGCGACCACACCCGCAACGTACTGGGCGCCGTCGATGTAGCCGAAGAACGAGCCGGTGTTCTTGGGGTGCTTGCCCTCGGTCCACAGACCACCGCAGTGCGCGAAGCGCACGTTCGGGTACTTCTCGGCCATCTTGAGCATGTGCGGGTCGAAGTAGCCGAAGGAGGTGGCGAAAATCAGCGAGGCCTTGTCCTGGTTGATCATGGCCTCCATCGACTTCTGCACCGCCACGGTCTCGGGAACCTTCTCCTCCTCGACCACCTTCACGCCGGGCATCTTCTTGATCATCGCGGCGGCCTGGGCCTGGGCCTGGTTGTAGCCGAAGTCGTCGCGCGGACCGACGTAGATGACGCCGACCACGATGGGCTTGGCCTGAGCGAAGGCGGACAGCGGCAGACCGGCTGCCGAGACGAGACCGGCGGCGCCGGCGGAGGTGACGATGAGGCGACGGGATGCATCCATGCTGAGGCTCCTGTATCGATGAGGGGAAAGGCCAGCGAGCCGGACCGTCCGGCTTGTGTACAAGGACGATTGCAAGTTCCTTGCCAGCCGAGAGCTCCTCGCCCACGACCCCGATCGCCCCGGGGAAACCGCCGATCGCGCACGACCACGGTGCACCCTCTCACTCTGCAAGCCCGGAAATGGTGCACTCGCCCGTTTTCCGGGCGGAACCGCGCGACAACCCGACGGATACGGCTGGCACAGGGATTGCAAGCCTTCTTGTATCCAAGAACCCGCGCTCAGGACCTCACCGATGGATCCGACCTGGATCACCCGATTCACCCATCCCAGACCGGGCGCCGACACCGGCCCGCTGGCCGGCCGGCGTTTCGCGGTCAAGGACAACATCGACGTGGCGGGCGAAGCCACCACCGCGGCCTGCCCGGCCTACAGCCGCGTGGCTGCGCGCTCGGCGACGGTGGTCGAGCGCCTGCTCGCCGCCGGCGCCAGCCTGGTGGGCAAGACCAACCTCGACCAGTTCGCCTGCGGGCTCAACGGCAGCCGCTCACCCTACGGCACGCCGCCCAACAGCTTCGACCCCGCCCTCGTGCCCGGCGGCTCGAGCTCGGGCTCGGCGGTGGCGGTGGCCCGCGGCGAAGCCGACTTCGCGCTCGGCACCGACACCGCGGGCTCCGGCCGCGTGCCGGCGGCGCTGAACAACCTGGTGGGCCTCAAGCCCAGCCGCGGCCTGATCAGCAACCGCGGCGTGGTGCCGGCATGCCGCTCGATCGATTGCGTGTCGATCTTCGCCACCACCGTGGCCGATGCGGTCGACGTGCTGCGGGCGGCCGCCGCGCACGACCCCGAGGATCCCTACTCGCGGGCGCGTCCGCTGGACCCCGCCTTCTTTCCGGAGCGCTTCCGCTTCGGCGTGCCGCACGAGGACCAGCTCGCGTTCTTTGGCGACGAGCAGTCGCGCCGCGCCTTCGAGCAGGCCTGCGCCCGGCTGCGCAAGCTCGGCGGCGAGCCGGTTCGCATCGACTACCAGCCCTTCGCCGAAGCGGCCGCGATGCTCTACGAGGACGCCTTCGTGGCCGAGCGCTATGCCGGCATCCGCGAGTTCTTCGATGCCCAGGCCGACAGCAACCCCGAGGCCTTCGACCCCACGGTGCGTGCCATCATCGGCTCGGGCCGCCGCTTCAGCGCCGCCGACTGGTGCCAGGCAAGCGACATGCTCGGCCTGCTGCGGCAGTGCTGCGACGAGATCCTGGCCAGCGTGGATGTGCTGGTGCTGCCGACCATGCCAGGGCCGGTGAGCGTGGCCGACATGCGCGCCGATCCGGTGGGGCTAAACCGCCAGCTCGGCCACTACACCAACTTCGTCAACCTGCTCGACTACGCGGCGCTGGCGGTGCCGGCCTGCCTGCGCGAGGACGGTCTGCCCTTCGGCATAAGCTTCATCGGCCCGGGCGGCAGCGACCTGCGATTGGCCGACATCGGTCAGCGCTTCCACCACGACACCGGACTGAGCGCCGGCGCCACCGGCCGGCCGCTGCCCCCGCCGCGCGAGATCACCCGCCCGGCCGGCAGCACCGTGCGACTGGCCGTGGTCGGCGCCCACCTGAGCGGCATGCCGCTGAACAGCCAGCTGCGCGAGCGCGGCGCCCGGCTGGTGAGTGTGGGCCGCACCGCGCCGCTCTATCGCCTCTTTGCCCTGCAGGGCACGGTGCCGCCCAAGCCCGGCCTGCTGCGCGTGCCGCCCGGCGAAGGCGCGGCCATCGCCATCGAGGTCTGGGAGATGCCGGTCGCGCACTACGGCTCCTTCGTGGCGCTGATCGGCGCGCCCCTGGGCATCGGCACGCTGCGTCTGGAAGACGGCGGCAGCGTGCAGGGCTTCCTGTGCGAGGCGCTCGACACGCTCGGGCAGCCCGACATCACCGCCTTCGGCGGCTGGCGCGGCTATCTGTCGAGCCAGGCCGCCCACCGGGCACCGGCTTCCGGTCCCTCCCCTGTCTGAGCAACCCCGTCTGAGAGGTCCCCATGAAACCATTGATCGTCACCGCGCTGCTGGCCACCGGGCTGGCGCTGGCCGGCCCCGCCCCGGCCCAGGACGCGCGCAAGGAAACCCTGGTGGTGGCCAACGAGTTCGGCCCCAACATGCTGGACATCCACGGCGTGGGCGCCAACCGGCCTGCCTACGGCGTGGCCTGGATCGCCTACGACCGGCTGATGACCTACGGCCGCAAGACCCTGGCCAATGGCTCGGTCACCTATGACTACGCCAAGCTCGAGCCCGAGCTGGCCGAGCGCTGGGAGATCGCCAAGGATGGATCGGGCGTCACCTTCTACCTGCGCAAGAACGCGAAGTTCCACGACGGCACGCCAGTGACCGCCGCCGACGTGAAGTGGAGCTATGACCGGGCGCTCGCGATGGGCGGCTTCCCGCAGTTCCAGATGCGCGCCGGCTCGCTGGAGAAGCCCGAGCAGTTCGAAGTGGTGAACGACTCCACCTTCCGGGTGAAGTTCCTGCGCCCCGACAAGATGACCATGCCGAACATGGCCGTGCCGGTGGCCTCGGTCTACAACGCCACGCTGGCCAAGAAGCACGCCACCGCCGACGACCCCTGGGCGGCCACCTGGCTCAAGACCAACACCGCCGGCGGCGGCGCGTACAAGGTGGAGAGCTACAAGCCCGGCCAGGAGATCATCTATGTGCGCAATGACGACTGGAAGAACGGCCCGCTGCCCAAGGTGAAACGCATCATCCAGCGTGACGTGCCCTCGGCGGGCAATCGGCGCGCGCTGCTGCTGCGCGGCGACATCGACATGACCTACGACATGCCGCCCAAGGACTTCGGCGAGCTGGCCGCCGACACCGCCAAGGTGAAGGTCGCCGCGTTCCCGATCGAGAACGCGCTGTTCTACCTGGGCATGAACGTCACCAAGCCGCCGTTCAACAACGTCAAGGTCCGGCAGGCGGTTGCCTGGGCGCTGCCCTACGACAAGATGTGGGAGACCGCGATCTACGGCCGTGGCGTGAAGCTCTACGGTGCTGCCAGCAACGACGTGAAGACCATCGCCTGGCCGCAGCCCACCGGCTACCGCACTGACATCGCCAAGGCCAAGGCGCTGATGGCCGAGGCCGGCTTCCCGAACGGCTTCGAGACCACGCTGTCCTTCGACCTGGGCGGCGCCACGGTGGGCGAGCCGATGTCGATCCTGGTGCAGGAGGCGCTGGCGCAGATCGGCATCAAGACCACCATCAACAAGGTGCCCGGCGCCAACTGGCGTGCGGCCCTGCTCAAGAAGGACATGCCGCTGATGATCAACCGCTTCGGCGGCTGGCTGAACTACCCCGAGTACTTCTTCTTCTGGTGCTACCACGGCCAGAACGCGGTGTTCAACACCATGTCCTACCAGGACGCGGAGATGGACAAGTTCATCACCAATGCCCGCTTCGCCGAGAGCAAGGCCATCTATGACGACCAGGTCAAGGCGATGATCCGCAAGGCCTATGTGGACGTGCCGCGGGTGCCGCTGTTCCAGCCCACCCAGGACGTGGCCATGCAGAAGAACATCAGCGGCTTCACCTACTGGTTCCACCTGCAGCCCGACTATCGCCAGATCGTGAAGAACTGATCGGCGCGGTTCGGACTTCATCGCCTCACACCATGCTCGCGATCATCCTGAAGCGGCTGCTGCTCTCGGTGCCCACCCTGGCGGGCATCGTGGTGGTGACCTTCGCGCTCACCCGGCTGCTGCCGGGTGACCCGGCGGCCTACTTCGCGGGCAATGCCGCCAGCGTCGAGGCGGTGGAGCAGATCCGGACCAAGCTCGGCCTGAACCAGCCGCTGGCCACGCAGTTCGTTCGCTACATCAAGGAACTGGCCACCGGCGACTGGGGTCAGTCGCTGAACACCGGCCAGCCGGTGGCGGTGGAGATCGCCACCCGGCTGCCGGCCTCGCTGGAACTCACGCTGGTGGCGCTGGTGCTGTCGCTGTCGGTGTCCATCCCGCTGGGCGTGCTCGCTGCCACCCGGCCGGGCTCGTGGGTGGATCAGCTCTGCCGGCTCGTGACCACCGCCGGCGTGTCGCTGCCGGTGTTCTTCACCGGCCTGCTGCTGTCCTTCGTCTTCTACTTCCTGCTGGGCTGGGCGCCCTCGCCGCTGGGCCGCATCGACCCTTACGTGAGCGCGCCGGCCACCGTCACCGGCTTCTACCTGATCGACAGCCTGCTGGCCGGCAACGGCGAGGCCTTCTGGTCGAGCCTGCGCCAGCTGATCCTGCCCGCCATCACGCTGGCCCTCTTCGTGATGGCGCCGGTGGCGCGCATGACCCGGGCCTCGATGCTCGGCGTGCTCTCGGCCGACTTCGTGCGCACGGCCCGCGCCATGGGCCTGTCGCGGGCACGGGTGCTCTACGGCTATGCCTTCCGCAATGCCTTCCTGCCGGTGCTCACCACCATCGGCATGGTCTTCTCCTTCATGCTCGGCGCCAACGTGCTGGTCGAGAAGGTCTTCGCCTGGCCGGGCATCGGCTCGTTCGCGATCGAGTCGCTGGTGGCGAGCGACTACGCGCCGGTGCAGGGCTTCGTGCTGACCATGGCCATCCTCTACGTGGCCCTGAACCTGGTCATCGATCTGCTGTATCTCGCGATCGACCCGCGGGTCTCGGTGGCGGGCTGACATGGCCAGCGCAGGCACCCTGGCCCATGCCCGCTACGTGGTGGGCGAGAACCCGGTCACCGCCGGTGCGTTCGGCCTGTTCGCGCTGTTCGTGCTGATGGCCATCGCCGGGCCCTGGCTCGCGCCCTACGATCCGCTGGCCACCAACGCGGCGGTGGCCATGCAGCCACCCTCGGCACGGCACTGGTTCGGCACCGACTCGCTCGGGCGCGATGTGCTCTCGCGGGTGATGGCCGCGGCGCGCGTGGACTTCGGCATCGCGCTCTCGGCGGTGGCGCTGTCGTCGGTGACCGGCATCCTGCTGGGCATGGTCGCGGGCTACTACGGCGGCTGGTTCGACCGCGCGATCGGCCGCCTGGTGGACACCATCATGGCCTTCCCGCTGTTCGTGCTGGCGATGGGCATCGTGGCGGCGCTGGGCAACACCGTGGCCAACATCGTGATCGCCACCGCGATCATCAACCTGCCCTTCTACCTGCGGGTGGCACGCGCCGAGACCAACGTGCGCCGCGACGCCGGCTTCATCGAGGCCGCGCGCGTCACCGGCAACAGCGACGCGCGGGTGCTCCTGGTGCACATGCTGCCCAACATCCTGCCGCCGGCCATGGTGCAGATCTCGCTGAACATGGGCCTGGCCATCCTCAACTGCGCCGGGCTGTCGTTCATCGGCCTGGGCGTGCGCCCGCCCGCGCCGGAGTGGGGAATCATGGTCGCCGAAGGCGCGCAGTACATCGTGAGCGGCGAGTGGTGGGTGGCGCTCTTCCCGGGCGCGGTGCTGATGCTGGCGGTGTTCTGCTTCAACCTGCTTGGCGACGGGCTGCGCGACATCATCGATCCGCGCAGGCGCACATGAGCGAACTGCTTCGCATCGAGGGGCTCTCTCTGGAGTTCCGCACCCGCGGCGGCACGGTCTCGGCCCTGCAGGGCATCACGCTCTCGCTCGAGAAGGGCGAGACGCTCGGCCTGGTCGGCGAGAGCGGCTCGGGCAAGTCGGTGCTCTCCTACGCGATCCTGGGCATCCAGGATCCGGCGGCGCGCATCACCGCCGGTTCGATCCGCTTCGGCGGCATCGACCTGCTCTCGCTCGGCGAGCGCCAGATGGCCGACATCCGCGGCCGCGAGATCGCGATGATCTTCCAGAACCCGCGGGTGGCGCTCAACCCGATCCGGCGCGTCGGCGGGCAGATCGGCGACGTGCTGGTGCGCCACACCACCACGCTGGCCCGCGAGCGCGAAGCCCGCGCCGTGGCCATGCTGCAGGCCGTGCGCATCCCCGACCCGCAGCGCCGGGCCAGGGCCTATCCCTTCGAGATGTCGGGCGGCCAGTGCCAGCGGGTGATGATCGCGATGGCGCTGGCGTCGAACCCCGCGCTGCTGATCGCCGACGAGCCCACCACCGGCCTCGACGTGACCACCCAGGCCGCGATCATGCAGCTGCTGCGTGACGCCGCCGCCGACCGTCAGATGGCCACGGTGCTGATCACCCATGACCTCGCCCTGGCCAGCGAGAACTGCGACCGCATCGCGGTGATGCACGCCGGCCATATCGTCGAGGTGGCACCCACCCGCACGCTGTTCGCCGCGCCGCGCCATCCCTACACCCGGGCGCTGATCCGCTCGGTGCCGGCCAGCGCCGCGTCGCTGGCCGACCTGCAGGCGATCCCGGGCACGCTGCCCGACCTGCGATCGGCCGACATCCCGGCCTGCCGCTTCGCCCACCGCTGCCCGCAAGCCACGCCCCTGTGCCACACCACGCCGCCGCCGCAGGTCGCCGAGGGCGAGTCGGTGGTGGCCTGCCACTTCCCGACATGACCGCACCCGCTCCGCTGCTGGCCGTCTCGCACCTGTCCCGGCGCTTCGCGATGCGCCGCGGCTTCCTGTCGCGGGCCGCGCCCTCGTTCCTGCACGCAGTCGACGATGTCAGCCTGAGCATCGCGCCCGGCCGCAGCGTGGGCCTGGTGGGCGAGTCGGGCTGCGGCAAGTCCACCCTGGTGCGGCTGGTCGCCCGGCTGCTCGACGCCACCGAGGGCGAGATCGGCTTCGATGGCGAAGACCTCGCCGCCGTGCCCGCCGCGCGCTTCGCGCGCCATCCGCGACGCCGCGAGCTGCAGGTGGTCTTCCAGGACCCCACCGAATCACTGAACCCGCGCTACACCGCCTTCGACAGCATCGCCGAGCCGCTGCGCCTGCTCGAGGGCGTGCGCGACAGCGCCACGCTCGAGGCCCGCGTGAAGGCCGCCGCCAGCGATGTCGGCCTGCCGGCCGAGCTGCTCGGGCGCTTCCCGCACCAGCTCTCCGGCGGCCAGAAGGCGCGCGTGAACATCGCGCGCGCGGTGGCGGTGCGCCCGCGCCTGCTGATTCTCGACGAGCCCACCGCCGCGCTCGACGTGTCGGTGCAGGCGATCGTGCTCGAGCTGCTGGCAGACCTGCGCCAGCGTCATGGCCTGGCCTACCTGTTCGTGTCGCACGACCTCAACGTGGTGCGGCTGATGTGTGATGAGGTGCTGGTGATGTACCTGGGCCGCATCGTCGAGCGCGGCCCGGCCGCCGAGGTCTTCGCCAACCCCGCGCACCCCTACACCCGGCTGCTCGCCGATGCGCTGCCGCGCCTGGGCCAGCGCGCGCCGGCCGTGGCGCTGCCCGCCGGCGAGCCGACCAGCCCCATCGACCCCGATCCGCGACAATGCCGCTATGCCGCGCGGTGCCCGCACGCACGGCCGCGCTGCTCGGAGCTGAGCCCCAGCCTGAGCACCCTGTCGCCCGGGCGGGAGGTGGCCTGCCATTTCCCGCTCGTCAACCTGCCCACGGAGAGCGCCGCATGAACCCCGCCGACATTCCCCGATACCTCGATGCCGCGCTCGCGCTGCATGGCTACCAGCTGAGCGAGGCCACCCGCGACGAGGTGCTGCGCCAGTTCACCCTGGGCGCGACCATCGCCTCCGGCTTCCTCGACCTGCCGCTCGGCCCCGAGGACGAGATGGCGCCGGTCTTCACCCCGGTGTCGCCGACATGAGCGCGGCCGCTTCCGGCATGGCGCCGATCGGCGATGCCCTCTCGATCGCCCGCCAGGTTCGCGAAGGCTCGCTGAGCGCGGTCGCCCTCATCGAACAGACCCTGGCCGGCATCGCCGCCCGCGGCCATCTCGGCAACGCCTTCACGCTGGTCACCGCCGAGCGGGCCCGCGCCCAGGCCCGGGCGATCGATGCCCAGCGCGCCGCCGGCCAGGCGCTGCCGCCGCTGGCCGGCGTGCCCTTCGCGGTGAAGAACCTGTTCGACATCGCGGGCGAGGTCACCCTGGCCGGCTCCAAGGTGAACGCCTCGCTGCCGCCAGCGACGAGCGATGCCTTCCTCGTCAGGAAGCTCACCGCGGCAGGTGCCATCCTGGTGGGCGGGCTGAACATGGACGAGTTCGCCTACGGCTTCACCACCGAGAACAGCCATGTCGGCCCCTGCCGCAACCCGCACGATCGCAGCCGGCTGGCGGGCGGCTCCTCGGGCGGCTCGGCGGTGGCAGTGGCCGATGGCCTGGTGCCGCTCACACTGGGCAGCGACACCAACGGGTCGATCCGGGTGCCGGCCTCGCTGTGCGGCGTGTTCGGCCTGAAGCCCACCTACGGCCGGCTCTCGCGCCATGGCAGCTTCCCCTTCGTGGCCAGCCTCGACCATCTCGGCCCCTTTGCCGGCACGCTGGCAGACCTGGCGCTGAGCTATGACCTGATGCAGGGCCCCGACCCCGCCGATCCCGCCTGCGCCCAGCGCCCGCTGGAGCCGGTGAGCGATGCGCTCGACCAGGGCGTGGACGGGCTACGCATCGCGCGGCTCGCCGGCCACTTCGAGCAGTTCAGCGGACCGGTGGCCCGGGCCTCGCTCGAGCGCGCCTGCGAGGCGCTCGGCGTGAGCCGGCGCGCCGAATGGCCGATGGCCTCGGCCGGTCGCGCCGCGGCCTTCATGATCACCAGCAGCGAGGGCGGCGCGCTGCACCTGCCCGGCCTGCGCGAGCGCTATGACGACTACGAGCCGCTGTCACGCGACCGCTTCATCGCCGGCAGCCTGATGCCGGCGGCCTGGTACAACCGCGCCCAGCGTGTCCGCGCGCGCTATGCCCGGGCGGTGGCCGAGCAGTTCCGCGAGGTGGATGTGTTCCTGGCGCCGGCCACTCCCGTGCCGGCGCCCGTGATCGGCACCGAGACCATCACCATCAACGGCATGACCCTGCCCGCGCGCGCGAGCATGGGCATCCTCACCCAGCCGGTGTCGTGCATCGGCCTGCCGGTGCTGGCCGCGCCCGTGCCCATCGAGGGCGAGATGCCGATGTCGGTGCAGATCATTGCCGCGCCCTGGCGCGAGCGCGATGCCTTCCGGGTGGCGGCGGCGCTGGTGCGCGCCGGCGTGTGTCGCGTGCCCGTCCCGCCCCTGTCCGCCTGACCCTGGAGCCCAAGCCATGCAGATCAACCTGCCCGAGGTGCACGCCGAAGTGAGCGCCGCTTTCGCCCGCTACGAGCAGGCGCTGGTGAGCAACGACGTCGCGGTGCTCGACGAACTCTTCTGGAACAGCACGCACACCCTGCGCTACGGCGTGGGCGAGAACCTCTACGGGTACGGCGAGATCCAGGCCTTTCGCGCCGGCCGGCCGGCGGTGGGGCTGGCGCGCGAGGTGCTGCGCACGGTGATCACCACCTACGGCACCGACTTCGCCACCGCCAATATCGAGTTCCGCCGCGACGGGGCCGCCCGCACCGGCCGGCAGAGCCAGACCTGGGCGCGCATGCCCGAGGGCTGGCGGGTGGTGGCCGCCCACGTCAGCCTGATGGCTGGCTGAGCCGGCACCGCGCCGCGCAGGCAGGGCTGCCCATGGGTGCCAGCGACGCCACCGCTCCGCTGCACGCGTCGCTTGCCGACACGGTGTACCAGCGCGTGAAGGAGGACATCGCCGAATTCCGCCTGGTGCCCGGCGACCGCTTCACCGAGAGCGAGGTGGCCTCGCGGCTGGGCGTGTCGCGCACGCCGGTGCGCCAGGCCCTGTTCCGGCTGCAGCGCGAAGGCCTGGTGCAGGTGCATTTCCGCTCGGGCTGGCAGGTGCAGCCCTTCGACTTCGAGATGTTCGAGCATCTCTACGACCTGCGGGTGGT
The DNA here is from genome assembly GCA_037146935.1 of Burkholderiales bacterium. Lineage (GTDB taxonomy): Bacteria > Pseudomonadota > Gammaproteobacteria > Burkholderiales > Burkholderiaceae_E > Quisquiliibacterium. Next base: position 184,403 of record JBAWWD010000002.1, read on the forward strand.
GCTCGAGACCACCGCCGCGCAACGGCTGTGCGAGGCCGCGCCCGGCAAGGCCGACCGCAGCCGGCTCGACGCGCTGCAGGCCTTCTGGGGCGTGCCGCGCGAGGAGCGCAAGGCCGATGGCCGGCTGGTGTCGCGGCGCGACGAGGAGTTCCACGCCGCGCTCGTGGCCGCCGCCGGCAACCCGGAGCTCGCCCGCGTCCACCATGACGTGACCGAGCGCATCCGCATCGTGCGCCGTCTGGACTTCACCCAGCCCGATCGCATCCACTCCACCTACGACGAGCACGCGAAGATCCTGCAGGCGCTGCTGCGTCGCCGGTCGGAGCAGGCGGTGCTGCTGCTGCGCAGTCACATCGAGGCGAGCAAATCGGAGGTGCGCAAGCTCACGCTGCACAACCTCTACCTCGCCCAGCGCGGCTCGCGCAGCTAGGCGAGGCCGCCGGCTAGCCGCGGCTGGCCAGGCTCATCAGCGCGAAACGCGCCACCTCTTCACCGACGGTCTCGCAGGCCTTGATCGCGGCCGGATCGGGCTGGCGGTCGGGCCCGCCGAAGGGCTTGGTGCTCGAGGCGATGGCCGCCCCGTAGGGCGTGGGCCAGCCCCGCAGCGCATGCACGATCGCCCGCAGCGAGACCATGGTGGTGCCCATGGCCTGCGCCCCTTCGGCGCACACGATGCAGCCCACCGAGCGGCCCTCGAGGTAGACGCGGGGGTCGGCGCGCATGTCTTCGGTGAAATCGATGGCGTTCTTGACCAGGCCCGAGATGCCGCCGTGATAGGCCGGCGTGGCGATGATCACGCCATCAGCCCGGCGCAGCGCCTCGACCATGGCCTGGGCCTGCGGGCTGCGTCCGGCGGCCGCCGGATCGTAGGGTTCGCTGGGCATGTCGCCCGCGCAGAAGGCCTGAGTGTCGCAGCCCAGCGCCTGGGCGCGCGCGAGCGCCACGGCCAGCGCGCGCTCGGAGGTGGACCCGCTGCGGGTGGTGCCGCCGATGCCGACGATGAACGGACGCGATTGCATGGAAGGGCGCTCTGGAAGGAAAGGATGGGGCGGCACGCCGGCGGGCGGCGCAGGCGGAACAGGATGCCCGGACGCCCGAGTCTATCAAGGGCGGGCCCCCACCCCGGAGCAGGGGGTCGGGCCGGTTCCACTTTGCCCCGAGCCCTGGCTTGCCCGGGGCGGTGGGGCGTGCGAGCCTGCCGCCCCATGTCTGCCGTGACCGTTCCGCCGCGGGCCCTGGTGATGCTGGTGGTGCTCACGGTTGTCTGGGGCACCAACTGGCCGCTCTTCCCGCTGGCCCTGCAAGAAATCTCGGTATGGACCTTCCGGTCCATCACCGCCCCCACCTCCGGCCTCATCCTGCTCGCGGTGGCCCGCCTGCGCGGCCTGCCCATGCGCATTCCGCGCGAGCACTGGCCCACCATCGCGGCGGCCAGCTTCTTCTACCTGGTGGTCTGGAACATCTGCAGCACCTACTCGGCGCTGATGATCCCCTCGGGCCAGTCGGCGGTGCTGGGCTACACCATGCCGCTGTGGTCGGCGCTGCTCTCGTGGGCCGTGCTCGGGCAAAGGCTCAATGGCCGGCTGCTGGTGGCGCTGGCCCTGGGCACGCTCTCGGTGGTGCTGCTGATGGTGCCCAGCCTGGGCGCCTACGCGCAGGCGCCGCTCGGCCTGGGCCTGGGCCTGCTCGCAGGGCTGGGCTGGGCGGTGGGCACCCTCATCCTGAAGCGCCGGGTGATCCCGGTGCCGGTGATCGTGCTCACCGGCTGGCAGATGATCATCGTGTCGCTGCCGGTGATGGCGATCGCGCTCATCACCGGCGACCGGCAGTGGTTCGTGCCGAACACCCAGTCGATCGTGCTGATCACCTACATCACGCTGGTGCCGCTGTGCGTGGGCAATGTCTGCTGGTTCTCGATCGTGACCCTGCTGCCGGCGAACATCGCCGGGCTGTCGGTGATCATGGTGCCCATGGTGGCCATGGTCTCGGGCGCCTGGCTGCTGGGCGAGCCCCTCGGCCCGCTGCAGCTCGGCGCCATGGCCTGCTGCGCCGCCTCGCTCGCGCTGACCCTGGTTCAGCCGGCGCGCCAGCGGCCGGCGTAGACCCCGGTCAGGGCGGCCAGCACCTCGGGGCTGGCGCCCATCACCGGCCAGCGCTCCAGGCGCAGCCCGGGGTGCCGTTCGCAGGCCTGGGCCAGCATCGGCGGCACCTCCTGGCGCAGGTGCCCGCCCTCGGCCCAGAAGAGCGGCGCGATCGCCACCCGGCGTGCGCCGGCGGCCACCGCCGCATCGATCGCCTGCGGCAGATCGGGCGACATGAACTCCAGGAAGGCCACCGAGACCCGGGCCTCGGGCACGGCGCGGGCCAGCAGCGCGGCCATGGCATCGACCGGCGCGCGCCAGCCGGGGTCACGGGCGCCGTGCGCGAACAGGATCAGCGCATCCGCGGCGGGGGCGGGGCTTTCGCCAGCGGCGTCGGCCGGCAGGGCGGGATGGGTGGCCGCCATGTCAGATCAGCCGCTCGTCGGGCCCGCCGATCTTGCGCATGGGCTGGCTGCGCGGGCTGGCCACCCGCAGCGGGACCTCGGTGGTGCCGCCATTCCACATCGGGTCCTCGATGCTGTCGAAGACCTCGCGCAGCTTCACGCCCCAGTTGTCGTGCAGCATGCGGAAGTAGGGGTTGTTCTCGTCGATGCACACCACGCGGTCGGTCTGGAAGCGATCGGCCTCGTAGACCACGAGGTCGAGCGGCAGGCCCACCGAGAGGTTGGACTTCAGCGTGGAGTCCATCGACACCAGTGCGCACTTGGCCGCCTCGGCCAACGGGGTCTCGGGGGTGAGGACCCGATCGAGCACCGGCTTGCCGTACTTGGACTCGCCGATCTGGAAGTAGGGCGTCTCGGGGGTGGCCTCGATGAAGTTGCCCGCCGAGTACACCTGGTACAGGCGCATGCCCTCGCCGCGGATCTGGCCGCCGAAGATCAGCGAGACATTGAACTCGACGCCGGCGTCCTTGAGCGCCGCCGCGTCGCGTTCATGCACCCGGCGCACCGCCGACCCGAGCACGCGGGCGGCATCGAACAGGCTGCGGGCATTCCAGATGGTGAGCGGCTCGGCATCGGCGTGGTCGCGCAGTTCCTCCACCTGGAGGATCTCGCGCACCGACTGGGCGATCGACAGGTTGCCCGCCGACAGCAGCACCATGAAGCGGTCGCCGGGCCGCTCGTAGACGATCATCTTGCGGAAGGTGCTGATCTGGTCCAGACCGGCATTGGTACGGGAGTCGGACAGGAAGACCAGTCCGGCCCTGAGCTTGATGGCAACGCAGTAGGTCATGGCTGGGGCGGCGGCGCAATGGCGGCCTCACACGGCCGGGGCGAACATTATGCGTGAGCGGCCTCAAGGCTTGCGCGGGGCACCGGGCATGACCGGAGCCCGCGGGCTCTGCGGTATCCTCGCCGCCCCATGCCCTCGCTCAAGCCCCTCGACAGCCCGCGCCTCGCCGCCGCGGCGCTGCTGCTCAACGCCCTGATCTGGGGGCTCTCCTGGTGGCCCTTTCGCTGGCTGGACGCGCACGGCCTGCACCCGCTGTGGTCCACCGCCGCGGTCTATGCCGCGGCGCTCGTGCTCACCGTCGCGCGTCGGCCGAGTGAGGCGCTGGCGGCGCTGCGCCAGCCCGCGCTGATCGGGCTGCTGGCCTCATCAGGCCTGACCAATGCCTGCTTCAACTGGGGCGTGAGCATCGGCGAGGTGGTGCGGGTGGTGCTGCTGTTCTACCTCATGCCGGTGTGGTCCATGCTGCTGGCCCGGCTGTGGCTGGGCGAGGCGCTGCGGCCGGCCTCGGTGGCGCTCGCCCTGCTCGCCCTGGGCGGCGCGATGCTCATCCTCTGGGAGCCGGGCGCGGGCCTGCCCATGCCCGGCTCGCTGGGCGACTGGCTCGGCCTGGCCGGCGGCGTGGGCTTTGCGATGACCAACGTGCTGCTGCGCCGGCAGGCCCATGACGCCCCGGGCGCGCGGGCGGCCGCGATGTTCGCGGGTGGCGCACTCATCCCCGCGGCGGTGGCGCTGGTGGCCGGCGGGCTCGGGCATCCGGTGCCGCTGCCCCGGCCCGATGCCCAGGCCTGGCTGCCGCTGGTGGTGTTCGCCCTGGCCTTCCTGGTGGCCAATCTCGCGCTGCAGTTCGGCGCGGCGCGGCTGCCCGCGCGCGTGACTGCGGTGGTGATGCTGAGCGAGGTGGTGTTCGCCGCGGTCTCGGCCGCCTGGCTGGCCGGGGAGATGCCGGGCGCGCGGGCGCTGATCGGCGCGGGGCTGATCCTGGGCGCCAGCCTGCTGGCGGCCTGGCAGGAAGGCCGCGGCTAGCGCGACCGGGCTCAGGCGCCGTCGAGCAGGCGCCCGATGTCGGCGGCGAGCGGCGCCACGCCCTGGGCGTGCTTCACGAACAGGCGCAGCCGCCCGGCCGGGTCGAACACATAGCTGCCGGCGGTGTGATCGATGCTGTAGCTGCCGGGCGTGCTGCCATTGACCTTCTGGTAGAAGACCTTGAACTCGCGCGCAGCCCGGTCGGTTTCCTCGGGGCTGCCGCGCAGGCCGATGAACCGGGGGTTGAAGGCCGGCACGTACTGCGCCAGCAGCGCCTGCGTGTCGCGCTCGGGGTCGAGCGTGACGAACAGCACCTGCACCTTGCCGGCGCGCTCGCCCAGCGAGGCCATCACCTGGGCCATCTCGGCCAGGGTGGTGGGGCAGACATCCGGGCACTGGGTGAACCCGAAGAACACCACCACCACCTGACCACGGAAATCGGCCAGGCTGCGGGGCTTGCCGGTGTGGTCGGTGAGCGCGAGCTCGCGCCCGAAGGGCGCGCCGGTGACATCGGTGGCCGAAAAACTGACGGCGCCGCGCCGGCAGGCGGCCAGCAGCATCGGCAGGCCCACGGCGAGCGCCAGCAGCCGGCGACGCCGGGCCGGGCTAGAGGTAGTGATCAAGCAGCAGCGCGCCGAAGAGCGCGGCGAGATACTGGATGGAATAGCCGAAGGTGCGCCGGGCCAGCGCGTCGGAGTAGCTGCGCCAGAGCCGCCAGGCCAGCAGCAGGAAGTAGCCGCTGAGCGCGAGCGCGGCCACCAGATAGGGCCAGCCGCTCATGCCGATCAGGAAAGGCAGCAGCGACACCGGCACGAGCAGCACGGTGTAGAGCAGGATGTTCAGCCGCGTGAACTCCGGACCGTGGGTGACCGGCAGCATGGGCAGGCCCGACTTGCGGTAGTCCTCCACCCGGTAGAGCGCGAGGGCCCAGAAGTGCGGAGGAGTCCAGACGAAGATGATCAGGAACAGCACCAGCGCCGGCGCCGCCACCTCGTTGGCCACGGCGGTCCAGCCCAGCAGCGGGGGCATGGCGCCCGAGGCGCCGCCGATCACGATGTTCTGCGGCGTGGCCGGCTTGAGGATGACCGTGTAGACCACCGCGTAGCCGATGAAGGTGGCCAGGGTGAGCCAGAGCGTGAGGTCGTTGACGAACACATGCAGCAGCCAGGCGCCGAGGCCGCCGAGCAGACCGGCGAACACCAGCGTGCCGGTGGCGCTGACCCCGCCCCGGGCCAGTGGCCGGGCCCGGGTGCGCGCCATGCGGGCATCGATGCTGCGCTCGATGAGGCAGTTGAACGCGAAGCCGCTGCCGGCCAGCAGCGAGATGCCGAGCAGACCGAACACCAGCACCGGCCAGGGCACCGCGCCGTCGCTGGCCAGAAGCATGCCGATCAGCGCGCAGAAGGCGGTGAGCAGCACGATGCGCGGCTTGGTGAGCTCGAGGTAGTCGAGCGCCAGGCGACGCAGGTCTGGGGCGGAGGAGGACTGGGCGTGCATCCCGAAGCGGGGGGTGGCGCGCGCGGCTAGACGCGAAGGCGAGCCTGACGGGCCCGAAAGTGTAGCACCACGGTCAGGCCCAGCAGCACCGCCGCGCCGCCATTGTGGGCGACCGCCACCGGCAGCGGCAGGCTGAACCAGACATTCGAGAGCCCCAGCGCCCATTGCACCGTCAGCATGGCGAGCAGGGCCGCGCCCAGGGGCGCCGCCCCCGGCGTGCGCACGGTGCGCCAGCCCACCCAGCCCACGCCGAGCGCGACCAGCACCGCGCCGATCCGATGGGTGAGGTGGATGGCGGTGAGCGCCGGCATCGGCAGGAACTCCCCTTCCCCGGTGCGACCGAGTTCGCGCACGAAGTGGAAGCCGTCCGCGAAATTGACCGCGGGCCACCACGCGCCCTGGCAGGTGGGCAGGTCGGTGCAGGCCAGGGCCGCATAGTTGGTGCTGACCCAGCCTCCCAGGAAGATCTGCCCCGCCACCAGCGCCAGCGCGATGCGCGCGGGCCAGCGCAGCGCGGCCACCGGCTCGGGGTCGACCCACGCCGGCGCGGGCTGCTGCCGCAGCCAGAACCACAGCAGCAGGCTGAAGGTGAGCATGCCGCCGATGAGATGACCGGTGACGATCGCCGGCTTGAGCAGCAGCGTGACCGTCCATTTGCCGAACAGGCCCTGCAGGATGACCACGCCGAGCAGCAGCAGCGCGAGCGCAGGCGACTGGCGCAGCGCCGCCCGTCGCCACACGCTGTAGATGGCCACGCCCAGGATGATCGCGCCCAGGAACATGGCGATGTAGCGGTGGATCATCTCGCGCCAGGCCTTGCCCATGGAGACCGGGCCGTGCTCGCCGCCCTGGTCCTGCACGGCCTGCGCGATGTGCTGGCTGGCGCGCGTGGGCGTGAGATGGCCGTAGCAGCCCGGCCAGTCGGGGCACCCCAGGCCGGCATCGGTGAGGCGCACCCAGGCGCCGAGCATGATCAGGCACAGCGTGAGCACCACCGCGAAGCCGAGCACCCGCGACAGCACGCCCCGGGCACGGCGGGTGCGCTCGGCGGCGTCGGTGAACGATTCGATGCCCATCGCGCTCAGCCCACCCGCGAGGCGCGCAGCAGCTTGGCGAGGTCTTTCTTCATGCGGCTGGCGTCGGTGTCGGGGGGAAATCGCATCATGAGGTTGCCCAGGGGATCGATCATCAGGATGCCCGGGGCCTGCCCCGACGCGAACGCCGCGCGCACCGTGGCCATCGCGGCGGCATCGGCGCGCAGCACCTGCAGGCCCTCGTGGCCATCGGGCAGGGTGGGCGCAGGCGCACCGGCAGGCAGCAGCAGCACCCGCTCGATGCGGTCGCGGTCCTTGCCGGTGGTCAGCCGCACCTGGCGCATGACATACAGGCGCTGTGCGCAGTCGTCGGCGCAGCGGTCATCGATGGTGGTGAGCATGACCCAGCGCCCACGGAATTGGGCCAGGCCCGGCTCGACCACCAGGGCCGCCACCGGCACCTGCGGCTCGATGAGCTCACCGTAGTTGGTGCGGCCCTCGGGCTTGAGGACGTAGTAGGTGAGGTAGGAGGCGATCACCGGCGAGGCGCAGACCGCGAGAATGGCCAGCAGCTTGATGCGGTTGCGGCGGCGTGCCGCCGGGTCAGACATGGTGGGCGCGGGAGGCTGATCGGGCATGGCGCAGAAGACTCAGAAACAGATACAGCGCGGTGACCCCGGCGGCGGCGGCCATGGCAAACCACTGGACGGCATAGCCGAGGTGCTTGTCGACATCGGCGCCGGCATTGCGCCACTGCCTGACCAGTCCGTCGTCCACCCCGCCGGGTGCCTGACGCACCACCAGCGGCAGCAGGCTCAGGCCTGACCACGCGGTGAAGACCGCCGGGTCGAAGTTCTGCCACAGCCGCTCACCGGGCGCCGGAGGCCTAGCGGCCGCCAGTTCCAGGGTTCGGGCGAGCTGCCGTTCGGCGATGCCGGTGAGGGTGACCTCGCCCTCGGGCGTGGTGATCGGGGGCAGGCGGTTGCGATCGACCGGATCGCGAGCCACCCAGCCGCGCAGCACCATCACCTGCTCGGACGACCCGGCGAGTCTAACCGGCGTGAGCACATGGAAGCCCGCCACCCCCTGATGTGTACGGTTGTCGATGAAGACGCTGGCCTGCGGCAGGAAGCGCCCCACCAGCGCCACCGGCGCGCCATCGACGGGATCGGGGAGCGGGTCGTGTCCGATGCGAAGCGGCGTCTGCTGCGCGGCGCGCTCGGCCTGCGCCTGCAGCGCGCGCTTCTCGTCGGCCCGCCGCAACTGCCACAGCCCGAGCGAGGTGGTGAGGGCCATCACCGCGGCCATGCCCAGCGCCGCCAGCACCCGCGAGCGGGTCCCGAAGGCCGGCGCCTGGCGCGCCAGGGGCGAGGCCGCATCCGGGGGTGTCGGCCCGGACGGTGGCGTGGGGGGGATAGAATGCGTTCCCATGAAATGGCTCGTGGTGCTCGCCTTTGTCCTGATCCTCGCGAGCCTCGGTTCCGCGATGGTGTTCCTCATCCGTGACCGTGGCCGCACCCGCAACGTGGCGCGCGCGCTCAGTTTCCGGGTGGGGTTCTCGGTGCTGCTTTTCCTGCTGATCCTGTTCGCCCACGCCATGGGCTGGATCCAGAGCACCGGCATTCCGGTGCGGGTGGGCGGCTGAGTCCGCCGCGTGGCCCATCCCTGAAATGACTCGGGGCTGCGCGCGGCAGCCCCGGTACCCGGGGCGCCCGACTGCGGCGCCCCAATGTCAGTCGGATGCCCTGGCCGCTCAGAGCCAGTAGACCACCACGTACAGGCCCAGCCAGACGACGTCCACGAAGTGCCAGTACCAGGCGGCGGCCTCGAAGGCAAAGTGGTTCTCGGCGGTGAAGTGCCCGCTGAGGATGCGGAACAGCACCACGGTCAGCATGATCGCGCCCACGCACACATGGAAGCCGTGGAAGCCGGTGAGCAGGAAGAAGGTGGAGCCGAAGATGCCCGAGGACAGCTTCAGGTTGAGGTCCTGGTAGGCATGCGCGTACTCGAAGGCCTGCAGCGAAAGGAACACCGCGCCGAGCAGCACGGTGATCAGCAGCCAGAACTTCAGGCTGCCGCGGTGGTTGTCCTTGAGCGCATGGTGGGCGAAGGTGAGCGTCACGCCCGAGGTGAGCAGCAGCGCCGTGTTGATGGTGGGAATCGGCCAGGGGCCGATGGTCTGGAAGGCCTCCACCACACCGGCCGGGCCGAGGTTGGGCCAGGCCGCGGTGAAGCCCGGCCAGAGCACCGACTTGTGATCGAGGTCGCCCAGCCAGGGCATGGTGATGACACGGGCGTAGAACAGCGCGCCGAAGAAGGCCGCGAAGAACATCACCTCGGAGAAGATGAACCAGCCCATGCTCCAGCGGAAGGAGACATCGACCCGCTCGTTGTACAGGCCGCCCTCGGACTCGCGCGCCACCGCGGCGAACCAGCCGAACATCATGTAGATGAGCACGGCAAAACCGAGCATCAGCAGCCAGGGGCCGTAGCTTGCGCCGTTGACCCAGCCGGCGGCGCCGAGGCCGGCCGAGAGCAGCGCGACGGAGCCGACGGCCGGCCACTGCGAAGGACTGGGAACGAAGTAGTACGGCGCGATGCCGTGGGACGCTGCACTCATGCGGTGTCTCCCTGGTGGATGCCGGAGCGATTCGGAACGGGAAGGCGGGCAGGCCCGAGCGGCCGGCACGACGGTTGGGTGAGGCTCATCGGACGACCATCCGCACGATGAGAACGAGGGTGAGCACGAACAGCGCGGCCATGCCGATGCCGGCAAGGATCACATGCACCGGGTTCAGGCTGCGCAGATCGGCCTGATGGGCGCGGCTGCCCCTGACGCCAAAGAACGACGCACCCACGGCGCGCAGGGTCTGCCCGAAGGTGGCGCGAGGGCGGGGCTCGGTCATGATCCCTGCACCGGTGCGCCGGCCGAGGGCTTCACGCCCGGCTGGCCGGCCACTTCGAAGAAGGTGTAGGACAGCGTGATGGTGGTGACGTCGGCCGGCAGCTTGGGGTCGACCACGAAGACCACCGGGAACTCGCGGGTCTGATTCGCCTCGAGCGCCTGCTGCTTGAAGCAGAAGCACTCGAGCTTGCGGAAGAACTTGCCCGAGCCGTCCGGGGCATAGCTGGGGATGGCCTGGCCGATGGTGGGCCGCGAAACGGTGCTGGAGAGTTCGTAGACCACGGTGACCAGTTCACCGGGGTGCACCGTGACCGAGGGCACCTTGGGGCGAAACACCCAGGCGCCGCGGCTGTTGGCGTCGAACTCCACCACCACCGAGCGCGAGGTATCCACCTGCGTGTTGCGGGCGAACTCGGCGGCCTTCTCGTCGCGCTGGGTCATGAGACCCACACCGGTGACCTCGCAGATCGCCCGGTAGATGGGCACCATGGCATAGCCGAACCCGAACATCGCCAGGGCGATGACCAGCAGCTTCACCGACAGGTGCCAGTTGGCGATGGACAGGTTCACGGTCCGAACAGCATGCGGTTGACGATCACGCCCGCGAAGAAGACCGCCGCCACCGACAGCAGCACCAGCGCCGTGCGCAGGTTGCTGCGGGGTCTGTCGGCGCGCATGGCGGGGCCCTCGACGCTCACTTGACGACCGGCGGGGTCTCGAAGGTGTGGAAGGGCGCCGGGCTGGGCAGCGTCCACTCCAGGCCCTGGGCGCCTTCCCAGGGCTTGTCGGCCGCCTTCTCGCCACCCTTGATGCACTTGATCACCGCCCAGAGGAACACCAGCTGCGACAGGCCGAAGCCGAAGGCACCCACGGTGACCAGCGCGTTGAAGTCGGCGAACTGCATGGGATAGTCGGCATAGCGACGCGGCATGCCGGCCAGACCCAGGAAGTGCATCGGGAAGAAGGTGATGTTGAAGGTGATCAGGCTGAGCCAGAAGTGCCACTTGCCCAGCGACTCGCTGTACATGTGGCCCGTCCATTTGGGCAGCCAGTAGTAGGTGCCGGCGAACAGCGCGAACAGCGAGCCCGCGACCAGCACGTAGTGGAAGTGGGCCACCACGTAGTAGGTGTCGTGCAGGGCGATGTCGAGCGGCGCGACCGACAGGATGATGCCGGTGAGCCCGCCCATGGTGAACACGAAGATGAAGCCGATCGCGAACAGCATGGGGGTCTCGAAGGTCATGGACCCGCGCCACATCGTGGCCACCCAGTTGAAGATCTTCACGCCCGTGGGCACGGCGATCAGCATGGTGGCGTACATGAAGAACAGCTGACCGGTCACCGGCATGCCGGTGGTGAACATGTGGTGGGCCCACACGATGAACGACATGATCGCGATCGACGCGGTGGCGTAGACCATGGAGCTGTAGCCGAACAGGCGCTTGCGGGCGAAGGTGGGGATGATCTCCGACACGATCCCGAAGGCCGGCAGGATCATGATGTACACCTCGGGGTGACCGAAGAACCAGAAGATGTGCTGGTACATCACCGGGTCACCGCCGCCGGCCGCATTGAAGAAGCTGGTGCCGAAGTGGCGGTCGGTGAGCACCATGGTGATAGCGCCAGCCAGCACCGGCATGACCGCGATCAGCAGGTAGGCGGTGATCAGCCAGGTCCAGACGAACAGCGGCATCTTCATCAGCGTCATGCCGGGCGCGCGCATGTTCAGGATGGTGGTGACGATGTTGATCGAGCCCATGATGGAGCTCGCGCCCATGATGTGCATGGCGAAGATGCCGAGGTCCATGCCCGGGCCCATCTGCACCGACAGCGGCGCGTAGAGGGTCCAGCCCGCGGCGGTGGCGCCGCCGGGCACGAAGTACGACACCACCAGCAGCAGCGCCGCCGGCGGCAGCAGCCAGAAGCTGAAGTTGTTCATGCGCGCGAACGCCATGTCGGACGCGCCGATCATGAGCGGGATCTGCCAGTTCGCGAAGCCCACGAAGGCCGGCATGATGGCCCCGAACACCATGATCAGCCCGTGCATGGTGGTGAGCTGATTGAAGAACTCGGGGTTGACGATCTGCAGCCCGGGCTGGAAGAGCTCGGAGCGCAGCAGCAGCGCGTTCAGGCCACCCACGATGAACATGGTGAACGAGAACCACAGGTACATCGTGCCGATGTCCTTGTGATTGGTGGCGAACAGCCAGCGCCGCCAGCCGTGGGGATGGTCATGCGCGTGGTCGTGATCGTCGTGGTGGTCGAGCACTGCACTCATGGATCGGCTCCTGATGAATCTCGGGAAAAGGCGGTTCGGCCGGCGCCCGCAAGCGGGCCGGCCGGCGCTCGATTACTTGCCGCGGGCGGCGAGGACTTCCTTGGGCTGGATGATGTTGTCCTCGGCCTTGTTGGACCAGGCGTTGCGGGTGTAGGTCATGACCGCAGCCAGCTCGGTGTCGGAGAGCTGCTTGAACGAGGCCATGGCGGTGCCCGCCTTGCCCTTGAGCAGCAGTTCGATCTGGCCGTCTTGCGGGCCGAGCACCAGCTTGCTGCCCTCGAGGGCCGGGAAGGCACCCGGCACGCCTTTGCCGGTGGCCTGGTGGCAGGCCACGCAGTTGGCGGCATAGACCTTCTCGCCACGGGCCTGGAGGTCGGCGACCTGCCACTCCTTGTTGGGGTCATCCTGGCGGGCGAGCATCTCCTTCTTCTTGGCCTCGACCCACTTCCGGTAGTCTTCCTCGGACTTGACCTCGACCACGATGGGCATGAACGCGTGGTCCTTGCCGCAGAGCTCGGCGCACTGGCCGCGATAGGTGCCCACCTTCTCGGCGCGGAACCAGGTGTCGCGCACGAAACCCGGGATGGCGTCCTGCTTGACGCCGAAGGCCGGCACCATCCAGGCGTGGATGACGTCGTTGGCGGTGGTGATCACCCGCACCTTCTTGCCCACCGGCACCACCAGCGGGTTGTCCACCTCCATGAGGTAGGTGGGGTTGGCCTCGCGCTTGGCGCGGGCATCGGGGTAGTTCTTGTCCTCGATCTGCTCGCGCGGCGTTGTCAGGGTGGAGAGCATGCTGATGCCCTCGCCCTCGCCCTTGAGGTAGTCGTAGCCCCACTTCCACTGGTAGCCGGTGGCCTTGACGGTGAGGTCGGCATTGGAGGTGTCCTTCTGGGCGACCACGTCGCCGGTGGCGACCACGCCGAGCGCCACCACGATGATGAAGGGCACCACCGTCCAGGCGATCTCGACCGAGGTGCTCTCGTGGAAGTCGGCCGACTTGGCGCCCTTGGACTTGCGATGGGCGAAGATGGAATAGAACATCACCGCGAACACCGCCACGAAGATGACCAGGCACACCCACAGGAGCACGTTGTGGATCCAGTGCTGGCCGCGCGCGATGGCGGTGACCGGATCGGCAATGTTGAGCTGATTGACCCGCGGGCCGCCCGGCATGTCGGACACGGCCAGGGCCAGGCTCGAGGCGCCCGAAACCAGCGCAGCGGTGGCCCAGTGGGCAAGTTTCTTGAGGATCATGCGTTCACCAGTGTGTCGTGCCATGTCTCGTTCCGAGTTCCCGTCTGCTAAGCCTGCCAGCCGGCGATCGAGGCGCGCAGCTCGCGCGCCAGCCGGGTGCGTTCGGCATCGGGCACGAAGCGCCCGACCGCCATCTCCCTGCCCGCGGCCACCAGCCGGATGAGTTCCCGCCTGGCGCCCTGGTACTCAACCCTCACCCACGAGGCCCGGCACTCGACCCGTGCCAGACTGCCCCCGTGCAGCCGCTCCACCAGCACTCTGCCGTCCGCCAGGACGATGCGCTCGTAGTCACCCGCATGCCGCGCATGGACCACGAAGGCCACTGCCAGCGCGAGCAGCTCGAGCCCCGCGAAGGGCACCACCAGCCAGGCACCCTGCGCGGCGAAGGCCGCCGAGATCAGCAGGGTGACAACGCCAACGGCGCCGAAGCAGGCCGCCAGTTGCCGGGGCGACAGGGCGCAATTGCGCCGCAGGAGCCACTGCTGAGAACCGGCTTGCGCCTGATGGACCCACCGATACGGCATGGCTGGACGAGAGGCGGGCGGCCCGAGTCGGGAATTCCGGCGCGGCAACCGCGTGTTGCGCCGCATTATACGGGGGCCGGTGGACTGGGCAAAATCCGCGCGGCCCCGGTGTTTCGACCCATGCCGGCCACGACCGCCCCCTGAGAGCCGGCGGGGTTCATTCCTCGCGAGACCGGGACAAAGGCCCTTCGGCGTTGCGGTTAATGAAACGCACGGGCGCCAGCCCCGCGGGCAGGCGCTTCTGCGGCGGGCACCAGGCATGGCCGTGGATGAGCTCCAGGCCCACCGGAATCCGGCCGTCGGCGTCCCGATGCGCGGCCATCGCCGCGAGCGCCTGCGCGAGGCCCGCCCGACCGCCCAGACCGCGGCGTCGATCGGCTCGGGGATTGCCGCCAAGCGCGGCCCGCCATTCGGCGATCAGATCGCGCGGATCCTGATAGCCGAGGGTGATGCGCTCGACATCCATCACCGGTTCGGCAAATCCGGCCGCGACCAGCGCATCGCCGATGTCGTGCATGTCGGGGAAGCGGGCGAAGCCCGGCGCCAGACCGGGCAGACCGCGCAGGGTATCCACCCCGAAGGCCGAGAGCATCAGCAGGCCGCCCGGGCGGATCACCCGGTACCACTCGGCCAGGACCGCCTCGGGATCGGCGAACTGATGCCAGGCGAGGTTCGACCAGATCAGGTCGGCGCAGGCATCGGGCAGCGGCAGCCGGTGGGTGTCGGCGGCCAGCAGCGCCGGCGCGCCGCCGATCGGGCCCGGGTCTGCCGGGGAGGCCCGGCTCGCGCCCCGCACCCGGGCACCAGCCCGTCGCAACCAGCCGGCGAGGCGGGCGGCGCCTGCCGCGCGCGCGGGCTCGGTCCGACCGTGGCGAAGCGCCGCCGGCGACAGGTCTAGGGCGATGCACAGCGCCCGCGGGTAGCGGGCCGCGAGCGCCGCGCTGCCCGCCGCGCGGCCGCAGCCGACATCGAGGATGAGCGCGGGCTCCAGCCGCACGAGGTCCATGCGCTCGAGCATCCGGGTGTGCACTTCGCGGGCGATGAAGTCGCGTTCGGCGGGCTGCATCGCGCGGCGCGCCGCCTGCAGGCGCACCGCCTTGCGGTCTAGGTCGCAGGGTTCGAGCATCGCCCGCGCAGTATAGGGGCGGCCCGCTATGCTCCCGATCATGACCCGGCTGGCCCACGCCCTCTGGCGCCGCGCGGCGCCCATGGTCGGCGCCGCCCTCGACGCCTGGCTGCCGCGGGCCTGCGCGCTGTGCGAGCTGCCGCTGCGCCAGCCCGATGCCGGACTGTGCCGGCACTGCCGGCAGGGCCTGCCCGGGCGCGGTCGCGCACGCTGCCCGCGCTGCGGCCTGGGCCTGACGGCGGCAGGCTGCCCGGCCTGCGCCGACCATGACTTCGCCTTCCAGGCCACCTGGGTGCTGGCCGACTACGCGCCCCCGCTGGACCGCCTGATCGGCGCCGTGAAGTTCCAGCGCCAGATCGGGCTGGCCGGCGCCCTCGGACGCGAGCTGCGCCGGGCACTCGTGCCGACGCTGCGCGCGGCGCTGGCTGGGGATCCGGCTGGTGATCCGGCTGGTGATCCCAATGCCGAGCCGTCCGCCGATTCGTCTGCGGATCCGGCTGCCGAGCCGTCGGCCGCCCGTGGCCCGCCCCCGGCAGACGCCGCCGTGGTGGCGGTCCCGCTGTCGGCTAGCCGGCTGCGCGAGCGCGGATTCGATCAGGCCCGCGTGCTGGCGACGGCGCTGGCCAGCGGCCTGGCGCTGCCCCTGCTGCCGGCGCTGACCCGGGTGCGCGCCACCGAGGCCCAGTCGCGGCTGGACCAGGCCGCGCGCCGGCGCAACCTGAGCGAGGCCTTCCGCGCTCGCGGCCCGGCGCCGCCGCGGCAGGTGGTGCTGGTCGACGACGTGATCACCACCGGCGCCACCGTCGACGCCGCCGCCCGCGCGCTGCATGCGGCCGGCGCGCGGCGGGTCCTGGTGGTCGCGGTGGCCCGCACGCCCTGAGACGGCCGGCGGTGCGGCGGTGCGGCGGTGCGGCGGTGCGGCGGCGCAGCGGCACCGACAGCACCGGGGCTGGCACCATGGCGCTCCGCGCAGCCTCAGCCTTTCGCCGTGATCCACGTCGTCCTCGTCCATCCGCAGATCCCGCCCAACACCGGCAACGTCATCCGCCTGTGCGCCAACACCGGCGCCAGCCTGCATCTGGTGCGACCGCTGGGCTTTCCGATCGACCATGCCCGGATGCGCCGCGCCGGGCTCGACTATCACGAGTTCACCCGCATGACGGTGCACGATGACTGGGCGGCGCTGCTGGCCGCCAGCGCCGGCGGGCGCCTGTTCGCGCTCACCACCCAGGGCGGACGGCGGCCGGATCAGGTGGCCTTCGCGCGCGGCGACTGGCTGGTCTTCGGCAGCGAGACCGAGGGGCTGCCGCCCGCGGTGCTGGCGCAGTTTGCTGCCGAGCAGCGGCTGCGCCTGCCGATGCGCCCCGGCAATCGCAGCCTGAACCTGTCCAACGCGGTCGCGGTGACGGTCTTCGAGGCCTGGCGGCAGTTCGGCTTCGAAGGCATGGCCGGCTGAGCGGCGCGTCCGCAAACCGCGCCACAAACCGCGCTGCACCCGTGCCTGCGAGCGGCAAGCGCCGCGGGCGGGCTCGCCGACACGCGCGCCCCACCCGCCGCGCTTGACAGCGCCGGGCCCGCCCGAAAGAGTGGGAGCCATCGTTCCGAGCCCCGGAACCCCCAGACCCAGGAGCAGGCCCATGCCGGTCAGCGTCATCGGGATGATCGGCGTGTCACCGCCGCAGGGAACCGCGCTGCACGTCATTGCGGGCGGCATCTCGCCCGGCTTCCTGCGCGAGTTCTCGCAGGCGCACGAGTCGGCAGGCTTCGACCGCGTGCTGGTGGGCTACTACGCCTCGTCTGCCGAGGGCTTCAGCGTGGCCGGGTTCGCGGCCTGCCATACCCGCCAGCTGTCCTTCCTGATCGCCCACCGCCCGGGCGTGGTGTCACCCACCATCGCGGCGCGCGCCGCGGCCACGCTCGACCAGCTCTCGGGGGGCAGGCTGGCGCTGCACATCATCGTCGGCAACAGCGATGCCGACCAGCAGCGCGAGGGCGACTTCTCGCCCAAGGAAGAACGCTACGAGCGCGCCGCCGAGTACCTCGACGTGATGCGCCGGGTGTGGACAGAGACCCGCCCCTTCGACTTCGAGGGCCGCTTCTACCGCTTCCGCGATGTCAGCTCGGAGGCCCGGCCGCTGCAGCAGCCGGGCCCGCCGCTCTTCTTCGGCGGCTCCTCGCCCGGGGCGCTGGCGATGGGCGCCCGGCATTGCGACACCTTCGCGATGTTCGGCGAGCCGCTGGCCGAGACCGCCGAGCGCATCGCGATGTTCCGCGAGATGGCCCGGCCCTTCGGCCGCGAACCCCGCTTCAATCTCTCGTTCCGGCCGATCATCGCCGACACCGAAGGCGCGGCCTGGGACAAGGCGCACCGCATCCTCGACGAGCTCAAGGCCAGCGGCACCCTGCCAAGCGCACCCCAGGACCGCTCGGCCGAGCGGCTGGTGGCGCTCGCGCAGCGCGGCGACGTGCACGACGAGCGGCTGTGGATGCCGGTGGCGGGGGCGGCCGCGGGCAAGGGCAACACCTCGTGCCTGGTCGGCACCCCGGCGCAGGTGGCCGAGGCCATGCTGCGCTACTACCGGCTGGGCGTGGGCTCGTTCCTGATCCGCGGCTTCGACCCGCTGGGTGATGTCACGGAATTCGGTCGCGAGCTGATTCCGCGGCTCAAGCTGGGGGCGCTGGCCATCGACCGCGAGGCAGCGGCCGGCGCCTGACGCCGGCGGCAGCCTCAGGGCGCGAGCGCGGCGATGGCGGAGTCGATGTCGGGGGCCACGCGCAGGCTGGCGAGGTCAGCCTCGCGCACGAAGCCGTGCCCGACCATGGCCTGCAGGGCCGCGAGCAGCGGCTGCCAGTAGCCGTGCTGATCGAGGAGCACCGAGCGCCGGTCGTGGTAGCCGATCTGCGCCAGGGTGAGCACCTCGAAGAACTCGTCGAGCGTGCCCAGCCCGCCGGGCAGCGAGGCGAAGGCGTCGGCCAGCGCGATCATGCGGGTCTTGCGCTCGGCCATGTCGGCAACCACCTCGAGGCGGGTGAGACCGCGGTGCGCGACCTCGCGCTCGAGCAGCCGGCGCGGAATCACGCCCACCACCTCGCCGCCGCCGGCCAGCGCGCCATCGGCCACGGCACCCATCAGGCCCACGTTGCCCCCGCCGTAGACCAGCGTCCAGCCACGCTCGGCCAGCGCCCGGCCGAAGTCGAAGGCGATGTTCACCCAGCGGGGATCGTCGCCGCTCTTGGCGCCGCAGAAGACGCAGATGGCGCGTCGGGACTGTGCGGTGTCACTCATGACGTGGCTCCCGGGCAAGCAGGGCCAGCACCGCCTCGCGGGCGCTCAGCCGGCCATCCATCACCGCCTGGACCGCCGCGGCGATCGGCACCTCGACCCCGGCGGCGGCAGCCTGGCGCAGCAGCTCGGCCGTGCAGGGCACGCCCTCGGCGACGTGGCCGAGATCGGCCAGCACCTGCGGCAGCGGCGTGCCGGCGGCCAGCGCCAGCCCCACCCGACGGTTGCGGGAGAGGTCGCCGGTGCAGGTGAGCACCAGATCGCCCAGCCCGGTGAGCCCCATGAAGGTCTCGGCCCGCGCGCCACGGGCCACGCCGAAGCGGGCGATCTCGGCCAGCCCGCGGGTGATCAGCGCGGCGCGGGCGTTGTGGCCCAGGGCCAGCCCGTCGCAGATGCCGGCGGCGATGGCGATGACGTTCTTCAGCGCGCCGCCGATCTCGACCCCCACCACGTCATCGGAGCGGTACAGGCGCACGGCGCCGTGATGCAGCCCGCGCAGCGCGGCCTGCACCACCCCCGCGGGTCCGGCCACGGTGAGGGCCACCGGCAGGCCGGCCGCCACCTCCTGGGCGAAGCTGGGCCCGGAGAGCGGCGCGCCGGTCGCCTGCGGCCAGACCTGCGCCAGCACCTCGTGCGGCAGGCAGCCGGTCTGGCGCTCGAGCCCCTTGCACAGCCACAGCAGCGGCACCTGCGCGGGCGCATCGCCGACGAGCGCGCGCAGCGCGAGCAGGGTGGGCCGCAGACCCGCCACCGAGGTGCCCAGCACCAGCAGCGCGCCCTCGTCGCCGGCCTGCGCCAGCCATGCCGCGAGCGCGGGCAGATCGGCGCTCGCCCGCACGCCGGCAGGCAGGCTCACGCCCGGCAGATAGCGGGCATTGCGACGGTCGGTCTGCAGCGCCGCGGCCTGGGCTGGGCTGCGCGCATACAGGCACACCTCATGGGCGGCTGCCGCGTGGACAGCCACCGCGGTTCCCCAGGCGCCCGCCCCGAGCACGGCGATCCGCACCGCGCGCCCTCAGAGGCCCCAGACGTCGGCGGCGCGCACCCAGCCGGCGGTGCCGTCGCGGTGACGCACGCGGACCCAGCCCGAGACCAGCGCGGGGTCGAGCAGTTCGAGGGCCACGCCGCGCTCGGCGGTGAACAGCACCTCGGCGCCCTCCTGGCCGGCACTGCGCACGCTGGCCTGCAGGCGGGTGACCACGGTGCGGGTGGCGGAGAGATCGCCCCGCTCGACCCAGGCAAGGTCACCCGAGGCGTCGCGCACCTTCACCCACTGGTTGACGGTGGACACCACCTCCAGCGGCGAGAACCGCGGCGCGAGCCAGAGCTTGCGGCCCTGCTGCGAGGGCGCGTCATACAGGATGGCCGCGGGCACGGCCACCGAGCGGTAGTCGCTGGCCACTGCCGCGGCCGACAGCAGGCCACCGGCCAGCAGGCACAGCGCGCGCACGGGCAGCATCGCAGCCATGCAGCGAGGCCGGCCGACGGTTAGCGCGCCCCGTTGGGGACGTAGATGCCGGGCGCGGCCGCGGCGGCTTCAGCCTGCTGCTGCGCCAGCCGCTGCTGGTACAGGGCCTCGAAGTTGATCTCGGCCATGTGCATGGGCGGAAAGCCCGCGCGCTGGATGACATCGGCCACGTTGGAGCGCAGATACGGGTAGACCACGTTGGGGCAGACCACGTTGAGCACCAGCGGCAGCTGCTCGGCGGGCAGGTTGCGGATCTCGAAGATGCCGGCCTGCTTGGCCTCGACCAGGAACGCGGTGTTCTGACCGATGCGGGTGGTGACGGTGACCGTGACGGTGGCCTCGTGGATGCCCTCGGCCAGCGTCTGGGCGCCGACATCGAGCTGGATCTCGACTGCCGGCGGCTGGGTCTCGAGGAAGATCTGCGGCGCGTTGGGGATCTCGAGCGAGAGATCCTTGAGGTAGATGCGCTGGATGCCGAAGACGGGATCGGTGCTGGGCTGGGCGGACATGGCGATTCCTGGGACGTGGCCGGCGTTCAGCCGGCCAGCAGCGGGGTGAGGCCGCCAGCGCGGTCGAGGGCGGCAAGATCGTCGAAGCCGCCGACGTGGGTGTCGCCGATGTAGATCTGGGGAACGGTGCGGCGACCGGTGCGCGCGATCATCTGGTCGCGCAGCGTGGGATCGGCGTCGATCCGGATCTTGTCGATCTCGGCCACGCCGCGCTGGCGCAGCAGCTGCTCGGCGCGGACGCAGTAGGGGCAGACCGAGGTGCTGTACATGATGACTTTGGCGGTCATGGCGGACTCCGGGGTGGGAACGGCCTGAACGGCGGGAGGGTGGGCGGCGCGCCGGCTACTGGCGCACCACCGGCAGGCCGGCCTGGCGCCAGGCCTGCAGACCGCCGGCGAGATTGAAGACCTGGTCTCGACCGGCCTTGCGCAGCACGCCGGCCGCGCCCGCGGAGCGCTGCCCGGTGTTGCAGCAGACCAGCACCGGCTTGCCGGCCGGCAGCTCGGCGGCGCGACCGGCGAGCTCGGCGAGCGGGATGTGCCGGGCATTGGGCAGGTGGCCGGCCTGGAATTCCGCGGCATCGCGGATGTCGAGCACCACGGCGTGGGCGTCGTTGATCAGGCGGGTGGCAGCCAGGCTGTCGAGGGCGGGCCCGCCGGTGCGCCGCTGGATGGCGGGCCACAGCAGCATCGCGCCCGAGACGAAGGCGATGGCGATGAGGACGATGTTCTCGGTGACGAAATTCACGGGCGGGGTGTGGCGACCAGCGGAAGGGAGACTGCCGGCGCGGCGCGCGCGGCGGGACGGGCCGGCGAAACCGGCGCAGACCGGCCGGACAGCCGGACGACCTGTGGCCCGAGTATAAGCGAAGCCCGCACGCCGACCCCGGTATCCTTCGGCTGTGACGCGGCCGCGCGCCGCGGGCCCATTCCTTCATCATCCCGACACGAACATGCCCCACACCCTCGTGCTGCTGCGCCACGGCGAAAGCCAGTGGAACCTCGAGAACCGGTTCACCGGCTGGACCGACGTCGACCTCACCCCCAACGGCCGCGAGGAAGCCCGCCGCGCGGGCGCGCTGCTCCGGGCCGAGGGCTTCGACTTCGACGTCGCCTACACCTCGGTGCTGCGCCGGGCGATCCGCACGCTGTGGGGGGTGCTCGACGAGATGGACCGGATGTGGCTGCCCGTGACGCACTCCTGGCGCCTGAACGAGCGCCACTACGGCGCGCTGCAGGGCCTGAACAAGGCCGAGACCGCCGCCCAGTACGGCGAGGAGCAGGTGCTGATCTGGCGGCGCGCCTACGCGATCGCCCCCGGGCCGCTGCCGGCCGGCGACCCGCGCGGCTCCGAGACCGACCCCCGCTATGCCGGCGTCGACCCGGCGCTGATCCCGCGCACCGAGTGCCTGAAGGACACCGTGGCCCGGGTGGTGCCGTACTGGAACGAGGTGATCGCGCCCGACATCCGCTCGGGCCGCCGGGTGCTGGTGGCCGCCCACGGCAACTCGCTGCGCGCCCTGATCAAGTACCTGGACAACCTGTCCGACGACGAGATCGTGGCCATGAACATCCCCACCGCGCGGCCGCTGGTCTACCAGCTCGACGACCAGCTGCGCCCCATCAGCCGGGCCTACCTGGGCGACCAGGCCGAGATCGCCGCGGCCATGGCCGCGGTGGCCGCGCAGGGCAAGTCGAAGGCCTGAGCCCGCCCGGCCGCCGCCACGGGTTTATACTGGCTCGATCTCCAGGGCGAACCCATGAACGGCAAAGTGAAGCAAGTCGGACTGCTGACGGTCGGCGCCATCGCCGGCGTGCTGATCAGCATCGGCATCTCGGCGGTTGCCCAGCGCGACAACAGCCGCCCGCCGCTGCCGCTCGACGAGCTGCGGCAGTTCTCCGACGTCTTCGGCGCCATCAAGTCCAACTACGTGGAGGCGGTCGAGGACAAGAAGCTGATCACCGAGGCGATCAGCGGCATGCTCTCCGGCCTGGACCCGCACTCGCAGTACCTCGATGCCGACGCATTCAAGGAACTGCAGGTGGGCACGCAGGGCGAGTTCGGCGGCCTGGGCATCGAGGTGGGCACCGAGGACGGCTTCGTGAAGGTGGTGTCGCCCATCGAGGACACCCCGGCGGCCAAGGCCGGCATCAAGGCGGGCGATCTCATCATCAAGATCGACGAGAAGCCCACCAAGGGCATGGCCCTGAACGATGCGGTCAAGCTCATGCGGGGCAAGCCGCGCACCCCCATCACCCTCACCCTCTCGCGCAAGGGCGAGCCGCGGCCGATCGTGGTGCAGATCATCCGTGACGTCATCCGGGTGCAGTCGGTCAAGTCCCGCCTGCTCGAGCCGGGCTACGGCTACGTGCGCATCACCCAGTTCCAGGAGCACACCGTCGAGACCATGGTCAAGGCGCTCGACGGGCTCTACAAGCAGCAGCAGGGCCCGCTCAAGGGTCTGGTGCTAGACCTGCGCAATGACCCCGGCGGCCTGCTGCACGGCGCCATTGGCGTGTCGGCCGCCTTCCTGCCGGCGCGCACCCTGGTCACCAGCACCGACGGCCGCACCGATGACGCCAAGCGCAAGTACCTGGCGGTGCCCGAGGACTACCTGCGTGGCACCCGTGAAGACTACCTCGCGCGTCTGCCGGCCGGGGTGCGTTCGGTGCCCATGGTGGTGCTGGTCAACGGCGGCTCGGCCTCGGCCTCCGAGATCGTGGCCGGCGCGCTGCAGGACCACAAGCGGGCCACGGTGCTGGGCACCCAGACCTTCGGCAAGGGCTCGGTGCAGTCCATCCTGCCGCTCACGAACAACACCGCCATCAAGCTCACCACGGCGCGCTACTACACGCCCAACGGGCGCTCCATCCAGGCCAAGGGCATCGCGCCCGACCTGCTGGTGGAGGAGACCCCTGACGGCGACCTGAACCAGTTCCGCGTGCGCGAGGCCGACCTCACCCGGCACCTGTCCAACGACAAGGAATCCGAGGCCAAGCCCAGCGTGCCCAAGCCCACCGACGCCACCGATCCGCGCCTGCGCGAGCGCAAGCCGGTGGAGTTCGGATCGGCCGAAGATCACCAGCTGGCGCAGGCCATGAACCACCTCAAGGGCAAGCCGGTGCAGCTGGCCAAGCCCAAGGACGCCACCGCGCCTGCCGCGCCCGCCGAGGGCGGCGCCGCCAAGACCCCCTGAGCCCGGCCCAGGCCGGCGAGGCCCGCCGGCCGGCGCCGATCCGCGGCCGCGGTGGCCGCGGCCACCGAGGGAGCCCGCCGTGAACGACGAACAGCTGCTGCGCTACAGCCGGCACATCCTGCTGGACGAGATCGGCATCGAGGCCCAGGAGCGGCTGCTCGGCGCCACCGCGCTGGTGGTGGGCGCGGGCGGCCTGGGCTCGCCGGCATCGCTCTACCTGGCCAGCGCCGGCGTGGGCCGCATCCTGCTGGCCGATGGCGACAGCGTCGACCTCACCAACCTGCAGCGCCAGATCCTGCACCGGCAGACCAGCATCGGCCAGGCCAAGGCCGAGTCCGGGCGCGACGCGCTGCTCGCGATCAACCCGCATATCCGCGTCGAGGCGATCGTCGGCCGACTGGCCGACGCGGCGCTGGCCGATGCGGTGGCCGCCAGCACCGTGGTGCTCGACTGCTCGGACAACTTCGCCACGCGCCACGCGGTCAACCGCGCCTGCGTGGCCCATCGGGTGCCGCTGGTGTCTGGCGCGGCGATCCGCTTCGATGGCCAGCTCTCGGTCTTCGACCCTCGGCAGGCCGACTCTCCCTGCTACGAGTGCCTGTTCCCGGCCGCCAGCGCGGTGGACGAGGTGCAGTGCGCCACCATGGGCGTGTTCGCGCCGCTGACCGGCATCGTGGGCACCCTGCAGGCCGCCGAGGCGCTCAAGCTGATCGGCGGCTTCGGCGAGCCCCTGGTGGGGCGGCTGCTGCTGATCGACGGCCGGGGCGGGCGGTTCACCGAGGTGCGGCTGCCCCGGAATCCGCAATGCGCGGTGTGCGGCGGGTCCAGCCACTAGCCTGGTCGTAGGCATGCGCCGCCTGCAGCACGAGGAGGTCGGCGCCCGGCGGGCCGATCAGCTGCATGCCCATCGGCGCGCCACCGGGCCCGAAGCCCACCGGCACGCTGATCGCCGGCGCGCCCGCGAGGGTGGGCCCGATCACCACCTCCATCCAGCGATGGTAGGTGTCCATCACCCGATCGCCGATGCGGTCGGGCCAGTGGGTCTCGGCCGCGAACGGGAACACCTGGGCGGTGGGCAGCACCAGCAGATCGAATCGGGTGAACAGGCCCAGGAGGTGCCGATACCAGGCCGTGCGCTCGCTCGAGGCCTGATAGACCGCGAGCGCGCTGGTGGCGGCGCCGCGTTCCACCTCCCAGACCGCCTCGGGCTTCATCTGCGCGCGCCGCGCCGGGTCTGAATAGTCGGCCCAGCGGCCACCCGACACCACACAGCTGCGCAGCGTGAGCCACATCTGCCAGAGGCGCTGCGGGTCGAAGCCCAGCGGCGTGTCCGAGACCTCCATGCCCAGGCCGGCCAGCGTGCCCAGCGCGCCACGGCACAGATCGACGATGCCGGGCTCGTAGGCGAGGTGGCCGCCGAGATCGCCCAGCCAGCCCACCCGCAGGCCGCGCGGCGGCTCCTGCAGCGGCGCGGCGAACACCGCCGGGTCGCTGTGCCGCGACAACGGCGCGTGCGGGTGCCAGCCCGCCTGCGTGGCCAGCAGCCGGGCGAGGTCGGGCACGCTGCGCCCCATGGGGCCTTCGGTGCCGAACTGCTCGATGAACACCTCGGGCGCCGGCAGCCGCGGCACCAGCCCGGCCGAGGGCCGGAAACCAAAGACGTTGTTGAAGGCCGCGGGGTTGCGCAGCGAGCCGCCCATGTCGCTGCCGTCGGCCACCGGCAACAGCCGCGCGGCCAGCGCCACCGCCGCGCCGCCACTGGAGCCGCCCGCGCACAGCGACGGGTCCCAGGCGTTGCGGGTGACGCCGTACACCGGGTTGTACGACTGCGAGCCGAGCCCGAACTCCGGGGTGTTGGTCTTGCCGATCAGGATGGCGCCGGCCGCGCGCATGCGCTGCACCATCAGGCCGTCCTCGGGGGGCAGGAAGTCGCGGTAGAGCGGCGAGCCCAGCGTGGTGGGGATGTCCTTGGTGGCCGAGAGATCCTTGATCGCCTGCGGCATGCCGTGCATCCAGCCCTGCCAGCGGCCCTCGGCGGCCAGCCGGTCCATCTCGCGGGCCTGCGCGAGCAGGGTCTCGCGCGGGCGCAACGCCACGATCGCGTTGAGCTGCGGGTTCAGGCGCTCGATGCGATCGAGGTAGGCGCGCATCACCTCCTCGCAGGAGACCGCGCGGGCATGGATGGCGGCCGAGAGCTCGAGGGCGCCCAGGGCGGTGATGTCGTCGGTCATGCGGGTCTCCTGGGAACGGGCGCGACGGGCGCGCCGAACGCGGGCGGATCAGCCGATCAGCAGCGGGATCTGCTGTTCGACGAGGTCGGTGGGCCGGCGACGGAAGCCGCTCTTGGCGTAGCTCAGCCAGCGCCCCTGCACGAAGGCCAGCACGATGCCGGCGCGCGCCGCGGCGTCGGTGTCGGCGGGCAGGCGCTGCTGGGCCACGGCCAGCCGGAAGCACTGCCGCAGCGAGGCCTCGATGCGGTCGTGCAGCTGGTTGATGCGCTGCTGGAGGCGGTCGTGCTCGGTGACCAGCGCGTCGCCGATCAGCACCCGGGTCATGCCGGGGTTCTTCTCGGCGAAGCCGGTGAGCATGAGCACGATGGCGCGCAGCTGGCGCAGGCCATCGCCGTCCTGGGTGCCGATCTGGTTGATGAGGCCGAACACCGTGGCCTCGATGAATTCGATCAGGCCCTCGAACATCTGCGCCTTGCTGGCGAAGTGCCGGTAGAGGGCGGCCTCGGAGACCTGGATGCGCGCGGCCAGCGCCGCGGTGGTGACGCGCTCGCCGCCGGGCTCCTGGAGCATGCTGGCGAGGGTCTGGAGGATCTGGAGTCGACGCTCGCCGGGCTTGGGGCGGGTGCGGCGGGCCGGCGCGGGGCTGTCGGGGGTCATCGGAGTCGGGACACGGCCCGCGGCAGGGCGACAGCCGATTGTAGCTGAAGGCCCGCGCGGCGACCGGGGCCGGCGCGTGGCCGGCCGGCCGGGTGCGTGCCGAGATGGCCATGCCCGGCCACCAGCACGGTTCGCAGGCCCAGGGCGCGCGCGCTGGCGATGTTCTCGGGCGAGTCTTCCACCAGCACGCAGCGCGCCGGCGACACCCGCAGCCGGGCGATGATCAGCCGCAGCATGCGGCGCGAGGGCTTGGGCAGCCAGCGGCCGGCAAAGCGCATGTCTTCCACGCACACCAGGCCATCGAGCAGCGGCATGAGACCGAGCCGGCGCAGCACCGCCGCCGCGTACTCGCGCGGGCCGTTGGTGACCACGAGCTTGCGCCCCGGCAGCCGGCGCAGCGCGTCACGCAGGCCGTGGTCGCGACCGACCAGCCGGTGCAGGTCATCGAAGGGGTGGGTCTCGCGCAGGAACTCGTGCGGGTCGATCCGGTGGTGGCGGATCAGACCGAGCAGCGTGGCGCCGTAGCGGCGCCAGTAGTGCACCCGCAGCGCGCTGGCCTGCTCGAGCGGCATGTCCAGGCGCCGCGACACGAACTCGGTCATCGCGACGTTGATCCGTGGAAAGACCTCGCGGCCGGCGTCGTGCAGCGTGTTGTCGAGGTCGAGGAGCCAGACCGGCGGGCCGGCACGCACGCGGGCCGCGCCCTCAGTGCGAGCGGATCATGGTGCCCACGCCGAGATCGGTGAGGATCTCGAGCAGCACGCAGTGGTCGACCCGGCCATCGACGATGTGCACCGAGTGCACCCCGCCCTTGGCGGCATCGAGCGCCGAGGAGATCTTGGGCAGCATGCCGCCCGAGATGGTGCCGTCGGCGAAGAGCTCGTCGATCTGCCGCGCGGTGAGGCCGGTGATGAGATTGCCCTTCTGGTCGAGCACGCCGGGCGTGTTGGTGAGCAGCACCAGCTTCTCGGCCTTGAGCACCTCGGCAATCTTGCCGGCGACCACGTCGGCGTTGATGTTGTAGGTCTCGCCGTCGCGCCCCGAGCCGATGGGCGCGATCACCGGAATGAAGCCGCTCGCGCCGAGCGTGCGGATGACGTCGGGATCGATGGACTCGATCTCGCCGACCTGGCCGATGTCGATGCGCGCCTCGGGCTGCTCGCGCGAGCTCAGGGTCATGCGCCGCGCGCGGATCAGGCCGCCGTCCTGGCCGGTGAGGCCCACCGCCTTGCCGCCGGCGTGGTTGATCAGCTCGACGATCTCCTTGTTGACCTGACCGGCGAGCACCATCTCGACGATGTCCATGGTCTCGGCATCGGTGACCCGCATGCCCTGCACGAACTCGCCCTTCTTGCCGACCTTGGCGAGCAGCTGCTCGATCTGCGGGCCGCCGCCATGCACCACCACCGGGTTCATGCCGACCAGCCGCAGCATGACCACGTCCTGCGCGAAGCTGCGCTTGAGGTTCTCGTCGGTCATGGCGTTGCCGCCGTACTTCACGACGATGGTCTTGCCGTGGAAGCGCCGGATGTAGGGCATGGCCTCGGCGAGGATCGCCACCTTCTGGTGGCCGGCCAGCGCGAGCGCGGCGGAATCGGAGGGAGTGCTCATGGGCGATGACGGCCAGCGCGGCCCGGTCGGATAAGATGCGCCGGATTCTACGACAGCCCCGGCGCGCCTTCGCCGTGCCGCGGCGCTCCCCATGCCCTGCCTTCCCGACACCGACGATCCCGCGCTGGCCGAGGCGATCGACGCCGCGCTCGCGGCCAAGACCATGCCGGCGGGCGCGCTGGCCGGGCTGGCCGATCTGGCCCGCGCGATCGCGCGCTGCCAGGGCAGCGCGACACCGCAGGTGGAGCGCACCGCGCTGCTGGTGTTCGCCGCTGACCACGGCATCGTCGCCGAGGGCGTGTCGGCCTACCCGGCCGAGGTCACCGGCCAGATGCTGGCCAACTTCGCCGCCGGCGGGGCCGCGGTCAACGTCTTCTGCCGGGCCAACCAGATCGCGCTCGAGGTCATCGATGCCGGCGTGGGCCGGCCCACCGCCAACTTCGCGCGCGAGCCGGCCATGACCGAGGCGCAGGCGCAGGCGCACATCGACGCCGGCGCGACCGCGGCACGCGCCGCGATCGCCCGCCACCGCGCGCAGGCCCTGGGCCTGGGCGAGATGGGGATCGGCAACACCGCCAGCGCGGCCGCGCTCACCGCGCGCCTGCTCGGCCTGGACGCCGCGCACTGCGTGGGTCCGGGCACCGGCCTGGACGCCGAGCGTCTGGCCCACAAGCGCGCGGTGGTGGAGCGAGCGCTCGCGCGCCACGCCAGCGCCACCACCCCGCTGGCCGCGCTGGCGGCGTTCGGCGGCCACGAGATCGCGATGCTGGTCGGCGCGATCGAGGCCGCGGCGCAGCAGCGCTGCGTGACCGTGATCGACGGCTATGTGGTCACCGCTGCGCTGCTGGTGGCCTGGCGCCGCAATCCCGCGGTGCTGCGCGCCTGCGTGTTCGCGCACCGCTCGGCCGAGCCGGGCCATGCCCATGCCCTGAGCGCGCTCGGCGCGCGGCCGCTGCTCGATCTGGGCATGCGTCTGGGTGAGGGCTCGGGTGCGGCGCTGGCCATGCCCTTGCTGCGGGCAGCGGCGCGCATGCTGGTGGAGATGGCCAGCTTCGAGCAGGCCGGCGTCAGCCGGGAGCGCGCGGCATGAGCCCGGCCCGCGAGCTGCGGCTCTTCCTGGTGGCCATGCAGTTCTACTCGCGGCTGCCCGTGCCGCGCGGCCTGCTCGGCTGGATGGGCTGGGACCCGGCCTGGCTGGCCCCGGCCACGCGCTACTTCCCGCTGGTGGGTGTGCTGGTGGCCAGCCTGAGCGCGGTGGTCTATGCCGCCTGCGGACTGATGCTGCCGCACAGCGTGGCGCTCGCCCTGGCGATCGCCGCCGGCCTGATGCTCACCGGCGCCTTCCACGAGGACGGGCTGGCCGACTACTGCGACGCGATGGGCGGCCACCACGACCGCGAGCGCCTGCTCGAGATCATGAAGGACTCGCGCATCGGCACCTACGGCGCGGCTGCGCTGGTGCTGATGCTGCTCGGCCGCTTCGAGACCCTGGCCGCGCTCGACCCGAGCTGGGTGGGCGTGTCGCTGGTGTGCGCGGCCGCGGCCTCGCGCGGCTGCTCGGTGGCGGTGATGGCCACCCTGCCCTACCTGCGCGACCAGGGCCAGGCGATCGCCAAGCCGATCGCCCAGGGCCTGAAGCCGGCCGACGGCGCGGTGGCCTTCGCGATCGCGCTGGCGCCCTGCCTGCTGGCCGCGCTCTGGACCGGTGAACGGGCGGTGTTCCTGTCGGGCCTGGGCTGCGCCGCGCTGGCCACCGCGTGGCTGCGCCGGCGCATCCGCATCCGCCTGGGCGGCTACACCGGCGATTGTCTGGGCGCCGTGCAGCAGGTGAGCGAGCTCGCCTTCCTGCTGGGCGCCCTGGCCATGATGGCCGCGGGCGAGGCCACCCCGATCGAGGTGCCGCCCGTGGAACCGATGGAGTGAGCATGAGAGTCTGGCTGATCCGCCACCCCAGGCCCGCGGTGCCCGAGGGCACCTGCTACGGCCGCACCGATGTCGGCACCGACGACGCGCACCACGCGCAGGTGGTCGAGCGCCTGCGCGGCCTGCACCACACCGACCACGGCCCCACCCCGCTGCGCGTGCTGAGCAGCCCGCTGTCGCGCTGCGCGCGGGTGGCTCAGGCACTGGCCGGCGCGCCCTGGCCGCAGCCCGAGATCGAGCCGCTGCTGGCCGAGATGCACTTCGGCCACTGGGAGGGCCGCCCCTGGAGCGAACTGCCGCGCGACGAGATCGACGCCTGGCGCGATGACATCGCCGGCTGGCGCCCGCCCGGCGGCGAGACGGTCAGCGAGCTGGCCGCGCGAGGCTGGCAGGCGCTGCAGTCGCTGGCGCCCGGTGGCGAGCGGGCCGATCCGCAGCGCCCGGCGGTGGCGCTGGTGACCCACGCCGGGGTCATCCTGACCCTGCTCAAGCAGGTGCGCGGCGAGCCGCTGAAGAGCTTCGGCGGCATCAAGATCGACTTCGGCTCGGTGCACGGCCTGGAGCACCGCGACGGCCGCTGGCATGTGATCAGCGAGAACGTCTGAGGGCAGGCGTGGCGGCCGGCGCGCGACGCGCGCCCCGCGCGACGCGCCTGATCACCGGCGCGCCAGGCCGTCCGGCTCAGGCCTTGTCGTCGCCGCGCTCGCGGTAGTCGCCGAAGGCGGCATCGCGCTCGCTGAGCAGGCTGCTCACGCTGGCGCCATCGCGGCGGAACCGGGTCATGTAGGCCTTGCTCGGCTCGGTCTGGAAGGCCAGCGCCTGCAGCTCGGTGCCGGCGCGGATCGCCGCGCGCATGCCCATGGCCTCCATGGCCCGGTGCACGCTGCGCTTGTTGATGGCCGCGAGCTCGGTGGGCAGCTTGGCCACCCGCTCGGCCACCGACAGCACCTCGGCCTCGAGCTGCTCGAGCGGGAAGGCTCGCGTGGCCCAGCCCTTCTCGGCGGCCTCACGGCCGCTCAGCGCGTCGCCGGTGAGCATGGACTCCATCGCCTGGCGCATGCCCATCATCCAGGGATGGAACTGCATGTCGGGCGGGCTCATCAGGCGCACCGGCGGATAGCCGATCTGGGCATCGTCGGCCACGTAGACCAGGTCGCAGGCGGTGGCCAGCTCGGTGCCGCCGGCGAGGCAGTAGCCGTGCACCTGCGCGATCACCGGCTTGGCCAGGTCCCACACCCGGAACCAGCCCTCGACCACATGGCGCGCCCACTGCCCGAGCCCGCCGGCGGTGTGATAGGGCTGGGCCACGGTGTTGTTGGCGGAGAGGTCGTAGCCCGAGCTGAAGGCCGCGCCCGCGCCGCGGATGATGGTGAGCTTCACCTCGGGATCGCGGTCGTGCGCCTCGAGGGTGGCGAAGATCTCGCCGCGCAGGCGGTTGTTGAGCGCGTTGCGCTTCTCGGGGCGGTTGAGAGTGATGCGGCGCACCCCGGGCAGCGGGGTGTCGACCAGGATGTGCAGCAGCTCGGTCATGGCGCCACTCCTACTTGCGATTGAGGTCAGGCGCGTGGTGGCCGGGCATGGCCAGACGGCTGTTCTTGGTGACCGCCAGCGCCTTGGTGGCGCCCTCGTGCGCGAGGATCTTGTCGAGCACCGCCTTGCCCGCCTGCTCGAAGACGCCGCGGTTGCCGATGACGAACTCGCGCGACTCGCGATAGTGGTCGAGCAGGCCGTTGAGCTCGGGGATGACGTAGCGCGCGACCAGATCCCAGCTGCGCCGGGTGTTCTCGCGGTTGGCCCAGTCGTGCACGAAGCCGATGACCGTGCCGAAGCCGCCGGTGATCGGGATGAGCGCGCGGATCGCCTTGATCAGGTCATCGGGCGTGCCGATCACCGAGGCCGCACCGGGCACGAAGGCGGTCTCGTCCACTGCCTCGTCGGGGCTGCGGAACAGCTTCGAGCCGGGCCGCTTGAGGGTCTCGAAGACGTACTCGTTGTTCCAGCGCATGAGGCCCTCGCCGGCCTCGCGGCGGGCCTGCTCGCGGGTCTCGGCGATGTGCCAGGACAGCAGCACCCGCCAGTCGCCGCGGCTGACGGTGTTGCCGTGCTTGCGGGCGGAATCCTCGGCGAAGCTCCATTGGGTGGCCAGCGCAGCCAGGCCCTCGGTGGAGGTGGAGCCGATGGAGATCACGCCGGTGCCGTGCTTGCCGGCCAGGGTCATGCCCGAGGGGCTGATGGTGGAGGCCACCACCATGGGGATCTTCTCCTGCAGCGGCAGCAGCTGCAGGCGGGCGTCCCTGAGGGTGAACCAGTCGGACTCATGGGTGAAGCGCTCGCCGCCGGCAAGCAGGCGGCGGATCACGCCCAGGGCCTCGTCCTGGCGATCGCGCTGCACCGCCGGGTCGATGCCCAGGGTGTGGGCGTCGGAGGGCAGCGCGCCGGGGCCGGTGCCGAAGATGGCGCGCCCGCCGGTCATGTGGTCGAGCTGCACGATGCGCTGGGCCACGTTGAAGGGGTGGTGGTAGGGCAGCGAGATCACCCCGGTGCCCAGCATGATGCGCTGGGTGCGCACGCCGGCCGCGGCCAGGAACATCTCGGGCGAGGCGATGGTCTCCCAGCCGGTGGAGTGGTGCTCGCCGCACCAGAACTCGTCGTAGCCGAGGCGATCGAGGTGCTCGACCAGATCGAGGTCGCTGCGGTACTGCAGGGTGGGATGCTCGCCGATGGGGTGATGGGGGGCGAGGAAGGCGCCGAATCGCAAGCGGCTCATGGGGGAATCTCCGGAATGGCGCGGAGCCGGCTGCCCGGCGCCTGAACGATCGATTCTGGCAGTTTCGCCTGATGCCCGCGCCGGCCCGGCGGGTAACTTGGAACCCGGCGGAGACGGTATCGACCGATGAAATCCGGCGCCCAAGCGGCCGGGGCGCCGCGCCGCCCAGCTCAGCTCAGAGATCCTGGGCGTAACGCGCCAGCATGGATTCCTGGGATTCGGGCTCGGCGGTGTCGCCGATCTGGTCGGCGATCATGCGGCCCATGGTGGGCAGCACCGAGCGCTCGACGCGCGCCTGCGGCGCCCACAGCGACGAGCGCATCAGCGCCTTGGCGCAATGAAGATAGGCCTGCTCCACCCGCACCTGCACCACCAGCCTGGGCGGGCGCGCGGCGCCGGCAAAGCGCGCGAGCAGCGTGGCATCGTCATGCAGCGAGGCGCGGCCGTTGACCCGCAGGGTCTCGTCCACCCCGGGGATCATGAACAGCAGCCCGAGCCGGCCGGTCTGGGTGATGTTGACCAGGGTATCCAGCCGGTTGTTGCCCGGGGCATCGGGCAACAACAGGGTGTGGGCGTCGGGCGCGTGCACGAAGCCGGGTTCGCCGCCGCGCGGCGAGGCATCGAGATCGCCCTGCTCGCCGGCGCTGGCCAGCACCACGAAGGGCGAGAGCGCGATGAAGCGCAGGCAGTGGGCGTCGAGCTGGTGGAGCTGCTTGCGCAGCGCGCGCTCGCGGGGGGCGGGGTAGAGGGCGCGCAGCGCCTGGGTGTCGATCATCGGCTCAGGATACCGCCCGGCGCAGGCCGTCGCCAGGGGCGACCCAGGTGCCCGAGAAGCCCGCCACCTGCCCGCCGGTGCCGATCTTGAAGCGCGCGAGGCCGGCGCCGCCGGCGGTGTCGATGCCGCCGAGATCTAGCCGGCGCACGCCGCGCTCGCGCAGCGCGAGCATGGCCTGCCACAGCAGCAGGTTGTGCGCGCCGGCCTCGCGGCCGCGGGCATCGGCCCAGCCGACGTGGTAGGTGGCGCTCTCGCCGTGCACGAGGAACATCATGCCGGCCACCGCCTCGCGATCGACATCGACCCGCCAGGCAAGCATCGGCTCGGCGCCAGCCGGCGCGGCCGCCTGCCAGGCCGGCACGAACCCCGAGGGCAGCGCCTGATAGCCGCGGCCCTCGCGCTGCGCGAGCTCGCGCTCGAGCAGCCAGCCGTACTGCGCCGGCTTGGCGCCCACCCGCTGCGCGCGCAGGCCGGCGCGCTCGGCCGCGGCCAGGCGGTTGCGCCACTTGCCGTGCAGGCCCGCGCGCAGGGTCTCGGGCGAAGCGGTGAGGTCGAGCAGGACCACCGTCTGGCCGGTGACCACCCGGTGCAGGCCGGGCAGCGCGTGGGGGCTGGACGGGCTGAACAGCGTGACCCGCGGGCGGGCCAGCGGCAGGCCGCGGCCCAGCGCGCGGCAGGCGGCGGCCAGACCGGCCGCGTCGTCATGCGGGGGCAGCAGCAGCGGGCCGCGCGGGCACAGCGCCAGCCCGATCAGGCCGCCCAGGCGACGGGCCAGGCATTGCGCGATGCCCACCGTGCGCCCCTCGTGCAGCAGGCGGGCGCGCAGGCAGACCACGCCGGCCGCGGCCATGGCCTGGCCGTAGGCCCAGGACTGCTGCAGCGGACCGACTGCGGTACGATGCAGCGCGTCCCATTCCCCGCGTTCGATGTCGTTCCAGCGTACCTGCATCCGCGCAGTCTACCCGCCGCCCGCGCCGTGAAGCCCCCCGTGCAGACCGTCCTCGGCCACCGCATCGCGCCGCCGCGCATGACCGCCCGCGCCATCGTGCTGATCGTGCTGTGGGCCGGTCTGCCGGTGCTCGCGCTGGGCATGGCGCTCGATCTGCTCACGCAGTGGCTGTTCGGCTGGTGCGTCGGGCTGTGGTGCCTGGCGGGCTGAGCCGGCACCCGCACCCGACGCATCCCCGCCCAGGAGACCTCCTTGCCCGACCGCGACCTGATCTCCATGCTGCGCCGGCTGGCCGCGGCCCAGCCCGACGCCCTCGCCTTCCGAACCGACACGCGCACCTGGCGCTTCGACGAGGTGCGCGACACCGCCTGGCAGATCGGTCAGGCGCTGCGCGCCGAGGGCATCGGGCCGGGCGAGCGTGTGGCCTGCCTCACCCGCCATGTCATCGAGACCACGCTGCTCACCCTGGGCGCGGCCAGCATCGGCGCGGTGTGCATGCCGGTGAACTGGCGGCTGTCGGCGCAGGAGGCGGCCTACATCCTCGGCAATGGCGGGGCGCGCCTGCTGATCACCGACGCGATGTTCGCCGCCACGGCCCGCGAGGCCTCGCCACCCGGGCTGCTGCGCTTGCTGGCCGTCGATGCCTGCGAAGGCCTGACGGGCTTCGAGGCCTGGTACCGGGCACACGCGGCCACCGACCCGGGCTGGCTGCCCGACCCCGACACCACCGCGCTGCAGCTCTACTCCTCGGGCACCACCGGCCTGCCCAAGGGCGTTGAACTCAGTCACCGCAACCTGTGCGTGAACACCGAGGAAACCGGCTCGCAGATCGGCTTCAATGGCCGCGAGCACGCGATGTTCAACGCGCTGCCGCCCTTCCACATCGCCGGCGTGGGGCTCACCCTGCTCACCCTGGGCCGCGGCGGCCTGTCGGTGTGCATGCCGGAGTTCGACCCGCCGCGCATCATCGCGGCCATCGGCGAGCACCGCGTGAGCCACCTGTTCCTGGTGCCGGCGATGATCCTCGCGCTGGTCAGCACGCCGGGGGCCGAGCGCGGCGACTACCGCTCGCTGCAGTCGATCTCCTACGGCGCGGCGCCGATCAGCGAGAGCGTGCTCGCCGCCGCCACCCGGCTGTTCGGCTGCGGCTTCATGCAGCTCTACGGCCTGACCGAAACCACCGGCGCCATCGTCTACCTGCCGCCCGCCGATCACGACCCCGACGGCTCGCGACGCCACCTGATGCGCTCGGCCGGGCGGGCCGGCCGGCTGGTGGGACTGCGCATCGTCGACACCGCCAGCGGACGCGACCAGCCCGAGGGCAAGGTCGGCGAGATCTGGATCCGCTCGCCGCAGAACATGCTCGGCTACTGGGGCAACCCCGAGGCCACCGCGCAGGCCTTCCCGGAGGGGCGCGATGCCCAGGGCGGGTGGTTTCGCACCGGCGATGCCGGCTACCTGCGCGAGGGCTATCTGTACATCCACGACCGGATCAAGGACATGGTGATCTCCGGCGGCGAGAACATCTATCCCGCCGAGGTGGAGAACGCGCTCATGAAGCACCCGGCCGTGGCCGATTGCGCGGTGATCGGCGTGCCCGACCCGAAGTGGGGCGAGTCGGTGAAGGCCTGCGTGGTGCTGCGCGAGGGCGCGGCGGCCACCGAGCGCGAGATCATCGACTTCATGCGCGCGCAGATCGCCCACTACAAGTGCCCGAAGTCGGTCGACTTCCTCGCCGCGCTGCCGCGCAATCCCAGCGGCAAGCTGCTCAAGTACGTGCTGCGCCAGCCCTACTGGGCGGGCCGCGATCGCGCGGTCAGCTGAACCGCCCCCTTCCACCGTGGCGCGCTGCCGGCGCGCCACCCCTGCTGCGCCTGCGGAGACCCTGATGTCCGAACCCGTGCTCACCGTCGAGAAAGCCCCCGAGGGCTACGCCGTCCTCACCCTGAACCGGCCGGGCGCCATGAATGCGCTCTCGCTCGAGCTGCGCCAGCGCCTGGCCCAGACCATCGATGCGCTGCAGGCCGATCCCGAGGTGCGGGTGCTGATCCTCACCGGCGCCGGTCGCGCCTTCACCGCCGGGCTCGACCTGAAGGAGCTCGGCACCCGCGGCCTGGTGTCGGCCTCCACGGCCGCCATGAACGACGCGGTGCAGATCGACGACCCGGTGCGCGCGATCGGCCGCTTCAGCGGCCCGGTGATCGGCGCGATCAACGGTCCGGCGATCACCGGCGGCTTCGAGCTGGCCCTGGCCTGCGACGTGCTGCTCGCCTCCACCCAGGCCCGCTTCGCCGACACCCATGCGCGGGTGGGCGTGATGCCGGGCTGGGGCCTGTCGCAGAAGCTCAGCCGCGCGATCGGCGTGTACCGCGCCAAGGAGCTCTCGCTCACCGGCAACTTCCTGTCGGCCGAGCAGGCCCTGGCCTGGGGGCTGGTCAACCGGGTGGTGGCCCCCGACGAGCTCATGCCGCAGGCGCGCGCGCTGGCCCGCGACATGCTCTCGGTGATCCCGCACATGCTGGTCGCGTACAAGAAGGTGATCGACGACGGTTTCGCGGCCTCGTTCGGCGAGGGCATGGCGATCGAGCGGCAACGCGCCGGCGAGGCCAACGTGGCGGTGCGTGCCGAGGACATCGAGCAGCGTCGCGAGGCGGTGCGGGCACGCGCCCACGCCCAGAACACGCCACGCTGAGCGCGCGAGCGCGGCCGCCCGGCGCGGCCGCCCGGCCCGCCCGGCACGCCCGAGCGCGCCCGCCCTACTTGAGGCGCAGGTCCACCCGCGGACCGGTGGCGCTGTGCCGGCCCGGCGTGGCGCGATTGTCCTGCGCAGCCGCGGAGGCTGGCCCGCCCGCGGTCGCTGCCGAGGCAGTTGTTGTCGAAGCAGATGCTGACGAAGCAGACGCTGCCGAGGCAGGAGTTGTCGGCGCGGTCGGGGA
Source organism: Burkholderiales bacterium (assembly GCA_037146935.1). GTDB lineage: Bacteria > Pseudomonadota > Gammaproteobacteria > Burkholderiales > Burkholderiaceae_E > Quisquiliibacterium. The sequence goes on from JBAWWD010000002.1 coordinate 221,687, forward strand.
CGCCGCCGCAGACTCGCTCACCAGGAAGATGCGATCACCGGTCACCCCGCCGTGCTCGCTCAGCCACTCCTTGACCGCGAGCGCGCGCGCGCTGGCCAGATCAGCCAGTTGCGCCGGCGTGACCTCGATGGACGCCATCAGCCCGGCCTCCATCTCGGCGGCGGGCAGCTCGGCGGATTGGCCGGACGCCCCGCGCGGCCGCGCGAGGCCCGCAGCCTGGTGCACCAGACGCAGCAGCGGAAGGCGCTCGGCGGTCTCGATCGGCACGGTGTCGATGCCGCCGGCCGGCACCACGGTGCGGGTCTCGCGCAGCTTGGCGGTCTTGAGCCGGCGCTCGAGCAGCAGTCGGCGCAGCGCCGGCTCGTCGGCGGTCGGGTCGGCATGACCGGTGAGATCCAGTCGCAGGCCCAGCCGATCGGCCATCGCCTTGCCCATGGCGCGCAGCCGTGACTCCGCCTTCCCGGCGATCGCGATGCGTCCGGGCTCGAAGGGCACGCTGGCGTGCTCCTCGGCATCCCCGCCGAACAGCCCGGACAGCATGCTGAAGGGCGCGGTCACCGCCTTGACGATGAGGTTGAAGATGATGCGCAGCACCAAACCGCCGACGCTGAAGTCAGGGTCATCGAGCGAGCCGCCGATCGGCAGGTTGACGTCGATCACGCCGTGCCGGTCCTTGAGCAGCGACACCGCGAACAGCACCGGCAGCTGGGTGGCGGTGGCGCTCTCCACCCGCGGACCGAAGGTGAGCTGGTCGAGGGTGATGCGGTTCTCGGCCCGCAGCTGGCGATCCTCGACGCGGTACTGCAGGTGCGCCGAGAGCTTGCCCTTCTCGATGCCGTAGCCGAGGTACTTGACCGAGTAGGGCGTGGTGCGCGGCAGGTCGATGTCGGTGGCGCGGGCATCGATATCGAGCTGCATCACGCGGGCGAAGGGGTTCACCCGCCCGGTGATCTCGACCCGGCCGGCATTGTCGACCCGACCGCGCAGCTCGAGGTCGCCGGGCGTGTCGGGCGCCAGCGTCGAGATGCCGCCGATGAGGCCGGTGATGTTCGCCGAGTAGTTGGGCTTGATGAAGAAGTCGCTGAAGTCGACATTGCCGTTGGTGAACGACACCCGGCCGATGCGCACCGGCAGCGCGGCGCGCGCGGCGGCGTTCACGCTGCGCACCGGGTTGGCCATCGACGGGTCCGGGGCCGCCTCGGCGGCGGCCGGCGGCGGATCGGCGCGCAGGGCGGCGCTGGTGGCGCTCGCGGTGCTGGTGGTGCTGGTGGTGCTGGTGGCGCTGGTGGTGCTGGCGGCGCCGGAGGCACTCGCGGCGCTGCCGTTGGCGGCCGCCTCCTCGGGCCGCGCGACCAGCTCGCGCAGATTGAGCCGGCCGTCGGCCCGCAGGATCAGCCGGACGAAGAAGTCGGCCAGCGCCACCTGACCGATCTCCACCTTCAGGGGCTCCGAGACCATCTCGGTGCGAGCCAGCGCCAGCGACTTCCAGCGGAAGAGCTCCTCGCCGCTGGCGCGATCGAAGGCCTCGACATCGGTGAGCGAGCCATCGCCAGACCAGCGCACCAGCGGGCTGCCATCGGCGCGGGTGGTCAGGGCGAGATCGCCACTGGCGGTGACCCGGCCGGAGTTCAGCGTGAAGGTAGTCAGAGGCGCCACCAGCGGCTGGAAGGGCAGCAGGCTGAGCGCCCAGGCATCGACGCGCAGCTGCGCAGCCAGCGGCGACAGGCTCAGGCTGCCCTGGGTCTGCAGCCTGCCATTGCGTCCGACACCGGCATCGAGCGCCAGCCGGGCGGCAGCGCCGGGCGCGCTGCTCGCGCCATCGAGCGTCAGGCCGAACTGGCTGATGACCAGATCGCCGCCGGCCTGCTGCTCCTTCTCGGAGAGTCCGGCATGGCGCAGCGTGCCGCCCAGACCCGAGACCGCCAGTTGCCCGAGTTGCCAGCGCCAGGGTGTGGCGGCGGGCGCGGCACTGGAGGCGGTCGCGGCAGGGGCAGCGCCGGGCCGCGCGCCACGGGTCGTGGCTGTCGTGGCTGTCGTGGCTGGCGCGGCGACAGCGCCGGACGCGCGAGCCGGCGCCGCGGGAGCCGGGTCGGGCGGACGCAGCGCCTCGACCAGATCGATGCGGCCATCGGCCAGCCGCTGCATGAAGAGCTCACCACCGTCGATGGCGAAGCGCCGCGCCGACACCGATCGGGCCGCGAGATCGAGGTCGAGGCCGGCGAGCGTCACCGCCGGCAGGCGGATCAGGTCGCGCGCGCCGCCGCGCTCGCGCATCGCCACCGACCGCAACTCGGCCGACAGACCGCTCAGGCGCAGCCGGGTCTCGCCGCCCTGATCGCGCAGCGACACGGTGGTGCGCGCGCCGAGGCGCCCATCGAGCGCATCGAGCCGCAGATGGGGCTCGGCCAGCCACCACCAGCGCTTGAGCGACAGGCCGGCGAGCTCGACCTGGCCGTCCAGACGCAGCGGATCGGGGACGAGGCTGGCCTTCGCCTGGAGGGTCTCGCCCGAGTCGAGCGCAAGGCGCAGCGAGAGCGGCACCGGCTCCCCGGCCTGACTGCCGACCGGTCCGACCTGCGCGTGCAGATCCTTCACCCGCAGCGCAAGCGGCCGCGGCTGGAAGCGCTGGTCACGGAAGTCGATCGCACCGGCGCGGATGTCGATCGCGCCGACCGACCACACCGGCGCGGCCGCGGCCGGCTCATCGGACTTTGGCGCCGGCGCGGACTTCGGCGCCGCGGACTTCGGCGCCGCGGAGGACGTGGCCGCGGTCGTGGCCGTGGCTGTCGCGGCGCGCGTCGCCGGCGCCGGCATCGCATCGAGCACGGCCTGCAGGAAACGCGTCTGGCCCGCGCGCCGGTGCAGGGTGAGCGCGGGCGCCTCGAGCACGACCTCGCCGACCTGGTAGCGGGCCGCGAAGGGCTGCAGCGACACGCCGCCGATGCGCGCCGCCGGCAGCGCGAGCAGCGGCGCGCCGCCGGGTTCACGCAGGTCGATGCCGGTGAGCTCGGCCGTCGCGCTCACCGCGAGCTCGGGCACGCCCTGCGGCGGGCGCGAGAAGCTCAGGCTCGCGGTGCCGGCCAGCCGGGCTGATCGCACCTCCACCGGCAGGCGCATCGGCAGGTAACGCAGCCAGGCGGTGAGCTCGAGCGGGGTGAGGCTGAGCTCGGCACGGGTGGGCAGTTGCGGATCGAAGGGCCGCGTGTTCGCGGTGAGCGTCATCTCGGCGCCATCCAGGCGCCACGACGCGCTCGGCGTCACCGGCTGGTCGCGGTCATCGGCGAAGCCCGAGAGCCGGGGCAGGTCAAGCCGCAGGCTCTCGATGCGGTGCTCGCCACCGAGCTGGCGGTCGGTGAACAGCACCTCGCCATCGCGCAGCGCCACGCCAGCAAGCGAGAACGCGGGCGGCGCTTGATCGGGCTGCGCGGGACGCTCGCTCAGGCGGCGCAGCACGTCGTCCCAGTTGAGCGACCCATCGGCCTGCCGCACCACCCGCAGGCGCGGCTCGCTCAGGCGCAGCGCCGTGACCACCGGGGCGCGCCGGCCGAGCGAGGCCCAGGCCAGCTCGACCTCGGCGCGGGCCAGCGTGAAGGCCGGCGCATCGGCGCTGCCGGCCTCGGCCACGCGCAAGCCGGTGACCGCGGCGCGCAGGCGCGGGATGTCGATCTCGACATCCTGGAGGCTCACCGCGCGGCCGAGCGCCTCGCCAAGCAGCGTCGGCAGATGCCGCCGGGCGAGCGCCGGGCCGCCCAGGTGGGCCGCCGCGGCCAGCGCGCCGATCAGCAGCGCGAGCGCCAGCAGTGCGAGCAGCCCGCGACGGATCCAGCCCCCGCCCGCGCTCACGCCTGACCTCCGTCCACCCTGCCCCCTTCACTCATCCGACCGCCGGATTGAATCACGAGCGGCGTGTCGTCTCAATCGGGCTCGTGCCGACGCAACGCCAGCCGCGCGGCCCGTCGATCGGCGCGGCGATCGGGCCCGTGCGCCCCCGCCTTGCGGGCGCGGGCCGCCACCACCAGCGGATTGCGCGGCTTGAAGCTGCCCGCGACCAGCTCACGCTTGCGCTGACGCGAGGAGTTCACGCGCGTGCTCCCAGGCCCCGGCCGCGTGGTGCGCGATCAGAGCACATAGCGGGCGAGGTCCTCGCGCTGCGCCACGCCGGCCAGGCGCTGCTCGACGTAGGCGGCGTCGATGATCACGGTCTGCCCCCCGAGCCGGCTGGCGCCGAAGGAGACCTCCTCGAGCAGCCGCTCCATCACGGTGTGCAGCCGACGCGCGCCGATGTTCTCGGTGCTCTCGTTGACCTGGGCCGCGATCTCGGCCAGCCGACGCACCCCCGAGGCCGCGAAGTCGAGCCGCACCTGCTCGGCGGCCAGCAGCGCCTCGTACTGTCGGGTGAGGCAGTTGTCGGTGCCGGTGAGGATGCGCTCGAAGTCCTCCACCGAGAGCGAGTCGAGCTCCACGCGGATGGGCAGCCGGCCCTGCAGCTCGGGAATGAGGTCGGAGGGCTTGGCCAGGTGGAAGGCGCCCGAGGCGATGAACAGGATGTGGTCGGTGCGCACGATGCCGTGCCGCGTGGTGACCGAGGTGCCCTCGATCAGCGGCAGCAGGTCGCGCTGCACGCCCTGACGCGAGACATCGGGCCCCTGCAGCTCGGCGCGGGTGGCGATCTTGTCGATCTCGTCGATGAACACGATGCCGTCGTTCTCGACGGCGGCCAGGGCCTGGGCGCGGATCTCGTCCTCGTCGACCAGGCGCGCCGCCTCCTCGTCGGCCAGCAGCTTCATGGCCTCGGCCACCCGCACCCGTCGGGTCTTGCGGCGACCGGCGCCGAGCTGGCCGATCATGCCCTGGATCTGGCGGGCGAAGTCCTCCATGCCCGGGGGCGTGAGCATGCCCTCGGGCGCGGCGGGCGATGCGCCGGCCAGCTCGATCTCGATCTCGCGGTCATCGAGCTCGCCCTCGCGCAGGCGCTTGCGCAGCTTCTGGCGGGTGGCCGAATCGGGCGCCTCTCGGGCAGACGGCTCGTCGGCGCCGAAGCCGAAACCGCTTGCGGCGGGCCGCGGCCCGGGCAGCAGCACGTCGAGCACGCGGTCTTCGGCGGCGTCGAGCGCGCGCTGGCCGAGGCGACGCTTGGCCTGGTCGCGCACCATCTTGAGGGCCGCATCCATCAGGTCGCGGATGATGGTGTCGACGTCACGACCGACATAGCCCACCTCGGTGAACTTGGTCGCCTCCACCTTGATGAAGGGCGCGCCGGCAAGCCGGGCGAGGCGCCGGGCGATCTCGGTCTTGCCCACGCCGGTGGGCCCGATCATCAGGATGTTCTTGGGAGTGATCTCGTGGCGCAGCGGCTCGGACACCTGCTGGCGGCGCCAGCGATTGCGCAGCGCCACCGCCACCGCGCGCTTGGCCCGGGGCTGGCCGACGATGTGGCGATCGAGCTCGGAGACGATCTCCTCGGGGGTCATCTGCGTCATGGCCGCGCGCTCCTAGCCGAGGGTCTCGATGGTGTGCTGCTGGTTGGTGTAGATGCACAGGTCGCCGGCGATGGTCAGCGCCTTGCGCACGATCGCCTCGGGGTCGAGCTCGGTATTGTCGAGCAGCGCGCGGGCCGCGGCCTGCGCGTAGGCACCGCCCGACCCGATCGCCACCAGCCCGTCCTCGGGCTCGAGCACGTCGCCATTGCCGGTGACCACCAGCGAGTGCTGCGCGTCGGCCACCGCGAGCATGGCCTCGAGCCGGCGCAGACCACGGTCGGTGCGCCAGTCGCGGGCCAGTTCCACCGCCGCGCGCAGCAGGTGACCGCCGTGCTTGTCGAGCTTGGACTCGAAGCGCTCGAAGAGGGTGAAGGCATCGGCCGTGCCGCCGGCAAAGCCGGCCAGCACGCGGTCATGATGCAGGCGGCGCACCTTGCGCGCCCCGTGCTTGATCACGATGTTGCCGAGGGTGACCTGGCCGTCGCCGCCGAGCGCGACCCGCGCGCCGCGACGCGCCGACAGGATGGTGGTGCCGTGAAACTGTTCCATGGACGGGAGGGGAGCGGGCCCGCGCAGCGCGTGCTGCAGGCCGCATCCGGCGCGATGAGTGAAGCGGCGCAGTGTACCGGGTGGGCGCGCGCCGCGGCAGCCGCGCGCGCAGCCAGGCTAGTGGTGCTGGCGGCGCACCCGGACCAGCTCGTGGATGCCCATGACGACCAGCAGCGCCTCGACCACATGGCTGGGCTCGTCGATGGTCACGACGCGGTTGGCGTTCTTCAGGGCGACGATCTCGTTGAGCAGTTCGCCCGCGGCAACGAAGTCCAGTCGGCGCAGCTCGCGCGCGTTGATCACCACCAGCTTGCGGCTGCCGGCGAATTCACGCAGCAGCCCGAGCTCGTTGGCGATCAGGCCGGCAAGCTCGCCGCGCAGATGCAGCGCATCGGCGTCGGCCGCGCTGCCCAGCGCCACCGGCGCGGCCGGCTCCTCGAGCGGCATGCCCAGACTGTCGGGCGAGGCCGGCCGCGAGACCGGGGGCAGCGGGTCGGTGGCCAGCGAGATGCCCACCTGCGGCGGCACCGGTTCCCAGGACGGCGGCGACACCTCGTAGGTGACGCAGTAGTCGATGCTCAGGTCTTCGAAGGCCTGCTGCTCGCCGAGCAGGCGCAACGCCGTGAGCGCCAGCCGCCAGGCGCCGGTATCGGCATCAGGGCGCCCGGTCTCGATGAGACCGCGGGCGATCTCGGCCAGGCGCTGCGCGCCACGCACCGTGAGCGGCTTGTTGCCGCGGATGAAGAGTTCGAGCAGATCGGCCAGCTCGGCGGCCTGGGCCGGCTCGATGCGGGTGAGCGCCGCGACATCCAGGATGACCGCGCGCTTTTGCTGATGCGCGCGCCGGGCCTGCTCGAACGCCTTGGCGGAATCCGGGCCGAGCACGCTGCCCAGCGACACCGGCAGCGCCGCCGCGACGCGGCGGGGCGCGACCGGCACCGGCTCCGCGCCGCGCCAGGCGGGGGGCGAGGTCTCGAAGCGGGCCGCGAAGGCCACCGAGCGGGCGTCGAAGTCGGGGCGCCGGTCGAGGTACTGGAGGATGTCGAGCAGCATGCGCCAGGCCGGGCGCAGCGCATCACCGAGGTCGTCGCGGGCAATGGCCGACTCGAGGGTGTCGGCGGCGGCCTGCGCCTGCTCGTTGGCGAACAGGATGGCCGCCTCCTCGAGATCGGGCGGCAGCGCCGACACGGTCACCTGGATGCCCTCGGTGTCCGGGTTGTCGGCCGACAGGCGGTGAGCAGTGTCGGCCGGCGCACGGCGCAGGCTGGCATTCACGGGAGATTCGGCCCGCGGCTGGTATTCGAAGACGAGGGGCGCGACCTCGTCCGAGCGCGGCCGGGCATCGGGCAACGCCTCGGGAGTGGCAAGCGCGGTCTGCCCCCCCGTGGCGGGTGACGGCGGGCGCTGGGCTGGCGGCACCGCGGCGGGCGCGGGTCGCTGGGCGGCTGGGGCTGCGGTGGCGGGGCGCTGAACCGCGGCCGCAGCGGGGCGCTGAACCGCGGCCGCAGCGGGGCGCTGAACCGCGGCGGGCGGCGGCCGCTGGCCAGCGGCAGGCACAGGCCGTTGCGCTGCCGAGGCGGCCGACTGCCGGGGCGGCGGGGGCGCGATCATCTCGGACTCGATCCGGTCGATCTGCTCGGCGGCTCGTTGCGCCATGGCGCGCTGGCGCTCGACCGACACCGACGCCGGCTTGCGGGTCTCGGCTGCGGGTCGCGACGACGACGGCACCGTGCGCCGGGCATCGGCGGGCGGCTTGTCACGGCGCGAAAACAGCGAAAAAACCACGAAACACCTTCTCCCGGCAGGGGGCTGGCCAGTCTAGCACCGCACCCTGGGGGGCCGAGCCTCCGGTGCCGTCCGGCGGTCGGGTCGAATACACCGGCCATCATCGCAACTTTGTTGCGAAACAAAGCTCGGCTCGGATAGACTCCGGCCTCCTCACAAATACAACATGGTTGCAATCATGACAGAACGGATCGCCCCACGTTGGGGCGCGGCGCTGCTTGGCCTGTGGCTGGGCCCGGCACTGGCGCAGAGCGGCGCGGGCGGGCCGGCCAGGCCGGTGCTGAGCCTGGACGAGGTGCGCGTGACCGCAGACCCCCTGGCGCCCGATGAGGTTCGTGCCACCCGCCCGGCCAGCGTGCTGCAGGGCGAGGGACTGCGTCGCGCGCTCGACAGCTCCCTGGGCGGCACCCTGGCGAGCCAGCCCGGGGTGCACTCCAGCGCCTTCGGAACCGCGGCCGGCCGGCCGGTGATCCGCGGCCAGGACGGCGCCCGGGTTCGGGTGACGCAGGACGGGCTCGACAGCTTCGACGCCTCGGCGCTGAGCCCGGATCACGCCGTGGCGATCGACCCCCTGGCCGCGCGCCGCATCGAGATCCTGCGCGGTCCGGCCACGCTGCTCCATGGCGGGGGCGCGATCGGCGGTCTGGTCAACATCGATACCGGGCGCATCCCGCTGCAGCGGCTCGGCGCCCCGGAGGGCAGCGCATTGCTGATGGCCGACCCGGGCAACCGCGGGCAGCATGCCGCCATCGGCGTGTCGGGCGGCCTCGGCGGCCTGAACTGGTCGGTGGGCGGGTTCGACCGCCGGGTGGGCGATTACCGCATCCCCGGCCAGATCGATGTCGCCGACCCCGCGTCGCGCGCCGCCCGGATGCCCAACAGCCACCAGAGCGGCGACGGCGGTCACGCCGGCCTCTCGTGGGTGGGCGAGCGCCTCACCCTGGGCCTGGCCCACAGTGAGCTCGCGTACCGCTACGGCATCCCCTCCGAGCCGGATGTGTCGATCCGGCTGAAGCAGCAGCGCACCGACGCGCTGGCGATCATCGAGCGGCCTCTGCCGGGCATCGCGCGTCTGCGCGCGACCCTGGCCGACGGCCGCTATCGCCACGACGAGGTGGAGGGCAGCGGCCAGATCGGCACCGCCTTTCGCAACAGCGGCCGCGAGACCCGTGTGGAACTCACCCACGAGCCGCTGGCGCAGGTGCGCGGCGTGTTCGGCTGGCAGGGGCGGGAGCGCTCGCTGCAGGTCTCGGGCGACGAGGCCTACCTGCCCGGCAACCGGGAGCGTCAGGGCGCGCTCTTCTATGTGGGCGAGCGCGCCTTCGGCCCGGCGCGGCTGGAGTTCGGCTGGCGCGGCGAACAGGCGAGGCTGCGCCCGGAGGCGGCCAGCGGGCTGCCCGGGCGAGACTTCTCCCTGCAGTCGGCCTCGGCCGGGATCAGCCTGCCGCTGGATGCGGCCCACCGCGTCGGGCTGAACCTGGCCATGGCGCAACGCGCCCCGGCGGCCGAGGAGCTCTACGCCAACGGGCCTCACGCCGCCACCGCCACGCTCGAGATCGGTGACGCCGCGCTGCGGCGGGAACGCTCGATGAACCTCGACCTGTCGGTGCGCCGCACGGCCGGGGCGCTGCGCTGGAAGGCCGGCGTCTACACCAACCGCTTCAGCAACTACATCCACGGCCGGACCACCGACGAGAATGGCGACGGCATCGCCGACCGCGTCGACGCCGCCAATCACATCGAGAACTCCGCCAGCGCGCCGGGCGCGGGCGAGTTCACCCGGCTGGTCTACACCCAGGCGGGCGCGCGCTTCAACGGGGTGGAAGCCGAGCTGAGCTGGCAGCCCGGGGGCTCACCCTGGGGGCTGCGCCTGTTCGGCGACAGCGCGCGCGGCCGCATCGACGGCGAGGGCAACGCGCCGCGCATGGCGCCCACCCGGTTCGGCGCGAGCGTGGACATGGCGCATGGCGCGTGGAGCGGCTTCGTGTCGGCCACGCGCGTGGCCGGGCAGGATCGCATCGCCGCGCTGGAGACGCGCACCGAGGGTTACACGCGGGTGGATGCCGAGATCGCCTGGCGCGCCCGCGGCGACGGCGCGCGCGATGTCACGCTGTTCGTGCAGGGCAGAAACCTGCTGAACGAGACCATCCGGCCGCACACCTCGTTCGTGAAGGACCGGGTGCCGCAGCCGGGCCGCACCGTGATGGCGGGGCTGCGGGCACGCTTCTGAGAGGCACGCCGGAGGATCGATCCGGGCCCGCGCGCGGGCCCTGCCCCGCCCGGGCGGCGGGTGCCGCGCGGGATCAGTCGCCGTAGAGCTTCTGGCGCAGTTCGCGGCGCTGCTGCGCCTCGAGCGAGAGCGTGGCGGTGGGCCGCGCGAGCAGCCGCGGAATGCCGATCGGCTCGCCGGTCTCTTCGCAGTAACCGTAATCGCCGGCCTCGATGCGGGAGAGCGACTGCTGGATCTTCTTGAGCAGCTTGCGCTCGCGGTCGCGGGTGCGCAGCTCGAGCGCGTGCTCTTCCTCGATGGTGGCGCGATCGGCCGGATCGGGCACGATGACCGTCTCGCGCAGGTGCTCGGTGGTCTCGCCGGCGTTGTGCAGGATGTCGCGCTCCATCTGCTGAAGCCGCTGCCGGAAGAACTCCAGCTGGGCTCCATTCATGTAGTCCGACTCCGGCAGCTTGAGCAGCTCGGCTTCGGTAAGCGGTTTCCTGTCTTTGCTGGATGCCATGTCGTGCTTCCGGTCTGCCGTTGAGGATCGGGCCGGCATCAGGCCAGGCACTGCTCCAATCCCTTGATGAACATGTCTTTCGGCAGATTTCTTCCGATGAAGACCATCTTGCTGGAGCGCTTTTCACCGGGCTGCCACTTGCGGCCCATGTCAGCGCCCATCATCTGGTGGACGCCCTGGAAGACGGTCTGGCGGTCAGACCCCTTCATGAAAAGCACGCCTTTATACCGCAACATGTCCTGCCCGTAAACCTGGATGATCCCGCCCAGAAAGTCCTCGAGCTTGACCGGATCGAAGGCCCGGACCGAGCGATACACGAAGGACTGCACCGCCTCGTCGTGCTCGTGCTCGTCGCTGGTCAGGAACTGCGGATCGATCTCCAGGATGGCATTGAGGTTGAAACCGCGGATGTCCAGGATGTCGGCGATGTCGGCGTCGCCGAAGTTCACCGGGCGGATCGGCGCGCGCGGATTGATGCGCACCAGCCGCTGACGCAGAGCCTCGCGGTCGGCCTCGGGCGCGATGTCCACCTTCGACATCAGGATGCGATCGGCGAAGCCCACCTGCTCGACCGCCTCCTTGTGCTCGTCGAGTTGCTGGTTGCCGTGACGGGCATCGACCACGGTGATCACCGCATCGAGCAGGAAGGCATCGGCGATCTCGTCATCGAGGAAGAAGGTCTGGGCGACCGGCCCGGGATCGGCCAGGCCGGTGGTCTCGATGATGACGCGGTCGAAGGCGAGCTCGCCCGACTCGCGGCGCTGGCGCAGGTCATTGAGGATGCGGACCAGGTCGCCGCGCACGGTGCAGCAGATGCAGCCGTTGTTCATCTCGACGATCTGCTCCTCGCGCTCCTGCAGCAGCAGGTCGTTGTCGATGCCCTCCTCGCCGAACTCGTTCTCGATGACCGCGATGCGGTGGCCATGCTGCTCCTTGAGGATGCGGTTGAGCAGCGTGGTCTTGCCGGCGCCGAGAAAGCCGGTGAGGATGGTCACGGGGACGTGCTTGGTGGTCATGCGAAGGCTCCTGGAACAGCCTGATCAGATGGGGGATGAAGGCGCCGGCTTCAAGCGCCAGAGCCGGCGACGGCGCAGTGGCCGCAGCGGCCCGACACGGTGAGCTCGACCTGCTCGCCGGTGAAGCCGGCCGGCAGCATGGCGCCGATCAGGCGGTCCATGCCGGGAGCCTCTTCAAGGCAGAACATGCGCTGGCAGCTCGCGCAGCGGAAGTGGCCATGCAGCACGTGGCCGCCGGAGCGCGCCGAGTAGCGGAACACCCGGTCGGGCCCGGACACGCGATGGGCGAGGTCGATGTCGACCAGCCACTCGAGCACCCGATACAGCGTCACCCGGTCGACGGGCTCGGCCGCCGGCGCGTGATCGAGGCGCCGCTGCACCTCGAGATGGCTGAGCGCCTCGGCCGCCCCGAGCAGCTCGGCCAGCACCCGCAGCCGCGGCTGGGTGATGCGCACCTCGCGCGCGCGCAGCAGTTCGCGGGCACGGTCGGTGAGGTCGAGGGGCGCGACGGTCATGGCAGGGCGGGATTCTATGCCGGACCGGGCGCTCAGCCCGCCGACGACCGGGCCAGCAGCAGACCCTTGAGGTACTCGCCCTCGGGATGGGTCATGAGCATGGGGTGATCCTCGCCCGCCTGCAGCCGGCGCAGCAGCTGGGCATCGACGCCCGCGTCGATCACCGCGCCGGCGACGATCTTCTGGAACAGGTCGACATCGATCGCGCCCGAGCACGAGAAGGTGAAGAGCAGCCCGCCCGGGGCGAGCAGGCGCAGCGCCTTGAGGTTGATCTCCTTGTAGGCGCGCGCCGCGCGCTCGACATGCTGGGCCGAGGGCGCGAACTTGGGCGGGTCGAGCACGATCAGGTCGAAGCGCCGGCCCTGCGCCAGCAGCGCCTTGAGCGCCTCGAAGACATCGGCCTCGCGCCACTCGCAGGGCACGGCGGGCAGCGCGTTGAGGGCGTGCTGCTCGGCGGCGCGGGCGAGCGCCGGGCCGCTGGAGTCGATGGAGAGCGCCGAGCTCGCCCCGCCAGCCAGCGCCGCGAGCGTGAAGCCGCCGGTGTAGCAGAAGCAGTTGAGCACCGCGCGACCGGCGGCGCGGCGCGCCACCTCGCGGCGGTTGTCGCGCTGGTCGATGTAGAAGCCGGTCTTGTGGCCGCCCGGCACGTCGACCAGGTAGCGCACGCCGTGCTCGGTCACCGGCAGGCGATCGCCCACCGCACGCCCGGCCACCGTGCCCTCGCGCGGGGGCAGGCCCTCGCGCGCGCGGGCCGCGGCATCGGAGCGCTCGTGCAGGTCGGACAGGCCGGTGACGGCGAGCAGCGCCGCGGCGATCTCATGGCGCCAGCGTTCCACCCCGGCGGCCATCAGCTGCATCACGAGCTGGTCGCCATAGCGGTCGACCACCAGGCCGGGCAGGCCGTCGGCCTCACCGAACACCAGGCGCACGGCGTCGGTGTCGGCGGCCAGCGGCGCGCGGGCCGCGACCGCGCGGGCGATCCGGGCGGCGAACCAGCCGGCGTCGATGCGATCGGACTCGTCGACGCTCCACAGCCGCACGCGGATGGCGGAGTCGGGGCTGTAGGCGCCCCAGCCGAGGAAGCGGGCGTCGGCGCCGAGCACCCGCACGGTGTCGCCCACGTAGGGGTTGCCCTGCACCCGCGCCACGCCGCCGGCATAGACCCAGGGATGGCGACGCAGCAGCGAACGCTCCTTGCCGGGCTTGAGGATGACGGTGTCGACCATGGCCTCAGCGCCGCCGGGCCCGGGGATGGGCCGCGTCATACACCCCCGCCAGGCGCTGGAAGTCGAGCGCGGTGTAGACCTGGGTGCTGCGGATGCTGCCGTGACCGAGCAGCTCCTGCACCGCGCGCAGGTCGCCGCTGGACTGCAGCAGGTGGCTGGCGAAGGAGTGCCGCATCACGTGCGGGTGCAGCCGCGCCGGCAGCGCCCGGTCGATGCCCAGGCGCTGCAGCCGACCCTGCACGGTGCGGTTGGCCAGCCGCGTGCCGCGCCGGCTGAGAAAGAGCGCGTCGGCATCGGCCCCGGGGTGCCGACGCAGGAAGGCCTCGCGCTCGGCCAGCCAGCGCGCGAGCGCCTCGCGGGCCTTGCCGCCCACCGGCACCGTGCGCCGCTTGCCGCCCTTGCCCAGCACGTTGACCTCGGCCTCGGCCAGATCGAGCCAGCCGGCAGAGCGGTAGCCGGGCCGCTCGGCGGGGCGGGCGTCCAGGCCGGTGAGCTCGGAGAGCCGCAGCCCCGAGGAGTAGAGCAACTCGAGCAGAGCCTGGTCGCGCAGCGCCTCGAAGCCCTCGGTGCTGCCGGCCAGCAGGGCCTCGGTCTGGTCGGGCGAGAGCGCGCGCGGCAGCCGGCGCGGGGCCCGGGGCGCGCGCAGGCCGCGGGCCGGGTTGGCGGGCAGGTGGCCCTGCAGCACCTGCTCGTCGAGAAAGCCGCGCCAGCACGACAGGCGCCGCGCGATGGAGCGCGGCGAGGCGCCCTCGCGCATCTGCCCGGCCACCCAGCGGCGCAGGCGGGCCTCGTCAAGGCGCGACCACTGCGCTTCGTCGGGCGCGAGCAGGCCGGCAAGCAGGTGCAGGTCGGCCCGGTAGCTGGCCACCGTGCGCGGCGAGCAGGCCCGCTCGCGGGCCAGCCGGTCGAGGTGGCGGGCGATGTCGGCCAGCAGCGGGGCGGCCGCGCCAGCCATGGTCAGGTCACGAGCCGCGAGAGCGCCGCGCTGGCGGTCTCGGCGATGCGCTCGAGGAAGGCGGTGCCCATGCCGGTCTGGAAGCGGCCGGGATCGGGCGAGCCCAGCACCAGCAGCCCGAAGGCGTTGGGATCGAGCCCCTTGCGCAGCGGCAGCAGCGCGATGGAGCGGGTGGTCTCGCCGCCGCCGGGCAGCCAGCCGGCCACCTGGAAGTCGACATTGGGCCCGCAGTAGGGCTGCTGGATGCTGCTGGTGAGCGTGACCGCCTCGACCTCGACCGGCGCGCCGGCGGGCAGGTCACGGTAGGCCTCGCGCAGATGCCACAGCCGCAGCGCCACCTGCGGCACGCTGAACCCGGTCTGCAGGCCCTCGACCACCACCTGGGCGAGCGAGGCCGGCTCGGCCGCCAGCAGCAGCTGCCGGCTCCAGCGCTGCAGCTTGTCGGTGATGGCGTCGTTCTCCTGGCCGATGCGGATGAGGTCGGCCAGCCGCATCTCGAGCGCGCGGTGGCGCTCGCGCAGCACCTCGAGCTGACGCTCCTGGAGCGAGATCGCGCGCCCGCCATGCGGGTGCGAGACCGAGATGGAGGCGAGCAGCTCGGTGTGCGACTCGAAGAACTCGGGATGGGTGCGCAGGTACTGCGCCACATCCTCGGCGCCGATCGGGTTCGGGTGCATGGGCATCGGGATGGGGGGTATTGGGGGCGGGTGGAAGGCGGGTGGGCGGAGCCTGGGGCGGGATCAGCCGGGCGGCAGTTCGATCTCGCCCTGGAACACGGTGAGGGCCGGGCCGGTGAGCAGCACCGGCGCGCCGGGCAGCGCCGGCTGCCAGGCGATCGCCAGGCGCCCGCCGCGGGTGTCGACCTCGACCCGGTGATCGAGCAGGCCGCGCCGGATGCCGGCGACCACCGCGGCGCAGGCGCCGGTGCCGCAGGCCAGGGTCTCGCCAGCGCCGCGCTCGTAGACCCGCAGCGCGATGCGGTCGCGCGCGAGCACCTGCATGAAGCCGGCGTTGACGCGTCGCGGGAAGGCGGCGTGGGCCTCGATGAGCGGGCCATCGGTGAGCACGGCGGCGCGGTCGGTGTCATCGACCACCTGCACGGCATGCGGGTTGCCCATGGAGAGCACCGAGACCAGGCAGTGGTGATCGGCCACCGGCAGCCGGTAGAGGAGATCATCGCCCTGCGCGAGCGTGCCCAGGCCCGCCGGCAGGAAGGGCACCCGCGCCAGATCGAACACCGGCGCGCCCATGTCCACCGTGACGCGGCCATCGTCTTCGAGGCGGGGCTCGATCACGCCACCCAGCGTGCGCACCCTGATGGCCCGCTTGGCGGTGAGGCCCTGGTCGACCACGAAGCGCACGAAGCACCGGGCGCCGTTGCCGCACTGCTCGACCTCGCCGCCATCGGCATTGAAGATGCGGTAGCGGAAGTCGATGCCCGGCTCGTCGGGCGGCTCGACCAGCAGCATCTGGTCGGCGCCCACGCCGAAGTGCCGGTCAGCCAGGAAGCGCCACTGGCCGGGGGTGAGCGAGACCGGGGCGCGCACGCCGTCGATCACGACGAAGTCGTTGCCCGCGCCCTGCATCTTGGTGAAGGTCAGCCGCATGGCCGCATTATCGCCGATAGACCGGGGGCTCACCCGGCGGGCGGGTCTTGAAGCGGCGGTGGGTCCAGAGATACTGCTCGGGACGCTCGCGCACGCAGGTCTCGATGAACGCGTTCATGCGCCGGGTGTCGGCTTGCGGGTCGTCGCTCGGAAAGTCCTGCCAGGGCGGCAGGAACACCGCCTCGTAGCCGCGCGCGCTCATGCGGGTGACCATCGGCACCACCACCGCGCCGGTCAGGCGCGCCAGCCGCGACAGCGAAGGCACGGTGGCGCAGGGCACGCCGAAGAAGGGCACGAACAGGGCGTCGGCCGCGCCCAGATCCATGTCGGGCGAGAACTGGAAGGGCACGCCCTCGCGGATCACCCGCACCACCGGCCGCAGCCCCTGGTTGCGCAGGAACATCAGCGGCGTGCCAAAGCGGGTGCGACCCCGGGTCATGGTCTCGGTCATCGCCCGGCTCTTCTGGTTGGCGTACAGCGCGGCCACCGGCCGGTCAGCCAGCAGGCGCAGGCCGCCTGCGTCCAGACCGAGGAAGTGCGGCGCGAGCAGGATCACCGGCCGGCCGGCGAGGGCATCGAGATGATGGCGATCGATCTGGCGCACCAGCGCGCGCACCCGCGCCACCGGCTCGTGCCAGAACACGAAGCACTCCAGGAAGGCGGCGCCGAAGCAGCGGAAGTGCCCGCGGGCGATCGACCGGCGGCGCTCGGGCGAGAGTTCCGGCATGCACAGCGCCAGGTTGGTGAGCGCCACCCGTCGTCGCGGCCAGGCCAGCCACCACAGCAGCTCGCCCAGCAGGAAGCCCAGGCCACGCACCCAGGCGTCGGGCAGCCGCGCCACCTGGCGCAGCAGCCACAGCCCGGCGCGCGTCAGCGGCTCGCCGGTCATGAGCGGGCAGCCTGGTCGGCCGCCGGCGCGCCGGCCGGCTGCTTGAAGCGGTTGTAGCTCCAGAGGTACTGGGCGGGGCGCTCGCCGATGAGGTCTTCCATGGCCCGGTTGACGGCCTCGGGGGTGGGCTCGCCCTGGAAGCGCGCAAAGCGCAGCGCCCAGCCCCCGCGACATCGCTGGCTGCTCACCAGCACCACCGCCGCGCCGCTCACCTCGACGAGGCGTTGCGGCAGGGTCATGGTGTAGGCGGGCGCGCCCAGGAAAGGCGCCCAGCGCCCGTCACCCGCCCCCGGCACCTGGTCGGGCAGCAGGCCGACCATCTCGCCGCGCTGCAGGGCGCGGCGCATCGCCCGCAGGCCGCCCAGCCCGGCCGGCGCGGCCGCCATGGCCGACTGGTTGCGCGCCGCCTTCAGCAGGCGCTCGAGCGGGGCCTGGCGGGCCTGGCGGTAGATGATCGTGATGGGGCCGAGCGCCGCCAGCCAGCGCGGCGTGACCTCGAAGCCGCCGAGGTGCGGCGTGAGCAGCAGCACGCCGCGGCCGGCGGCCAGCGCCTCGGTGAGCGCCGAGTGATCGCGGCAGCGCACGCGCGCCAGCGTCTGGCGCGCCGGGCGGAACCAGATCCAGGGCAGTTCGGCGGCGGTCACGCCAGCCTCGCAGGCCGCCCGCAGGCGCATCGAGGCCGGATGGCCGGCGCGCGCGAGATTGGCGCGCAGGCGGCCCCGGTAGCGGGCCGAGGCCGCGTACACCACCAGGCCCAGCAGCGCGCCGAGCGCGCGCAGCCAGGACAGCGGCAGGCGGGCGATCAGGCGGCAGACGAGCGGCAGCATCCGGCAGGACAGACAGGCGGGTTTTGCCGAGGGAGCAGGCGGGCGTGATTTATAATGACGGGAGTCGCCGGTTTAAATGACAACTTGCGGGGCGACTGCCGCGGCCGGCCATGCCAGCCGCGGATGGGTAAATCCGCTAAAGCGTCGCCGCTTCTCCGAAGACGGCCTCGCAGGCCGGATATGTCGCGCACAACACGCGTGCGCATGCAACCACGGAGAAGCCAAATGGCCAAGGATTTCCTGTTCACCTCTGAATCGGTCTCGGAAGGCCACCCCGACAAGGTGGCCGATCAGATCTCGGACGCGATTCTCGACGCTATCTTCACCCAGGACAAGTTCTCGCGGGTGGCCGCCGAGACCCTGGTCAATACCGGTCTGGTGGTGCTGGCCGGCGAGATCACCACCGGCGCGCACGTTGACTACATCGACGTGGCCCGCGACGTGATCAAGCGCATCGGCTACGACAACACCGAGTACGGCATCGACTACAAGGGCTGCGCGGTGCTGGTGGCCTACGACAAGCAGAGCCAGGACATCGCCCAGGGCGTGGACGAAGGCCGCGGCATCGACCTCGACCAGGGCGCCGGCGACCAGGGCCTGATGTTCGGCTACGCCTGCGACGAGACCCCGGTGCTGATGCCCTCGGCGATCCACTACGCCCACCGGCTGGTGGAGCGCCAGTCCGAGCTGCGCCGCGACGGCCGCCTGCCCTGGCTGCGCCCGGACGCCAAGTCGCAGGTCACGCTGCGCTATGTCGACGGCCAGCCGCACTCGATCGACACCGTGGTGCTGTCCACGCAGCACGCGCCCGACGTGGCCTACGAGACCATCCGCGAGGCGGTGATCGAGCAGATCATCAAGCCGGTGCTGCCGGCCGAGCTCATCAAGGGCGAGATCCGCTATCTGGTGAACCCCACCGGCCGCTTCGTCATCGGCGGCCCTCAGGGTGACTGCGGCCTCACCGGCCGCAAGATCATCGTCGACTCCTACGGCGGCTCGGCGCCGCACGGTGGTGGCGCGTTCTCGGGCAAGGACCCGTCCAAGGTCGACCGCTCGGCCGCCTATGCCGCCCGCTACGTGGCCAAGAACATCGTCGCGGCCGGCCTGGCCCGCAAGTGCCTGGTGCAGGTGAGCTACGCCATCGGCGTGGCCCGCCCCACCTCGGTCATGGTCACCACCGAAGGCACCGGCAAGCTGAGCGACGAGCGCCTGGCCGAACTCGTGCAGAAGCACTTCGACCTGCGCCCCAAGGGCATCATCCAGATGCTCGACCTGCTGCGCCCCATCTACGGCAAGACCGCCGCCTACGGCCACTTCGGCCGCGAGGAGCCGGAGTTCAGCTGGGAGCGCACCGACAAGGCCGAGGCGCTGCGCGCCGACGCCTGAGCAGCGGTCGCGGCCGCGGCGGCCAGCCGGCCGCCGCCCGGTCCGTGACCCGCTGAAGACCGGCGCGGGGAGCAAGGCGCCCAGCCTATACTCCCCGCCCATGAAAGCCCTCCTCTCCATCGCTCCGGGCCCGGCCGACACGCTGGTGCTGCGCGAGGTCCCCGATCCCGTGCCCGCCGCCGGCCAGGTGCTGCTGCGGGTGAAGGCCTGCGGCGTCAACTTCCCCGACGCGCTGCACATCCAGGACCTGTACCAGGTCAAGCTGCCGCGGCCCTTCTCGCCGGGCGGCGAGGTCTGCGGCGTGGTCGAGCGGCTGGGCCCCGGCGTGACCGGACTCTCCGAGGGCGATCTGGTCATCGGCCGCTGCGGCTCGGGCGGCATGGCCGAGAAGCTCGCGATCGACGCCGATCGCTGCGTGCGCATCCCCGGCGGCACGCCGCCGGCGCAGGCCGCCGCCTTCATCCTCACCTACGCCACCGCCTGGTACGCGCTGGTCGATCGGGCCGCGGCGCGGGCCGGCGAAAGCCTGCTGGTGCTGGGCGCGGCCGGCGGCACCGGCTGCGCGGCCATCGATGTCGGCCGGGCGCTGGGCCTCGACGTGCTGGCCGCGGCCTCCTCCCCCGAGAAGCTCGCCTTCGCGATCGAGGCCGGCGCGCGCGCCGGCGTGGTCTACCCCGACCGGCTCGACGACAAGGCGGCGCAGAAGACCCTCACCGACCAGCTCAAGGCGCTGGTGGGGCCGGGCGGCGCCGACATCGTGTTCGACCCGGTGGGCGGGCCCTACACCGAGCCCGCGCTGCGCGCCACCGGCCGCGACGGCCGGCTGCTGGTGGTGGGATTCACCGCCGGCATCCCGCGCATCCCCACCAACCTGATCCTGCTCAAGGTCTGCCAGATGGTGGGGGTCGACTGGCGCGACTTCACCGAGCAGCAGCCGGCGCGCAACGCCCGCCACGTGGCAGCGCTGGTGCGCCTGTGGCAGGACGGCCGGCTGCGGCCGCGGGTCTCGGCCACCTACCCCCTGGAACGGGCCCCCGAGGCCATCACCCGGCTGACCGACCGGCGCGCGCTGGGCAAGCTGGTCGTCACGATCGACTGAGTCCGCGGCGGGCGCTCAGCGCCGCAGCAGCGTGCGCTTGCCGAACAGCGACTCCATCAGTTCCACCGCCAGCTCGGCACTGCGGTTGCGCTCGTCGAGCGCCGGGTTGAGCTCCACCAGGTCCACCGAGCCCAGCCGGCCGGTGTCGGCGATCATCTCCATGCACAGCTGCGCCTCGCGGTAATCGGGGCCGCCGCGCACCGGCGTGCCCACGCCCGGCGCGATCGCCGGGTCGAGGAAGTCGACATCGAAGCTCAGGTGCAGGTGGTCCTCGGGGCCGAGCCCGGCAAGCGCCTGGGCCATCACGGCGCGCATGCCCAGCTCGTCGATGCGGCGCATGTCGAACACCCGCAGGCCGGTGTCGAGCACCAGCTGCTTCTCGCCCGCATCGACGCTGCGGATGCCCACCTGCCGGATGTCGTCGGGCGCCAGCGCCGGCAGCTTCCCGGACAGGCCGGTGAGCGCCGCCGGCCCCAGCCCGCACAGGCAGGCCGCCGGCATGCCGTGCAGGTTGCCGCTGGGCGTGAGGCGGGCGGTGTTGAAGTCGGCATGGGCATCGAGCCAGATCACGCGCAGGCGACGGCCCTGCTCGCGGCAGTGGCGGGCCAGCGCGCTCACCGAGCCCACCGCCAGGCTGTGATCACCGCCCATCAGCAGCGGCAGGCTGCCGGCGCGCAATGCCGCCAGCACCGCATCGTGGACGGCCTGGCACCAGGCGGTGACTTCTCGCAGGTGACGATGCCCGCGCACCGGCCGTCGCCAGGGGTTGGGTGGCCCGGCGAGGTTGCCGGCATCGCTCACCGCGACGCCCAGCGCCCGCAGCCGCGCCACCAGCCCGGCCACGCGCAGCGCCTCGGGCCCCATGCCGGCGCCCCGGGTGCTGGCGCCGATGTCGGTGGGCGCCCCGATCAGGGTCACCCGGGTCATGCTCAGCCGCCGCGCCCGGCCATCGCCAGCCAGCGACGGGCGCGCAGCAGCACCGGACGGTCGATCATGCGGTCGTCCAGCCGGAATGCGCCCTCGCCCGCCGCGCCGGCCTGCTCGGCCGCGGCCACCACCCGCGCAGCCCAGGCGAGCTCGTTGGCGTCAGGCCCGAACCCGGCGTTCAGGATGGGCACCTGGGAGGGGTGGATCACCGCGGCGCCGCGAAATCCCAGGCGCCGCGCCTGCGCCACCCGCGCCCGGAAGGCGTCGAGGTCATGGAAGTCGGCGATCGAGCCGACGAAACCCAGGGGCAGCCGCCCATGCGCCGCGCAGGCCTGGGCCACCGCCAGATTGGGCGCCAGCAGCGCCTCGGGATGCGGCTCGCAGCCGGCGGCCAGGCAGTAGTCTTCGGGGCCCAGGGTCATGGCCAGCACCCGCGGCGAGCAGGCTGCCAGCGCGTGCAGCTGCGGCAGCGCCGCGGGGCTCTCGATCAGCAGCAAGAGCCCCACCGCGCCGGGCATCATGCCGCGCTCGGCCTCGAGTTCGCCGATCAGCTCGGCCAGCGCCCGCACCCGACCGGGCTCCTCGACCTTGGGCAGCGTGATGGCGGCCAGGCCGGGATGCACCGCCGCCTGCAGGTCGGCCACCGCCTCGAGCCAGGGCCGGTTGATGCGCACGATCACCGGCAGGCCATGCGCGGCCAGACCGGCGATCGCCGCCGGCAGGCTGGCGCGCGCGGCCGGCCGGCCCGCGGGGGCAACCGCGTCCTCGAGGTCGAGCTGGATGGCATCGGCCCCGCGGGTGTGGGCCCTGGCAATGAAGTCCGGCCGGTGGGCCGGCACGAACAGGATCGAGCGCCAGTCGGGGGCCGGCAGCGGCGGCTCGGCCATGGTCAGCCGCCGTCCGGGGCCTGCGCCCCGCCCAGCACATGACGGTACATCTCGGTGTGGTCGACGCCGGCCGGCAGGCTGCGCTCGGCCTGCGACCAGATGGCGGCGCAGGCATCGACGAAGCCATGCGGCACGCCCAGAACGTGCATCAGACCGCGCGCGGTGTCGATGTCCTTGCGCATGAGCGCCAGCGAGAACCCCGAGCCGAAGCTGCCCGAGAGCATGAACTGCGCGACCTTGGTCTCGGTGGTGTTGTTGCGCCCGCTGGAGGCATTGAAGAGCGCGTTGGCGGCGGCCGGGTCGATGCCGAAGCGCTGCGCGGCAGCGAGCGCCTCGCACACCGCGAGCAGGCCGCTGGCCGAGACGAAATTGTTCAGCGCCTTGAGCGCGTGGCCGGCCCCGGGCGGGCCCACATGAGCCACGGTGGCGCCCAGGCGCTGCAGCAGGGACCGGGCGCGCTCGAGCGCCGCGGCTTCGCCACCGACCATGATGGCGAGCGAGGCATCGAGCGCCCGGCGCACGCCGCCCGACACCGGCGCATCGAGCAGCGCCACCCCTGCCTGCGCCAGCCGACGGTGGTTCTCGCGGGTGCGGGCCGGATCCGAGGAGCCCATGTCGATCACCAGCGCGCCCGGCGCCAGCCCGGCCGCCAGGCCCTCCTGCCAGAGCAGGGCGTCGACCGCCGCGCTGTCGGGCAGCATGAGGATCACGATCGGACAGGCGGCGGCGAGCGCGGCCAGATCGGCGACCGGCGTCACGCCGGTGCCGGCCAGGGCCTCGCGCGCCGCCGGCAGGCGGTCATGCCCGAGCACCGCATGGCCGGCCGCGGCCAGATGCCCGGCCATGGGGCGGCCCATGCGACCCAGGCCCACGAAACCGATCGGCAGGCTCATGCGGCGCCCTTTCCAGACGAGGTGACGCGCTCAGGGCGCCAGACGCTCGCGCGTCCAGCCGCCCTGGGGGGCACGGTGATAGGCGAGCCGATCGTGCAGCCGCGAGGGCCGGCCCTGCCAGAACTCCCAGTAACTGGGCACCAGCCGGAAGCCCCCCCAGTGCGGGGGCCGGGGCGGGTTCAGCCCGAAGCGCAGGCCGAACTCGGCTGCCCGCGCCGCCAGCAGGGCCCGCGACCCGATCGGGCGGCTCTGGTCAGAGGCCCAGGCGCCGATCCGCGAGGAAAGCGGGCGACTGGCGAAGTAGGCATCGGACTCTGCCGCATCGACCCGCGACACCAGCCCCTCGATGCGCACCACCCGCTCCATGGGCACCCAGTGGAATTGCAGCGCCGCGTGCGGGTTCGCGGCGAGTTCGCGGCCCTTCCTGCTGTCATAATTGGTGTACCAGACGATGCCGGCGGCATCGAAGCCCTTGATCAGGACCACCCGGCTGGAGGGGCGGCCGTCAGGGGTGGCGGTGGCCAGGGTCATGGCATTGGCCTCGGGCACCCCGGCCGCCAGGGCGTCGGACAGCCAGCGCTCGAACTGACCGAACGGGTCGTCGTGCGCCCGGTCGTCGGTCAGCGCGTCCCTTTCGTAGGATTTCCGGATGTCCTTCAGTTCGTCCATGGCTTAGTGTACCCAATGGTTCAGGCGCCAGACGCGCGCGAGCATCGCGCCGCGCGACTGACCTCACCCGAAGACGAATTCGTTACCCCGACCCTCGTTACCCCGACCCGATGAAGAAGCCGCCGTCCCAGGAACTGGAAGAGATCGAGTTCCCGTCGCTCGCCCCCCAGGGCTCGACGGTCTACCGGATCGCCTCCTCACGCCTGGAAACAGGCATGTTCGTGGTCGAACTCGGTCAGGCCTTCCTGGGAACCCCCTTCCCGAAATCGGGCGTCTACCTCAGCGACCCCCACCAGGCCGCGGCCATGCGCGCGCGCTCCGAGAGCGCCCTCATCGACATCGAGCGCTCCGACCCCGGGCGCGCCACCGCCATCCGGATCGCGGCCCAGCTCTACGGCGAGGGCGAACACGACTCGCAACGCGCCGCGCTCACGCCCGTCGCCTTCCGCCGGGCGCCCGAACGCTTCGGGCCTGCCCGCATGTCGACCACCGGCCCGTCCGAGACGCCCAAGAACGTCGCCTACACCCGCATCAACGAGCCCCTGGCCGCCGATCGCAGCAACACCACCGAGATGTGGTCCGCGCCGCGCCCGTCGGCCATCGAGCAGTCCCTCGCCCCGGCGCCGGCCGCCCGCCGTGAGTCGGCGCGCCCGTCGCGCCGGGCCGAACCGCCCGAACCGCCGGCCGGCTGGGCCGACACCCAGCAGGAAGAAGAAGCCGAGCGCGCCGCGCCGGCCACCGCGCCCGTCATCGCCGACTACGCGCCCATCGGCGGCGCCGACGCCCCGTCCAAGCTGCGATCCGACCTGCGCATCTCGCGCACCCGTCGTTCCGAGCTGCGCCAGATGCTCGCCGGTGAAGGGCGTGGCGTCACCGTTTCCGCGGGCAACCAGGGCGTGCTGTCACGCCTGGCCTCGTGGCTGTCCGGGCCCAAAGCCCGCCCCGAGGTGGGCGCGCAGTCGATGGAACGACTGCGTGTGCGATTCGGCCCCACGATCCGCTCGTGCCGGTACGACACCGAGTGCACCATCATCGAGGCCATGGCTCGCGCCCGCGACACCTACGCGCGGCTGCTCGGCGCCCATGCCACCGCGCTGCGCGCGGCCCGCGGTCAGGAAAGCCTGCCCTGGCATGAGCTCGAGCCGGCGCTGTTCGGCCTGGCCGAGAGCGTGATCGAGCATCCCGATGCGGTGCTCTGGTGCGACCGCATGCACGAGCAGCGCTCGCTCGGCAACCGGCCGCCCGCCACCCCGGCGGTGCTGATGGCCGGCTTCGCGCGCCACCTCGGCCTGCCCCGGGAAGAGATCATGGTCTTCGCGGCGATCGGCATGTGCCTGGACCTCGGCAAGGCGCGCCTGCCCCGCGACCTGGTCAACGTGGCCGGCCGCTTCGACCGCAAGCAGTTCGACCGCATGAAGGAACATGTCGGCGAATCGGTCGAACTGCTGGAGTCGTCCCCCGGCGTGCCCGACGCCGTGATCCGCGGCGTGGCCGAGCACCATGAGCGCTACGACGGCTCGGGCTACCCGGAAGGCCGCAAGGGTGACGAGATCGGCCTGCACGGCGCCGCCGCGGCCATCGTCGACTGCTACACCGCGCTCATCTCGGCGCGCTCTTACGCCAACCCGGTGTCACCTGAAGACGCGCTCAATGCGCTCATGGGCTGGGCCGACCGATCCCTCGATGGCCCGCTCATGGAGCAGTTCGCGCTGGCCACCGGCCTGTTCCCGGTGGGCAGCGCCGTCGAACTCGCCAGCGGCGGGCTGGGCCTGGTGATCGAGATCGACCGCGCGCACCAGGACGAACATCGGGTGCTGGTGCTGACCGGGCCCAACGGCCGGCCGCTGCCCAAGCGCCCCCGGGACGCCGCCCGCAACCGCCGGGGCCAGCCCACCGAGCCCGAGGTCGAGATCCTCGAGGGCAACAAGGTGCGCATCGCCAGCGGCCTGCCAGTGGGCGCCTACGGTGTGCGCCTGCCCGACTTCCACGCCCGCCACCATTCACTGGAATTCCGCTGATCCGGCAGGGTCTGGTTTATAGTTCCGTTTTCCCGAGGAGCGCTGCAACGGCCGCCGGCATGCCGGCCCGCCAGGCTCGGGACGTTCGCTAACCGCAACGGCGCTCGCTGAACCGTGACCCGCTCACGGCAGGCGAGCCCAGGCTCGAGGCCTTCCGCGCCTCAAGAGCCGCCGGCATCGGGCCCATGCCCGAGCCTGCCCTTCCGGGTCACTCAACAGGAGTGACCATGTCCGCCGTTCTCAAACCCGCCCCGTTCACCGACTTCAAGGTGGCCGACCTCGGTCTTGCCGACTGGGGCCGCAAGGAAATCCGCATCGCCGAGACCGAGATGCCCGGTCTGATGGCCATCCGCGAGGAATACGCGGCCAGCCAGCCCCTGAAGGGCGCGCGCATCACCGGCTCGCTGCACATGACCATCCAGACCGCGGTGCTGATCGAGACGCTCACCGCGCTCGGCGCCGATGTGCGCTGGGCCTCGTGCAACATCTTCTCCACCCAGGACCACGCCGCCGCGGCCATCGCCGCCGCCGGCATTCCGGTGTTCGCCTACAAGGGCGAGAACCTCGACGAGTACTGGGACTACACCCATCGGATCTTCCAGTGGGCCGACGGCCAGCCCTCGAACATGATCCTCGATGACGGCGGCGATGCCACCCTGCTGCTGCACCTGGGCACGAAGGCCGCCAAGGACGCCAGCGTGCTGGAGCACCCGGGCAGCGAGGAGGAGGTCTGCCTGTTCAACGCCATCCGCCGCCAGCTGGCCGTGGACCCCGGCTTCTACGAGCGCAACCTCAAGGCGATCGTGGGCGTCACCGAAGAGACCACCACCGGCGTGAAGCGCCTGTACCAGATGTCGGCCCGCGGCGAGCTCGCGTTCCGCGCGATCAACGTCAACGACTCGGTCACCAAGAGCAAGTTCGACAACCTCTACGGCTGCCGCGAGTCGCTGGTCGA
>JBAWWD010000003.1:0-234345 GCA_037146935.1 Burkholderiales bacterium
CCCGCCAGCGCGGTGCCGGGCGGCGCGCCGAAGGCCAGCGCGAGGGCCGACTGCGCAGCGCCTGGCGCGGCCGGTCTTGCCGGGCCCGGCCCCTGCCACGGCCGGGCGGGCTGCAGCGACGGGTGCTCGGCAGCGCCGGCGCGCAGCGCCTCGCTCATCACCTGCTGCAGCGCGCGGTGCACCGCCTGCGGATCGCGAAAGCGCAGCTCGGTCTTGGCAGGATGGACATTGACGTCGACCAGGCCCGGGTCGATGGCGAGGAACAGCGCATAGGCCGGATGCCGGTCGCCGTGCAGCAGCTCGCTGTAGGCCTGGCGCGCGGCGTGGGTGAGCAGCCGGTCGCGCACGAAGCGTCCGTTCACGTGCACGAACTGCCGGTCGGGCCGGCCGCGGCTGGCGGTGGGCAGGCCGAGGATGCCCAGCAGCTGCAGCGGTCCGGCCTGCGCGTCGACCACCCGGTGGGCCTCGCGAAAGTCATCGCCCAGGCCCTCGAGGGCGCGGCCCACCCAGCTGGCGGCCGGCCAGGACAGGGTCTGCCGGCCTTCCACCCAGAGCGCGAAGGCCACCCCGGGATGGGCGAGCGCCACGCGGCGCAGCGCATCGGCGCAGTGGGCGGTCTCGGTGGCGGCGCTCTTGAGGAACTTGCGACGCGCGGGCGTGGCGCTGTAGAGCTCGAGCACCTCCACCGAGGTGCCCGGCCCGCCGGGGGCCGGCGCGATGCCGTCCTCGAAGGAGTCGATGCGGTGGGCATGCGGCGCCTGCGCGGTGCGGCTGGTGATCTGCACTCGCGCCACCGAGGCGATCGAGGCCAGCGCCTCGCCGCGAAACCCCAGCGTGGCCACCTGTTCGAGTTCGGCAAGCGAGGCGATCTTGCTGGTGGCGTGACGCTGCAGCGCGAGCGGCAACTCGGCGGGCGGAATGCCGCAGCCATCGTCGACGATGGCGATGCGGCGCATGCCGCCGTCTTCCAGGCGCACCTCGATGCGCCGCGCGCCGGCATCGAGCGCGTTCTCGAGCAGTTCCTTCACCACCGAGGCCGGGCGTTCCACCACTTCACCGGCGGCGATCTGGCTCACCAGCAGATCGGGCAGGGCGCGGATGGGGCGGAGGGTGTCGGGCAAGGGCGTCAGGGTTGCGCAGCGCCACTTCGGGCGGGAGGGATTATATCGGCGGGTATCATCGCGGCATGGACTTCGCCACCATGCTCGACATCTTCCTGCACCTCGACCGTCACCTGGTCGAGGTGGTGCGCGAGCACGGCACCTGGGTCTACGCGCTGCTGTTCCTGATCATCTTCGTCGAGACCGGCCTGGTGGTCATGCCCTTCCTGCCGGGTGATTCGCTGCTCTTTGCCGCGGGCGCCATCGCCGGGGTCGGCGGCATTAGCCTCAACGGCCTGCTGCTGCCCCTGATGATCGCTGCGGTGCTCGGTGATGCGCTCAACTACTCGGTGGGCCGCTGGTTCGGGCCGCGGGTGTTCCGCTGGGAGGGTTCTCGCTGGTTCAACCGCGCCGCCTTCGATCGCACCCATGCCTTCTACGAGCGCCATGGGCCGATCACCATCGTGGTGGCCCGCTTCCTGCCCTTCGTGCGCACCTTCGCGCCCTTCGTGGCCGGCATCGCCCACATGAGCTATCCGCGCTTCGCGTTCTACAACATCCTGGGCGCGGTGATCTGGGTGGGCAGCCTGGTCAGCCTGGGCTATCTGGTGGGCAACACCGACTGGGTCAAGGCGAACTTCTCGCTGGTCACCCTGGCCTTCATCGTGATTCCCGCGCTGCCGGCGGTGATCGAGTTCCTGCGCCACTGGCAGCGCGCCCGTGCGAATCCTGCTGATCGAGGATGACCCCGTGGTGGCCGACGCGGCCGCCTCCGGGCTGCGTCACGCCGGGTTCGTGGTCGATGCGGTGGGCAGCGCCGAGTCGGCCGACACCGCGCTGGTCAGCGAGCACTTCGACCTCATCATCCTCGACCTCGGCCTGCCCGGGCGCGACGGCCTGCAGTTCCTCGCCAGCCTGCGCCGGGGCGTGTCGGATCGCGCCGGCATCCCGGTGCTGGTGCTCACCGCCCGTGACGGGCTCGACGACCGGGTCGAGGGGCTCGACCGGGGCGCCGACGACTACATGGTCAAGCCCTTCGAGGTGCGCGAGCTGGTCGCGCGCTGCCGGGTGCTCATCCGTCGCACCGGCTCGATGAGCGCCAGCTCGCTGGGCTTTCTCGGCCTGGAGCTCGACCGTGCCGCGCGGGTGCTGCGCGGGCCCGACACCGCCATCGAGCTCACGCCGCGCGAGTGGTCCATCCTCGAGTACCTGATGCTCCACGCCGAGACCGTCGTGCCCAAGGCCAAGCTGCTGCAGGCGATCAGCGGCTGGGACGACAACATCGCGCCCAACGCCGTCGAGGTCTATGTCTCGCGCCTGCGCGCCAAGATCGAGGGCACCGGGGTGGCGGTGCGCACGGTGCGCGGCGTGGGCTATCGCCTCGAGCGCGCCACGGAGCCCTGAGTGATCACCCCGCCCGGCGGGCTCGCGCGGCCACCCGGCGCCGGGCCGCAGGCGGTGTCGCCCGATGCGCGCGGCTCGGTGATGAGCGTGCGCACCCGGCTGCTGCTGTGGCTGGTGCTGCCCCTGCTGCAGGTGATCCTGGTGGCGGCCGTGCTCGATTACCGGGCGGTCGATCGCACGGTCGACGAGGCCTTCGACCGCGTGCTGCTCAACAGCGCGGTGGCCATCGGCGAGAGCGTGCGCGAGGGCCAGATCCCCGGCACGCTGCGGCTGCCGGTCGACCGCCTGCGGGTGCTCCTGAATGACCCGGTCGATGCGCTCGATTACCGGGTGGTGGGGCCGCGCGGCGAGCACCTCGCCGGCAACCCGGCGCTGGCGCTGCCCGCCGACGATGCCGACCCGAGCTTCTACGACCTGACCCTCGAGGGCCGCGAGCTGCGCGCGGTGCGCATCGCCGCCGACACCGATGCCGGCAACCTCTCGGTGGTGGTGGCCGAGACCCAGCGCAAGCGGCGCAAGCTGCTCGAGCAGCTGCGCTCCTCGCTGCTGATCGAGGACGCGATCATGCTCGGGCTGACCATCGCGGTGTGCCTGCTGGCCATCCGCATGGCGCTCGCGCCGCTCTCGCGCCTGGCGGCCCAGCTCTCGCGCCGCGAGCCCGGTGATCTCACGCC
This sequence comes from Burkholderiales bacterium, assembly GCA_037146935.1. GTDB lineage: Bacteria > Pseudomonadota > Gammaproteobacteria > Burkholderiales > Burkholderiaceae_E > Quisquiliibacterium. The sequence continues at coordinate 3,179 of JBAWWD010000003.1, forward strand.
GCTCGGACCGCAGGCCGCGCCGGTCGAGGTGCGCCCGCTCACCGCCGCCCTCGACACCCTGTTCGACCGGCTCGCCGAAGGCCGCGACGCGCAGCGCCGCTTCGTCGAGAACGCCGCCCACCAGTTGCGCACCCCGCTTGCCGGTCTCAAGGGCCAGATCGAGCTGGCGCTGGGCGAGGCGCGCCGCCTGCGCGATCGTCCGCCGGTGGACGACACCGAGGCGGCGCAGGCCCTGGCCAGCCGGCTCGCGGCGGCGCAGGGCGCGGCCGACCGCCTCACCCGGCTGAGCCACCAGCTGCTCACCCTGAGCCGGGCAGACCAGAGCACCCGCGACGCCTCCGGCGGTCAGGTGGTCGCGATCGCCGACCTGATCGACGAGGTGATCGCGCTGCACATCGATGCCGCGCTCGCGCGCGGCCAGGACCTCGGCGCCGAGACCGAGCCGCTGGAGGTGCCGGGTTCGGCCTGGCAGCTGCGCGAGCTGCTCTCCAACCTGGTCGACAACGCCATCCGCTACACCCCGGCCGGTGGCCGCATCACGGTGCGCTGCGGCCGTCGCGACGGTCGCGGCTATGCCGAGGTCGAGGACAACGGCCCCGGCATCGCGACGGCCGAGCGGCGACTGGTCTTCGAGCGCTTCTGGCGCGCCAGCAGCGCCACCGGCCAGGGTTCCGGCCTGGGCCTGGCGATCGTGCGCGAGATCGCGCAGTCGCATGGCGCGCGGGTGAGCGTGGAAGACCCGCCCGGGGGCCACGGGACGGTGGTGCGGGTGAGCTTTCCGCTGCTGGTCGGCATGGGCGCCGCGCGTGGCGGCACCGCGCTCAGGTCGGGTTCGGACGCGCCGGGGGCGGGTACCTGAGGAAGTAGTTGCGGATGCCGGTGTGGATGGCCCGCGCCACCTTCTGCTGGTAGTCGGGGTCGGCCAGGCGCTTTTCCTCCTGCGGGTTGCTGATGAAGGCGGTCTCCACCAGCACCGAGGGGATGTCCGGCGCCTTGAGCACCGCGAAGCCGGCCTGCTCCACCGCCGGCTTGTGCAGCTGTCCCACCGCGCCGAGCTGGCCCAGCACCATGCGCGCCAGGTTGCTGCTGTCGCGGATCTGGGTGTCGGTGGCCATCTGCAGCAGCAGCTGCGCCACCTCGCGATTGCGCCCGCCCAGGTTCACGCCGCCGATCAGGTCGGCGCGGTTCTCGCGGTCGGCCATCCAGCGCGCGGCGCTGCTGCTCGCGCCGCCCTCCGAGAGCACGAACACCGAGGCGCCGCGGGCATCGGGTCGCACGAAGGCGTCGGCGTGGATCGACACGAACAGGTCGGCCTGCACCGCGCGCGCCTTCTGCACCCGCACGCCCAGCGGCACGAAGAAGTCGGCGTCGCGGGTGAGGAAGGGCCGCATGTTCGGCTCCTGCGCGAGCAGGTCGCGCAGCCGCTGCGAGATGGCCAGCACCACGTCCTTCTCGCGGGTGCCCGCCTGGCCGATGGCGCCAGGATCCTCGCCGCCGTGGCCGGGGTCGATCGCGATGGTCACCAGCCGCGTCACTGCCGGGGCCGGCCGCCGGCGCGCGGCCTCCTCGGTGGTGGGCACGGTCTCGCGCGGCGGCTCGGCCTGCAGCGCGCGGCCCCCGGCGCCGGCATTCGCCTCGCGCCGCTGCACCTCCTGCAGCAGGGCGAGCAGCGGGTCTTCCTGGGCGGGATAGAGGTCGATGACCAGACGGTGCCCGTACTGGCCGACCGGCGCCAGCGTGAACACCTGCGGCGCGGTCTCGGTCTTCAGGTCGAACACCAGCCGCACCACCCGGGGCTTGTACTGGCCCACCCGCACCTGGCGGATGTACGGATCGTCGGTGCGCACCTTGGCCACCAGCTCGCGCAGCGAGGTGTCGAGCTCCAGCCCCTCCAGGTCGACCACCAGGCGCGGCGGGTCGGGCACCAGGGTCTCGGTGTGGGGCAGTTCCTGGTCAAGCTCCAGAGCGATGCGGGTGTACTCGCGCGCCGGCCAGACCCGCACCGCCAGCACCGCCGCGGCATGGGCCAGGGGCGCGTTCAGGCTCAGCAGCGGGGTGCCGAGGGCGCCGAGCAGCAGATCCCGTCGAGTTCGCCGCGCGTCACGCGGCCGGCCAGCGCGCTCAGCCATGCCTGCCCTCGCTCGGTGCCGGCATCCAGCCGCACCTGCCGCTGCTGCGGGTCATCGGTGGCCGCGAGCGCCAGGCGCAGATCGGCCGCGGGCAGGCTGCCAGCGGCCATCTCGGGCCACTCGACCACCGCCGCGGTGTCATCGCCAAGCCACTCCTCGAAGCCCGCCTCACGCCACTCATTGCTGTCAGAGAACCGATAAAAATCAAAATGATACAGCGCAAAGCTCGACAAATGGTACGGTTCGGCGAGGGTGAAGCTCGGGCTGCGCACCCGGCCGGCATGGCCGAGCGCGCGCAGCAGGGCACGGGTGAAGGCGGTCTTGCCGCTGCCCAGCTCGCCGCTCAGGTACAGGCGCACGCCCGGGCCCATGCGCGGCGCCAGCGCGGCGGCCAGGGCTGCCGTGGCTGATTCGTCTCTGAGCAGCAGGGTCAGCGAGGTTTCCGGGACGGACATGCAGGGCGAGTCGGACAGGGGGGGCGTGGCGCCCGGGGGCGCATTGGCGGCCGTGCCGCCGGATCTGCCGGCGCGGCTGGTCGGCTGGGCGCGCGAGCTGGGCTTTGCCAGCGCGGGCGTGGCCGGCATCGACCTGAGCACGGCCGAACCCGGCCTGCGGCAGTGGCTCGCGGCCGGCTTCCACGGCGAGATGGATTATATGGCCCGCCATGGCGAGCGCCGGGCGCGCCCGGCCGAGCTGGTGCCCGGCACCGTGAGCGCGCTCATGGTCACCATGGACTACGCCCCGGCCGATCCCGACTGGCGCGAGCGCGCCTGGGCCACGCTGGGCGCCGCCGAACGCGCCTTCGTCTCGCGCTACGCCCTGGGTCGTGATTACCACAAGCTGGTGCGGGCCCGTCTGCAGCGCCTGGCCGACCGCATCGGCACCGAGATCGGCCGCTTCGGGCACCGCGTGTTCTGCGACTCGGGCCCGGTCTTGGAGGTGGAGCTCGCCCGCCGCGCCGGCCTGGGCTGGCGCGGCAAGCACACCCTGCTGCTCAACCGCGAGCAGGGCTCGATGTTCTTCCTGGGCACGCTCTACACCGACCTGCCGCTCGCGCCGGCCGACCCGGTGAGCGAGCACTGCGGCAGCTGCGAGCGCTGCCTGCAGGCCTGCCCCACCGGCGCCATCGTCGCGCCCTACCGGCTCGATGCCCGGCGCTGCATCAGCTACCTCACCATCGAGCTCGATGGTCCGATCCCCGAGCCGCTGCGGCCGGCGATCGGCAACCGGATCTACGGTTGCGACGATTGTCAGCTGGTGTGCCCCTGGAACCGCTACGCCCAGCCGGCCACCGAGCCCGACTTCGCGCCGCGCCACCGGCTCGACGCCGCTACCCTGGCCGAGCTCTTCGCCTGGGACGAGACGCAGTTCCTGAGCCGGATGGCGGGTTCGGCCATCCGGCGCATCGGCCACGAGCGCTGGCTGCGCAATCTCGCCGTGGCCCTGGGCAATGTCAGCGAGCCCGGCCGCGACGCCGCGCTGGCGGCCCTGCGCGCCCGGCTGCCCGATGCCAGCCCGCTGCTGCGCGAGCACATCGACTGGGCGATCGAGCGGCTGCGCCTTCCGGTTCTGCCCACCCCGCCGTGATGGGCCGGGCCCATCCGCGCCACAATGGCCCACCTCTGTGCCTGCGCGGAACCTGCCATGAGCCTGCTGCCCAAGTCCGTCACCATCACCGACGACACCATGCGCGAGGGCCTGCAGATCGAGAGCGCGGCCATCCCGGTCGAGGCCAAGCTGCGGCTGCTCGATGCGCTGGGCGAGACCGGCGCCAAGGTCATCTCCATCGGCTCCTTCGCCCACCCCAAGTGGACGCCGCAGATGGCCTGCATCGACGAGATCGCCGAGCGCTTCGTGCCCAAGCCCGGCATCCGCTACACCGCCGCGGTCTTCAACAAGACCGGCTATGACCGCGCCGACCGCTGGTATCCCAAGCTGAACGTGCGCCGCGAGGGCCGCCTGCCGTCCACCTCGGTCGAGCTCTGCGACTCCTTCGCCAGGCGCAACTACAACCGCACCCAGGCGCAGCAGATCGCCGCGCTCGACGCCACCATCGCCGCGGCGCGCGCCGCCGGCGCCACCCAGGCCTCGGTGGCCATCGGCAATCCCTTCGGCTCCAACTTCGAGGGCCCGTTCAGCCGCGAGCAGCGCATGGCCCTGCTCGAGCTCATGATCGGCAAGTGGCAGGCCGCCGGCATCACCGTGGTGCGGGTCTCGTTCCTCGAGGCCATGGGCTGGAACCTGCCGCACCTGGTGCGCCAGACCCTCACCGAGATCCGCGATCGCTGGCCCTCGATCACCGATTTCCACATGCACCTGCACAACCAGCGCGGCGCCACGCTGGCCAGCTACTACGAGGCCCTGCAGCTCGGCGCCCGCGAGTTCGACACCTGCCTGGGCGGCATGGGCGGCTGCCCGTATTGCGGCAACGGCCGCTCGGCCGGCCATGTGCCCACCGAAGACTTCGTCGACCTCTGCCACGAGATGGGCATCGAGACCGGCTACCGGCTCGACAAGCTCATCGAGGCGGTGGCCATCGCCGAGGAGGTGGTCGGCCATCCGCTGTACGGCCATGTCTCCAGGTCGGGGCCGCGGCCGCGCGGCGAGGCGCTCTATCCCATCGACATGCCGTTCGTCGAGACCCTCGAGGAGGCGGCCCACTTCCGCAAGGGGCCGCAGGTCTATCAGGGCCAGCTCTCCCCCTGGAAGGCCGACGACGCCCTGCTGCGCCGCTGAGGCCCGCGCCCGCCGGCCGCGCCTGCCCGTCACGTTTGTCCGTCTCGTTTCGCCCGCACCCATCCCGGCGCCGATCCCGCCACAGGAATCCGATGACCCTCACCCTCTACCACTGCAAGCGCGCCCGCTCCATGCGGCCCCTCTGGACCCTGCTCGAGATGGGCCTGCCCCATGAGCTGGTGACCCTGCCGTTCCCGCCCCGGGTGCTGCACAAGGAATACCTCAAGGTCAATCCGCTGGGCACGGTGCCCTGCCTGGTCGACGGCGCCGTGAAGATGACCGAGTCCGCCGGCATCTGCCAGTACCTGGTCGATCGCTACGGCCCCACGCCGCTGGCGGTGCGCCCCGATGAGCCCGACTACGGCGACTACCTCAACTGGCTGCACCGCAGCGACGCCACGCTCACCTTCCCGCAGACCCTGGTGCTGCGCTACACCCGCCTCGAGCCCGAGGAGCGGCGCAACCCGCAGGTGGCCTCCGACTACCGCAAGTGGTTCCTCGCCCGCATGCGCTGCGTCGAGGAGGCCACGGCCGATCGCCAGTACCTGTGCGCCAACCGCTTCACCATCGCCGACATCTGCATCACCTACGCGATCGTGCTGGCGCAGTCGCTCGACATCGAGGAGGTGTTCACCCCCAATGTCCGGCGCTACTGGGACGGCATCACGCAGCGGCCGGCCTTCCAGCTGGCCATGGAACGCTGACCCGGAGCCGCCCATGCCCGTGCTCGATTCCCGGCTCGATGCCCGCAGCGAGGCCTTCGCGCGCAACCGCACCGACATGCTCGAGGCCATCGAGCAGCTCGAGGCGCTCAGCCGCGAGGCGGCCGCCGGCGGTGGTGAGGAGACCATGGCGCGGCTGCGCGCCCGCGGCAAGATGCCGCTGCGCGAGCGCATCGCGCTGGTGCTCGACCCCGACTCGCCCTTCCTCGAGATCAGCCCGCTGGCCGCCTGGCGCTCCAACTTCACGGTCGGCTCCGGCTTCGTGGTGGGCATCGGCGTCATCGAGGGCGTCGAGTGCGTGATCCTCGGCCATGACCCCTCCGTGCGGGCCGGCGCCTTCAATGCCTTCAACGCCAAGAAGCTGATGCGCGGCCTCGAGATCGCCCGCACCAACCGCATGCCCTACGTGCAGTTCGTCGAGTCGGCCGGCGCCGACCTGCGCGGCGATGCCGGCGATGGCAACCCCGAGGCGGCCATCCGCCGCGAGACCGGGCACTTCGCCGAGTCGGGCCGGCTCTTCTACGAGATCACCGAGCTCTCCAAGCTGCGCATCCCCACCATCTCGGTGGTGTTCGGCGCCTCCACCGCGGGCGGGGCCTACCAGCCCGGCATGAGCGACTACAACATCTTCATCCGCGGTCAGTCCAAGGTGTTCCTGGGCGGCCCGCCGCTGGTCAAGATGGCCACCGGCGAAGACGCCGACGAGGAAAGCCTGGGCGGCGCCCAGATGCATTGCGCGGTCTCGGGCCTGGGCGATTACCTCGCCGACGACGAGGTCGACGGCATCCGCATGTGCCGCGAGGTGGTGGCCCACCTCAACTGGCGCAAGCAGGGCCCCGGCCCCACGCTGACGCCCGACGAGCCGGTGCATGACCCCGAGCAGCTGCTCGGCCTGGTCTCCAGGGACCTGCGCCAGCCCTTCGACATCCGCGAGGTGATCGCGCGGGTGGTCGACGGCTCGCGCTTCGAGGAATTCAAGCCGCTCTACGGCCCCACGCTGGTCACCGGCTGGGCCTCCATCCACGGCTTTCCGGTGGGCATCGTCGGCAACAACGGCGCGCTGTTCTCGGAGGCCGCCGAGAAGGCCGCGCAGTTCATCCAGCTGTGCAACCAGATCGACGTGCCGCTGCTGTTCCTGCACAACATCACCGGCTTCATCGTCGGCACCGACTTCGAGCAGGGCGGCATCACCAAGAACGGCTCGAAGATGATCAACGCGGTGTCCAACTCCACCGTGCCGCATCTCACCGTGATCGTCGGCGCCTCCTACGGCGCGGGCAACTACGGCATGAGCGGCCGGGCCTTCGGCACCCGCTTCACCTTCATCTGGCCCACCGCCAAGATCGCGGTCATGGGCCCGAAGCAGATGGCCGGCGTCATGACCATCGTGCAGCGTGCCGCCACCGAACGGCGTGGCGAGGTCTTCGACGAGGCCGCCAACGAGAAGCGGGTGGAGGCCGTCGAGCACTGGGCCGAGGAGCGCTCCAAGGGGCTCTACGCCACGGCGCGGGTCTCCGACGACGGCATGATCGATCCGCGCGACACCCGCTCCGTGCTGGGTATCGCGCTGTCGGCGTGTCACAACAAGACGGTGGCAGGCGCCCGGGAGTACGGCACATGGCGGATGTGATCATGCGGCCCATCACCCGGCTGCTGGTGGCCAACCGCGGCGAGATCGCGCGCCGCATCCAGCGCACCGCCCATCGCATGGGCATCGGCACGGTGGCGGTCTACGCCGATGGCGACGCCGGCGCGCCCCATGTGCGCGAGGCCGATACCGCGGTGGCCTTGCGCGGTCGCAGCTCGGCCGAGACCTACCTGCGCATCGACAAGCTGCTGCAGGCCTGCCACGACACCGGCGCCGATGCCGTGCATCCCGGCTACGGCTTCCTGTCCGAGAACGCCGGCTTCGCGCAGGCGGTGATCGACGCCGGCCTCACCTGGGTGGGCCCCACGCCCGAGGCCATCCGCGGCATCGGCGACAAGCTCGCCGCCAAGCGCCTGATGCAGACCGTAGGCGTGCCCACGCTGCAGGCCCATGAGCTCACCGAGGGCGAAGACCCGCTGCCGGCGGCGCAGCGTATCGGCTACCCGGTGCTCATCAAGGCCGCGGCCGGCGGCGGCGGCCGCGGCATGCGGGTGGTGCACAGCCCGGCCGAGCTCCCGCAGGCCATTGCCGCGGCGCGCCGCGAGGCCACCGCGGCCTTCGGCAACGGCACGGTGTTCCTCGAGCGCTGGCTCACGCATTCGCGCCACGTCGAGATCCAGATCCTGGGCGATGCCCACGGCAACCTCGTGCACCTGTTCGAGCGCGAGTGCTCCATCCAGCGGCGTCATCAGAAGATCATCGAGGAGGCGCCCTCGCCGGCGCTCGACGCCGAGCTGCGCGCGCGCATGGGCGAGGCCGCGCTGCTGGCCGCGCGTGCCATCGCCTACCGCTCGGCGGGCACGGTGGAGTTCCTGCTCTCGGGCCGCGAGTTCTTCTTCCTCGAGGTGAACACCCGCCTGCAGGTCGAGCATCCCGTCACCGAGGCCATCACCGGCCTCGACCTGGTGCGCGAGCAGTTGCGCGTGGCGCAGGGCGAGCCCCTGGGGTACGGCCAGGCTGAGCTTCGCATCACCGGCCACGCCATCGAGGCCCGGCTGTGCGCCGAGAACCCCGCCCAGGACTTCCTGCCCACGCCCGGCCGCATCGAGGTCTGGACGCCGGCCGAAGGCGAGGGCGTGCGCTTCGATGCCGGTGTCGAGTCCGGCAGCGAGGTGGCCATCGAGTTCGATCCCATGATCGCCAAGGTGATCGTCCACGCGCCCACCCGCCGCGAGGCTGCCGCGCGGCTGGCCCGCGCGCTCGAGACCACCCGCCTGCAGGGCATCGTCAGCAACCGCGATTTCCTGGTGGCCACGCTGCGCACCCCCGAGTTCCTGGCCGGCGACACCACCACCGACTTCATCGCCCGCGTGGCGCCGGCGCCGGTGCGGGTGCTGCCCGAGGCGCAGCTCGCGCTGGCCGCGATCGGCGCGGCCCTGCATCAGCGGGCGGCCAACCGCGCGGCTGCCCGGGTGCTGCGCAGCCTGCCGGCGGGCTTTCGCAACTCGGTCATGCCGCCCGAGCGCATCGTCTTCAGCCTGGGCGAGCGGCGGCTCACGGTCGAGTACCAGGCCCGCCGCGACGGCACGCTCGCGGTCAGCCTCGAGGGCCGCCAGCGCGAGGTGCGGGTGCTGCAGGCCGATGCCGGCGGCATCGCCTTCGAGGCCGATGGCCTGCGGGTGGCCCTCGCGGTCACGGTGAGCGCAGACCGGCACCTGGTGCACGGGCCCTTCGGCGACCTCGAACTGCAGCGCCAGTCGCGCTTTCCGGCAGCCGCTGGCGCGCAGTTCAGCGGCGGCCTGAAGGCGCCGATGCCCGGCCGCGTGCTCGCGGTGGCGGTGCAGCCCGGCCAGAGCGTGGCCAAGGGCGAGCTGCTGCTGGTGCTCGAGGCCATGAAGATGGAGCACCGCATCACCGCACCGGCGGCCGGCCGGATCGATTCTGTGCGCGTGACCGAAGGCGAGCAGGTGGCCAACGGCGCGTTGCTCATCCAGCTCGACGAACACAAGGAGTAGCCCGTGCCCGGCACCGAAGCCACCCTCTACGAGGTCCGCGATGGCGCGGCCTGGATCACGCTCAACCGCCCCGAGAACCGCAACGCGCTCTCGGCGGTGCTGGTCAACGAGCTCGATGACCATCTGCAGGCGGCCCTGAAAGACCCGGCCGCGCGCTGCATCGTCATCACCGGCAAGGGCCCGGCCTTCTGCGCCGGCGCCGATCTCAAGAACCCGCCCGGCACGGCCAGCGATGGCGCGCGCGCGGTCTCGCTGCCCGAGGTGCTCAAGCGCATGATGGACAGCCCCAAGCCGGTGATCGTCGCGGTCAATGGCGCGGCCTTCGCCGGCGGGCTCGGGCTGGTCGGCGCGGCCGACATCGTCATCACCGCCGAAGACGCGCCGCACAGCTTCTCCGAGGTGCGCATCGGCGTCATCCCGGCCATCATCGCGGTGGTGTGCGTGCCCAAGCTGGGCGCGCACCATGCCATGAAGCTCTTTCTCACCGGCGAGCGCTTCAGCGGCACCGAGTCGGTGGCCATGGGCCTGGCCCATCGCGCGGTGCCTGCCGCGCAGCTGCACCAGGCGGTGCAGGAGGTCATCGACATGCTCAAGCTCGGCGGCCCCATCGCCGCGGCCGAGTGCAAGCGGCTGGTGCGCCGGGTGCAGCAGGTCTCGGTCACCGAAGGCTTCATCGAGATGGCCGGCTGGAGCCGGCGCATGTTCCTGTCGGCCGAGGCCGCCGAGGGCATGGCCGCCTTCCGCGAGAAGCGTCCGCCGGCCTGGGTCAGCACCGAGGGGCAGTCATGAGCGCGGTGCCGGCCGCGGGCCCGCGGGCGGCCGCGGCGGCTGGCCCGGGTGTCACCGACCGCAGCGCCGCGCCCACCCCCGCCGAGCTCGCCGAGTTCCGCCGCGAGGTGGTGGCCTGGCTGCAGGCCAACCGGCCGCCCGAGCCCGATTTCCTGCTGCCCGAGTCCTTCATGGAGGTGGGTACCGATCAGCAGTTCGAGTACCTGCGCGAGTGGCAGCACACCCTCTACCAGGCAGGCTATCTCGGCATGGCGTGGCCGCGGGCCTACGGGGGCGGCGGGCTGCTGCAGGCCTACCAGGACGTGGTCAATGCCGAGATGGCCCGCCTGAAGCTGCCCTTCGTGCCCAACACCATCGGCCTGAACTGGGCCGGCCCGCTCATCCTGGCCATCGGCACCGAGGCCCAGAAGCAGCGCTACATCCGCAACATCCTGAGCGCCGAGGACATCTGGTGCCAGGGCTTCTCCGAGCCCGACCAGGGCTCCGACCTCGCCAACACCCAGACCCGCGCCGTGCGCGATGGCGACAGCTATGTGGTCAACGGCGCCAAGATCTGGACCAGCCTGGGCAGCTACGCGAAGTACATGATCCTGCTGGCCCGCACCGATCCGCAGTCGCGGCGCTTCGCTGGCCTGTCGTTCTTTCTCTCGCCCATGCAGGTGCCGGGCATCGAGGCGCGGCCCATCCGCAAGCTCACCGGCGAGTTCGGCTTCAACCAGACCTTCTTCCACGACGCCCGCATCCCGGCCGACTGCCTCATGGGTCAGGAGGGCGAGGGCTGGAAGATGGCCATGATGACCCTCACCTTCGAGCGCGGCGCCACCGGCGGCCAGGCGGGTGGCCTGGCGCGGATGTCGCTGGGCGTGGGCGATGTGCTCGAGATCGCGCGCGCGGCGCGCCGCGATGGCCGCCCGGCGCTCGATGATCCGTTCGTGCGCGACCAGATGGTGCGCTTTCTCATCGAAGACCAGGGCGATCGCCTGAGCACCGCGCGCGCGCGCATTCCGGCGCTGCGCGGCGAGCGGCCCGACGCGGTGCCGCTGTCGAACAAGCTGCGCACCTCCGAGCACCGCCGGCGCCTGTTCCAGTTCGCGCTCTCGCTGCAGGGCGGCAATGCGGTGCGCTGGGTGGGCGACCCGCACGCCCTGGCGGGCGGCAAGTGGCAGCGCGCCTACTTCAACGCCTTCGCGTCCACCATCGGCGGCGGCACCAGCCAGATCCAGGCCAACATCGTGGGCGAGCGGGTGCTCGGCCTGCCCAAGGACTGACGCCATGCACCCGCTCGACCAGACCCTGAGCTGCACCGACGAACAGGCCATGCTCCTGGAGAGCGCCGGCGCGTTCTGCCGCGAGCGCTCTCCGGTGAGCCGCGTGCGCGCATTGCTCGGCGCCGATCCCGGCCACGATCCGGCGGTATGGAACGATATCGTCGCGCTGGGCTGGTGCGGCATGGCGGTGCCCGAGGCCCATGGCGGCAGCGGCCTCGACCTCGCCCATGTCGCGGCGGTCACCGAGCCCATGGGCCAGCACCTGCTGGCCACCCCTTTCGTGAGCACCCAGCTCGCCATCCAGGGTCTGCTCGCCGGCGGCGATGCCGCGCTGCAGGCGGCCTGGCTGCCGCGGCTGAGTCAGGGCCTGCCGGCCACGGTGGCCCTCTGGGAGGCCGAAGGCAGCTGGGCGCTATTCGCGCCGGCCTGCAGCGCCCGGCGCGAGGCCGATGGCGTGGTGCTCGATGGCATCAAGACCCTGGTGCCCGATGCCGGCGCGGCCGGGCTGCTGCTGGCCTCGGTTCAGTTCGAGGGCGAGCCCGCGCTCGCGGTGATCCCGGCACAGGCCCTGCCTCTGGGCGCGCGCCGCCCCGAGGTGGTCATCGACGAGACCCGCCGCGTGTTCCGTGTCGACCTGCATGGCGTGCGCCTGCCGCTCACCGCGCTGATCACCGGCGAGCGGGCGCGCGCGGCGCTGCGCGCGGTGCGCGATGCCGGGCTGCTGCTGGCCTGCGCCGAAGCCACCGGCGGGCTGGCCGCGGTGCTCGCGCTCACGGTCGACTACCTCAACCTGCGCTCGGCCTTCGGCCGCAAGATCGGCAGCTACCAGTCGCTCAAGCACACCTGCGCCGAGATCCTGGTCGGTCTCGAGCGCGCGCGCTCGCACCTCTGGCACGCGGCGAGCCTGCTCGCGCGCGGCGCCGATGCCGAGATCGCCCTGCGCATGGCCAAGGTCGAAGCCGGCGAGAGCTTCGTGTTCGCGGGCGATCGCGCGGTGCAGTTCCACGGCGGCTTCGGCTTCACCTGGGAGTGCGACGCGCAGCTCTACCTGCGCCGGGCGCTGTGGCTGCAGTACAGCTTCGGCGACGCCGCGCACCACCGCCTGCGCCTGGCCGACCTGCTGCTCGCGCCGGTGTCGGCCGAGCCCCTGGCCGCCTGAGCGGCGCATCCCTGTTCCCGGAGTCACGCCGATGGACCTGAGCTACGGACCCGAGTACGAACGATTCCGCGACGAGGTGCGCGGCTTCATCGCGGCCCACCGCCACCTCGCGCCGGTGGCCGGCGGCCCGCGCGATCAGCAGGCCCGCGACTGGCAGCGGCTGCTGGTGCAGCATGGCTACACCGCGCGCAGCATCCCCACCGAGTATGGCGGCGCCGGGCTGCCGGCCGACATCCTCAAGTCGCGCATCATCGCCGAGGAGTTCGCCAGCGCGCAGGTCAGCCCGGGCCTGGGCGGGCAGGGCATCTCCATGCTCGTGCCCACCCTGCTCGAGCTCGGCACCGAGGCGCAGAAGCGCGAATTCATTCCGCCCACGCTCAGCGGCGAGATGATCTGGTGCCAGGGCTATTCCGAGCCGGGTGCGGGCAGCGACCTGGCCAGCCTGCGCACCAGCGCGGTCCTCGACGGCGACCACTGGGTGGTCAACGGCCAGAAGATCTGGACCAGCACCGCGCATCTCGCGCACTGGATCTTCTGTCTGGTGCGCACCGAGCCCGATGCGCCCAAGCACCGTGGCATCAGCTTCCTGCTGTTTCGCATGGACACGCCCGGCATCGAGGTGCGCCCGCTGGTCGACATGACCCTGAACCCCAACTTCAACGAGGTGTTCTTCACCGATGTGCGGGTGCCGGCCCACCAGATCGTGGGGCGCCGCGGCGATGGCTGGATGGTCGCCAACGTCATCCTGCGCAACGAGCGCAATTCGCTGGCCGATCCCAACATCTCGCTGGCTCGGCTCAATGCGCTGGCCGAGATCATGAAGACCGAGACCGTCGATGGCCGCCGCCTGATCGACGACCCCCGCTACCTCGATCGGCTGATGCGCCTGCAGGCGCGCGTGATGGCCATGCGCTTCAACGACCTGCGCCTGCTCTCCAGCCAGCTCAATCCCGGCCAGGACGCCACCCTGGCGCGGCTGGTGGTCAAGATGCAGGGCACCGAGCTGCGCCACGAGATCGAGGCGCTGGCCATCGACGTCATGGGCGAGGGCGGCCTCGCCTACGGCACGCACCCCTACCTGCGCGATGGCGGCAGCTGGCAGTACGCGTACATGTACTACCTGGGCCTGATCATCGGCGGGGGCACCAACCAGATCCAGAAGAACATCATCGCCGAGCATGGCCTGGGCATGCCGCGCGAACCGAAAGCAGGGGTGGCCTGATGGAATTCGGACTCTCCGCCGAGCAGGTGCTGCTCACCGACACCCTGTCGGCCTTCCTGCGCGAGCGCGCGCCGCTTGCCCGGGTGCGCCGCTTCGCCGAGAGCGGCGAGGGCCGCGCCACCGATCTGCTGGCCGGCCTGGCCGAGCTCGGCGTGCCCGCGCTGCTCATCCCCGAGGCGCAGGGCGGCGTGGGGCTCACTCCCCTCGATGCCTGCCTGGTGGCCGAGACGCTCGGGCGCCATGTGGCGCCGGTGCCCTTCGTGGCCAGCGCGGCCATGGTGCCCACCGCGCTGCGTCTGGCCGGCAGCCCCGGCCAGCAGGCGCTGTGGCTGGCCGAGATCGCTGCCGGCCGGCGCGTGGTGGGCGCGGCCCTGGCCGAGCGCAGCGGCGCGCGCGCCGGTGCCGGCGTGCAGGCCCGTGATGGCCGGCTGCACGGCCGGACGCTGCATGTGCTCGATGCCCAGGCCGATGCCTGGCTGGTGGCCGATGACGCCGCCGGTCTGCATCTGGTGGCGGCCGATGCGCCGGGCCTGCGCCTGACGCCCCTGGAGACCATCGACCGCACCCGCCCGATCGCCGAGCTGGTGTTCGACGCCACGCCGGCCGAGCCGTTGCCCGGCGCCAGCGCGGCGGTGATCGCCCATGTGCTGGACATCGGCCGCGCGGTGCTCGCCGCCGACACCCTGGGTGCCGCCCAGGCCATGCTCGATCAGGCGGTGGCCTATGCCAATCAGCGCCAGCAGTTCGGTCGGGTGATCGGTTCCTTCCAGGCGGTGAAACACCTGTGTGCCGCTGTGGCGGCCGATCTCGAGCCGGCCCGGGCCTACCTGTGGTACACCGGACACGAGCTCGGCGAGTCGCCGCTGGCGGCGCATGGCAATGTCTGCCTGCTCAAGTCGCACATCGACGAGATCGGCCGGCAGGCGGCCAAGTCCACCACCGAAGTGCACGGGGGCATGGGCTTCACCGACCTGCTCGGTCTGCACTACTGGTTCAAGCGCATCGGATTCAACCGCCAGATGCTCGGCTCGCCCGAGTGGCTGCGGATGGAAGCGGCCCGCGCGCAGGGGCTGGTGGCCTGAGCCACCCGCACCGCCCGCGGGCCGGAGCACGAGGTTTCCGGTTTCGATCACACGCACGGAGATGACACCATGAGCACCACCACCAGCAGCGCCACCAAGCCGGCCACCGGCTTCGGCGGCAATCCGCAAGATGACCTCCACGACCTGCGCATGAGCGACAAGTCGCTGCCCCTGCTCGAGCAGGTCAAGCGCTTCGTCAGCGAGGTGGTCGATCCCATGTCCGAGAAGTTCTTCGCGCTGGGCGAAGGTCGGGCCGACCGCTGGAGCTATGTGCCCGGCCAGCTCGAGCTGCTCGAGGAGGCCAAGAACGAGGCCAAGCGCCAGGGCCTGTGGAACTTCTTCCTGCCCGATGCCGAGACCGGCGAGGGCCTGTCCAACCTCGACTACGCCTACATCGCGGCCGAACTCGGCAAGAACCCGCTGGCCTCGCAGTGCATGAACTGCTCGGCGCCCGACACCGGCAACATGGAGGTGCTCGAGCGGGTGGGCACGCCGGCCCAGAAGGAGAAGTGGCTCAAGCCCCTGCTGTCGGGCGAGATCCGCTCGGCCTACGCCATGACCGAGCCCGACCGGGCCTCCTCCGACGCCAAGAACGTCGGCATGCGCGCGGTGCTCGAGGGCGACGAGTGGGTGCTCAACGGCGAGAAGTACTACATCTCGGGCGCCGGCGATCCGCGCTGCAAGATCATGATCACCATGGTCAAGACCAGCCCCGACGCGCCGCCGCACAAGCAGCAGTCGCAGATCCTGGTGCCCATCGACACCCCTGGCGTCAAGATCCTGGGCCCGATGTGCGTGTTCGGCGACGATGACGCGCCGCACGGCCACATGCACATCCGCTTCGACAATGTGCGCGTGCCCAAGGACAACATGCTGCTGGGCGAGGGCCGTGGCTTCGAGATCTCCCAGGTGCGCCTGGGCCCGGGCCGCATCCACCACTGCATGCGCTCCATCGGCCAGGCCGAGAAGGCCCTTGACCTCATGCTCAAGCGCGGCCTGTCGCGCGAGGCCTTCGGCAAGAAGATCATCTGGCTGGGCGGCAACATCGAGATCGTGTCGCGGGCGCGCATCGAGATCGAGGCCATGCGCCTGATGGTGCTCAAGGCCGCCAAGGCCATGGACGTGCTCGGCAACCGCGAGGCCCGCATCTGGGTGCACATGGTCAAGGCCATGGTGCCCGAGAAGGTCTGCAAGATCATCGACCAGGCCATCCAGATGCACGGCGCCACCGGCATCTCGCAGTGGACCCCGCTCGCCGGCATGTACACCGGCCAGCGCACCCTGCGCCTGGCCGACGGCCCCGATGAGGTCCACCACCTGGTGGTGGGCCGCAACGAGGTCCGCCGCCTCGAGAGCGACGACGAGGAAATGACCTCCTCGATGGTCTGGCGCAACTGAGCGGGCCCTCGCCATGAACCCGATGTTCGATGATCTCTTCTCCATCCGGGGCAAGGTCGCCCTGGTCACCGGCGGCTCGCGCGGCATCGGCGAGATGATCGCCGCCGGGTTCATGGCTGCCGGCGCGAAGGTCTACATCTCCTCGCGCAAGGCCGATGCCTGCGAAGCCACCGCGAAGCGTCTGGAGCAGACCTGGGGGGGCCAGTGCATCCCGCTGGCCGCCGACCTCTCCCGCATCGAGGGCGTGGGCTCGCTCGCCAAGCGCCTGTCGGCGCTCGAGCCGCGCCTGGACATCCTGGTGAACAACGCCGGCGCGGCCTGGGGCGCGCCGATCGACGAGTTCCCCGAGATCGGCTGGGACAAGGTCATGGACACCAACGTGAAGGGGGTGTTCTTCCTCACCCAGCAGCTGCTGCCGCTGCTGCGCGCCGCCGGCGCCGGGCCCAGCCCGGCGCGGGTGATCAACATCGGCTCCATCGATGGCCTGAAGAGCGCGATCTTCGACACCTTCTCCTACGGCGCGTCCAAGGCGGCGGTGCATCACCTCACCCGCTTCCTGGCCGCGCACCTCACCCGCGAGCGCATCCTGTGCAACGCGATCGCGCCGGGGCCGTTTCCCACCTGGATGCTCAGCACCGGCGTGGGCTTCGGCGGGGCCACCGAGGGGGTGGACTGGGACAGCGTGGGCGCGCGCAACCCGAGCGGTCGGGTGGGCACCCCGCAGGACATCGCGGGGCTGGCGATCTACCTGAGCTCGCGGGCCGGCGAGTTCGTGGTGGGCCAGGTGATCGCCTGCGACGGCGGGATCGTCGGCACCTCCTGAGGTGCCGGCGCGCGCCGCTCAGGCGGCGCGCTGCACCCGCTCCACCGCCTGCTCGGCCAGGGTGAGCGCCGTGCCGATCCGCCCGCGCATGTGGTCGAGGTCTATGCCGGCGCTGCTCTTCTTGCCTTCGAGGTAGCGGGCATAGACCCCGTGCACGATCATCGCGGTCTTCCAGCGATTGAAGCCCAGGTAGTATTCGATGCGCGAGATGTCGCGGCCGCTGCGCTCGGCATAGCGCCGGGCCATCGCGGCTCGATCGGGGAAGCCTGGCACCGAGGTGGACGCATCGTCGGCCTGCGGGATGGCATCCCGGGCGTCTGGCCACCAGTTGAGCGCGTAGGCCAGGTCGGCCAGCGGGTCACCCAGGGTGGAGATCTCCCAGTCGACCACCGCGGCCACGGTGGCCTGCGGCCCCACCAGCACGTTGTGGGTGCCGTAGTCACCGTGCACCACCCGCGCCGGTTCCTGCTGCGGCAGGTTCTCCAGAAAGAATTTCTGCAGCGAGTGCGCACGCGGGTCGTCGTACCTCGCGGCCTGCGCCGAGGCCGTCCAGGAGCGGTACCAGGCGTTGAGCTGCCGGCCCACATAGCTGTCACGCTTGCCCAGGTTGCCCAGGCCCACCGCGTCGGGATCCACCGCGTGCAGGTCGGCCAGCACGTCGATGAACGAGTTGGCAAAGACCATCCGCCGATCGGCCGGCACCCAGCGCAGGGTGTCCTTGGCGCTGTAGAGCGGGTGGCCGTCGACCATCCCCATCACGTAGAAGTTGGCGCCGGTGACCGCGTGGTCGGTGCACAGGCCCAGCGCCGCCGGCACCGGCACCGCGGTGGGCCCCAGGGCGCTGATGAGCTGCCACTCGCGCTCCATGTCGTGCGCCTTGGGCAGCAGCTCGCCCATGGGCGGGCGGCGGATCACCGCGCTGCGGCCCTGCGCGTCATCGAGCCGGTAGGTGAGGTTGCTGTGGCCGCCTTCCAGGCGGGTCCAGCGCAGCGGCGGGGTGAGGCCGCGCACATGGGCGGCGATCCAGGCCTCGACGGCCGGCACATCGTAGCCGGGGATGGATTGGCTCATGTCGGCTGTCTCCTCAGGAGGCGTTCACGCCCAGGGCGGCCACTGCGGCATCGCGCAACTGGCGCTTGAGAATCTTGCCGGATGCGGTGCGCGGCAGCGGACCCTCGGATTTCAGGATGTAGCGCGGCACCTCGAAGCGGGCGAGGTGTCCGGCCAGGAAGTCGCGCAGGGCCTCCGGTTCGAGCGGCTCGCTGCAATGCACCGTGGCGCCCACCTCCTCGCCCAGCCGCTCGTCGGGCACGGCGTACACCGCGGCCTCGTGCACCTGCGGGTGCATCAGCAGCGCGGCCTCGACCTGGCCGCAGCCGATGTTCTCGCCACCGCGAATGATCAGGTCCTTGATGCGATCGACGATGAAGAGATAGCCCTCGTCGTCGAGGTAGGCCACGTCGCCGGTGCGGAACCAGCCATCCTCGAACACGGTGGCGTTGAGCTCGGGCCGGTTCCAGTAGCCGCTGAACATGCCGGTGCCGCGCACGAGGAGCTCGCCGCGCTCGCCGGCGGGCAGGGCGCGGCCCTGGTCGTCGACCACCCTGAGCTCCATCACCGCCGAGCAGCGGCCCGAGCTGGCAGGCCGCACGAGGTACTCCTCGCCGCCGATGCCGGCGCCGATGGCGTTGGTCTCGGTCATGCCCCAGCCGGTGCCGGGCAGGGCGTTGGCGAACGACCGGTCGATCTGCCGCACCTGTTCGGGCGCCCGCGGCGCGCCGCCCCCGCCCACGGCGAGCATGGAGGAGAGGTCACGCTGCGTGCGCTGCGCCTCGCGCACAAGGTCGCCGGTCATGGCGGCCGGCGCGACGAACGAGGTGATGCGCTCGCGCTCGATGAGCTCGGCGGCCTGCTGCGCATCCCACTTGTGCATGCACACCATGCGGCGCTGCTGCCGGTAGCAGCTCAGCCAGACCGCATGCGAGCCGGTGGCATGGAAGAGCGGCACCGCCAGCAGGGTGCAGGGCGGGTGCGCGGGCGCCGGCGCAGGCTGGCCGCTCATGAGGATGGCCGCCTGCGCATCGAGCTCCCAGGACAGCAGCGCGGCCAGCACGCTGCGGTGGCTGAGCATCACGCCCTTGGGATGGCCGGTGGAGCCCGAGGTGTAGAAGATGGCGGCGAGGTCTTCGCCCTGGACGGTGGCCGGCGGCATGGCCGGGTTGCCGGCCTGCGCCAGCAGCGCGTTGAAGTCAGGCACGCCGGCCGGCGCGGCGCTCGCGCGCACGGCGATCGCCTGCACGCCAGTGGCGCCGCTCTGCACGAAGCGATCGAGCCGCTCCTGGTCGGCGATCAGCACCCGCGCGCCGCTGTCGCGCAGGCCATAGGCCATCTCGTCGGGCTGCCACCATGCGTTCATGGCCACCGCCACCGCCCCGATCGAGGTGGCCGCGGTGAAGGCGATCACCCATTCCGGGTAGTTGCGCATCGAGATCGCCACCCGATCGCCGTGACCCACGCCGTAGCGGGCGACCAGCACGCTGGCCAGCGCGGCCGCGCGCTGCCGGGTCTGGGCAAAGCTCAGGCGTTCGTCCTGGTAGACCAGGAAGGGCTGATCGCTGGCGGTGTCCTCGAACAGCTGCCGCAGCGAGGCCGGGGCGTTCACGAACAGGCGCAGCGCCCGCCCGCCGATCTCGCGGGTCTGGAGTTCATGGGGCTGGCCGGGCGCGGTGAGCGTGGCCAGCGCCTGCTGGCGGGTGGGCAGCGGTGAGGAGCTCATGCGGAGGTCTCGCAGCAGCGGCGGCGCGTGGGCCGCCAGGCATCAAGGGACAGGCGCGGCGCCGGCCGGCCGCGGGCGCGGGCCGGCACTGCCGATCAGTACGCGGTGGCCGGGCCCTTGGGGGCGATCGTGCCGCGCGCGCTGGCGAGTTCGGCCGTGGCCGCCGACATCATGAAGCCGATGTCCGAGCCCAGGGTGACGAACTCGAAGCCCGCCGCCAGCCGGCGCTTGGCCCAGGCCAGGCTGCTGGTGTGGATGCCGGCGGGCACCTTGTGCTTCTTGCAGGTCTGCAGGATGCGATCGACGGTCTCGAGGTGCCGGGGCTCATCGGTGTCGCCCTGCGCGGGCAGGCCGATGGCCAGGGCGAGGTCGGCCGGGCCGATGTACACCCCGCCCAGACCGGGCGTGCTGACGATCGCCTCGAGGTTGTCCAGCCCCTGGCGGGTCTCGATCATCGCGATGCAGGCCATCTCGTCGTTGGCCTCTTTCGCGTAGCCCGCGCCGCCGTAGAGCCCGGCGCGCAGCGGCCCGAAGGAGCGGCTGCCCAGCGGCGGATAGCGGCAGGCCGAGATGGCCGCGGCGGCTTCCTCGCGGGTGTTGACCAGCGGCACGATCACGCCGTACGCGCCGGCGTCGAGCGCCTTCATGATCTCGCGCGGGTCATTGCCCGAGACCCGCACGATGGGGGTGGTGTCGCTGCCCGAGATGGCCGGCAGCATGTGCCGCAGGTCGCCGTAGTCGAGCAGGCCGTGCTGCATGTCCACGCACAGCCAGTCGAAGCCGATCTTGGAGAGCGCCTCGGCGCTGTGGGTGTTCGACAAGGACAGCCAGCCGCCGATGGTCTGCTGGCCGGCGCGCCATTTCGCGAGTGCGGCGTTCTTTCTCATGGTGTCTCCCCCGGGGTGGTTGCGGCGCTGCCGGCAGGCCGGTGCGACCGTGTGTGGTGTGTCGCCGCATTCTCTCCCAGCGCGACGGGCAGCGCATCCCGTCGGGCGCTGGGCCGCGGTCCGATCACGGTCACCCGGCCGATTCCCGGATCGCCGCGGCTTTCGCGGGCCGGCGGATGGTGTGAAGATGCGGGTCGATCCGCAGGCGCCCCGGGGGGTTGCCTGCGCCCGACACCCATCCCGCACCCGAGGAGACACCCATGCGGCAAGCAGTGATCGTTTCGTATGCGCGCACCGGCCTGGCCAAGGCTGGCCGCGGCGGCTTCAACAGCACCTCCAACATGGCCCTGCTCGGCCACGCGGTGGAGCATGCCGTCAAGCGCTCCGGCGTGGCACCGGCCGAGGTCGAGGACGTGATCGCCGGCTGCGTGGCCGCCTCGGGCAACGTCGCGCGCGGCGCGGCGCTGCTCGCCGGCCTGCCGGTCACCACCTCGGGCATGACCATCCACCGCGCCTGCTCCTCGGGCCTGAACGCCATCGCCCATGCCTGCCACTACGTGACCAACGAGGGCGCCGACATCGTGGTCGGCGGCGGCGTCGACTCCATCAGCTTCCAGGGCGGTGGCGGTGGCGGCAAGGAAGACCGCATCAGCGAGATGTACCCGGCCTACTGGATGCCCATGATCGACACCGCTGACGTCGTCGCCGCGCGCTACGGCCTCAGCCGCGAGTACCAGGACGAATACTCGCTGCAGTCGCAGCAGCGCATGGCCGCGGCCCAGCAGGCCGGCAAGTTCAAGGACGAGATCATCGCGGTCAAGACCCGCATGAAGGTCGTCGACAAGGTCACCAAGGCCGAGTCCATGGTCGACGTGGTGGTCGACAAGGACGAGTGCAACCGTCCTGACACCACCCTCGAGGGCCTGGCCAAGCTCGAGCCGGTCAAGGGCCCGGGCAAGTTCATCACCGCCGGCAACGCCAGCCAGCTGTCCGACGGCGCGGCCGCGGTGGTGGTCATGGAGGCCCGCGAAGCCGAGCGCCGCGGCCTGCAGCCCATGGGCGCCTTCAAGGGCTGGGCGGTGGCCGGCTGCGAACCCGATGAGATGGGCATCGGCCCGGTCTTCGCCATTCCGCGCCTGCTCGCGCGCCACGGCCTGAAGATCGACGACATCGACCTGTGGGAGCTGAACGAGGCCTTCGCCAGCCAGTGTCTCTACAGCCGCGACAAGCTCGGCATCGACCCCGCCAAGTTCAACGTCAATGGCGGCTCCATCGCCATCGGCCACCCCTTCGGCATGACCGGCGCGCGGCTCACCGGCCATGTGCTCATGGAAGGCAAGCGTCGCGGCGCCAAGCATGTGGTGGTCTCCATGTGCATCGGCGGTGGCATGGGCGCGGCCGGCCTGTTCGAGGTCTACTGATCGCGTCTCGGGCCGGCGCGCGTCGCCGGTCCTCCTGCCCCGGGCCTTGCGTTCGGGCGGGCAGCACTACCCGGGCCTTGCGTCCGGGCGGGTAGCACCACCTGGGCCCCGCGTTCAGCGGGGCTTTTTCATTTGCGCCGCCGCCGGCGCAGCCGCGTCATCGCCGGCTGACGCGCCCGCATCCACCCGCTCCATGTTGCCCAGCAGCTTGAGCAGGTAGTGCAGGGCGTGGCTGAGGTCGTCTCCCGAGAAGTCGGTCAGCACCTGGTCGTAGTAGGCCCGGATCTTGGGCTGGGCGAGCTCCTCCCAGACATGCCTGCCCGAGCGGGTCATGGTCACCACCCGCGCGCGGCGGTCCTGCCCGCTGGTGGCCACGCGCACGTGGCCGTCACGCTCCATGCGGCTGATCAGCCCCGAGAGATTCTGCCGCGTGACCATGAGGTAGCGGGCGAGTTCGCCCACGCCCATGCCTTCGCGCGCCCGCTCGCGCGAGAGCGCGCCGAGCACCGCCCACTGCTGCGTGGTGAGCCCCTCGGCCTCCACTGCCCGTGTGCCGGTCTTGTGCAACAGGTTGGCACATTGATACAGGCGAAAGAACAGCCGATTGGCGAGATCGAACCGGGCGTCGGCCTGTCCCTGCCTCTTGCGTTTGGCGATGGCGGTGGGCATGTGTGGCGTGCGGTGGCTGGGATTGAAGGCGGCTGCCTCGGGCAGATAAGTAAATATATTGACATAAATGCGCCGCGCGCGCACCATCGCGTCACTTCGCCGTCGCGGCGGCCGGGCGCTCTCGCGGCGCCGTCTTCCAGGAGCCTTCCATGTCCCGATTCACCAACCAGACAGTCATCGTCACCGGCGGCGGTGGCGGCATCGGCGGGGCCACCTGCCGTCGCTTCGCGGCCGAGGGCGCCCGCGTGGCGGTCTTCGATCTCAACCTTCAGGCCGCCGAGACCGTTGCCGCCGGCATCCGCGCGCAGGGCGGCCTCGCGCAGGCCTTCGCCTGCGACATCGCCGATCGCGCCACGGTCGATGCCGCGGTCACCGCCGCCGAGTCGGCGTTCGGCCCCACCGACGTGCTGGTCAACAACGCCGGCTGGGATGTGTTCATGCCCTTTCTCAAGACGCAGCCGGCGCAGTGGGAGCGGCTCATCGCCATCAACCTCGTGGGCGCGCTGCACATGCACCACGCCGTGCTGCCGGGCATGGTGGCGCGTCGCGCCGGCCGGGTGGTCAATGTCTCGTCGGATGCGGCCCGCGTGGGCTCCTCCGGCGAGGCGGTCTATGCCGCCTGCAAGGGCGGCCTGGTGGCGCTGTCCAAGACGCTGGCCCGCGAGCACGCCCGCCACGGCATCACCGTGAACGTGGTCTGCCCCGGGCCCACCGACACCGCCCTGTTCGACGGCTTCAAGCAGGGCGCCTCCAACCCCGAGAAGCTGGTGGAGGCCTTCACCCGCTCCATCCCGCTGGGGCGCATCGGCCAGCCCGATGACCTGCCCGGCGCCATCCTGTTCTTCGCCAGCGCAGACGCCGCCTTCGTCACCGGGCAGGTGCTCAGCGTGTCCGGCGGCCTGACCATGAACGGCTGATCCGGCCGTCCCGTCCCCTTTCTGTGGAGTTGCCCCATGCAGTTCGAAGACATCCTCTACGAGGTCCGCAATGGCGTGGCCTGGATCATCATCAACCGTCCCGACAAGATGAACGCCTTTCGCGGCACCACCTGCGACGAGCTCATCCGGGCGTTCAACAAGGCCGGCTATGACCGCAGCGTCGGCTGCATCGTGCTGGCCGGCGCGGGCGAGCGGGCCTTCTGCACCGGCGGTGATCAGTCGGCGCACGACGGCAACTACGACGGGCGCGGCACCATCGGCCTGCCCATGGAAGAACTGCACGACGCCATCCGCAACGTGCCCAAGCCGGTGATCGCCCGCGTGCAGGGCTTCGCCATCGGCGGGGGCAACGTGCTGGCCACCATCTGCGACCTCACCATCTGCTCCGAGAAGGCCATCTTCGGCCAGGTCGGACCCAAGATGGGCTCGGTCGATCCCGGCTACGGCACCGCCTTCCTCGCCCGCGTGGTCGGCGAGAAGAAGGCGCGCGAGATCTGGTATCTGAACAAGCGCTATTCCGGCGCCGAGGCCGTGGCCATGGGCCTGGCCAATGTCTGCGTGCCGCCCGAGCAGCTCGATGCCACGGTGCAGGAGTGGGCCGAGACCATCTGCGAGCGCAGCCCCACCGCCATCGCGATCGCCAAGCGCAGCTTCAACATGGACACCGCCCATCAGGCTGGCATCGCGGGCATGGGCATGTACGCGCTCAAGCTCTACTACGACACCGAAGAGTCCCGTGAAGGCGTGGCCGCGCTCAAGGAAAAGCGCAAGCCCGATTTCCGCAAGTACGCGAAGTAAGGTCATGACGCCCAATCCCTACCTCGATGACGATCTGGTCGCGCTGGCCGGCCATGCGCGGCGCTTTGCCACCGAGCGCATCGCGCCGGGTTTCCAGGAGCGCGATCGCACCCGGGTGCTCGACCGCGCGCTCATGCGCGAGATGGGCGAGATGGGCTTCATCGCCCCCGAGTTGCCCGAGTCCGTCGGCGGCCAGGGGCTGGGCTGTCTGGCGGCGGGCGTCATCCACGAGGAGATCGCCCGCGCCGACCTCAGCCTGTCCTACATCAACCTGCTCGCCTCGCTCAATGGCCAGATCCTGGCCGAGCATGGCCGGCCCGAGGTGGTGGGCCCCTGGCTGGCGCGCCTCACCCGCGGCGAGGCCCTGCTGGCCATCGCGCTCACCGAGCCGCGAGGCGGCTCGGACGCGGCCAACCTGCGGCTGCGCGTCGAGCGGGTGGGCGACGAGTACATCATCAACGGCGAGAAGACTTCCATCTCCGCGGCCGACCAGGCCGATGCCATCGTGGTCTTCGGGCGCACTGGCGCGCCGGAGTCGGGCGCGCATGGCGTCACCGCGCTGCTGGTGCCGGGCGATGCGCGCGGCCTCACCCGCAGCCGCTTCGACTGCCACGGCCAGCGCGCCATCGGCCGCGGCTCGCTGTTCTTCGATGACGTCCGCGTGCCGGCCAGCCATCGGCTCGGCGACGAGAACCGCGGCTTCGTGCAGGTGATGCAGGGCTTCGACTTCTCGCGCGCGCTCATCGGCCTGCAGGTGCTGGCCGTGGCGCGGGTGGCGCTCGACGAGACCTGGGCCTGGGTCGCGCAGCGCGAGGCCTTCGGCAAGCCGCTGTCGGCCTTCCAGGGAGTCTCGCATCCGCTGGCCGATTTCGACACCAAGGTCGAGGCCGCGCGCCTGCTGTGCCTGCAGGCGCTGTGGCTCAAGGACCGCGGCCACGCGCACAGCGCCGAGGCAGCCATGTGCAAGTGGTGGGCGCCCAAGCTCGCCTACGACTGCATCCACCAGTGCCTGCTCATGCACGGCCATGCCGGCTATGACCGCGGGCTCATGGAGCAGCGCCTGCGCGACGTGCTGGGCTTCCAGATCGGCGATGGCACCGCGCAGATCATGAAGACCGTCATCGCGCGCACGCGCGCCGGCCGCAAGGCGGTGCCGGCCTGAGACCGCCGCTTCCGGCAGCGGCTCGGCCATGACCGACGCCGCGCCGGGGCTCACATCGTTCATCCTGGAGGAGACACCCCATGGACTTCGACCCCATCCTGCTCGCCCCGCGTCGCGCCGAGAGCATCGCCCGCGGCTGGTGGCACGAGCGCACCATCAACGATGCGCTCGATGCCTGCGTGGCGCAGTGCCCCGACAAGCTCGCGCTCACCGCGCTGCGCACCGAGAGCGGCGCGCTGCGCCGCTTCACCTGGCGCGCGCTCGCGGGCATGGCCGATCGCATCGCGGTGGGTCTCACCCGCCTGGGCGTGGGGCGCAACGACGTGGTCGCCATGCAGCTGCCCAACGGCTGGGAGTTCACCGCGCTCTACCTCGCCTGCTCGCGCATCGGGGCGGTGCTCAATCCGCTGATGCCCATCTTCCGCGAGCGCGAGCTCTCGTTCATGCTGCGCCACGGTCAGGCCCGGGTGCTGGTGGTGCCGCGGGTGTTTCGCGGTTTCGACCACGAGGCCATGGCCCGCGCGCTGCAGCCGGCGCTGCCCGCGCTGCGTCGCATCGTGGTGGTGGACGGTGAAGGCCCCGACAGCTTCGAGGCGCTGCTGGCCGGCCCGGCCTGGGAGACCGAACCCGACGCCGCGCGCATCCTGAGCGCAAGCCGCCCGGGCCCCGACGACATCACGCAGCTCATCTACACCTCGGGCACCACCGGCGAGCCCAAGGGCGTGATGCACAGCGCCAACACCCTCATGGCCAACATCGTCCCCTATGCCGAGCGGCTCGCGCTCGGCGAGAACGACGTGGTGCTGATGGCCTCGCCCATGGCCCACCAGACCGGTTTCATGTACGGGCTGATGATGCCGGTGATGCTGCGCGCCAGTTCGGTGCTGCAGGACATCTGGGAGCCGCGCAAGGCGATCGCGCTGATCCGGGACGAGGGCGTGAGCTTCACCATGGCCTCCACGCCCTTTCTCACCGACCTCACCCGCGTGGTGCAGGAGGACGGCACCGGCGTGCCCTCGCTGCGCACCTTCCTGTGCGCCGGCGCGCCCATCCCCGGTCCGCTGGTTGAACAGGCCCGCCGGGTGCTCGGCACCAAGATCGTCTCGGCCTGGGGCATGACCGAGAACGGCGCGGTCACCCTCATCCGGCTCGACGACGACGACGAGCGCGCCTTCACCACCGACGGCTGTGCGCTGCCCGGCATGGAGCTGCGCATTGCCGACGAGGGTGGTGCGGCGCTGCCTGCCGGCGCCATCGGCCGTCTGCTGGTGCGCGGCTGCTCCAACTTCGGCGGCTACCTGCAGCGGCCGCAGTGGAACAACACCGATGCCGAGGGCTGGTTCGACACTGGCGACCTCGCCCGCATGGACGAGGCCGGCTACATCCGCATCAGCGGCCGCAGCAAGGACGTCATCATCCGTGGCGGCGAGAACATCCCGGTGGTGGAGATCGAGTCTTTGCTGTACCGGCACCCGGCCGTCGCGCAGGTGGCCATCGTGGCCTACGCCGACGAACGCCTGGGCGAGCGCGCCTGCGCGGTGGTGGTGCCCAAGCCGGGCCAGAGCCTTGACTTCGCGGGCATGGTCGCCTTCCTGAAGGAACAGAAGGTGGCGGTGCAGTACATCCCCGAGCGCCTGGTGGTGCGCGATGCGATGCCGGCCACCCCCTCGGGCAAGATCCAGAAGTTCCGCCTGCGCGAGATGCTGCGAGACGGCTCGCTCTGAGTGTCGGGCTACTCGCCGAACCCGGCCTCGCGCTGGTGACGCACGGCGAGTATCTGCACTTCATCGAGGCCGCGCTGCAGTCGGTACAGCGCGACGTAGCCGGTCTTGCCGCTCGAGATCACGAGTTCGCGCACCGTGCCGCGCACCGGGCGACCGATCAGCGGATGCTGCGCGAGGATGCGCGTGGCCTCGGCGATGCGCTCGACGGCCACGCGCGCAAGCGGCGGGTCGCTCGCAGCGAGGAAGTCGAACAGGCGTTCAAGGTCAGCCAGCGCGCGCTCGCTGAAGCGGACCGAGGCCATGCGGCGATCAGGCCTCAGGCTTGTCGAGGCTTGAGGGCCGCGGAGTGCGCCGCCCCTCCGTGCGCGCGATGAGGTAGTCGACGACATCAGCGGCGGCATACAACGCGCCGCCGGCATCGACTTCCTGCGCTGACTGTTCCGCCGCGCGCATGAAGTCGGCGCGCGCCTCGGCCAGCGCTGCCTCTCGCTCAAGCGCGTCAATCATCCAGGCATGCGGCGTCTTGCCCGCCGAGCGAGCCAGGGGAATGATCCGCTGCTTGAGCGCTTCGGTCAGCTTGAGTGTCGTGGGCCCGGTCATCGCTTTCTCCTGGGGTAGTACGAAAGTATCACCCCGGGGCGCGACGTTCAAGCCCGGCGCGTCTTCAGCAGCGCCGCGTTCACGCAATTCTCCAGCCGACCATTGCGCAGGTAGCGCGCCGCGGTGCGCGCCGAGAACGCGCGGATGTCGCGCATGCTCTCGGGCGTGTAGAACGCCGAGTGCGGGGTCACCAGCAGCCGGTGGCGGATCCAGGGCTCGTTGCGCATCCAGGCCCCGATCAGCGGGCTGTCGGTGGAGGGCGGCTCCTGCGGGAGCACGTCCAGGCCCGCGGCCAGCACGGTGCCGTCCTTCATCGCGTCGTGCAGCGCGTCGATGTCGACGATGGGGCCGCGCGCGGTGTTCACCAGGATCATGCCGCGGCGCGCGGCGGCGAAGGCCTCGCGGCCGATCAGCTTGCGGGTGTGCTCGCTCAGGGGGGCGTGGACGCTCACGATGTCGCTCTGGCCCATCAGTTCGGCCAGCGAGTCGGCGCGGCGCACGCCGAGCGCGAGCTCGTGGCCGTTGGGCTGGTGCGGGTCGTAGAAGACCACGTCCATGTCGAAGGCCTTGGCGCGCAGCATGGCCGCCATGCCGATGCGGCCCGCTCCCACCACGCCGAAGGTCAGGCTCGCCATGCGCCGGCCGAAGGGGTTCAGCGCCGGCCGCCAGTTGCCCTTGAGATCGGCACGCAGGCTCTCGTCATGGAAGGCGATGCTCTTGGTCAGCGTGAGCATCAGCGCGATGGCGTGGTCTGCCACCTCGCGCGTGCCGTAGTCGGGCGTGTTGCACACCGGGATGCCCATCTCGCTCATCATGGCCAGCTCGACATCGTCGAAGCCCACCGCCGGCTTCACGTAGATGCGGCAGCGGGTGAGCTTGGGCACGTGCCGTGCCGGGATCGCCGGGCCCACCACCGCGTCGGCGGCTGCCCATTGCGCGTCGGTCACCTCGTCGAAGCCCTTGCAGAACACGGCCTCGAAGCCGTCGCCGATCGCGCCGCGCTCGGGCTGGCAGTCATCGGGATAGGCGCGTGGCCACAGGATCGTCATCGTCATTGCGAGTCCTTCGCTGAACAGGTCGGGGCCGACTGTCCCGCGCCGCGCGCGTCGCGGTCAATCAGGCGGTCGGGTATCTGGAACGGCGCGTCCTGATGCGGCGGCGGTCGGCGCGACGAAGGCCCGTACCATCGATCCGACCAACCTGAGGAGAGACACATGGCGCGCTACAACCCTGCGGCGGTGCTGCCTGGCGGTGAGCCGGGCCCCTGGGGCGACCCGGTGACCATCCGCTACGACACCCGTGACGTGCTGCTGTACGCGGTGGGCATCGGCATCGAGGACCTGCGCTTCACCTTCGAGAAGCATCCCGGCTTCGCGGTGTTCCCCACCTTCCCGATCCGCTGGGGCAGCGCCGGCGCGCCGATCGATCCCGCGGCGATCCCGCCCTCGCCCGGCCCGCTCAACATCGACGCCGAGCGCTACCTCGAGATGCTGCACCCCTTGCCCGTGACCGGCGAGGTGCAGGTGCGCTCGCGGGTGATCGGCGTGCATCCGCGCGGCAAGGGCAATGGCTTCGTCGAGGCCGAGAGCGAGGTCCTCGACGCGCAGGGCCGGGTCTGCGTGCGCCTGGCCAATGGCTCGTTCCGGCGCGGGGTGGAGCGGCTCGGCGACATCGAGCCCTTCGAGGGCCTGGGCCGCACCTTCTCGGCGAAGGTGACCGTGCCCGCGCGCGAGCCCGATCACGAGATCGTCGCGGCCATCGCCAGCAACCAGGCGCATGTCTACCGGCTCTCGGGCGACTACAACCCGCTGCACATCGACCCTGCCGCGGCGCGCTTCGGCGGCTTCGAACGGCCCATCCTGCACGGGCTGTGCACCTTCGGCCATTGCGCGCAGATGCTGCTGGGCGCGCTGTGCGAGGGCGACCCGGCGCGCTTTCGGCGCCTGAAGGTGCGCTTCTCCTCGCCGGTCTATCCGGGCGACACGCTGCGGGTGCTGGTCTGGCGCGAGACGGCCGGGCGGGTGGTGTTCGAGGCCCGGGTGGGCGAGCAGGTGGTGGTGTCGAACGCCTGGTTCGAGTTCGCCTGACGCCGCCCGGACGAGCCCGCGCGGCGGGCGGCCAGCGGCCGCGCCGCCCGGCGGGCCTGCCTCAGCGCGCGGCCAGGAAGCGGCGCGGGTTGTCCACGAACAGAGTGGTGATCTGCGCCTCGGTCACGCCCATCTCGCGCAGCTGCGGCAGCACCTGGCGCTGGATGTAGAGGTACTGGTCGGGGTTGCCCCGGTAGTAGTCATGCTGCTCCGGAATGCTGCCGTCGGGCCGCTCGTTGTGCAGATGGATGCAGATGCAGTCGTGCGAGGGGCACAGCCGCTCCACGTGGCCGAGGTCGATCAGCGCCTTGAGGGTGTTGGTGCGCTGGCGCGGGCTCACCAGGCGACCCGGATAGCGGTCCAGGCCCAGCCAGCAGCCCTGATCGAGGATCCACTGCAGGTATTCCAGGTCGGTGGTGTCGTTGGAGTGGTCGATCTTCACCCGGGTGAGGTCCACGCCCTCCTCGCGGAAGATCTCGATCTGGCGGCGCGCGAGCTGCGTGCCGGGGTGCGAGTGCACCATGATCGGGATGCCGGTCTCGCGGTGCGCCCGGGCCACGGCGCGGGCCATGGTCTCCAGGGGCGGGGTCACGCCGTCGATGTCGGCCGCGCATTTGAGCAGGCCGGCGCGGATATCGGTGCCCCGGAAGCCCTCGGTGATGTCGCGGATGAACTCGCGCGCCATCTGGTTGGGGCCCACGCCGCGCATGAAGCGCGGCACATCGAGCCACCAGCCGGTGACGTTGATGATGTTCACGCCCGAGCCGCGCGACACCGCCGAGAGCAGCGGCGCGTGGCGGCCGAGGTCGAAGGTGGTGGCATCGAGGATGCTGTCGATGCCGGCGGCCTTGGCGCGCTTGAGCGACTCGATCGCGCGGGCCTCGGGGCCCACGCCGAGCAGGTCGGGGTAGCTCTGGTACAGGCCGCTGGCGGCCACCAGCACATGCTCGTGCATGAGCGTGAAGCCGAGCTTCTCGGGGGCGATCGGCCCGAGCACGGTGTTGAGGGTGGCTGCCTGCGGCATGGGGGCTCTCCGGGTGAGGGGGCTTTGCGGGGGTCAGGCGCGCATGTGGCTGCCGCCGCAGATCGTGATGGCCTGGCCGGTGATGTAGCCGCTGGCGCCCGAGGCGAGGAACACCGCCAGGCCCTTGAGGTCATCGGCCTCGCCCAGGCGGCGCAGCGGGATCGCCTCGCGGGCGCGCTTCTCGCCGGCCGGGTTGTCCCACAGCGCCTGCGCGAAGTCGGTGCGGATCAGACCGGGGCAGATCGCGTTCACGCGCACGCCCTGCGGGCCGAGCTCGGCGGCCAGGTTGCGCACCAGGCTGATCACGGCCATCTTGGAAATGCTGTAGGTGCCCAGGGTGAGCGAGGGGCCGAAGGCGCCCACGCTGGCGGTGATCATCATCGAGCCCGAGCCGCGCGCGATCATGTCGGGCGCCACCATCTTGGCCAGCCAGAGATTGGACTTCACGTTGGTGGCCATGACCTTGTCGTAGGCCTCGTCGCTGATCTCGAACATGCCGCCATAGAAGGGGTTGATGCCGGCATTGCCCACCAGGATGTCGATCGGGCCCAGGCGCTCGCGCGTGGCATCGACCAGCGCCTGCAGCTGCTCCTTGTAGCCGGCGTTGCAGGCGAAGGCGAAGGCGCGCTGCTCGCCGCAGGCCTGGTTGATCTCGTCGGCCGCGGCCTGGCACTGGTCGAGCTTGCGGCTGGAGACCATGACCTTCGCGCCGTGTTCGGCCAGCGCGGCGGCCATGGCCTTGCCCATGCCCTTGGAGGCGCCGGTGAGCAGGGCGACCTTGCCGGTCAGGTCGAACAGGGTGGTCGGGATCATGGTCGTCTCCAGGTGAGTGTGGGGTGTGTGGCGGATCATCGATCCCGCCGCTGGCGCTGTCCAATCGGTTTTTCAATTGCCGGCCCCTCGCGATGCGCCAGGCACGCCGCCATGCGCTAATCCGGGCCGGGTGGTGGTCGCCCGGCCCGCAGGGGCATCCGTCTGGGAGCATTCGATGAGCGCGCAGCTGCCCCTGCAGGGGATCGTGGTGGTCGACGAGAGCCAGGGCCCCTTCGCCGGTCTGGCCACGATGGTGCTGGCCGACTTCGGCGCCGAGGTGATCAAGCTCGAGCCCACGGCGGGCGATCCGGCGCGGGCCCTGCCTGGCGCGCGCCTGTGGCTGCGCGGCAAGCAGAGCGTGGTGCTGGCCGAGGACGATGCCGCCGGCCGCGCGGCGCTCGCCCGCCATGCCGATGTCTGGGTGCGCGGCCCGGCGCAGCCGCAGGATCGGGCCGGCGATGCCGCGCTGGCCGCGATCAATCCGCGGCTGATCATCGGCTGGGTGAGTGCCTTCGGGCGCACCGGCCCGTATGCCGGCTACCCGGCCAGCGAGGCGCTGGTCGCCGCGCGGGTGGGCCGCATGCTGCAGTTTCGGGGTGCGGCCTCGCGCGACGGCCCGGTGTATGCGGCGCTGCAGGTGGCCACGCATGCCGCCTCGCAGTCGCTGCTCGCCGGGGTGCTCGCGGCCCTGCACGCGCGCGAGCGCGACGGCGTGGGCCAGGTGCTGGAGACCTCGCTGGCGCGCGGCCTGCTGGCCTACGAGATGAACAACGTCCTGTTCGGCCAGGCCAATGCCTGGCTGCTCGCGCGGGGTGAGGCCGCGCTGCCCGCGCCGCCCGATCCGCTCACCGTGATGCCCACGCTGAACTACCACCCGCTGCGCGCGGCCGATGGTCAGTGGCTGCAGATGGGCAACCTGCTGCCGCATCTGTTCCGGCACTTCGTCGATGCGGTCGGGCTCACCGACGCCTTCGAGGCGCTGGGTGAGCCCGGGCCGACCGAGCTGTGGCCCGAGGACAAGCGCGAGGCCTTCCGCAGCCTCATGCTGGCCCGCCTGCAGCAGAAGAGCGCCGATGAGTGGCAGCGGATCTTCATTGCCGACGGCGGCGTCGCCTCGCATCCGTACCAGACCACGCGGCAGGCGCTGTCCGACCCCGATGTCACCGCCAACGGCCACGCCGTGCCGCTCGCGGGCGGCGGCTCGCAGCTCGGCCTGCTTGCCAATCTCACCGGCTCGCCGGGCCGGGTGGGCGAGCGCGCGCCTCGGGTGGGTGAGCACACCGCGCAGGTGATGGCGCGCTGCGCTGGGGCGGGCGCGTCGGCGGCCTCCGGGCAGTCCACACCCCCGGCGGCCGAATCGGTGCCCGCGGCGGCCGCGCCTGCCCTCGCCGCGCCCGCGCTGCGCCGGCCGCCGCCGCTTGCCGGCGTCACGGTGGTCGAGGCCGCCACCATCATCGCCGCGCCCTTCGGGGCCTCGCTGCTCGCCGATATGGGCGCGCGGGTCATCAAGTTCGAGCCGATCGAGGGCGATCCCTTTCGCGGCATGGCGCCGGGTCTGGGCGCAGCCCGGGTCAACACCGGCAAGGAGAGCATCGCGCTCGACCTCAAGCAGCCGCGCGCGCGCGAGCTCGCCCAGCGCATCGTTGCCGGCGCCGATGTCTTCATCCACAACTACCGGCCCGGCGTGCCCGAGCGCCTGGGGCTTGCCTGGGCGCAACTGAGCGCGATCAATCCGCGCCTGGTCTACCTCTCGGCCAATGGCTATGGCCCGGCCGGCCCGGGGGCGCTTCGGCCCTCCACCCACCCGATCCCTGGCGCGGCCATGGGCGGAGTGCTGTGGCAGATCGGCGGGCCACCCGAGCCGGGCACCATGGACGAGGCGCAGCTGCGCGAGACCGCGCGCCGGCTGATGCGCGCCAACGAGGTCAACCCCGACCCCAACACCTCGCTGGTGGTGTGCTCGGCGGCGCTGCTCGGCCTCACCGCGCGCCGACGCCTGGGCATCGGGCAGGCCATCTTCATCGACATGTTCGGCACCAACGCCTGGGCCAATTTCGATGACGCCATCACCTGGCCCGGCAAGCCCGCGCGGCCGATGCCCGATCGCGCCGGCTTCGGGCTGCACCCGCTTTGGCGCCTGTACCGCGCGCAGAGCGGCTGGGTGTTCCTCGGCATCGACAGCCCGGCGGCCTGGGACGGGCTGCGCGCGCACCTCGCCACCGAGGTCGCCGCCGAGCCCGCGCTGGCGCTGGACTATGCAGCGGCCCGTGAGGGCGGCGCGGCGGTGACCGAGGCCCTGACCCGACTGTTCGCGCAGGTGCCGGCCGCCCAGTGGGAGGCGCGGCTGGCCAGCCGCGGCCTGGGCTGCGTGCAGGCCGATGCCGCCACGCCCGATGCCTTCTTCCTGCGCGACCCGCAGGCGATCGAGCAAGGGCTGACCCTGCCGGCCGAGCATCCGCAGTGGGGCGCGTACCGGCGCCACGGCGCGCTCACGGTGTTTGCCGGCACCCCCGGCGTGTATCGCGGCACGACGGCGCTGGGCGACAGCACACAGGCCTTGCTGGCGGAGCTCGGCGTGCCCGCCGATGAGCGTGCGGCCTTGCGTGCGGCGGGGGTGGTGGCCTGAGCCGGGGGCGAGGGGCGACGCCAGGGCCTCGATGCAGACGCCGCTGGCGGGCCCGACCTACTTCAGGCGGCGCCGCAGCCAGGCGCCCAGCGAATCCACGATCACCACGCAGGCGAGGATCGTGAGCAGGATGGCGGAAACCTGGTCATAGCGGATGAGTCGCAGCGCGGCCATCAGCTCGAAGCCGATGCCGCCGGCCCCCACGATGCCGAGCACCGCAGACGCGCGGAAGTGGTATTCCCAGCGGTAGATGGTGATGTCGGCGAGTTGCGGCAGCACCTGCGGCAAGACCGCGTGGGTGATGACCTGCAGCCGGGTGGCGCCCGCGGCCACGGCTGCCTCCAGCGGCCGCGGATCGACATGCTCGATCGCTTCCGCGTAGAACTTCGCCATCATCCCGGTGGAGTGCAGGGCGAGCGCGAGCACGCCCGGCAAGGCGCCGAACCCCACCGCCGCGACCAGCAGGACACCGAAGATGATCTCGGGCACCGATCGCAGCGCGGCCAGACCCGTTCGGGCGAACCGGTAGACCGTCGGCGCGGGCGATGTGTTCGGGGCGGCCAGCAGCGCCAGGGGCAGCGACAGCACCACGGCCAGCGCAGTCCCGGCGATCGACATGGCCAGCGTGTCGAGCAGCGGCCGCAGCCACGAGCGCCAGCGGCTGAAATCCGGCGGCACCATCTCCGAGGCGAGCTGGGTGATCGCCGGGATGCCATCGACGAGCCGCTGCGCATCGAAGAACCCGACGAGCGCCAGCGCCGCGACGCACGTCGCCGCGATGCCGGCCACGAGGCGCATCAGACCGGCCCGGTCACGGGCCGCCTCCGCCAGGATCGTCTGATGTTGCGGGCTGGCCGGGCGCATCACTTCACCTTGGC
Organism: Burkholderiales bacterium; assembly: GCA_037146935.1. Classification (GTDB taxonomy): domain Bacteria; phylum Pseudomonadota; class Gammaproteobacteria; order Burkholderiales; family Burkholderiaceae_E; genus Quisquiliibacterium. The sequence goes on from JBAWWD010000003.1 coordinate 38,513, forward strand.
CAGATCCATCTTGAGCACCTGCGCGGTCTCGCGAAGGATGTCGTAGGCCTTGTCGGTGGTGGGCGCGAACGATTCCACCCGGAAGGCCTTCAGGACCTCCTTGTCGCGCATGCCGAGGAAGGCCTCGCGAATGGACTGCTTGAGCGCGGGGGCGAGGTTGCCCTGCATCGTGATCGGGTAGTTCGGGATGTCGGCGGTCACATCGAGCTTCACCACCCGGGCGGGGTCGATCAGCTTGCGTTCGATCAGCGAGCGGAAGATCGGCTCGGACAACGCGCCAGCCGGCACCTGCCCGGCCTGCACGGCCCTGGCCACCGCATCATGGGTGCCGAGATGCACCACCTTGTAGTCCTTGTCGCCGTCGAGCCCGGCCTTGCGCAGCAGGTGGGCGCGAGGGGCGAGATGACTCGAGGTGGAGGCCTGGTCGCCGAACCCGAACGGACGGTCCCTGACATCGGCGAGGCTCTTCACCGGCCCACCAGCCGTGGCGATCAGGATCGACTGATAGCTCGGCGAGCCGCGCTCGACGCCAACGGCGAAGGGCTCGATCTCGGGCGCGCGCGACTTGGCCAACACGTACGAGAACGGGCCGAAGTAGGCAACCTCGATGCGGCCGAAGCGCATCGCCTCGATCATCGAGGAATAGTCCGTGGTCACCACGATCTCGATGTCCTTCTTCAGGGCCTTCTCGAGATAGGCCTTCAGGGGCTGCGCGTTCTGGATCAGCGTCGAGGCGTTCTCGTCGGGCAGCAGCGCGACGCGCAGTCGGGCAGGGTCACGCGTCTGGGCAGACCCGATGACGGGGAACGCGAGCGGCAGCGCGCTCAGGGCAATGAATGATCGGCGGTTCATGGGGATCTCAGGGGTTCAGTGAGGGGAGAGCGGGCGGCAGGCGCGGCCAGGTGGCAACCTGGCGTCAGACAGCCTGCATGTCGATGGCCGTGTCCGCGGCGATCGCCTGGGCGGCATCGCGCCCCGCTGAAGGCTGGACGCGAGGTTCTTCGTAGATGCGACCAAGGGCCTGCTGATCGAGCGCCGACGCAGCGCCATCGAACACGATCCTGCCGGCGGCAAGCGCGACGATCCGGTCGGCGAACTGGCGGGCAAGTTCCACCTGATGGAGGCTGACCATTGCCGCGATCCCCGACGACTTGCAGACCTGGTGGATCAGCGTGAGCACATGCCGAGCCGTTGCCGGATCCAGGCTGGCCACCGGTTCGTCGGCGAGGATCATGCGCGGCGTCTGCGCCAGGGCGCGCGCGATGCCCACCCGCTGCTGCTGGCCTCCGGAGAGCTGGTCGCAGCGGCGCAGCGCCTGGTCGAGCAGGCCGACATCCTCGAGCGCGCGCAGCGCGATCAGCCGATCCTCGCGGCGCATCGGCATCAGCGCGCGCCACCCGGCATGCATCCCGAGCCGCCCCGTGAGGACGTTGTCGAGCGCCGTCAGGCGCCCGATGAGCTGGTGCTGCTGAAAGACCATCCCGACCCGCGTGCGCAGTCGACGCAGGGCGGCCCGCCCCTGGACTGCTTCGCCTTCGAAACGCACCGACCCCTCGCTGCGGCTCACCAGGCCGTTGATGGTCCGCAGCAGGGTCGACTTGCCGGCGCCCGAGGGCCCGAGCAGGACCACGAACTCGCCGGGATTCACCGCCAGGCTCGCAGCGTGCAGCGCCCGCTGACGGGTGGGGTACACGACACCGATCCCGTCGATCTCGAGCAAGGGTCTTGCGGCGTCGGGTGCCTGGTCTTGGGCGGTCATCAGGGCCTCGCGGCGCATGGGGCGGTGTCGGCACGGTAGGCGGCCCGCGTTACGAATGAATGAACATCCGTGAAATAAATCGGCAACCGATGACGCTTCATCATCGAAGGAGGCGCGCTGCGCGCTCAACCCTCTCCGGATGCCGATCCCATGCCCCGCCCTCGAGTTGTCGTCACCAACCGCGCCTTCGCCGAGACCCTCGATCTGCTGTCAGCGCACTGCGATGTGCAGGCAAACCAGGGCGAGGAGCCCTGGCTCAGGCAGGCGCTGCTGAGCCAGGCGGCCGATGCCGAGGGCATGCTCGCCTTCATGCCCGACTGCGTCGACGAGGCCTTTCTCGATCGCTGCCCCGCCCTGCGCGTCATCGCCTGTGCCCTCAAGGGCTATGACAACTTCGATGTCGACGCATGCACGCGTCGGGGCATCTGGGTGAGCATCGTTCCCGACCTGCTCACGGAGCCGACCGCCGAGCTGGCCATCGGTCTGGCAATCGGGCTTGGGCGCCACATCGCGAGCTCGGATCGTCTCGCGCGCGGGGGCAGCTTCGCCGGGTGGCGCCCCACCTTTTACGGCCGATCCCTCGACGGGAGCTGCGTGGCCATCATCGGCGCGGGTCGCGTGGGGCGCGCGATCGCCCGGAAACTCGCGGGCTTCGACTGTGAACTGCTGATGGTCGATGCTGCCTGCAGCGAGCCGCCACCACCCGGGGCCCGCTTCGCGCCACTCGCGCAGGCATTGGACCGCGCCCATTTCGTGATCCTGGCGGTCCCGCTGGCCGCAGACACGCTCCACATGGTCGACCAGGCCTGGCTGGCCGCGATGCGTCCCGGCGCGCTGCTGGTGAATCCGGCGCGCGGCTCGGTCGTGAAGGAATCGGCGATTGCCGACGCGCTGGTCGAGGGCCACCTGGGTGGGTACGCGGCAGATGTCTTCGAATGCGAGGACTGGGCGCGCAGCGACCGGCCCGCGGGCATCGAGCCGCGCCTGCTCGCCATGCCGCGCAACACGCTCTTCACCACCCACATCGGATCGGCCGTGCGCGAGGTGCGCGCGGCCATCGAGCACGATGCCGCGCTCAACCTGCTGGAAGGGCTTCGCGGCGAGCGCCCGCATGGCGCGATCAACGACCCGGTGCGACCGAGAACGTGATCGATCCCGCCTGCCTGCTGAGCTTTGTCACCGTGGTCGACAGCGGCAGCTTCGGCGCGGCCGCCGAGCGGCTCGGTCTCTCGCAGTCAGGGGTGAGCGTGCAGATCTCGCGGCTGGAGAGCGCTCTGGGCACTCGTCTGCTGGCGCGAAGCCGGCGCGCGAGCCTGCCGACCGAGGCCGGCTCGCGCCTGCTGCCCTATGCCCGCGAGCTGCTGGCGCTCGAGGCGCGGGCCCGCGCCGCGGTCGGGGCGCGCAGCCTCGCCATCGGTGCCAGCGGCAACATCGCCGCCTACCTCTTGCCTGATCTGGTGCGTCGCTTTGCCGAGTTGCCAGCCGCAGCGCAGATCGACCTCGAGGTGTCCACCTTCCCCAACCCCGAGCTCATCCGCCGGCTTCGGCACCGCCTGCTCGATGTCGCGCTCACCGAATGGATGCCGGCGGATCCTGATCTGCGCAGCGCGCCGTGGCGGCATGAACCCCTGGTGGTGATCATGCCGCCCGATCACCCGCTGGCCGGCGAAGCCACGGTCACGATCGATCGCCTCGCGCGCGAGCCGCTGGTCGGCGGCGAGCCGGGATCTGGCACCGCGACCCTGTTGCGAGCCGTCTTCGGCGAGGCCGCGGGCAGTCTGCAGGCACGCCGCAGCTTCGGCAGCACCGAAGGGGTCAAGCGGGCGGTCATGGCGGGCCTGGGCGTGTCCATCGTGATGCGGATCGCCGTGCAGGCCGAGGTCGCGGCCGGTGATCTCGTCTGCCTCGAGCTGGCCGGCGCCCCGCTGATCAAGACGCTTCATGTCGTTCAGCGAGGGGCAGACGGTGATGCCACCCCTGCCGCCCGGTTTGCCGCGTTCCTGGGGGAGAGCCGGAGCGAGTCCCCCGGCTTTCAGCTCAGATCTCCGCCGGCTTCGCGTTCATCCCCATGTTGGGCTGAGCCTGCTTCACCATCTCGGTGAGCAGCGCGCCCACCTCGCGCGGATCGGCCACCTGCGGGGTGCTCGGGCCCAGGCGCCAGCCTTCCATCACGCCGAAGCTGCCGCCGCCGGCGTCGATCACGCGGGCGGTCACATGGCTGCTCTCGCGGCTGGCCAGCCACACCACGATGGGCGCGATCCACTTCGGGTCGCGCAGCGCGATCTCCTCGTCGGTCTGCGCGCGCAGGTCGGCGGTCATGCGGGTGTAGGCATGCGGTGAGATCGCGTTGACGGTGACGTCGTAGCGGCGCAGTTCGCGCGCGGCGATGATGCTCATGGACGCAATGCCCGCCTTGGCGGCGCCGTAGTTGGCCTGGCCCACGTTGCCGAACACGCCCGACACCGAGGTGGTGTTGATCACGCGGCCGGCCAGATCGGTGTCACCGGCCTTGTGACGGTTCTTCCAGTGATTGGCGGCGTGGTGCATGGGCGCGAAGGTGCCCTTCAGATGCACCGAGATCACCGCGTCCCACTCTTCCTCGGTCATGTTGGTGAGCATGCGGTCTCGAAGGATGCCGGCGTTGTTCACCAGCACATCGAGCCGGCCCCAGGTGTCCACCGCCTGCTGCACGAGGCGCCCGGCCGCCTTCCAGTCGGCGCAGCTGTCGCGGTTGGCCACCGCCTCGCCGCCGGCGGCGCGGATCTCGCGCACCACCGCCTCGGCCGGCGGCTCGTCGTCCTGCCCGGGGGTGCCGTCGCGCGCGCCGCCGAGGTCGTTGACGACCACGCGCGCGCCGTGCGCGGCGAGCAGGAGGGCGTACTGGCGGCCGATGCCGCGGCCGGCGCCGGTGACGATCGCCACGCGGCCTTCGCAGAGTTTCTGGGTCATGGGAGCGGGTTCCTGGAGGATGGCGGCAAGCGCCTGACGGGCCTGGGCCCGGGCATTGGGTGGCGCCGATTATCGTCAGCGCGGGCCGCGCCGGCCAACCCGCGCAAGCGGGCTTTCGGACCCGCGCTGCCCGCGGCCGTCGCAAAGCGCGCCCGGCCTTCGACTACCATCGGAGCGGTTCGCAACCGGGGCTCACGATGGAATTCGACTTCTCCTCCGACCAGAAGCAGCTCAAGGAACAGGTCCGCCGCTTCCTTGCCGATCGCTGCGACCGCAACGCCGTGCGCGCCGTGCTCGACGGCCCGCAGTCGCATGACGCCGAGTTGTGGCGCGCGCTGGGCGAGCTGGGCTACCTCGGCGCCTCCATCCCCGAGGCCTACGGCGGCCTGGGCGCGGGCTATCTCGAGGCCTGCGTGATCGCCGAGGAACTCGGTCGCGCGGTGGCGCCGGTGCCCTGGTCTTCCAGCATCGCGCTGGCCGCCGAGTGCCTGATGCTGGTCGGCACCGAGGCCCAGAAGACCGCCCGCCTGCCTGGCCTGGCCGCCGGCCGCAGCATCGCCACCCTGGCCCTGGCCGAGGCGCCGGGCCGGGTGGGTCCGGGGTCGGTGAGCACGCTGGCCACCGATCGCGCTGGCGCGGTGTCGGTCAGCGGCGTCAAGCTCGCCGTGGCCGATGGCGATATCGCCGACTTCGCGGTGGTGGCCGCCATCGACAAGCCCGGGGACACCGGCCTGTCGCTCTACCTGGTCGACCTGGCCGGCCCGGGCGTGGTGCGCACCCCGGTGAGCACCATCGACCCCACCCGCAGCCATGCCCGCATCGAGCTGGCCGATGCGCCCGCCGAGCGGCTGGGCGAGGCCGGCCTGGGCTGGCGCGTGCTCGAGAAGGTGCTGGACCGCGCCGCCGTGCTGATGGCCTTCGAGCAGATCGGCGGCGCCGACCGCGCGCTCGAGATGGCCCGCGACTACGCGCTCGAGCGCTTCGCCTTCGGGCGGCCCATCGGCTCCATGCAGGCCATCAAGCACATGCTGGCCGACATGTATGTCTCGGCCACGCTCGCGCGCTCCAATGCCTACTACGCGGCCTGGGCGCTCTCCAATGACGCCGACGAGCTGCCGCAGGCAGCAGCCACCGCGCGGGTGAGCGCCACGCAGGCCTTCCAGCACTGCGCGCGCAACAACATCCAGGTGCACGGCGGCATGGGCTTCACCTGGCAGTTCGACTGCCACCTCTACTACCGCCGCGCCAACCTGCTGGCGGTCTCGCTGGGCGCGCTCTCGGTCTGGGAAGACCTGCTGGTGCAGCGCCTGCGCGAGGCCCGCGCGGCCTGAACCCGCGCGCCGCCCGCACCCTCCGCCTCAGCCGCACCCGCACCCCAAGACGCCGCCATACCGCACCACCGCGACCTGCCAGGACCCGCACCCGCCATGAACTTCGCCGACACCCCCCAGGAAGCCGAATTCCGTGCCCAGGCCCGCGCCTGGATCGAGGCCAATGCCCCGCACGAGCTGCGCGCCGAGCTCGAAACCGCCGGCTTCGGCCAGCCCGCGCTGCGCAGCGGCGACGTGCTCGCGGCCGGCAAGGCCTGGCAGAAGCGCAAGTACGACGGCGGCTGGGCCTGCCTGCACTGGCCCAAGGAGTACGGCGGCCGTGGCGCCACGCCCATCGAACGGGTGATCTGGCAGCAGGAGGAGGGCGTCTACGCCAAGCTGTCCTCGCCCTTCCTGATCGGCCAGGGCATGTGCGCGCCCACCATGATGACCTACGCCACCGAGGACCAGAATCGTCGCTACCTTCCGCCGCTCGCCTCTGGCGAGGCGGTGTGGTGCCAGCTCTTCTCCGAGCCGGTGGCCGGCTCCGACCTGGCCGGTCTGCGCACCCGCGCCGAGAAGCAGGGCGATCACTGGGTGGTCAACGGCCAGAAGATCTGGACCAGCGGCGCGCACTACTCCAACCACGCCATCCTGCTCACGCGCACCGATCCGGGCGTGGCCAAGCACGACGGCCTGACCATGTTCTTCATCGACATGAAGAGCCCCGGCATCGAGGTGCGGCCCATCAAGCAGGTCAATGGCCAGTCGGGCTTCAACGAGGTCTTCTTCACTGATCTGCGCATTCCCGACGACCAGCGCCTGGGCGCGCCCGGCCAGGGCTGGAAGGTCTCGCTCACCACGCTCATGAACGAGCGCCTGTCCATCGGCGCGGGCATGCCCACCGGCTTTCCCGAGCTGCTCGATTTCTGCTGCCAGTTCGACACCGGCAACGGGCTGGCCATCGATGACCCGACGGTGCGCTCCCGGCTGGCCACCTGGGCGGTGCGCACCAGCGGCTTGCGCTACACCGCCTACCGCAGCATCTCGGCGCTCTCGCGCGGCGAGACCCCCGGCCCCGAGAACTCGATCGGCAAGCTGGTGGCCGGCCAGACGCTGCAGGAGATCGCGATGTTCGCGCTCGACCTGCAGGGGCAGGCCGGCATCATGACCGACCCCGCGCAGGTGGAGGCCGCGGGCCGTTTCCAGGCCATGCTGCTGCGCTCGCCGGCCACCCGCATCGAGGGCGGCACCGACGAGATCCTGCGCAACATCATCGCCGAACGGGTGCTCGGCCTGCCGGCCGACATGCGCGCCGACCGCGGCCTGCCGTTCAATCAGATTCCCACCAAGACCCGGCAGTAGCGCGGGTCAGGGCGGCGGGCGGCAGGGGCGCCCGCCGGGCAGGCCCCGCCTGACCGCGGCCCGCGATCAGGCGTTGCGGATGGTGAGCCCGCCGTCCACCGGCAGCGTGGCGCCGGTGACGAAGCCCGCCGCCGGCAGGCACAGCGACAGCGTCATCTGCGCCACCTCCTCGGGCTCGGCATAGCGGCGCAGCGCGGTGCGCCGGCGCGCGTATTCCTGCTTCTGCTCGTCGGGGATGCGCTGCGTCATGCCGGTATGGATGGGGCCCGGGCAGATGCAGTTCACGGTGATGCCCTCGGGGCCGAACTCCACCGCCAGCGAGCGCGTGAGGCCCACCACCCCGGTCTTGGCGGCGGTGTAGGGGCTGATGAACCGGGTGGCGCCCAGTGCCTCGGTGGAGGCGATGTTCACGATGCGCGGCGTGTCTGACTTGCGCAGCCACGGCAGCGCGGCGCGAATCATGCGCACCTGCGCGGTGAGCAGCACGTCGAGGTGCAGCGCCCAGCGCTCCTCGAAGTCGTCGGAGTCGACCGGCCCATGGCGCGAGATGCCGGCGTTGTTGATGAGGATGTCGATGCCGCCGAAGTGCGCGGCAATCTCGGCCACCACCCGGTCGATGTCGGCGCGGTTGCGCACATCGAGCTGCCAGCCGCGGGCCGTGCCGCCGGCGCCGGTGATCTCGGCGATCACCGGGTCGATCGGCGTGATGTCCACGGCGGCCACCTTCGCGCCCTCGTCGGCGAACAGGTGGGCGGTGGCGCGGCCCATGCCGCTGGCTGCGCCGGTGACGATCACGACCTTGCCCGCGACGGAACGCGAGAGCTTGCTCAATCGGGCCATGGGGTAGCTCCTGGAGTGCCGGTTGCCTGGAAGGAAGGCGCCGCGCCCCGCACGGGCGCGGGCCGCGTGCGCGTGGGGCTCAGACGCCGCCGCCGCCGGTGCCGCCATCCACCCGCAGTACCGCGCCGGTGGTGAACGAGGAGGCATTGCTCGCGAAGTACAGCGCGGCGCCCACCACCTCATGGGCCTCGCCGCCACGGCGCAGCGCGATGGAGCCCTGGGCGCGGCGCTTGAAGGCCTCCATGTCCCAGGCCTTGCTGATGTCGGTGAGGAAGGGGCCGCACATGATGCTGTTGACCCGCACCTTCGGGCCGAAGGCGAACGCGAAGGAGCGGGTGAGGTTGTTCAGGCCCGCCTTGGCCGCGCCGTAGGGCTCGGCGTGCGGCGCCGGGTTGGCGGCCGCGGTGGACGAGATGTTGATGATGCTGCCGCCCTCACCCTCGGCCATGCGCTCGCCGATGACCGAACTCAGGCGGAAGGGCCCCTTGAGGTTCAGGCCCACCACCTTGTCGAAGAGCGACTCGCCGACATCGGAAAGCTTGCCGTAGAGCGGCGACAGGCCGGCGTTGTTGACCAGCACATCGACCTTGCCGAAGGCCTGGTAGGCGTGGTGGATGAGCAGGTCGCAGTCATCCCAGCGGCTGACATTGGCCGCCACCGCGACGGCGCGACGGCCCATCGCGCGGATCTCGGCGGCCACCGCCTCGCAGGCGTCGAGCTTGCGCGAGGCGATGACGAGATCGGCGCCGTGGGCGGCAAAGCCCAGGGCCATGGCCTTGCCCAGGCCGCGGCTGCCGCCGGTGACCAGCGCCACCTTGCCAGTCATGTCGAAGAGGTCGGTCATGCGCGGTCTCCGGAGGGTGGGTTGCCGACGGGCTCAGCGCGCGGCGATGGTGCCGGCCTTGAGCAGGCGCTGGATCTCGTCCTCGGGCACGCCGGTTTCACGCAGCACCTCGAGGGTGTGCTGGCCGATCATGGGCGGCGCGCGCCGGTAGCTCACCGGCGACTTCGAGAACTTCATGGGGTTGGCCACGCCCGGGGCCTCCACGCCGGTGGCGTGCTGCAGGCCGAGCTTCACGTTGAGGTGCTGGGCCTGCGGATGGGCCAGGGCCTGCTGGTAGTTGTTGATCGGGCCGCAGGGCACGCCGGCCTTGGTGAAGACCTCTTCCCAGTGGGCGCGGGTCTGCTGGCTCAGGATCTCGGAGAACATGGCGTGCAGTTCGGCCTGGTGGGCCATGCGCGCGCCGTTGTCCTTGAAGCGCGGATCGTCGATCCACTCCGGATGGCCCAGCGCCTTGCACAGCGCGCTGAACTGGCCGGCGTTGGCGCTGGCCACGATGAACTGGCCGTCGGAGGCCGGGTAGACGCCATAGGGCGTGATGTTGGGCGAGTCGTTGCCCGTGCGCCCCGGGATCTTGCCGCCCACCAGATAGTTGGACAGGTGGCCCGAGCTCATCGCGATCACGGTGCTGAACAGCGAGATGTCGATGTACTGCCCCTCGCCGGTGACGTTGCGGTGCTGCAGCGCGGCCAGGATGGAGATGGTGGCGTACATGCCGGTGAACAGGTCGACGATCGGCAGGCCGAAGCGCTGCGGGCCGCCGCCGGGCCGGTCATCGCGCTCGCCGGTGACCGACATCAGGCCGCCCATGCCCTGGAAGAGGTAGTCGTAGCCCGGCCGCGTGGCCCACGGGCCGGTCTGGCCGAAGCCGGTGACCGAGCAGTAGATGAGGCGCGGATTCACCTTGGAGAGCGAGGCGTAGTCCAGGCCGTAGCGGGCGAGGTCGCCCACCTTGAAGTTCTCGATGCAGATGTCGGCGCTCTCGGCGAGCTTGCGGATGAGCGCCTGGCCGTCGGGCGAGGCGAGGTCGACCGCCACCGAGCGCTTGTTGCGGTTGGCCGAGAGGAAGTAGGCCGACTCCTTGGTGGGCTGGCCATCGGGGCCGGTGAGCCAGGGCGGGCCCCAGTGACGGGACTCGTCGCCCGGGCCGGGGCGCTCGATCTTGACCACGTCGGCGCCGAGATCGCCCAGGTTCTGCACGCACCAGGGCGCGGCCAGCACCCGCGAGAGGTCGAGGATGCGGATGCCGTGCAGCGGGCCCCGGGGCGGGTTGCCGGTGTCGGTCTGTGCGGTGCCGGCGGGTTGCGGGGTCGCGGAAGCGCTCATCGGTTCTCCTGGTCGGCCGCGTCTGGGCGGCTTCTGTGGGGCGGGGGATGCCGGCGAAGGGGCTTCGCGCCGGACGGTGCGGCGATCATAAGGCCTGCCATGGCGGCCGCACGCATGGCGCGTGCGGCGGGGTTCCGCGATCCGCGCGCCGGCATCAGGCCGGCGTGGGCGCGGCCTCGTCGAGCAGGCCCTGGGTCTTGAGCGCGGTCCAGAATTCGGCGGGCACCGGGGTGCTCAGCAGGGCCGCCGCCGCGCTGGCCTCGGCCGCCGAGCGCGCGCCGGGGATCACCGCGGCCACCGCCGGATGGGCAAGCGCGAACTGCAGGGCCGCGGCCGCGATGGGCGCCTCGCATTGCGCGGCCACCGCGCGCAGACGCGCGGTGCGCTCGGCGATCTCGGGCGGCGTCTGGCCGTACATGTAGCCCACCCGCTCGGGCGCCACCAGCCAGCCCCCGGCAAAGGGCGAGGCGATGATCACGCCGATGCCGCGGGCCTCGCACAGCGGCAGCACCCGGCGCAGCGCGAGGGTGTCGAGCAGCGTGTAGGGGCCCGCGATCACCAGGAAGTCGAGCGCGATGCTGTCGGCGATCCGCTCGATCAGGTCCTCGTGGCGGCCGTCTTCCCAGCTGGCGAAGTTGCGCATCTCGCGGTTGCAGCCCGCGCCGATCGCGTCGATCAGACCGGCCGCGCGCAGTGATTCGAGCGCGCGTGCGCCGCCGCCCCGATGGCGGTCGAGCTGGGCGAGCGCGGTCTCGACCTGATCGGCATGGTGATAGCCGTGATCGATGTCATGCAGGGTGAGGCTGTCCACCCGGGGCAGCCCCAGGCGGGTGAGCGAGTCGCGGTGCTGCTGCACGATGCCCGCCTCGGTGTAGTCGAAGTGCACGCGATGGCCGCTGGCCGGATCGCGCGGCGTGCGGGGCCCGCCGCCAGGCGCCAGGGTGCGCAGTTGATCATTGATCACGGGCTCGGGCTCGAGCCGCCGGCCCACCTTGGTGTTCAGGCGGAAGGGCTCGCCGGCCGCGCAGTCGGCCAGCGCCAGGCCGAGCCGGCGCTCGGAGCGGCCGATGCCGTACCAGGGCGCGGTGTCGAAGAAGCGCACGCCGCCGGCCCAGGCCGCGGCCACCGTGTCCAGGCAGGTGCGGGCGCTGAGCCGGATGTCGCCCAGCGGCGCGGCGCCGAAGCCGAGCGCGCCCACCGACAGCCGGCTGCGGCCGACGCGACGCAGGCCACCGGCGGGTTCGCCGGCCGTCATGTTGGATTGAGAGGTCTCAGACATAGGCCATTCCCTGGACGGCGACATCGATCGCGTACACCGACTGCGAGGCGGTGATGAACAGGCGGACACGATGGGTGCCGCCGAAGCATAGCCCCGGGAATGGAAGGCCGGCATTGGACGGCGTGGCCAAGACCTTCCAACATCCCGGCTTTCCACCCACGCCCCAGGGAGCCCGACGATGTTCGAACTCACCCCCGCGCTGATTGCGGAACTGCAGACCATGGACACCCCCACGGTGTGCAACGCGCTCGAGCTGCTGGTGCCGGGCCGCCGCGGCTACGGCTACACCGTGTCGCCGCTGGTGTGCACCCGGCCGCACCTCAAGCCCATGGTCGGCATCGCCCGCACCGCCACCATCCGCAGCGCCCACCCCAGCGATCTGGCCGCCCCCGAGGCGCGGGCGCTCTCCGATGCCTACTACACCTACATCGACAAGGGCCCCAAGCCCAGCGTCATCGTGATGCAGGACCTCGATGAGCAGCGCGGCTACGGTTCGTTCTGGGGCGAGGTCAACAGCTCCATCCACAAGGGCTTCGGCTGCCTGGGCCTGATCACCAACGGCGGCGTGCGCGACATCCCCGACATCGCCGAGGGCTTCCAGATGCTGGCCGACCGCATCATCCCCTCGCACGCCTTCGTGCATGTGGTGGACTTCTCGCGGCCGGTCGATGTGGCCGGCATGCGGGTGCGCGACGGCGATCTCATCCATGCCGACCAGCACGGCGCGGTGGTGATCCCCCACGAGGTGGCCGACAAGGTGCGTGGCGCCGCCGATCAGATCATCCGCCGCGAGCGCGTGATCATCGACGCCGCGCGGGCTCCGGGCTTCGACATCGACAAGCTGCGCGCCGCGCAGGGCAAGGCCTCGGAAATCCATTGAGGTCGGGCCTGCCGTGGGCCTTGCATGGCCCACGGCGGCTGGCCTCTGGCGGGCCGCGCGCTGGCGCTCAGCGCCGTGGCGCGATCAGAGCATTCAGATCAGGGCCTCGATGAGCGAGGGGCCGGGCTGCGAGAAGGACGCGGCCAGCGCCTTGCTGAATGACTCGGCGCTGTCGGCCTGCCAGGCGGTCACGCCCATGCTGCGGGCCATGCCCACCCAGTCGATGGTCGGGTCGGTGAGCTCGAGCATGCTCATCGCCTTCGGGCCGGGCGAATGCGCGCCGACCCTTCCGAACTCCACCTGCAGGATGCTGTAGCGGCGGTTGGCGAAGATCACGGTGGTGATGTCCAGGCGCTCGCGGGCCTGGGTCCAGAGCGCCTGCACGGTGTACATGCCGCCGCCGTCGCCCTGCAGGCACAGCACCCGCCGCCCCGGCGCCGCGATGGCCGCGCCGGTGGCGGTGGGCAGCGCGTAGCCGATCGAGCCGCCGGTGAGCTGCAGCCAGTCATGGGCCGGCGCGCCGCGCGTGCCGGCCATGGTGCCGTGTCCCGAGGTGCCGCCCTCGTCGACCACCACCGCGTTCTCGGGCAGCAGATGGCCCACGGCCGCGCCGATGCTGCGGGCGTCGAGCTTGCCGGTGGGCAGCGCCGGGCGCGACAGCGCCATGCGCTCGGCCGCCACCCCGGCGATGCCCACCGCCTGGCCCAGCGCGTCGAGCGCGCCGTCGATGTCGCCGTCACGCTCGACCAGGGTGTGCAGCGCGCAGCCCTCCGGGGTGAGCCAGTAGGGCTTGCCGGGATAGGCGAAGAAGGTCACCGGGGCCTGCGTGCCGATCAGCACGATGTGGCGGGTGCCGGCCAGCAGCTCGGCCGCCTGCTCGCCGAAGTAGGGCAGGCGCAGCGGGTTGACGCAGCCGGCGCCGCGGCGCATGCGCGGCACGAAGGTGTCGGTGACCAGGCGCGCGCCGGTGGCCGCGGCGATGCGCGCCGCCAGTTCGGTGCGCTCGGCGGTGAGCGTGCCGTTGATCAGCATCACGCTGGGCTCGCCGCTGCGCAGGGCGCGGGCCGCCTGCGTCACCTGTGCAGGGTCGACCGCGCGCGGCGCGATGCGCGGCAGCGGCGCCGGGATGGGCGCGGAGGTGCGGTCCCAGGCGGTGTCGGCGGGCAGGATGAGCGTGGCCACCTGACCGGGGGGCGCGAGCGCGGCCTGGATGGCCGCGGCGCCGTCGGCGGCCACGGCATCGGCCGAGGCACTGGCCCGCACCCAGCCCGACACCGGCCGCGCGATGCCCTCGACATCGGAGGTGAGGGGCGCATCGTACTTGCGGTGATAGGTGGCGTGGTCACCCACCACGTTGACCACCGGGGTGCGCGCCTTCTTGGCGTTGTGCAGGTTGGCCAGGCCGTTGCCCAGGCCCGGGCCCAGATGCAGCAGCGTGGCCGCGGGCGTGCCGGCCATGCGGCCGTAGCCATCGGCCGCGCCGGTGACCACGCCCTCGAACAGGCCGAGCACGCAGCGCATCTGCGGGTTGGTGTCCAGGGCCGCCACGAAGTGCATCTCGGAGGTGCCCGGGTTGGTGAAGCACACCCGCACGCCGGCATCGACGAAGGTCTGCACCAGGGCTTCGGCGCCGCTGCGCCCGGCGGGCTGGCTGGGGGATTCGCTCATGCACGGTCTCCATCGGATTGGCGAGGGGTGGTGGCGGCGCTGCGCCAGGCGGCCGCGAAGGCGTCCTGGTAGGCCTGTTCGGGCTCGGCGCGCACCATGGCATCGAGCCGCTGTGCGTCTTCGCCCACCAGGATGCGCCAGCGGTCCTCGCGCACGCCGGTCAGGATGATGGCGGCCGCCTGCTCGGCGCTGGTGGGCGCCTTGTCGCGGAACTCGAGCGCGCGCTGGTGCAGCACCTGGCGGATCTGGTCGTCAGAGAGCCCGGCCACCGGCGCGCCGGCCCGCAGCATGCGGGCGCGGGCCTGGGCCACGCGCTCGGCCGGCAGGGTCAGGGGCTCGGTGCCGGTGAGCACCTTGCCGGTGTTGATCGAGATGCCGGTGCCGATGTGGCCGGGCATCACCACCGCGCAGCGCACATGCGGGGCGCTCAGGCGCAGGTCGGTGATCAGTGCCTCGGTGAAGCCCTTGACGGCGAACTTGGCGGCCGAGTACGCGGTGTGCGGCACGCCCGGGCCCAGGCTGGCCCAGAAGCCGTTCACGCTGCTGACGTTGACCAGGTATGCGCCGGTGCTGGCCATGAGCATGGGCATGAAGGCGCGGCAGCCCAGGTACACGCCCTGCCAGCACACGCCAAAGGTGCGCTCCCACTCGGCGCGATCGCCCTCGACGAAGCTGCCGCCGCCGCCGATGCCGGCATTGTTGAACAGCAGCTCGATGTGGTCGGTGCCATGTGCGCGAGCAACCGCATCGCGAAAGTCGAGCATCTCGTCCTCGCGGGCCACGTCCACCCGATGGATGCTCACCCGCGTGCCGGCCGGGGCCTGCGCCAGGCACTGCTCGCGGGTCTGGGCGAGCCCGGCGGTGTCGAGATCGCACAAGCCCAGGTGCACGCCCTCGGCGGCGAGCTGCTGCGCCAGCGCGCGGCCGATGCCGCTGCCGGCGCCGGTGATCACCGCGATCTGTCCTGGCTGTATCTGCATGACGGGTGTCCTTGAGAGGAGGGTGGGGGCTGACGGCAGGGCGGGCGCCCTGCCGGATCAGTCGAATCCGGGTGGGGGCGTGAAGCCGAAGCCGAGTTGCTCGAGCCGGCGCGCGAGTTGCACCGTGCGCAGGTCGCCATAGGCCGGGCCGATCAGCTGCACGCCGATGGGCAGGCCGTCGGGGCCGGGGCCGCCGGGGATGACCGTGCCGGGCAGGTAGCTCACGCCGGCCAGACCGGCCCAGAAGGTCTGCATGAAGTACGGATGGTCCACGCCATCGACGCGGATGCGCCGCTCGCCCAGGGCGCGCTGGTCATGCGAGAAGGCGGTGGTGGGCATGATCGGCGTGATCAGCACATCGTGCTGCTGGAAGAACGCATGCCACGCCCAGCGCAGGCGGGTGCGCTCCTCGTTCAGGCGCGCCCAGTCGCGGGCCCGCATGGTCTGCCAGCGCGCCTGCTGCACCGCCGGGCTGCGGTCATCGGGGGCGGCCGACTCGGCGCGTGCCACCAGCCGCGCGAACTCGTCGTCCGGCAGGCGGGCGGCCATCGCCGAGGCCAGCAGCGACGAGAACACCGTGTGGCTGTGCTCGGGGCTGAAGGCCGGGCGCGCCGCGTCGTCCACCACGGCGCCCTGCGCGGCCAGCGCCCGCGCCACCGCGCTCACCCGCTCGGCCACCGCAGCCGACGACGGGCACATCGGGTCGCTGGTCCACAGCGCCACGCGCAGGCCGCGCAGCGACTCGCCCAGTCCGCCGAGCGCCACCTGCAGGCCCGGCGCCTCGATCTCGTCGGGCCGCGCCAGCAGGCCGAGCGCGAGCTCCAGGTCTTCGGCGCTGCGCGCCAGCGGCCCGATCACCGAGATGTCGGTGGGCGTGCGCGCCCCGCCCAGGGCGTGGCCGCGCATCGGCAGCAGGTTCCAGGTGGGCTTGTGGCCGAACACCCCGCAGAAGTGCGCGGGGTTGCGGATCGAGCCGCCGATGTCGCT
Organism: Burkholderiales bacterium; assembly: GCA_037146935.1. Classification (GTDB taxonomy): domain Bacteria; phylum Pseudomonadota; class Gammaproteobacteria; order Burkholderiales; family Burkholderiaceae_E; genus Quisquiliibacterium. The sequence goes on from JBAWWD010000003.1 coordinate 54,697, forward strand.
GCCGATCTCCAGGCCGGTGAGGCCGGCCGCCAGCGCTGCCGCCGACCCGCCCGAGGAGCCCCCGGGCGTGCGCTCGGGCGCCCAGGGATTGCCGGTGGTGCCGTAGATCTCGTTGTAGCTCTGGAAGTCGGCCAGGCGGATCGGCACATTGGTCTTGCCGAAGACATTGGCGCCGGCGGCGGCCAGCCGCTGCACGGCCAGCGCGTCGGTGGTGGCGATGTTGTCGCGCTGCGCCGGGATGCCCCAGGTGGTGGGCGTGCCGGCGAAGTCATAGCTTTCCTTGATGGTCATCGGCACGCCATGCAGCGGGCCGAGCGCCTCGCCGCGGGCGCGGGCCCGGTCGGCGGCATCGGCCCGTGCGCGCGCGCCCTCGCGGTCTTCGACCACCACCGCGTTGATGCCCGGGTTGTGACGGTCGACCCGGGCGAGGAAGTGCTCGAGCAGCTCGCGGGCGCCCACCCGGCCATCGCGGATCTGGGCGGCGAGCTGGACGGCGGACTGGAAATGCCAGGGGCGCATGGCGGGGTCTCCGGTGGGGGCTGGGGCCGGCGCGACGCGGGCCGGGGCGGGCACGGTCGAGTATGGCCCAGGCCCGCGGCCGGGCCGCGGCCGCGTCGTGGCCCGAAGCGCCGGCCGCTTTCGTTTTTGCGATCCGTTCGGTTTCCCGGTGCCGGCACGGCGCGCGAAAGCGCACCGAGCGAACCGGCGCGCATCGCCGTGCCGGCGATCGCGGGCGCACAATCGATCGGACACTCCGTGCAACCGACCCATCAGGGGGACTCTCATGCCAGCCGATTTCGCCACCCTGCAGGAGATGGTCCAGCTCGCGCGCAGCAGCCTGGCCCGCGGCGAGTGGGACTACCTCACTGGCGCGGCCGAGACCGAGACCACCATGAAGCGCAACCGGCTCGCGCTCGACCGGCTGGCGCTGCGGGCCCGCGTCATGAACGACGTCTCGCAGGTGCACACCCGGCGCAGCCTGCTCGGGGTCGATCTGCGCATCCCGGTGCTGCTCGCGCCGATCGGCTCGCTGCAGGTCTTCGAGGCGGGCGGTGGCCTGTCGGCCGCGCGCGCGGCCGGCGAGTTCGGCGTCATGCAGATCCTGAGTTCGGTGTGCCAGCCCGACTTCGAAACCCTGGCCCGGCAGTGCGACGCGCCCAAGATCCACCAGCTCTATGTGCACGGTGACGAGCCCTGGATGATGGACATCATCGCCCGCACGGTGGCCGCGGGCTACAAGGGCTTCTGCCTCACCGCCGACACCCAGATCTACAGCCGGCGCGAGCGCGACCTGCTCAAGCGCTACCTGCCCATGGCCGCGCGCCAGCCCGGCACCCGACTGCCGCGCCGGCCCGCCCAGACCATGCAGCCCACCATGACCTGGGACCTGATCCGGCGCATCAAGGACCGCTTCGACATCCCCCTGATCCTCAAGGGCATCGCCTGCGCCGAAGACGCCGATCTCGCGGTGCGCAGCGGCGTCGACGTCATCTATGTCTCCAATCACGGCGGTCGCCAGCTCGACCACGGTCAGGCCACGCTCGACACCCTGCCCGAGGTGGTGCAGGCCGTTGCCGGCCGCGCCGACGTGGTGGTCGACGGCGGCATCATGCGCGGCACCGACATCCTCAAGGCGCTGGCGCTGGGCGCGCGCGCGGTGGGCATCGGTCGGCTCGAGGCGCTGGCCATGGCCGCGGGTGGCACGCCCGCGGTGGTGCGCATGCTCGAGCTGCTCGAGATCGAGATGCAGCTCAACCTGGCCTCGATGGGCCTGTCGTCCATCGACCAGCTTCACCCCGGCAGCGTGGTGCCGGCCCAGCCGGTGGTGCCGCCGCATGTGTTCAGCGCCTTCCCGCTGCTCTCCGAGGGCTATTGAGATGAGCGACATCGACTTCCAGGCGCCAGCCAGCCTGCAGGATGCCCTGGCCCTGCTGGGCCAGGCCGGCCAGACCCGGCCGCTGGCCGGCGGCACCGACCTCATGGTGCAGATGCGCTCGGGCCGGATGCAGGCGCAGCGCATCCTCGACCTCAAGCGCATCCCGGGCCTGATCGGCATCGAGTCCGGCCCGGCCGGCTTCGTCATCGGCGCGGCAACGTCCTGCGCACAGATCGGCGAGCACGCCGGGCTGGTGGCGGCCTGGCCGGGCGTGGTCGAGGCCGCGCGCCTGATCGGGTCCACCCAGGTGCAGGGCCGGGCCAGCCTGGGCGGCAACCTGTGCAATGCCTCGCCGGCCGCTGACAGCGTGCCGGCCCTGATCGCCGCTGGCGCGGTGCTGCGGGTGGCGGGCCCCGCTGGCGAGCGCGAGCTGGCCGTCGAGAGCCTGCAGCTTGGCCCCGGGCGCAACGCGCTGGCGCCGGGCGAGGTGCTGGTGGCCATCGCGCTGCCGGCGCGCGTGCCGCGCTCGGGCGATGCCTACCTGCGGCTGATTCCCCGCACCGAGATGGACATCGCGGTGGCGGGGGCCGGCGTGTGGCTCGCGCTCGATGCCGATCGTCGGGTGACCCAGGCCCGGGTGGCGCTCGGCGCGGTCGCGCCCACGGCCTTGCGGGTGGATGCCGCCGCGCAGGCGCTGATCGGCAGTCGCCTTGAAGATGACGCGCTGGCGCGCCTGGCCGCGGCCGCGAGCGCCGCCTGCCGACCCATCGATGACAAGCGCGGCACCGCCGCCTATCGCACCCGCGTGGCCGGCGTGCTCGCGCGCCGGGCCGCCGCCATCGCCTATGAAAGGGCCTGCGCATGAGCAAGCAACGCATCAGCTGCACCGTGAATGGCGAGCCGGTGGAGTTCCTGGCCGGCGCCAGCCAGAGCCTGCTCGACGCCCTGCGCGACGAGCTCGGCCTGACCGGCAGCAAGGAGGGCTGTGGCAGCGGCGACTGCGGCGCCTGCTCGGTCACGCTCGATGGCCGGCTGGCCTGCGCCTGCCTGGTCTTCGCCCCTGAGGCCCAGGGCCGGCAGATCGGCACCATCGAGGGCCTGGCCCAGGACGGCCGGCTGCACCCGGTGCAGCAGCAGTTCCTCGAGCACGCCGCGCTGCAGTGCGGCTTCTGCACGCCGGGCCTGCTGGTGGCGGCCAAGGCGCTGCTCGATCGCAACCCCGATCCCACCGAGACCGAGGTGCGGTACTGGCTGGCCGGCAACCTGTGCCGCTGCACCGGCTACGACAAGATCGTGCGCGCGGTGCTCGATGCCGCCGCCCAGCTCCGTGCCCAGGAGGCTCGCCCATGAACGACGCCGTTTCCGCGCCCCGGCTGCAGGTGGTCGGCCAGCGGCCGATCCGCCCCGATGGCGCCGACAAGGTCACCGGCCGCGCCAACTTCGGCGCCGACCTGCGCCTGCCCGGCATGCTCACCGGCCGGGTGCTGCGCAGCCCGCACGCCCATGCGCGCATCCTGTCAATCGACACCGCCGCGGCCCGCGCCCTGCCCGGCGTGAAGGCGGTGGTCACCGCGGCCGACTTTCCCGAGCCCGGCAACCAGGCGGTCGAGGCCGGCGAGGGCGCGGCCACGCTGCGGGCCCTCTCCGAAAACTGCATGGCCCGCGGCAAGGTGCTCTACGTGGGTCACGCCGTGGCGGCGGTGGCGGCCACCTCGGCCGACATCGCCGAGGCAGCGCTGGGGCTGATCACGGTGCGTTACGAGGTGCTGCCGCATGTCATCGAGGTGGAGGCAGCCATGGCGCCCGATGCGCCGCTGCTGCACGACGACCTCTTCACCAAGGGCGTCACGCCGCGCCCGAGTGCGCCGTCCAACATCGCCGAGAAGATCTCGCTGGGCCGCGGCGATGCCGCGGCCGCCATGGCCAGCGCCGAGGTGGTGGTCAGCGGCCGCTATGTCACCGCGCCGGTCCATCAGGGCTACCTCGAGCCGCATGCCTGCGTGGCCAGCGCGGGCGCTGACGGCCAGTGCCAGGTCTGGGTCTCCACCCAGGGACACTTCGCGGTGCGCGCCATGTGCGCCGGGCTGCTCGGCATAGAGCTGCGCGACATCCGCGTCACCCCGGCCGAGATCGGCGGCGGCTTCGGCGGCAAGACCACCGTGTACCTCGAGCCGGTGGCGCTGGCGCTGTCACGCCAGTGCGGCCGCCCGGTGCGCATGGTGATGACCCGCGCCGAGGTCTTCGAGGCGAGCGGCCCCACCTCGGGCTGCGTCATCGAGGCACGGATCGGCGCCAATGCCGAAGGCCGGGTGCTGGCCGCCGAGCTGGTGCTCAAGTACCAGGCCGGCGCTTTCCCCGGTTCGCCGGTGGGCGCGGGCTGCATGGCCGCGCTCGCCTGCTATGACATCGAGCATGTGGCCATCACCGGTTATGACGTGGTGAGCAACCGCGCCAAGGTGGCCGCCTATCGGGCGCCGGGCGCGCCGATGGCCGCGCTCGCCGTGGAGAGCTGCCTCGACGAGCTCTCGCTGCGCCTGGGCATCGACCCGATCGAGCTGCGCATCCGCAATGCGGTGCGCCCCGGCGCCAAGGCGGTGTACGGCGCCACCTTCCGCGAGATCGCCTTCATCGAGACCCTCGAAGCCATCCGCAATCACCCCCACTATCGCGCGCCGCTGGGCCCCGATCAGGCGCGCGGCGTGGCCTGCGGCTTCTGGTTCAACATCGGTGGCGAGTCCTCGGCCGCGGTGCATGTGGACGAGGCCGGTGGAGTCACGGTGGTCTCGGGCAACCCCGACATCGGCGGCTCGCGCGCCTCCATGGCCATGATGGCCGCCGAGACCCTGGGCGTGCCGATCGCCCGTGTGCGCGCCATCGTCGCTGACACCTCGGCCATCGGGTTCTCGGCCACCACCGGCGGCAGTCGCGTCACCTTCGCCACCGGCATGGCGGTGGTGCAGGCCGCCGGCAAGGTGGTCGATGACCTGCGCCGCCGCGCCGGCCTGATCTGGGAGTGCCCGCTCGAGCAGGTGCAGTGGCAGGGCGGCCAGGCGGTGTGCACCGATCCGTCCAAGACCGTCAAGCCGCTGAGCCTTGCCGAGATCGCCGGGCGCAGCGCGCGCACCGGTGGCCCGATCGCCGCCCATGCCTCGCTCACCGCGCAGGGCGCGGGCCCCGGCTTCGCGGTGCACCTCTGCGACATCGCGCTCGATCGCGAGACCGGCCGGCCCACGGTGGTGCGCTACACCGCCGCGCAGGATGTCGGCCGCGCCATCCATCCCTCGTATGTCGAGGGCCAGATCCAGGGCGGCGTGGCGCAGGGCGTGGGCTGGGCGCTGAACGAGGCCTACCTCTACGATGGCGCCGGCCGCCTGCTCAATCCGGGCTTCCTCGACTACCGCATGCCGGTGGCCAGCGACCTGCCCATGATCGACACCGTGCTGGTCGAGAGCGCGCCCAACAAGCGTCATCCCTTTGGGGCCAAGGGCGTGGGCGAGGCGCCCATCGTGCCGCCGCTGCCGGCGGTGGCCTGCGCGCTCAGCCGTCTCGTCGGCCATCGCCTGCGCGAGCTGCCGCTCTCGCCGCCCGTGCTGCTGCAGGCGCTCGATCAGCCGGGCGCTGCGGGCTGAGCCGGCGGATCGTTCGCCGATGGCCTGGGTCAGTTCGGTGGATGCCCGGGTGCGGGAATTCACCGGCGGACAGGCGCGCTTCGAGGTGCCCGCGGCCACGGTGCGCGGCCTGCTCGCGGCGCTCGAGACCCGCTGGCCGGGGTTGGGCGCCCATGTGGAAGCCGACATGGCCCTGGCCATCGACGGCGAGATCCACCACGACGCCCTGGGCGAGCCGCTGTCTGCCGATGCCGAGGTGGTGCTGATCCCGCGCATCGGGGGCGGCTGATGCGCACCATCGGCGTGCCAGTGCCTGACCTTTCGCATCCGTCTCACCAGGAGGCTTCATGGCCGAAGACATCGTCGATGTGCTGATCGTGGGTTCGGGCGCCTCGGGCGCGGCGGTGGCCTGGAGCCTTGCCGATACCCGCATGCGCATCGTGTGCCTGGAGCAGGGTGACTGGATGAATCCGGCCGACTATCCCAGCACCCGCCTGTCCTGGGAGGCCGAGGCGCATGGCGCCTTCTCCACCAGCCCGAACATCCGCCGGCGCGACACCGACTACCCCATCCGCGAGGACGAGTCACCCATCTCCATCGTGAACTTCAACGGGGTGGGCGGCAGCACGGTGCTCTACTCGGCGCACTGGCCGCGCTTTCATCCCTCCGACTTCCGGGTGCGCTCGCTCGACGGCGTGGCCGATGACTGGCCGATCGACTACGACACGCTCGCGCCCTTCTTCGCGCTGAACGACCGCATGATCGGCGTGTCGGGCCTGGCGGGTGACACCGGCTCGCCGCTGCGCGAGCCGCCGCTGCCGCCGGTGCCGCTGGGCCTCATGGGCGAGACCATCGCGCGCGGCTTCAACCGCATGGGCTGGCACTGGTGGCCCTCCGACAGCGCGATCATCACCCAGCCCTATGAGGGGCGCGAGGCCTGCGCCAACCTCGGGCCCTGCCACTCCGGCTGCGCCAAGGGCGCCAAGAGCAGCGCCGACATCACCTACTGGCCGGTCGCGCGCCGCGCCGGCGTGGAGCTGCGCACCCGCTGCCGGGTGCGCGAGATCCTGGTCGATGACAAGGACATGGCCACCGGCGTGGTCTACCTCGACGAGAACGGCATCGAGCGCCGACAGCGCGCCGAGGTGGTGGTGCTGGCCTGCAATGGCGTGGGTACGCCGCGCCTGCTGCTCAACTCGAGATCGGCGCGCTTCCCCGAGGGCCTGGCCAACCGGTCCGGCCTGGTCGGGCGCAATCTGATGCTGCATCCCTGGGGCCTCATCCAGGGCGTGTTCGAGCAGCCCCTTGCCTCGCGCTACGGGCCCCAGGGCTGCTGCATCCTGAGCAAGCAGTTCTACGAGACCGATCTCGCGCGCGGTTTCGTGCGCGGCTACAACATGCAGATCAGCCGCGGCGCCGGGCCGATCAACACCGCCCGCCAGGGCCTGGTGCGCGGCCAGATCCCCTGGGGCGCAGGCCACCACGAGGCCTTCGCGCGCCGCCACGAGCATCTGATCAACATCGGCATCTGCATCGAGGATCTGCCCGAGGAGCACAACACCGTCACCCTCGACCCCGAGCTCACCGACAGCAGCGGCATCCCGGCCCCGCGCATCCGCTACACCATGAGCGAGAACAGCCAGCGCATGCTCGAGCATGCCTTTGCCCGCGGCACCGAAGTCATGCAGGCCGCCGGCGGCACCGACATCTACACCGAGGGCCCCATCCGCTACGCGGGCTGGCATCTGCTGGGCACGGCCCGCATGGGCACCGACCCCGAGCGCTCGGTGGTCAACCCCTGGGGCCGCAGCCACGACGTGAAGAACCTCTTCATCGTCGACGGCAGCGTGTTCGTGACCTCGGGAGGCGTGAACCCCACCTCCACCATCCAGGCAGTCGCGCTCTACATCGCCGACCAGATGAAGCAGCGCCTGGCCAATCTCTTCGACTGACGCGAGGCCGGCATGAGCACATCCCGTCACCCCGTCGATCCGCCGCTGTCGCCCGAGGCGATCAGCCCCGCACAGCGCGCCGTGCTCGAGCGCGTGCTCGACATGATCGTGCCGCCCCTGCCGGCGCGCGGCCTGCCCGGCGCCTCGCAGGTGGGTGTGCTGGCGCGCCTGCTCGGCGAGGGGCGCGGCGCGCTGCCCCAGACCCTGCGCGAGCTCGATCAGCTCGAGGCCCGCGCCAGCGCCGACCAGGGTTGTGGCCTGCACGAGCTGCCCCTGCCGGCGCTGCAGGCGCTGGTCGATGCCGCCCGCGCGGCCGACCCGGCCTTCATGCAGCCGCTCGCGCTGGAGGCGGTCACCTGCTACTACCAGGACGAGCGCGTGCTCGCGGCCATCGGCGTTGAGCCGCGCCCCCCGTATCCGCAGGGCTATCAGGTGATCGGCGGCGATCTGGCGCTCCTGGCGCCGGTGCGGCGGCGGGGGCCGATCTGGCGGCAGGTGTAGCAAGAGGGGGGCCTCCGTCGCCTCGGCCTGGCGCTGGCTGATTCAGCGACTGCGCGTCGGCCACTCCCGACCAGTCCGCCCCGCAATCCAGTGGTTCCGAAAAGGTGTTGACATCGCCTCGGCTGGTTCGTAAAGTTCACATCTAAGCAATGCTTAAATAAATGCCCAGGCGAACCATCCGACCAAACCTCTTCCAACGGAACCCCCCATGAGAATCGACCTTCACCACCGGCAGCGCAGCACGCCTGCTCCCCGCACACCCGTTCTTTCGCAGGCGGTGGCCCGATGAGCGCGCACCTTGATCTGATCCTGGCAGGGCTGCATCACCTGGGCATCCTCGCCGTGTTCGGTGTGCTGATCGCCGAGTGGGTGCTGCTGCGCTTGCCGCTCAACTCGCGCGGGGTCGAACTCATCGCCGGAGTGGATCTCTTCTACGGCGTCTTCGCGGGCCTGGTGGTGGCCGCCGGGGCTGTCCGGGTGGCCTGGGGCGCCAAGGGCGCGAGCTTCTACCTTGGCAATCCGGTCTTCTGGATGAAGATGGGCCTGTTCGTGGTGATCGCCCTGATCTCGGTGCTGCCCACGATCACCTACCTGCGCTGGCGGCGGGCTGCGCGCGCCAACGGCGCCGTGCCCGGTGCCTCGGCGATTGCCCGCACGCGGGGCTGGGTGCTGCTGCAGATCATCCTGTTCGCGGGGCTGCCCATCCTGGCGGCGATGATGGCGCGCGGGCTCGGCTATTGATGACCTCTGGATGCGCGCGTCCGAGGGGTCTGGTGAACAGGCGCTGGGCACGGGCGGCACGCCCGCTCCTGGCGACAGGAATCCGGACCGCGCGTGCGACGCAGGCCTGCGCGGCGGTCCGGCCCCGCGCTCGGCCGCATTGACGCGCCCGGCGCCCGCCGCAAGACTGCGCGCTCGCCACCGCCCAGCCCGGGTTGGGGCCTGCCTGCGCAGCGAGGTCACGTGCCTGAATTCCTGTCCCCCGAACTGACGGCGCTGCGCGATCGCGTGGCCTCCCTGGCCAGCGACACGCTTGCCGCGCTGCGCGACGATGCCGCGCTCAGCCCCGCCGATCGGGCCGCCCGTGTGCGCGCGGCCAGCAAGGCCGCCGGCATCTACCACCTCACCCAGGCTGCCGACACGCCCGAGCTCACGCTGCTGGTGGTGCGCGAGACCCTCGCCCTGCACAACACCGGCCATCTCGCGGGGGTGCTCGGCGCCGGCGCGGGCGTGCTTGCCGGTGTGGGCGAGCCGCTGCGCTCCAGTCACCTGCTCCCGGTGCTGGCCGGCGACAAGCGCGCCGGCTTCGCCTTCACCGAATCGGCCGATGCGCCGCGGCCCACCTGGGCCGTGTCCGAGGGCGACACCCTGGTGGTCACCGGCAGCAAGTCCTATGTCACCGGCGGCGCGCACGCCGACTTCCTGGCCGCGCTCGTCGATGTCGAAGGGCAGGGCCCCTCGATGGTGATCATCGACACCGATGCCCCCGGCGTGTCCATCACCCGTCACTTCGGCTCGATGGACGGCAGCCAGCACGCCGCCTTCCGCTTCGAGGCCGTGCGGGTGCCGCGCCACCATGCCATCGGCGCCCCCGGCGACGGTCGCGGCCGCGCCCTGGCCAAGATCAGCGCGGTGCGCCGCGCGGTGGCGGCCGACTGCGTGGGCAGCGCCGGCTGGATCATCGGGCTGCTGGCCGAGGAGCTGCGCCGCCCGCGTCGCAGCGGCCTGGTGCTGGCGGCCTCCGAGCGCATCCGCCTGCGCTATGGCGATCTGCGCATCCGTGCCTACGCCGCGCGCTCGGCGGTGTACCGCGCCGCGCGCCTGGCCGATGCCGGCCACGACGCGGTCAACGAGACCATCGCCGCCAAGGTGCTAGCCAGCGAGATCGCCGGCGAGATCGCCGATGCGGCCATCCAGCTGCTCGGCGGCGAGGCGCTGGTCACCGGTCACCCGCTCGAGGCGCAGTTCCGCCGCCTGCGCTCGCTGCGCCTGGCCGAGGGCGAGACCGACACGCTGCGGGTGAACCTCGCCCGCGGCCATCTCGATCTGGGCAAGGGCTCGCTCTGAGCGTCGGGTTCAGTCCGCGTCGAACGCGTCACCGATGATGGCGGCGATGTCCTGGCGTTCGCCGAGCAGGCGCACGACATCGAGATGATCAGCGCGCTCGAAGTAGCACCAGACCAGCGGAAAAGACCTCACCCGCCAGGTGCGCAGCCCCGGGATGCCCAGCCGCTTGCCCAGCATGGGCGAACCGAGGGCGGGGTTGAGTTCGAGCCGGTCGAGCGCTTCATGGCTTGACCTGGCCAGCTTCATGGCCACGCGCGGGCCGCCTTCCTGTCGGTAGTGGCGCACCTCGCCTTGCTGGTCGCGCAGGGCCTGCGGGCGCAGCACCGCGGGCTTCAATCGATCTCGCCCCGTGCGATGGCGAGCAGGTGCTTCTCGTCGGCCCGGGTACGCCGCCGGCCCGGGCCCGAGGCCAGCCCCTCCTCGATGAGCAGGCGCAGCCGTTGCCTGGCCTGCTCCTCTTGATCGCGCCGGATGAGGTCGCGGATGTACTCGCTGGTGTTGCCGTAGTTGCCCGTGGCCACCCGCTGGTCGATGTATTCGCGCATCGACTCGGGCAGGGCAAAGCTCATGGTCTGGCGGCTCATGGCGTGATCCTCCGTGGCTTGACAACTGTTGTCAATTTCATTCGATCCCAGGGGGCCGCGCGCGGCCGGTTCGCCATGGGGTTTTCGGGATGAAGCGGCCGCCGGCGCGCGGCGGCGCCAGGGATCGATCGCTTACACTCGACCGACCCGTCGGGCCCCGTCGGGCACCCGCCAACCCCCAAGGAGACTCGAGATGGCCCCAGTACCCCGTGGGGGCGTGGTCGCGGTCACCGGCGCCGCCGGATTCGTCGGCGGCTGGGTGGTGCGCCGCCTGCTCGAGCGCGGCTACCGGGTGCGCGCGTGCGTGCGCAGCACCACCGATCCCGTCCGGACGGGCTTCCTGAAGGCCATGCCCGGCTACGCCTCGCGCCGCCTCACCCTGCATGCCGCCGATCTCGATCAGCCCGGCAGTTTCGATGCCGCCTTCGCGGGGGCCGACGCCGTGGCCCACATCTCGCACGTGAGCGGCTACGCCGACCAGGAGCGCATCGCCCAGGTCACCCGTGAGCTCATCGACAGCATCGCGCGCGCCGCCAGCGTGCGCCGGGTGGTGGTCACCTCCAGCGTGGCGGCCATCATCTCCGAGATGGATCTGCAGGAGCTGGTGCGCCGGCCGGTGTTCGACGAAGACCGCTATCCCGACGAGACCAACCCCAAGCGCACGCCGGAGCGCGGCCAGGGCTACTCCATGGGCAAGCTCTCCATCGAGCGGCTCTTCACGCAGGCCGCCGCGCGCAGCGGCCGCTGGGACGCCATCATCTGCTGCCCCGGCGACAACGTCGGCCCCATCCAGTCGGCCCACCAGAAGGACATGGGCCCCTGGCAGAGCCTGATCAACCGCATGCTGCTCGGCGAGTGCCTGCAGAACGGCGTGTACCGGCCCTGGATGACCGTCGATGTGCGCGACGATGCCGATGCCCATATCGGCCTGCTCGAGAGCCCGCGCGTGAGCAACGGCGAGCGCTACATCGCCTGGTCCACCGATGCCCGCCCGGTCGAGCAGATCTGCGCCGACATCGACCGCCTGCTGCCCGAGCTCGGCCATGCCACCCCGGCGGTCACTGATGACTTCCCGCCGCGCATCCGCGAACGCGAGGCCGAGATGCGCGCCATCTGGGCCGGCTGCCAGTTGCGCAACGAGCGCATCCGCACCGCCACCGGGGTGAGCTTCCGTCCGCTCGATGACTCGCTGCGCGACTGCGTCGAGTCGCTGCTGGCCATCGCCGGCACGCAGCCGGTGCTGCGTCCGGGCTTCTCGCTGCCCGACTGATCCGGCCCGCCCTTCTTCGTTGAACCCTTTCGTCCGACACGCACCATGACCACCTCCACGCCCGCTGCCAGCCCCATCGAAGGCGTCGACATCCCCCGGGTGTCCGCCTGGATCGCCGAGCGCACCGAGACCACCGGCCCGCTCAGTTTCCGCCTGATCGCCGGTGGCCGCTCCAACATGACCTTCATGGTCGCTGATGCCGCCGGCCGCCGCTTCGTCATGCGCCGCCCGCCGCTGGGCAAGCTGCTGCCCAGCGCCCACGACATGGCCCGCGAGCACCGCCTCATGTCGGCATTGGCCGACACCGCCGTGCCGGTGCCGCGCATGGTCGGGCTCTGCCAGGACCCGTCGGTCAACGAGCGCGACTTCTACGTCATGCACTTCCTGGAGGGCGTGGTGGTTCGCGATGTCGAGATCGGTCGCACGCTCACCCCGGCGGTGCGCGAGCGCATGAGCCGCGAACTGCTCGACACCCTGTGCGCGCTGCACCGGGTGGACATCGACGCCGTGGGCCTGGGCAACCTCGCCAAGCGCGAGGGCTACATCGAGCGCCAGCTCAAGCGCTGGTCGGGCCAGTGGGAGCAGTCCAAGACCCGCGAACTGCCCCTCATCGACAAGGTGCGCGACGCCCTGCAGTCCATGATGCCGCCGCCGTCGCCGGCCACCATCGCCCACGGCGACTACCGGCTGTCCAACTGCATGATGGATCCGGCCGGCCCGGTGGCCGGCGTGCTCGACTGGGAACTGTGCACCCTGGGCGAACCCATGGCAGACCTCGGCGGCCTGCTCGGCTACTGGTACGACCCCTCCGACCCCGGTGCCGGCGGTGACCCGGCCACCACCGGGCTGCCCGGCTTCCTGTCGCAGGACGAGATCGCCGGTCTGTATGCCGACAAGATGGGCGTGTCGCTCAAGGCCGTGGACTACTACCGCGCCTTCGCGCAGTGGCGGCTCGCCTGCATCGGCGAAGGCGTGTACGCGCGCTACCTGGGCGGGCAGCAGGGCTCGCAGGACGAGGAGATCGATCTCGAGTCCTACAAGGCCGGCATTCCGCGGCGGGTGGAGCGCGCCGCGCGCCTGCTCGGCCTGTCGCTGCGCTGATCCCCGGAGACCCATCCCATGACCGCATTGCTCCAGGGCATCAAGGTGCTCGACTTCGGGCGCTACATTGCCGGGCCCTACTGCGCCGCGCTGCTGGCCGAGTACGGTGCCGATGTCATCCGCATCGAGAAGCGTGACGGCAGCGAAGACCGCTTCCCGGCGCAGGTGGGCGGCGGGGTGGGCGCCCTCTTCCTGCAGATGAACCGCAACAAGCGCTCCATGACCCTCGATCCCGCCTCGCCGAAGGGGCGCGAGGTGGTCGCCCGCATGGTGCGCGAGGCCGATGTGGTCATCGCGAATCTGCCGGCGGCCACGCTGGTGTCCATGGGCCTGGACTACGCCACGCTGTGCACCTATCGGCCGGACATCATCTTCGTGACCAACACCGCCTTCGGGCCGGTGGGGCCCATGTCCGCCAATGTCGGCTTCGACGGGGTGGGCCAGGTGATGTCGGGCGCGGTCTACATGACCGGCGAGCCCGACCAGCCCTACCGCGCCGCCGCGCCCTGGGTCGACTTCGGCACCGCGCTGCACTGCGCCTTCGGCACCATGGCCGCGCTCATGCACCGGCAGCAGACCGGCCGTGGCCAGGTGGTCACCGGCGCGCTGCTGGCCACCGCGGTCACCGTGAACAATGCCGCCCTCATCGAGCAGGCGGTGGCCCAGCCCAACCGCATCCCCACCGGCAACCGCGGCCAGACCGCGGCGCCGTCCGACATCTACCGCACGCGCGACGGCTTCGTGCTGGTGGCGGTCACCGGCCAGCCGCTCTACAAGCGCTGGGCCCGTCTGATGGGCGAGCCCGAGTGGCTGACCGACCCGCGCTTCGCCGATGACGATGCGCGCGGCCGTGAAGGCGTGCTGATCAGCGAGCGCATGGGCCGCTGGTGCGCCGAGCGCGGCACCGATGAGGTGGTGAGCATCCTGGGTGAGGCAAAGATTCCCTGCGCGCCGGTGCTCTCGCCGCAGCAGACGCTAGACCACCCGCAGGTGCGGGCGCTGGGCGTGCTGCAGGACACCGACTATCCCGGCCTGCCGCGGCCGGCGCCGGTGGCGGCCGTGCCGGTGTGGCTGTCTGACACCCCCCCGGTGCCGCGCCGTCGCCCGCCCCAGCTGGGCGAGCACACCGATCAGGTGCTGGCCGAGCACGGCTACAGCGCCGGCGAGATCGCCGCCCTGCGCGGCGCCGGCGTGGTCTGAGAAGGGCGGCACCATGGCCATGATCTTCCTGGTGCGCCACGCGCAGGCCTCCTTCGGCACCGATGACTACGACCGGCTGTCAGACCTGGGCCGGCAGCAGTCGCGCTGGCTGGGCGAGTACTTCGCCGAGCGCGGCACGCGCTTCACGCGGGTGATGGCCGGCACGCTGCGCCGCCAGCAGCAGACCGCGCAGGAGCTGCTCGGCGTGCTGGGCCAGGACCCCGCCGCGATCCTCACCCACGCCGGGCTCGACGAGTACCACGGCAGCGCGCTCTACGCCGCCTACACCGGCGGCGCCGACCCGGTGGCCCAGCAGCGCGCCGACTACCGCGGCTACTGGCAGACCTTCCGCGCCGCCATGCGGGCCTGGTCCGAAGACCGCCTGCCGCAGATGCCCGAGACCTGGGGCGAGTTCGGCGCGCGGGTCCACACCGCGCTCGGGGCCGCCGCGCAGGGCCTGGGTCGCGACGATGTCGCGCTGGTGGTGAGCTCGGGCGGAGCCATCGGGCGGCTGCTCGGCGAGCTCACCGGCGCCACCGCCGCCGCCGCCATCGAGTTCAACCTGCAGTACCGCAACACCGGCTTCTGCGAGCTCATTGCCAGCCCGGGGCAGTTGCGCCTGGCCAGCTTCAACAACATCCCGCACCTCGAGCGGAACGACCGCCGCGGCTCGATCACCTTCGCGTGAGTGATGGTCCGCGCGCTGGCTCACCGATTCAACCAGGCGCCGGGCACCACTCGCGCCATCCTGTGGGCAATCAGCGCGGGCTTCACCTTCTCGGTGCTCAACACCCTGGTGCGCGGCCTGTCGCTGCAGCTGCACCCCTTCGAGACGCAGTTCCTGCGCAACCTGTTCAGCCTGGTGGTCATGCTGCCGATCATCCTGCGCGCGGGGCTGGCAGCCTACCGGCCGACCAATATCCGCGGCCAGTTCTCGCGCGGGGCGGTGCACGCGCTGGGCATGACGCTGTGGTTCTACGCGCTGCCGCACCTGGCGCTGGCCGACACCACCGCCATCGGATACACCGGCCCCATCTTCAGCATGCTGGGGGCGGCCTGGCTGCTTGGCGAGAAGATGCGCGCCGACCGCTGGATCGCCGCGCTGATCGGCTTCACCGGCGTGATGATCGTGGTCGGCCCGCGGCTGGCCGGCACGGGGGGCTGGTACTCGCTGATCATGCTCGCCTCGGCGCCGGTGTTCTCGCTCTCGTTCCTGCTCACCAAGATGCTCACCCGCCATGATTCGCCGGCGGTGATCGTGGTCTGGCAGGCGCTCACGGTGTCGCTGATCACGCTGCCGCTGGCAATCCCGTTCTGGCAGTGGCCCACGCCCTCGCAATGGGCGATCTTCCTGGTGGCCGGCGCGCTGGGCATCTTCGCGCACTGGTGCCAGACCCACGCCCTGAAGGCGGCCGATGTCTCGGCCACGCAGTCGGCAAAGTTCCTCGATCTGCTCTGGGCATCGACCTGGGGCTTTCTGGTGTTCGGCGACCAGCCCAGCGGGTTCACGCTGGTGGGCGGGGTGGTGATCGTGGCGGCCACCCTCTGGATTGCCCGGCGCGAGGCGCGGCTGGCCCGCGCCGCGGCCGGCCCTGCCTCCTGATGCCACGGCGCGGCCAAGCCCGCGCTCTCCTGGGAGAACCACCGTGTTCAAGCGAGTCCTGATCAGCAACCGTGGCGAGATCGCCATCCGCATCGCCCGCGCCGCGGCGGCGCTCGGCGTGGAGTCGGTGGCCGTGAACGCGCCCGCCGACGCGCAGGGCCTGCACCTGCGCGTGGCCAGCGTGGCGCGCGAGATCGGCGCCGGGCCGCAGGCCGCGGCCGATCCGGTGCGCGCCTATCTCGACATCGACGCGATGATCGAGGCGGCCCTGGCTACCGGCTGCGACAGCGTCCATCCCGGCTACGGTTTCCTCTCCGAGAACCCGGTGTTCGCGCAGCGCTGCGCGCAGGCCGGGCTGGTGTTCATCGGCCCGCGGCCCGACAGCCTCGCGCTCTTCGGCGACAAGGTGCGGGCCCGCGAGTTCGCGCGCGCGCAGGGCGTGCCGGTGGTGCCCGGCAGCGGCGAGCCCCTGGCCAGCGCCGCCCAGGCGGCCGAGGTGGCCGCCGTGCTCGGCTATCCGGTGATGCTCAAGGCCGCCGCCGGCGGGGGCGGGCGCGGCATGCGCCGGGTGGAGCGCGAGGCCGACATCGCCGAGGCCTTCGCCCGCTGCCAGGGCGAGGCGCAAGCCGCCTTCGGCGACGGCTCGGTGTTCGTCGAGAAGTTCGTCGCGCGGCCGCGGCACATCGAGGTCCAGGTGCTCGGCGACGGCCGCGGTGGCGTGGTCCACCTGCATGAGCGCGACTGCTCGGTGCAGCAGCGCAACCAGAAGGTGGTCGAGATCGCGCCTGCGCCTGCGCTCGATGCCGGCCTGCGCGAGCGCGTGCTGGCCGATGCGGTGCGTCTGGCCCGCGCCGCCTCCTACCTGAACGCCGGCACGGTCGAGTTCCTGGTCGATCCCGACAGCGGCCAGCACTGGTTCATCGAGTGCAATCCGCGCATCCAGGTCGAGCACACCATCACCGAGCAGGTCACCGGCATCGATCTGGTGGAGTCGCAGTTCCGCCTGGCCGCGGGCGAGTCGCTCGCCGACCTGGGCCTGCCCGATCAGGCCGCGGTGCCCGCGCCGCGCGGCTTCGCCATCCAGGCCCGGCTGGTGAGCACCGGCACGGGCGTGCTCACCGCGTATCGCGAGCCCACGGGGCCCGGCGTGCGCGTCGATGGCTGCGGCTATGTGGGCCTGGCCCCGCCGCCGCAGTTCGATCCGCTGCTCGCCAAGCTGATCGGGCAGTCGGGCTCTGCGCGCAGCTTTGCCTCGGCGGTCGATCGCACCCTGCGCGCGCTCAACGAGTTCCTGGTCGCGGGGGTGCCCACCAATCGCGAGCAGTTGCGCGCCATCCTCGGTCACCCGGTGTTCCGCAGTGGCGACGCGCGGACCTCGCTGCTCGCCGAGGAGCCCGCGCTGGCCGCGATGGCGCCGGCGGCCGCGGCCGCGCCCGGCGCCGATCAGGCCGCGCTGCGCTTCCTTGACCAGCAGGCGGCGTCGCTGGTGCGCGGCGCGCGCCCCGCGGCGGCCCCGGCCCCGGCCGGTCGGCCCTCGCTCGCCGTGCCCGATGACCAGCAGGGCGTGGCCTGCCCGATGGCCGGCACGGTGCTCGCGCTGTCGGCGCAGGTGGGCGACACGGTGCGCGCGGGCGACACCCTGCTCGTGATCACCGCCATGAAGATGGAGACCGCGGTCACCGCGCCTTGCAGTGGCACGCTCACCGCGCTGCAGCCCCTGGCCGTGGGCGAGGCGGTGTCCACCGATCAGGTGGTGGCGCTGGTGCGGCCCGAGGCCGGGGCGGCGGTGGCCACGGCCGCCGAGATGACCGGCGGCTGGGCACCGGTGCTGGCGGAGGTGGCCACGTTGCAGGGGCTGGCGCATGCCCGCCTGGGCGCGGCCTCGCGCGAGCCCGGGGTGGTGCGCCAGCGCGATCGCGGCAAGCTCACCTGCCGGGAGCGGATCGGCCGTCTGCTCGATGCCGGCAGCTTCCGAGAGGTGGGTAGCCTGGCGGGCTTTGCCTCCTACGACGCCGACGGCGGCATCGCCGACTTCACCCCGGCCAATCATGTCGGTGGCTGGGGGCGCATCGAGGGCCGCACCGGCATCGTGTGCGCCGACGACTTCACCTCGCGCGGCGGCCATGCCGACGGCTCCATCGCCGCCAAGAGCGTCTATCTCGATCGGCTCTCGCTCGAGATGCGCGTGCCCTCGGTGCGCATGCTCGACGGCTCCTCGGGCGGTGGCAGCGTGGCGGCCATGGTGCCCAAGCAGGAGAAGTCCGGCGAGTCGGGCGCGCAGGAGAGCACCGGCGCGATCAAGGCCGGGCGCCCGCGGGTGACGGGCGGTGGCGGCTCCTTCCTGCCCGGGCACCTCCACAGCACGCTCTACACCGAGCAGCTCAGCACCGTGCCGGTGGTCAATCTGCTGCTGGGCAGCGTGGTGGGCATCGGCGCGGCCAAGGCGGTGCTCGGTCACTTCTCGGTCATGGTGCGCGACATCTCGCAGCTCTTCGTGGCCGGCCCCCCGGTGGTCAGTCACGCCATGGGCTACGAGGTCACCAAGGAGGAGCTCGGCGGCTGGCACATCCACTGCACCAACGGCTCGGTCGACAACCTCGCCGAATCCGAGGACGAGGCCTTCTCGATGGCGCGCCGTTTCCTGTCGTACCTGCCGCCCAGCGCCTGGGAGGCACCCCCGGTGCTGCCGCCCGATCCGGCCGATCCGCCCGATCGGCGCGAGGACGAGCTCTTCACCATCGTGCCGCGCAAGCGCACCACCACCTTCGATGTCCGCCGCGCCATCCGCCTGATGGCCGACAAGGGGTCCTTCTTCGAGGTGGGCGGGCTCTGGGGCACCGATCAGGTGACCGGGTTCGTGCGCTTCAACGGCCACCCGATGGGCGTGATCGCCTCCGACAGCCGGCATGTGAACGGCGGCGCGCTCACCGCCGATGGCTGCGACAAGCTGCGCCGCCACCTTGACCTGTGCGACAGCTTCCACCTGCCGGTGCTCAACCTGGTGGACAACCCGGGCTTCGCGGTGGGCATCGAGCACGAGATGGCCAGCACCATCCGCAAGGGCGGCGAGTGGATGGTCGCCTTCGCCCAGGTGAAGGTTCCGATCTTCACGGTGCTGATGCGGCGCAGCTTCGGCGTGGCGGGCAACAACTACGCCACGCCGCGGGCCGCGGTGTCGGTGCGGGTGGTCTGGCCGGCGGCCGACGTGGGCGGCATCCCGCCCGAGGGCGGCATCGAGGCGGCCTACAAGCGTCAGCTCGCCGAGGCGGCCGATCCGGCGGCGCTGCGCGCCGAGATCAATGCCCGCATCGAGAGCGCGCGCGGGCCGATCGGCCCGCTGAACCGTTTTCAGATCGAGGAGATGATCGATCCGCGCGACACCCGTCGCCTGGTGTGCGAATGGGTGGAGAATGCCTATCGCATCGTTTCGCAGCCGGCGCGGCTGATGCCGCGGGTCCTGCAGTTCCGGCCCTGACGGCGCCCTGCGCGGGCGCACAACCCCACAAGGAGGAAGACAGCATGCGTGATCTCAACGGCAAGGTGGCCTGGGTGACCGGCGCGGGCACCGGCATCGGCGAAGGCGCCGCGCTCGCCCTGGCCGGCGCCGGCATGACGGTGGTGCTCTCGGGCCGGCGCAAGGCCGAGCTCGACCGCGTGGCCGCGGCCATCGCTGCCCGCGGCGGCCGCGCCCGGGTGGCGCCGCTCGATGTCAGCAACGCCGACGCCGTGCAGGCGGTGGTCGATGGCATCGTCGCCACCGAGGGCCGCATCGATGTCGCGGTCAACAGCGCCGGCCTGAACGTGCAGAAGCGCCACTGGAAGCACCTGTCGCGTGCCGACTGGGACCAGGTGCTGCGCATCGACCTCGACGGCGTCTTCTACTGCTGCCACGCGCTGCTGCCGGTGATGCGCGGCCAGAAAGACGGCCTCATCATCAACATCTCCTCGTGGGCCGGCCGTCATGTCGGCTCGGTCACCGGCCCGGCCTATCACGCCGCCAAGTTCGGCGTGAACGCGCTCACCGAGACCATCAACATCGAGCAGGGCCTGCATGGCATTCGCGCCACCGCGGTGTGCCCGGGCGAGGTGGCCACGCCCATCCTCGACAAGCGCCCCATCCCGGTCACGCCCGAGCAGCGCGCCCAGCTGGTGCAGCCCGAAGACTGCGGCGAGACCGTGCTCTTCCTGGCCCGTCTGCCGGCGCATGTCTGCATCAACGAGCTCACCATCAGCCCCACGCTGAACCGCGGCTATGTCGCGGCGGCGCGGGCCCTGCCGGAGTAGGGCCGGCCGTCAGCGCCAGCCCCCCAACCACAAGGAGAACCGCATGTCAGCCGTTCTGAAATCCCCCAGCACCGAGATGACCGACGCCGAATGGCAGGCGCGCTGCGACCTGGCCGCGCTCTATCGCGTCGTCGATCACCTTGGCTGGACCGACATCATCGCCACCCACATGTCGGTGCGGGTGCCCGGTGAACCCGACTGCTTCCTGATCAACCACTACGAGGAGATGTTCCACGAGATCACCGCCTCGAGCCTGATCAAGATGGACATGGACGGCAACGTGCATGGCCGGCAGGGCCGCTTCAACAAGGCCGGCTTCACCATCCACAGCGGCGTCTACAAGGCCCGCCCCGACGCCAACTGCGTGATGCACACCCACACCCGCGCCGGTGCCGGGGTGGCCATGCTGCGCGACGGCCTGCGCCCGATCAGCCAGGACGCCATGCTGGTGCTCGACGACATCTGCTACCACGACTACGGCGTGCCGGCCACCCAGGAAGAGTGCGATGCGCTCGGCCTGAGCGTGCAGCGCGGCGGTTGCGTGGTGCTGCGCAACCACGGCCTGCTCACCCTCGGGCCGACCCTGCACGGCACGATGTTCAACCTCTACATGCTCGAGCGGGCCTGCGAACTGGAGCTGATCTCGCGCACCTTCAGCGAGCCGCCGGTGCTGATCGCCCCCGATGTGGTCGAGCAGTTCGCGGAGCGCATGCCGCGGCTGCGCGCCGAGCCCACCTGGGGCCTGCAGGAATGGCAGGCGCTGTGCCGGGCCGTCGAGGCCAAGGGCGCCGATTTCCGCCGCTGAGCGCGGCCCGCGATCCTGCGTCGGGAGGGCAATCCCATGTCGATCAGCATCCGTCCCCTGAACCCCTTCTTCGCCGGCGAAGTCTCGGGCGTGAACCTCGCGCAGCCGCTGTCGGCTGACGAGATCGCCGAGCTCGAGGCCGGCATGGACCGGTTCGCCGTGCTGGTGTTCCGTGGCCAGCCGCTCACCGACGAGCAGCAGATGGCCTTCGCCATGCAGTTCGGCCCGCTCGAGAACGCCCACGGCGGCAACATCCCCATCGCGGTATCCGATCGCCGGATCCGCGTGGGGATGAACGATGTCTCCAACCTCGACAAGCAAGGCCGCCCGCTGGCGCCCGACAGCCGCCAGCGGCTGTTCAACCTGGGCAACATGCTCTGGCACTCCGACAGCTCGTTTCGCGCGGTGCCGGCGAAGTACTCCATCCTGTCGGCGCGGCTGGTCAATCCGCGCGGCGGCAACACCGAGTTCGCCGACATGCGGGCCGCCTGGGATGCGCTCGATGACGACACCCGTGCCGAGATCGACAGCCTGGTCTGCGAACACTCGCTGATGCACTCGCGCGGCGCGCTGGGCTTTCCGGAGTGCACCGAGGAGGAGCGGCGGCTGTGGCATCCGGTGCGCCAGAGCCTGGTGCGCACCCACCCGGTCACCGGGCGGCGTTCGCTCTACCTCTCGGCGCATGCCGGCGCCATCGTGGGCATGGAGACCCCGGCGGCACGCATCCTGCTGCGTGATCTGAACGAGCACGCCACGCAGCCGCAGTTCGTCCACGTGCACCGCTGGCAGCTGCACGACGTGGTGATGTGGGACAACCGCCAGACCATGCACCGGGTGCGGCGCTATGACGAACGCCTGCCGCGCGACATGCGGCGCACCACCGTGGCGGGCGAGGCCATGACCGTGGCGCAGGCGGCCTGAGCCCATGACGCATGACCCGGTGGATGTGCTGATCATCGGCGCCGGCGCCTCGGGCGCGGCCATGGCCTGGAGCCTGGCCGACACCCGCATGCGCATCCTGTGCCTGGAGCAGGGCGACTGGGTCAAGCCCACCGACTACCCCAGCAATGGCCGCGACTGGGAGGCGCGTCAGCTCGGCGAGTTCAACTTCAGCCCCAATCGCCGGGCGCGGACCACCGACTACCCCATCAACGAGCGCGAGTCACCCATCAAGGTGGCCAACTTCAACGGCGTGGGCGGCGGCACGGTGCTCTATGCCGGCCACTTCCCGCGCTTTCATCCCTCCGACTTCCGGGTGCGCAGCCTCGACGGCGTGGGCGATGACTGGCCGATCGACTACGCCACCCTCGAGCCCTTCTATGCCCTGAACGACCGCATGATGGGCATCTCGGGCCTGGCCGGTGACCCGGCCTATCCGCCCAAGCAGCCGATGATGCCGCCGGTGCCGCTGGGCAAGGCCGGCACCACCATGGCCGGCGGGCTCAACGCCCTGGGCTGGCACTGGTGGCCCTCTGACAGCGCGGTGGCCACCCAGGACTATGACGGCCGGGCGCGCTGCATCAACCTGGGCCACTGCATCGGCGGTTGCGCCCAGGGCGCCAAGGCCAGCACCGACATCACCTACTGGCCGCAGGCGATCCGCGCTGGCGTGCAGTTGCGCACCCGGGCGCGGGTGCGCGAGATCACCGTGAACGAGCACGGCATGGCCAATGGCGCCATCTACTTCGATGCCGAGGGCGTGGAGCACTTCCAGCCGGCCGAGGTGGTGATCATGGCCTGCAACGGCGTGGGCACGCCGCGCATCCTGCTCAATTCGCGCTCGGCGCAGTTCCCCGACGGCCTGGCCAACCGCAGCGGCCTGGTCGGGCGCAACCTCATGTTCCACCCTTACGCCGCGGTGCACGGCTACTTCGAGCAGCCGCTCGATGGCCATCGCGGCCCCGGCAACAGCCTCTGGAGCCAGGAGTTCTACGAGACCGACCGCAGCCGTGGCTTCGTGCGCGGCTACACCTTCGAGTTCACGCGCGGGCGCGGGCCGGTGCTCACCGCGCTGGCGGGCATGAGCTCGGGCCGCGTGCCCTGGGGTGAGGGGCATCACGCCGCCTACCGGCGCCTGTTCGGCCGCAGCACCGGGCTG
The DNA here is from genome assembly GCA_037146935.1 of Burkholderiales bacterium. GTDB lineage: Bacteria > Pseudomonadota > Gammaproteobacteria > Burkholderiales > Burkholderiaceae_E > Quisquiliibacterium. Next base: position 77,646 of record JBAWWD010000003.1, read on the forward strand.
GTGGCCATCTGCGAAGACCTGCCCGAGGCGCACAACACCGTCACGCTCGACCCTGAGCTCACCGACAGCAACGGCATCCCGGCCCCGCGCATCCGCTACACCCTGAGCGAGAACAGCCAGCGCATGCTCGCCCACGCGGTTGCCCGCGGCAGCGAGCTGATGCGCGCGGCCGGCGCCCGCGATGTCAGCACCGAGGCGCCGCTTGCCGTGGGCGGCTGGCACCTGATGGGCACGGCCCGCATGGGCACCGATCCTGCCCGCTCGGTGGTCAACGAATGGGGCCGCAGCCACGACGTGCGCAACCTGTTCATCGTCGACGGGAGCATCTTCGTCACCTCCGCCGGCGTGAACCCCACCGCCACCATCCAGGCGCTCTCGCTCTACATCGCCGACCAGATCAAGCAGCGCCTGGCCAACCTCTTCGACTGAGCCCGATCCATGAGCACCCGACCCGTGATCCCGGTGTCCGCCGAGTCCGCTGAACCCGCCCTGGGCCCCGAGCCCTTGCGCGCCCTGCGCTGCCTGGTCGGCGAGATGATTCCGGCGAGCGATGAGTACCAGGTGCCGGGCGCCGACGACGAACGCATCTTCGCGGACATCGTGGCCACGCTGCGCCCGCATGCCCGGCTCGCGGCCGATGCCCTGGAGGCGCTGGCGCAGGCCGCCGGCGGGTGCCTGGCCGACCTTCAAGGCACGGCCCGCGCCGATGCCATCACGGCGTTTCGCGCCGGTCGGGGCGCGCTGGTCTCGCTGCTGGTGAGCGTGACCGTGCAGTGCTACTACCGCGATGATCGGGTGATGCGCTCGCTGGGCATGGAGCCGCGGCCGCCCTTCCCGAAGGGCTTCGAGGTGGAGCAGGGCGACTGGTCGCTGCTCGAGCCGGTGAAGGCGCGCGCGCCGATGTACCGACAGGTGCCCTGAGCCCGGGCACATCAGCGGTATTCACGCCGCGCGCCGGCGGCGTGCCCGGTCACTCGTAGGCGAGCAGCACCTCGTCCATCGCCTTCTCGAGATCGGCGGCGGTGGCGCAGTGGATGAGGTGGTTGCAGAAGGGCCGATAGCGCAGCATGCCGCTGTCGCCCGAGCCCCAGCGCCCCGGAGGTTCGGGGCACAGCCACACCACCCGCTTGGCGCGGTCGGCGATCTCCTCGAACAGGTCGAGCCGCAGATCGCCGTAGTTGCTGCGGCCATCGCCGAGCACCAGCACCGTGGTGCGTCGGTCGATGGTCTCCCAGTGGTTCTCGCGCAGGTCTGCGAGCGCCTGACCGTAGTCGGTGCTGCCCCCGCCCACCCGATCGATGATGCGGCGCATGGAGAGGTCGGGATCGAAGCTGCGCAGGTCTTCGCCGACATCTTCCAGGCGCGCGGAGAAGGCGTAGGCCTCGAGGTCGGCCACGCCCTCGTGCAGCGCGTACAGGAACAGCAGCAGGAAGCGCACGTACTGCGCCACCGAGCCGGACACGTCGCAGATCGTGACGATCTTGGGCTTCTCGGTGCGCTTGAGCTTCCAGATCAGATTGAAGGGCACGCCGTCGTTGCCGGCGTTCGAGCGCAGGGTGCGGCGAAGGTCGAGCTGGCTGCGGTTGCGCAGCTTGCGGCGGCGCTGGTGACGAACCGCCAGCCGCTTGGCCATGCGCGCCACCACCGCGCGCATGCGCTCCATGTCGCGCGGGCCGAGCTGCTCGATGGCGCGGTTGAGCACCACGTCATCGAGGAAGGCCTCGGTGGCATTGCGCCCGAAGACCTCGAACCGCCGGTCGACATGGGCGCGGGCCTGGCGGGCGAGCGTGGCGCGGGCGTCGATGAGCTCCTGGGCGCGGGCCTGGGCCGCCTCGGAGGGGTCGCGCAGCGCCTCGAGCAGGCGCGCCTCCAGGGACTCGATGCCCAGCTCCTGCAGCATGCGGCGCACGAAGTAGGCGGTCTGCGAGGCAAAGCGGATCTCGTCGGCGCCCACGGCGGCTGCGGCGCTCTCCATGGCCATGGCCATGCGGTCGGCGTCGCCCGACTGGGCGAGGTCGACCAGCGCATCGGTGGGGTCGCCGCCGCCACCGCCTTGGGGTTGACCCCCCTGGCCGGGCTGCGGATCGCCGCCGCCGCCGGGCTGGGACTGCGCCCCCTGCGGTTGCGGCGCGCTCTGCGCATCGGACTGCTCGGACTGCTCGGACTGCTCGGATTGCCCGGATTGCTCGCCGTCGCGCGGCTGCGGCTTGGCCTGCGCCGCGGGCGGTCGCGCCGCGGCCGCCGGGTTGAAGTAGAGCTCGAAGAGCTGATCGTGGATGCGCTTCTCGTCCTCGGACTTGGCCAGCACGATGCCCAGGGAGTGCTTGAGCGACTGGCGGTCCCGATACCCGATCACGTCGATCGCCCGGGCGGCATCGATCGCCTCGGCGGTGGACACCGCCGCGCCGGCGGTGCGCAGCGCGCGGATGAAGCTGGTCAGCGCCCGTTCCATCGGGTCAGCCCGCGGCCTGGCCTTCGGCGAGCGCGGCGGCGGTGAGCTGCTCGACCTTGCCCTGCACCTCGGTGATGTCGCCCTGGCGCTTCAGGATGACGTTGAGGGTGTCGCGCACCAGGGCGGGATCGAGCAGGTCGGCGTGCAGCAGCATGAGCGTGCGCGCCCAGTCGACGGTCTCGCTGATCGAGGGCAGCTTGCGGATGTTCTCGTCGCGCACCGACTGCACGAAGGCCACCAGCTGGCGCAGCAGCGACTCGGAGATCTCGGGCACGCGCGAGCGCACGATCTCGCGCTCGCGGGTGGCTTCGGGGAAGCCGATGTGCAGGTGCAGGCAGCGCCGCTTGAGCGCGTCACCGAGCTCGCGGGTGTTGTTCGAGGTGAGGATGACCAGCGGCGGCACCTCGGCGGCGATGGTGCCGATCTCGGGCACGGTCACCTGGTAGTCCGAGAGAATCTCGAGCAGCAGCGCCTCGAACTCCTCGTCGGACTTGTCGATCTCGTCGATGAGCAGCACCGAGCCACCCGATTGCTCCATGGCCTTGAGCACCGGCCGCGGCTCGAGGAACTCGCGCGAGAAGAACAGGTCCTGGAAGCCGGCGAGCTTGGTGAAGGAGGCCTGGAGATCGTCGGCATCCTCGATGAGGTGGTTGATCTTTTCCTTGAGGATCTGGGTGTAGAGCAGCTGCTTGCCGTACTTCCACTCGTACAGCGCCTTGCTCTCGTCGAGGCCCTCGTAGCACTGCATGCGCAGCATGGTGAACTGCAGCGACTTCGCCAGCGACACGGCCAGGTCGGTCTTGCCCACGCCGGCGGGGCCTTCGATGAGCACCGGCTTGCGCAGGTGATGCGCGAGGTAGACCGCGGTGGAGATCTGGCGGGTGGAGATGTAGCCCACCGAGAGGAGGGCAGTGGTGACCGCTTCGATGGAAGACAGTCCGGGGGGCGTGAAAACGGAAGTCATGCGGCTCCGGAGGGCGACGGCGACTGGGCCTGGAGGGCGGCTTCGTAGCCGGGGTAGGAATGCTTGAGGGTGGCGCTGTTCAGCAGGGTCTGCGCCATCAGGCGCTCGCCGGCGGCATCGAAGATGCGGGTGCGGATCCAGCAGGATTCGGTGCGGCGGCTGTCGGAGAGCGCGACCACCTCGCGGCGGATGAGATAGGGCTCGTCGACGAAGAGCGGCCCGTTGACGAGGCGGATCTCGAGGTCGGCGAACAGGCCCACCGCCGGGCTCTTCATGGGCCAGGCCGCCTGCCGGCTGGTGTACTGCGCCAGCACGCTGATCATCTCGATGGGGATGATCGGCCGGCCCCACGGCGAGGCGGCGGCATCGTGGTACCAGGGCGAGGGCTCGGTGATCGCTGCGAGCTTCTGGCGCAGCGAGAACGGATAGAGATCGCCCATGTGCTGGTCCATGCCCATGCACACGGTCTCGTCCTGCGCCCCGCACAGCCCCACCCGCATGTCCTCGAGGATGATGAGGCGCCCGGGCGGGCGCAGTTGCGCCATGCGCTCCTCGAGCAGGGTGGGCGGGTGCTGCGGACCCAGGCTGGCGCTGGCCTCGAGCACCGGGGTGCCGTCGGCCTTCTCGGCGCGCGCGCGGGTGATGCGGGCGCCGCTGGCGGGCATGTCCACGACGGCGCGCACCTGCTCGCCCTCGACCACCATGTTCTGGTAGTGGGCCGACAGGCAGCCGCGCTCGAACCACTCGCGGCCCCAGAGCCGCGCGAGCAGCGGGTCGAACTGGCTGAAGTGGGTGGGGCCCTCGATGGGGCCGGCGCGAAAGCCGAGCTTCTCGGCCATGGCGTCATCATGGATGGACGAATGCCCGCCGTAGGCCTGGTCGGCGAGCATCTGGCGCGGCCCGCGCAGCGGGCCCTGCAGGGTGAGCGGGGTGTCGAACATGGGCCGGCTCAGGCGGCCATCAGGTGCGCGGGGTGGCGCAGGTCGGCGTCGAGCGCCGGGCCCATGAGGTCGATGAAGTTGTCGCTGTAGAAGCGGCGGCGCGCCTGCGGCGACACCGAGGCGAGCGACTCCTCGAAACGCTTGAGCGGGTGACGGCCGCCCTCGATGTGGGGGAAGTCCGAGGAGAACAGGCAGACCTCCTCGCCGCTGTTGGCGATGATCCAGCCGGCGTCCTCGTGCGGGTAGGGCGCCACGCGCAGCTGGCGACGCACGATCTCGGAAGGCTTGGCCGAGAGCCGGCGCAGACGCTCCTCGTTCTTGACGAAGGCATGCGCGGCCGAGTCCATGGCCCGCATCCAGGCCGGCAGCCAGGAGGCGCCGAGCTCGATCGCGCCCCACTTCAGGCGCGGGAAGCGGTCGAACACGCCGTCGAAGATCAGGGTGGCCAGGGTCTGCATGGGCGCCTGCGGGATGGGCATGTAGCTGACCGAGGTGAAGTTGTCGTCGCCGCCATGGAAGTCGGGCACCGGCGGCAGGCCGTTCAGCTTGTAGACCGGGTTCATCTTCTCTTCGCCGCCCACGTGCAGCACCACCGGCACGCCGGCCTCCTGGGCCAGCGCCCAGACCGGGTCCAGCCCGATGTGGCTGGGCGAGTGCCGGCGCGGGCACAGCGAGGGGATCATCAGGGCGCGGGCGCCCAGCGAGATGGCCAGCCGGGCGGTGGCCAGGGCGCGGTCGAAGTCCTCGAGCGGCACGTAGGCGGTGGCCAGCAGGCGGCGGTCGACCTTGCAGAAGTCGGTCATCATGCGGTTGTGCGCGTCGGCCGCCGCATAGCACAGCTCGAGGTCATCGCCCTGGTCGAGCCCGAAGTTGCCCAGGCAGAAGGTGGTGAACACCAGCTGGCTGGCAAAGCCGAGCAGATCGAGCGCGTGCGGGCGATCGGCCTTCAGGAACGCGCCGTGCGCCTCGTAGTTCTTGCGCAGCAGGATGTTGGCATCCACCCCGGCGCGAAACGCCGGCTCGGCATGGGCCTGCGCCGACTGGCCCGGGCGCTGCACGCCGCGCCGGGCCTGCCAGGCCGGCAACGCATGAAAGCGCGACAGCAGCCGCGGCTCGAACCAGGGGTCGAGGCAGTCGGCCAGTTCCATGAGGTGGCTGTCGGCGTCGTGGATCAGACGCCCGTTGGCGTAGGCCATGGCGGAGTTCCTGGTGGGCGGGGTGGCGGGCGGCGGCCGGGCGAAACGGGCCGCCGGGATGGCGTGCAGGGACTATACCGCCGCGCCGCCGGCCTCCGGCCACTGCCAGCCAGCGTAGCGTTCGCGCAGTTTCGCTTTCCAGAACTTGCCGGTGGAGGTTCTTGGAATGGCGTCGATGAATTCCACCGCGTCGGGCAACTGCCAGCGGGCAAAGCGCGGCGAGAGGAAATCGCGCAGCGCGGCCGGCGTGAGCGACTGCCCGGGCTTGAGGACTACGCAGGCCAGTGGCCGCTCGGCCCATTTCGGGTGGCTGACCGCGATCACCGCGGCCTCGGCCACGGCGGGGTGCGCCATGATCGCGTTCTCGAGATCGACCGAGCTGATCCATTCGCCGCCCGACTTGATCAGGTCCTTGGTGCGGTCGGAGAGCCGCACGTAGCCGTACTCGTCGATCGCGGCCACGTCGCCGGTGCGCAGCCAGCCGTCATCGGTGAACTTCTCGGGATCGCGGGCCACCTCGTGGTAGCTGCCGGTGATGTAGGGGCCGCGCACCTGCAGCTCGCCCACCTCACTGTTGTTCCAGGCGCATTCGCGGCCGTCGTCGTCGACGATGCGCAGGTCGACCAGCGGCACGGGCACGCCCTGCATCGCCTGGCGGCGGAAGAGCTCGTCGGCATCGGCGCCGGCCAGCTCCGACTTCCGGTACGACATGGCGGCCATCGGCGAGGTCTCGGTCATGCCCCAGGCCTGCTTGATGAGGATGCCGTGGGCGGCATAGGCGCGGATCAGCGCCTCGGGCACGGCCGAGCCGCCCACCAGGCTGCGCATGCCGGCGGGCAGCTTCCAGCGGCCGGGCTGCGCCTCGTGGTTCTGGATCATGGTGAGCCAGATGGTGGGCACGCCCAGCGACAGCGTGGGCGGGTCGACCTGCATCTGGTCGAGGAGGTCGTCGGCGTGCAGGTGCGGACCGGGGAAGACCAGCTTGGCGCCGACCATCAGCGCCATGTAGGGCACGCCCCAGGCGTTGGCGTGGAACATCGGCGTGACCGGGAACACCACGTCGTTGTTCGAGAGCGCGCCGTTGTCGGGCAGCGCCGCCACCAGCGAGTGCAGCACCGTGGACCGGTGCGAATAGACCACGCCCTTGGGCCGGCCGGTGGTGCCGGAGGTGTAGCACATGGCCACCGGGTCGTTCTCTGCATGGGGCGGGTAGCTGAAGTGCTCGGGCGCGCGCGCGAGCATCTGCTCGTAGTCATCGATGGCGGGGTCGCCGGCATGCGGGTCGCCCGCGCGGGTGGCCACCGGCGCGCCCGAGAACGGGAACACGATCACGCGCTCGAAGCGGTGCAGATGCGCGAACTGCTGGTAGAGCGGCAGCAGGATGTCGTCGATGATCAGGAAGCGGTCGGCAGCGTGCCCGGCAATCCAGCCGATCTCGTCGGGCGAGAGCCGCAGGTTCAGGGTGTGCATCACGCCGCCCGCGGCCGGGATGCCGAGGTAGCACTCCAGGTGGGCATGGTGGTTCCAGCACAGCGTGGCCACGCGGTCGCCCTTGCGCAGCCCGGCGGCGAGCAGCGCCGAGGCCAGCGCCCGGGTGCGGCGGTAGTACTCGCCGTAGGTGTGGCGCCGGTAGGTCTTGTCGGGCAGGCGCGAGACGATCTCGGTGCGCGGGAACAGGCGCCCGGCGCGGTCGAGAAAGTGGTTCAGCGACAGGGTGGCTTGCTGCATGGTGGCGTGCATGAGGCTCTCCTCGGACGATGCGGTCAGCGATGGGACGGGGGCAGCGCGTCGCGGCCGGCGAATCGCGCCGCCGGACCCAGGGCCTCGGCGATGCGCAGGCATTCATTCCACTTGGCCATGCGCTCGGAGCGGGCGAAGGAGCCCACCTTGAGCTGGCCGGCGTTCCAGCCCACCGCCAGATGGGCGATGGCGACATCCTCGGTCTCGCCCGAGCGCGCCGAGATCACGGTGGACCAGCCGGCATGGCGCGCGGCCTCCAGCGCGGCGCGGGTCTCGGTGACGGTGCCGGCCTGGTTGGGCTTGATCAGCGCGCAGTTGCAGGCCGGCAGCGCCGCGGCCTGCGCAATGCGCGCGGCGCTGGTCACCAGGAAGTCGTCGCCGATGATCTGCACGCGCTGGCCGTGGAGCCGGGTGAACTCGGCCATGCCGGCGGGGTCGTCCTCGGCAAGCGGGTCTTCGATGGACACGATCGGGTAGGCCTTCAGCCAGTCGCCGAGCAGCGCGATGAGGCCGGCGGTGTCGAGCTCGCGCGACTCCAGGCCAAGGCGGTAGCGGCCCTCGCGGCCGAACTCCGAGGCGGCGATGTCGAGCGACAGCGCCATGTCGGCCCCGGGCCGCAGGCCGGCGCTCTCGATGGCCCGTACCAGCAGGCCCAGCGCCTCCTCGTTGGCCTGGAACACCGGCCACCAGCCGCCTTCGTCGGCCACGCCCTGGCGGCGCCCGGTGGCGGCCATCAGCGCGCCGGCGGCCGCGTAGACCTCGGCGGTCATGGCGAGCGCCTGATCGAAGCTTGTCGCCCCCAGCGGCATCACCATGAAGTCCTGGATGTCGACGCGGCGGCCGGCATGGGCGCCACCGCCGAAGATCTGGATCTCGGGCAGCGGCAGGCTCACCGGGCCGTCGCCGGCCAGATGGCGCCACAGCGGCAGGCCTCGGGCGGCCGCGGCCGCGTGCAGCACCGCCAGGCTGGTGGCCACCAGCGCGTTGCCGCCCAGGCGCGACTTCAGCGGCGTGCCATCGAGCGCGATCAGCGCCGCGTCGATGCCGGCCTGATCGAGGGCATCGCGCCCGGTCAGCAGCGGGCCGATCTCGGCGCGGATGCCGGCGAGCGCCTCGCTCACATCGAGCCCGCCCAGACGCAGGCCGCCGTCGCGCCGCTCGATGGCCTCGCGCGAGCCGCGCGAGGCGCCGGCCGGCGCGATGCCGCGCCCGAGGCTGCCATCGGCAAGCACGATCTCGACCTCGAGGGTGGGGCGGCCGCGGCTGTCCCAGATGCGACGGGCGCGGGTCTCGCGGATGCGGGTGTCGATGGGTGGGCTCATGCGGGAATCTTCATCAGGGCGCGCCAGGTGTCGACCAGCGCGGGCAGGTGGGGCGCCGGATGCAGCACCAGGTGACGGGCGGCAGCGCGCACCGGCGCGCGCAGGGCCTCGGTGTCGAGGTACTCCACCGGTGACTTGCCGTCGACGCGGGCGAGCAGCAGGCCGCCGATCAGCGCGGCCACCCGCGCCTGCAGCGCGTCGGGATCTTCCCAGCCCACGGCGTCAAGGTAGGCCTGCGCCGCGGCGCGCAGGCAGGCGAGGTAGGCCGCGGCGTGCGCCGGGCGCCAGGCGCACTTCAGCAGCAGGTGGTTGAGCAGGAAGGCGAGGTCGAAGGCCGGGTCGCCATACCAGGCGCACTCGGCGTCGAGCACCACCGGTCCACGCGGCCCGCACAGGATGTTCTTGGGGCTGACATCGCCATGCACCAGCGCGATCCGGTTGCCCGCGGTGCGGGTGATGAGGCCGCGCAGCGCCGGGGCGCAGTCGGGGTGGGCCAGGGCGGCCGCGCCGAGATAGGGGTCGAGGCGCAGGGCATGAAACTGCGCATCATGGGCGAAGGCGGCGGCCAGGTCGGGCCGGCCGGCGCTGGCCTGGTGGATGGCCGCGAGGGTGCGGGCCACGGCGGCGGCAAGCGCCGGATCGGCGCGGCCCTCGCGCAGCTCGGTCTTCCAGACCGGGTGGCGTTCGGGATCGAGCCAGGTCATGGCGAAGGCATGACCCACCGGATCTTCACCGAGCACGGCGGGCACCCGCTCCGGCACGATGCCAGCCACCCAGCGCAGCCAGGCCACCTCGGCGTGGTTGCGCTCCACCGGCGCGAGCCACTGCGCGGCCACGCGCAACTGCGGCAGCGCGGTCTTGACGCACACCGGCCCGCCGGCCGGCGTGGCCAGCACGATCAGCGAGGACACCCCGCCGGTGAGCGGCTGCAGCGTCACCGCCTCCTGGGGGCCGGCCAGACCCATGCGGCGCAGGCTGGCGAGCATCTGCCCGCGTTCGGTCTCGCTCAGGCTCATGATGGGCCGATTCTCCCACGGCGGGCGGCCGGCTTGCGGGCGGCCGGGTCCGGCATGGGCCACAATGCCGGCTTTCCCGATCCCTGCGAAAACGCTCATGACAGCGCACCACCTGCTCGTGCTGGGCAAGCCCGGCGAATCCCACTTCAGCCTGCTCTCGCGGCTGCCGGCCGGCACCTCGGTGCGCATCACCAATGACCCGGCCGAAGCCCAGGCCGAGGGCCGTCGCGCCACCGCCGTGCTCTGCGACATGGGCCGCGGCGCCCTGCTCGAGGCGGCCATGCGCGAGGCGCCGGCGCTGCGCTGGGTGCACTGCCTGTCGGCCGGCGTCGAGACCGTGCTGTTCCCGGCCATGCTCGCCCACCCGGCGGTGCTCACCAACGGCCGTGGCATGTACAAGCGGGCGCTGGCCGAGTTCGTGATGGCCGGCTGCCTGTATTTCGCCAAGGACATCGGCCGGCTGCGGGCCAGCCAGGCCGCGGGTCGCTGGGACGGCTTCTTCATGCAGGAACTTGCCGGGCGCACGCTCGCGATCGTCGGCTACGGCGAGATCGGCCGGGCCACCGCCACGCTGGCGCGGGCCTTCGGCATGCGCGTGCTGGCCTGCCGCCGCCGGCCCGAGCTCTCCCGCGACGATCCGATGGTCGATCAGGTGTACGCCGACGGCGAGCGTCGCGAGATGATCGCGCAGGCCGACTACATCTGCGCCGCGGCGCCCAACGTGCCCGGTGCGATCGGCCTGATCGGCGCGGCCGAGTTCGCGGCCATGAAGCCGGGCGCGGTGGTCATCAATGTCGGGCGCGGCCCGACCATCGTCGAGTCCGAACTGGTGGCGGCGCTGCAGTCGCGGCGCATCCGCGGCGCGGCGCTCGACGTGTTCGACGTCGAGCCGCTGCCGCAGGGCCATCCGCTCTATCAGCTCGACAACGTGCTCATGTCGGCCCACTGCGCCGACCGGGTCGAGGGCTGGCTCGAGACCGCCATGACGGTGTTTCTCGACAACCATGCCCGCTTCGTCGCCGGCGAGCCGCTGCTGAACATCGTCGACAAGCAGGCGGGGTACTGAGATGGCCGCCGCTTCGGGGGCACCGGCCGCGGCCGCAGCCGGCGTGCTTGCCGGCCAGGTTGCCCTGATCACCGGCGCCAGTCGCGGCATCGGCCTGGCCATCGCCCGGGTCCTGGCGGCGGATGGCGCTGACCTGTGCCTTGCGGCCACCCGCGCCGATGGCCTGGCCCGCGCCGAGGCCGAGCTCGCCGATGCGCCCGGCGCGCGCCACCTCGAGGTGCTCGACGTGACCGATCGCGCCGCGGTGCGGGCGGCCGTCGATCGCACCATCGCGCGCTTCGGCCGGATCGACATCCTGGTCAACAACGCCGGCATCCACATCGCGCGCGGCTTTCTCGAGCATGACCCGGCCGACTTCCAGCGCCTGCTCGATGTCAATCTGTTCGGCGTCATCTACATGACCCAGGCGGTGCTGCCGGGCATGCTCGAGCGGGGCGCCGGCCGCATCATCAACATCGCCTCCACCGCCGGGCGCTGGGGCTCGCGCAACCAGGCCGGCTACAACACCAGCAAGCACGCGGTGCTCGGCCTGACCCGCTGCGTGGCGCTCGAGGTGGCCTCCCGCGGGGTGACGGTGAACGCGATCTGCCCGGGCTTCGTCGACACCGACATGCTCGGCGGCATCAAGCGCGAGTACGGGCAGATGGGCATCGACGGCGAGGCCGCGATCGGCGGCATGCTCGCCACGCGGGTGCCGATGGGCCGTGCCATGCGCGCCGACGAGATCGCCGGGCTCGCCCGCTATCTCGCGTCGCCGGCCTGCTCGGGCATGACCGGACAGGCGCTCACCATCGACGGCGGCATGCTCACGGCGTAAGGCGATGCTGCGCTGGATGGCTCAGCGCCAGTGGGCCTGGGCCAGCGCGATCCACGCCGGCAGGCTCACCGCGGCCGCCAGCGTGGACAGCGTGATCAGCCGCGCGGCGAAGGGGCCATCCCCGCCCATGCGGCTGGCCAGCACCGAGGCCGCGGGCGAGGTGGGCACCGCCGCGAAGAGCACCACGATCACCGCCGACAGGCTGTCCAGCCCGAGCAGCCGCGCCGCGCCGAAGGCCACCGCCGGCATCGCCACCAGCTTGGCGCTGGTGAGCCAGCCGGCCAGCCGGCGGGCGCTGCGGGCGAGCACCGGATCGGCCGGGCCGGCGCCACCCAGTCGCAGGCTAGCGCCCACGCAGAGCAGGCCCACGGCGAGCGCGCCCTGACCCAGTCGCAGCAGGGTGGCGTCCACGGGTTCGGGCATGCGCACGCCGAGCGCCTGGGCGATCAGGCCACTCACAGTGGCCAGCACCAGCGGGTTGCGCGCCAGTGCCTTCCAGACGCTGCCACCCCCCTCGCGCGCCAGCGGATAGACCGCGGCCATGTTGGCCAGGGGCACGATGAAGCCCACGATCAGCGCCGCCAGCGCCAGGCCCGGCGCCTCGCCCACCCGTGCCGCCACCGAGAGCGTGATGTAGGAGTTGAAGCGAAAGCCGCACTGCGCGGCCGAGGCGAACTGTCGGCGGTCGCTGCCCAGCAGGCGCGGCGCGGCATAGCTCAGGCCGATGCCGGTGGCCAGGGCCGCATAGGCCGCGGCCACCAGCGGCGCGGCCTGGTCGAGCGCCAGCGAGGCCCGGCAGATCGAGCCGAACAGCAAGGCGGGGAACAGCACCCAGTAGACCAGCGCCTCGGCGCCGTCCCAGAAGCCCGCCGGCAACCAGGCGCGGCGGGCGAGCAGCCAGCCGAGCGCGATCAGCGCGAGATCGGGAAAGAGCAGGGCGAGGGCGGACATCGGTGCGGGGCGGGTGCGGGCGGGCGTGCGTCGCTGGGGCAGCGCTGGCAGCGGCCCGCCAGTGTAAGAGCGCGGGCGGGCAGGGCAGAATGCGCGGGTCATGCCTGCCGCGAAACCGAAACCCGCGCCTGCCGACGCCGAGGTCCGTGCCATCGACCGCTTCTGCGAGTCGCTGCTGCTCGAGGACGGGCTCTCGGCCAACACGCTGGCGGCCTATCGCCGCGACCTCTCGGCGCTGGCCGCGTGGCTGGCCGAGCCGCCGCGCGGCGCGAACCTGGCCGCCACCGACCCCGCGCTGCTGCAGGCCTATGTGGCGCACCGGTTCGCCGACTCGCGCCCGAGCAGCGCCAACCGCCGGCTCACGGTGTTCCGGCGCTTCTTCCGGCATCAGGTGAGACTGGGCCTGCGCAGCGACGATCCCACGCTGTCGGTGCGCTCGGCGCGCCAGGCGCCCCGCTTTCCCAAGACCCTGTCCGAGGCGCAGGTCGAGGCGCTGCTGGCCGCGCCGGCGGTCGATGCGCCGGCCGGCCTGCGCGACCGCGCCATGCTCGAGACCCTCTACGCCAGCGGCCTGCGGGTGAGCGAGCTGGTGGGCCTCACCGGCTCGCAGGTGGGCTTGAACGAAGGCGTGGTGCGGGTGGTGGGCAAGGGCGACAAGGAGCGGCTGGTGCCGCTGGGGCAGGAGGCGCAGCACTGGATCGTGCGCTATGTGGGCGAGGGCCGGCCGGCGCTGCTCGGCCGGCGCGCGAGCGATGCGCTGTTCGTGACGCGTCTGGGCGGCCCCATGACCCGGCAGATGTTCTGGAAGCTGATCCGCGCCTACGCGCGGCGAGCCGGCATCGCGGTGCCGATCTCGCCGCACGTGCTGCGCCATGCCTTCGCCACCCACCTGCTCAACCACGGCGCCGACCTGCGGGTGGTGCAGCTGCTGCTCGGCCACGCCGACATCTCCACCACCCAGATCTACACCCATGTCGCGCGGGAGCGGCTGCGTCAGCTGCACAGCCGCCACCATCCGCGCGGCTGAGGGCTCGCGCTACACTCGCCGGCATGAAAGTCTGCGTCTTCGGCCTGGGGGCCATCGGCGGTTTTCTCGCGGCCCGTCTTGCCATGGCCGGCCACGAGGTCTCGGCGCTCGCCCGCGGCGCCACGCTGTCCGCGGTGCGTGCCCACGGCCTGCGGCTGCTTTCCGGCGGGCAGGAGCACGCGCTGCCGATCCGCGTGAGCGATGTGCCGGCCGAGCTCGCCGGCGCCGATGTAGTGGTGCTAGCGGTCAAGACCAGCGCCTTGCCGGCGGTGGCCGGCATCATCGGCCCGATGCTGGGCCCCGACACCGCGGTGCTCTCGGCCATGAACGGGGTGCCCTGGTGGTTCTTCCATGGGCTCGATCCGCGCTGGCGCGGCACCCGCCTGCGCGCCACTGATCCGGGCGGCGTGCTGGCCGCGGCCATTCCGCCGCAGCGGGTGATCGGCGCGGTGGTTCACATGGCGGCCTCGTGCCCGCAGCCCGGCGTGGTGCGGCATGCGTTCGGCGAGCGCTTCATCCTGGGCGAGCCGGGTGGCGCCGCCACCGAGCGGCTTGCTGCGCTGGCCGCGGCCATGGCCGGCGCCGGCCTGCAGGTGGAGACCGACGCCGCCATCGAGCAGGCGGTGTGGGTCAAGCTCTGGGGCAACATGACCATGAACCCGCTGTCGGCGCTCACCGGCGCCACCATGGACCGCATCCTCGATGACCCGCTGCTGCTGCGTTTCGTGTGCGACGCCATGGGCGAGGCGGCGCGGGTGGGTGAGCGCTTCGGCCTGCCGATCGCCATGAGCCCGCAGGAGCGCAACCAGATCACCCGCCAGCTCGGCGCGGTGCGCACCTCCATGCTGCAGGACGTCGATGCCGGCCGCCCCATCGAGCTCGATGCCATGCTCGCCTCCGTGGCCGAGATGGCGCGCCTGGTGGCCATGGATGTGCCCTGCATCGACGCGCTGCTCGGCATGACGCGGCTCTTCGGCCAGGTGCGCGGTCTCTATCCCGCGGCGCCCGCGGCCTGAGCGGGGGGCTGCGGTGTCGCGCCATGTCTCCGAGACCCCGGCCACGCAGTGGCTGCGCCGACAGGGCGTGCCCTTCGGCCAGCATCCCTATGACTATGTCGAGCATGGCGGCACTGCCGAGTCGGCTCGCCAGCTGGGCGTCGACGAGCACTGCGTGGTCAAGACCCTGGTGATGCAGGACGATCGCGCCCGGCCGCTGGTGGTGCTGATGCACGGTGATCGCACCGTGTCCACCAAGAACCTCGCGCGGGCGATCGGCTGCAAGACGGTCGAGCCCTGCACCCCGGAGGTCGCGCAGCGCCATTCCGGCTATCAGGTGGGCGGCACCTCGCCCTTCGGGCTGCGCAAGCCGCTGCCGGTGTATGTCGAGGCCAGCGTCCTCGACTGCGATCCGATCTACATCAACGGCGGCCGGCGCGGTTACCTGGTGTCCATCTCGCCCGCGGTGCTCACCGGGGCACTGGGGGCCACGCCGGTGAACTGTGCCCTGGCCGTCTGAGGCCTCGCCGCCCCTCACGCGCCACGCTCCCTGCCCCCAGTCGTGACGCCCGCATTCGCCTCCCGCCCTCCTGCCCCGCCGCCCCGGACCCCCTCATGAACGCCGCCTCCCTCATCGCCGTGCTCGGCGCCTACCTGATCGGCTCGGTCTCCTTCGCGGTGGTGGTCAGCCGCCTGATGGGCCTGGCCGACCCGCGCACCTACGGCTCCGGCAACCCGGGCGCCACCAATGTGCTGCGCACCGGCAACAAGCGCGCCGCGCTGCTCACCCTGCTGGGCGACGCCCTGAAGGGCGCGGTGGCGGTCCTGCTGGTGGAGGCGGCCGCGCCGCGCTTCGGCATCGGCGAGGTCACGGTGGCGCTGTCCGCGCTGGCGGTCTTCGTGGGCCATCTGTTCCCGGTGTTCCACCGGTTCGAGGGCGGCAAGGGCGTGGCCACCGCCGCCGGGGTGCTGATGGCGCTGCACCCCTTGGTGGGCGGCGGGGTGCTGCTCACCTGGCTGATCATCGCCTTCTTCTTTCGCTACTCGTCGCTCGCGGCGCTGGTCAGCGCGGTGTTCGCGCCGTTCTGGCACAGCCTGCTCTACGGTTTCGATGCCGCCTCGGCGGCCATCGCCGCCATGTCCGCGCTGCTGGTCTGGCGCCATCGCGCCAACATCGTCAACCTGATGGCCGGCCGCGAGAGCCGCATCGGCCAGAAGAAGTCCTCATGAGCCTGCGGCTGGGCGTCGACCTCGGCGGCACCAAGATCGAGATCGTCGCCCTCGAGGGCGAGGACACGGTGCTCGCCCGTCGGCGGGTGCCCACGCCGCAGGGCGACTACGCCGGCACGGTGGGCGCGATCATCGGGCTGGTGCGAGCGGTGGAAGCCGCGCTCGGGCGTCGGGGCACGCTGGGCATGGGCATTCCCGGCGCACTGTCGCCGGCCACCGGCCTGGTGCGCAACGCGAATTCGGTCTGCCTGATCGGCCAGCCTCTGCGCGACGATCTGCAGGCCGCCCTGCAGCGCGAGATCCGCATCGAGAACGACGCCAACTGTTTCGCGGTGGCCGAGGCGCAGGCCGGCGGCGCGGCCGCGGGCGTGGCCACGGTCTTCGGCGTCATCCTGGGCACCGGGGTGGGGGGCGGGCTGGTGGTCGAGGGCCGGGTGCTGCGCGGCGCCAATGCCATCGCGGGCGAATGGGGCCACAACCCGCTGCCCTTGTTCGCGCCGGCCGATGCGACTCCGGGCCGGCCCAGTCGCGAATGGCCTGGCGAAGCCTGCTATTGCGGCCATCGAGGCTGCCTCGAGACCTGGCTGTCGGGGCCGGCGCTGGCGCGCCTGGCCGGGCGCGCCGACCGTGATGCCGCTGCGGTGGTCGCGGCGGCCCAGGCCGGGGAACCGATGGCGGTGACGGCCATGAACGACTACACCGACCGCCTGGCGCGCGCGCTGGCCAGCGTCATCAATCTCTTTGACCCGCAGGCCATCGTGCTCGGTGGCGGCCTGTCGCAGATCGGCCGCCTGTACCAGGACGTGCCGGCGCGCTGGCCGCGCTACGTGTTCGCAGACTCGGTGGGCACGCGGCTGCTGCGCAACCGGCTGGGTGATTCCGCCGGGGTGTTCGGCGCCGCGCGCCTGTGGCCAGCCGCCTAGCGGCTTGCTGGCTCGCCGGGCGCGGCCAGCGTCTCCAGCGGCCAGCGCGGCCGCACCGAGAAGGCCCCGGCAAAGCCCTTCCCGGGCGAGGCCGCGCCCTCGGCCTGCAGCCGCAGCGCCGCCGCGAAGGCGATCATCGCCCCGTTGTCGGTGCACAGCGCGGGCTCGGGGAAGAACACCGCCACGCCCCGCTCCTCGCTCGCCCGCGCCAGCGCGGCACGCAGCCGCTGGTTGGCGCTGACGCCGCCGGCGATCACCAGTTGATGCAGGCCGGCATGGCGCAGCGCCGCCAGGCTCTTGGCGACCAGCACATCGACGATGGCCGCCTGCACCGCGCAGGCGAGATCGGCGCGGGCCTGATCATCGGGCAGGCCGCGTCGCACCGCGGTGAGCACCGCGGTCTTCAGGCCGCTGAAGCTGAAGTCGAGGTCGCCGGAGTGCAGCATCGGCCGCGGCAGGCTGACCACGCCCTCGCGGCCGCGGGCGGCCAGCGCCGCCACCGCCGGACCGCCCGGGTAGCCCAGGCCGAGCAGCTTGGCGCTCTTGTCGAAGGCCTCGCCGGCCGCGTCGTCCAGGGTGTCGCCGAGCAGTTCGTATCGGCCCACGCCCGAGACGCGCATCAGCTGGGTGTGGCCGCCCGAGACCAGCAGGGCCACGAACGGGAAGGCGGGCGGCCGGCTGGCCAGCAGCGGCGAGAGCAGGTGGCCCTCGAGGTGATGGATGCCGATCAGCGGCCGGTCGAGCGCCGCGGCCAGGCCGCTGGCCACCGCCATGCCGGCGAGCAGCGCGCCCGCCAGCCCGGGCCCCTGGGTGCAGGCCACGGCGTCGATGTCGCCCAGGCTGCGGCCCGCGTCAGCCAGCGCCTGGCGGGTGAGCGGCAGCAGGCGGCGGATGTGGTCTCGCGAGGCGAGTTCGGGCACCACGCCGCCGTAGCGCTCGTGCATGGCCACCTGCGAGTACAGCCCCTGGGCGAGCAGACCCTGCCGGGTGCAGTAGAGCGCGACACCGGTTTCGTCGCAGGAGGTTTCGATGCCGAGCACGAGCATGGCGCGATTGTGCCCCAGGCCCGCCACCCGGGGCGACCGGCGGCTTCCCGGACATTCGGTTCGCGTGTTACAGTCATGGGCTTCGCCTGTGGGGGAGCGGCCTGATGCCGCCCCCAGGCCCGATGCCCCCAGGGGTGTCGGGAGGTGCCGCGGCCATCGCCGCAGCCACAACCGCCAGGTGAAAATCGCAGCGAAAGGAGGTGATTTGATATGCCGACCATCAGGGTCAAGGAGAATGAACCGTTCGACGTGGCGCTGCGCCGTTTCAAGCGCACCATCGAGAAAACCGGGATCATCACCGAGCTTCGCGCCCGCGAGTTCTACGAGAAGCCCACCTCCGAGCGCAAACGCAAGAAGGCGGCCGCCGTCAAACGCCATTTCAAGCGCCTGCGCAGCCAGATGCTGCCGAAGAAGCTGTACTGATTCTTCACCGCGGCACTGAACCGGGCCCGCGAGCGTCACTGCCGCGGGCCTTTTCGTTTGGCGCTGCCGCGCGCCGCGCGCGGCCCGCCTTCCCTCGTACGAGGAGCGTTCCGATGAGCCTCAAGGACCGGATCACCGAAGACATGAAGGCCGCGATGCGCGCCCGCCAGACCGAGCGTCTGTCGGCCATCCGCATGCTGCTGGCCGCGATCAAGCAGCGTGAGGTCGACGACCGGGTGGTCGCCGACGACACCCTGGTCAGCACCATCGTCGACAAGCTGATCAAGCAGCGCCGCGATTCCCTGTCCCAGTTCGAGCAGGCCGGTCGCGAGGACCTCGCCCAGCGCGAGCGCGGCGAGATCGAGACCCTCTCGGCCTATCTGCCCCGGCAGGCCGATCCGGCCGAGATCGAGTCGGCCATCGCCGCGGCCGTGGCCGAGACCGGTGCGGCCGGGCCCCAGGACATGGGCAAGGTGATGGCGCTGCTCAAGCCGCGCCTGGCCGGTCGGGCCGACCTGTCGGCGGTGTCGGCGGCGGTTCGCGCCCGGCTGGCCGGGCACTAAACTGCCGGGGTGATCCCGCAGTCGTTCATCCAGGAGCTGCTCGCCCGCGTCGACATCGTCGACGTGGTCGGCCAGCACGTGAAGCTGCGCAAGGCCGGCGCGAACCTGCTCGGCCTGTGCCCCTTCCATGGCGAGAAGTCGCCCTCGTTCACCGTCAGCCCCACCAAGCAGTTCTATCACTGCTTCGGCTGCGGCGCGCACGGCTCGGCGGTGGGTTTCCTCATGGAGCACGCCGGGCTGTCGTATGTGGATGCCATCGGCGACCTCGCCCGGTCGGCGGGGCTGGTGGTGCCGCAGGAGCCCGGCCGCGGCGGCGATGCGCCGCGCGCAGCGCCAGACCTGCTCGCGCTGCTGCAGGCCGCCACCGACTTCTACCGGCTGCGCCTGAAGGACTCCCCGCGCGCCATCGAGTACCTCAAGGGGCGGGGCCTGTCGGGCCGCACCGCGGCGCGCTTTGCGATCGGCTACGCGCCCGAGGGCTGGCGCGGCCTGCAGGCCGCGGTGCCCGACTATGACGCGCCAGGCCTGGTGGCGGCCGGCCTGGTCATCGAGGCGGCCGC
The DNA here is from genome assembly GCA_037146935.1 of Burkholderiales bacterium. Classification (GTDB taxonomy): domain Bacteria; phylum Pseudomonadota; class Gammaproteobacteria; order Burkholderiales; family Burkholderiaceae_E; genus Quisquiliibacterium. The sequence continues at coordinate 96,878 of JBAWWD010000003.1, forward strand.
CGACGAGGCCGAGCCGCCGAGCGCCCCGGCCGCGCCGCGACGGCGTTATGACCGCTTCCGCGACCGGATCATGTTCCCGATCCGCAACCCCCGCGGTCAGGTGATCGGCTTCGGGGGACGGGTGCTGGGGGCGGGCGAGCCCAAGTACCTCAACTCGCCCGAGACCCCGCTCTTCACCAAGGGCCGCGAGCTCTACGGGCTGTTCGAGGCCCGCGAGGCGATGCGCGCGGCCAACTGCGCGATCGTGGTCGAGGGGTACATGGATGTCGTCATGCTCGCCCAGCATGGGGTGGGCAATGCGGTGGCCACGCTGGGCACCGCCACCACCGGCGAGCATGTGCGCAAGCTGCTGCGCAGCGTCGACCGGGTGGTGTTCTCCTTCGACGGCGATGCTGCCGGGCGCAAGGCGGCCTGGCGGGCCCTGGAGGCCTGTCTGCCGCATGCGCAGGACAGCAAGCGCCTGGAATTCCTCTTCCTGCCGCCCGAACACGACCCCGACAGCTTCGTGCGCGAGCATGGCGAGGCCGGCTTCCAGGCCAGCCTTGCCGGGGCCATCCCGCTCTCGGAGCTGATGGTGCGCGAACTGAGCGGGCAGGTCGATCTCGAGGAGTCCGAGGGTCGGGCGCGGCTGCTCGCCCTTGCGCGACCGCTGGTGCAGCAGCTGCCGCGCGAGGCCTTGCGCCTGCAGCTGGTGCATCGCCTGGCCGGACTCGCCCGCATCAGCGCGCCCGAGTTCGAGGGGTTCCTGGCCGCCGGACAGCCCGCAGGGCGCGGTTCGGGCGGGCGCGCGCCCTGGCCCGAGGGCGCGGCCGAGCGCTCACGGGGCCCCGGGCCGGGCGGCTCGGGCGGGCAGGGCCGTTCAGGCAGCTCGGGCGGTTCCGGGGGCGCCTCGCCCCGCTGGCGGGCGCGCGCCGCGCCTCCCGATCTCGAGGCGAGGGTGCATCTGCTGGCGGCGCTGCATCCGGCGCTGGCCGCCACCGTGGCCGATCATGAACTGCTCCCCGAGGGGCTGGCCCGCTGGCTCGACGCGCTGGCCGAACTGCCGCCGGGCTCGGCGTTTGCCTCGGTCTGCGAGACCCTGCGTGGCAGCCATGGTGAGCTGATCGACCGTCTGCAGGCCGAGGCGCTGGCCGACCGCACCGGCCTGTCGGACATGAGCCCCGAGGAGGCCCGCGCCGAGTTCGACGGCGCGCTGGCGCAGCTGCGCGATCGGCGGGTCCGCGCCGAGCTGAGCGCCCTGGTGGAGCAGGGGCTGGACAGCCCCCAGGCCCGCGAGCGCTACCAGGCGTTGATCGCGCTTCGCTCGCGTTTCTGATAGGATGGAGGGTTCCCTGGAATTGCCAGCGCGTGCACTGCTGCCTGCCCCCTTCTGAAGGCCTTGGGGGGCTTGCCGGTGCCGCCCGGCGTCACTGCGCGGGCGTGCGCCCCGCGTGCGCCAGGGGCATTCATCGAGAGCGCGGAGGGTGATACGTGGGCATGAGCAAATCGGGCGCGGCGAGGAAATCCACTACAACCGGCACCACTGCAAGCGGCGCTGAAGGTGCGGGCGTGAAGGCGGCTGGCGTGAAGGCGGCGGGCATCAAGCCGGCCTCGGGCACCGGGCGTTCCGCCAGGGCAGCGGCCCAGCCGGCGGCCAAGGCACCCGCCAGATCCGTGAGCAGCGTGGCCAGCTCGGCCAAGGCCAAGCCGGCCGCGGCGGCCAAGCCCGCCGGCGCCCGGCCCGCGGCCAGCAAGGCCGCCACTGCGCGCCCTGCGGCCAAGTCTGCCGCCAAGGCTGCGGCCAAACCCGCAACCACCGCCCGGGCGGCCAAGCCTGCCGCCAAGTCTGCCGCCAAACCCGTGGCCAAGCTCGCCGAGAAAGCGCCCGCCAAGCCGGCAGCCGCCAAGGCGCCTGCCAAGCCTGTCGCGGCCAAGGCGGCGGCCAAGGCCCCCGCGGCCAAACCGGCCGCCAAGCCCGCCTCGGCCAGCCCGACTGCCAAGGGCGCCGCCACCCCCGCGGCGGCCCCGGTTGCCAAGCCCGCCGTCGCCAAGGCGCCCGCGCGCGCCGCCGGTGCGGCTGCGGCCGCGCCCGCTGCCGCGTCGGCCAAGCCCGCGAAGGCCCCGCTCAAGCCCCTCACCCGGCAGGCTGTTGCTGCCAAGGCGAAGGCTGAGGCCGAGTCCCGAAGCGTTGCCGCCGCAGTCGCGGCGCCCGCGTCCGATGTCCCGGTCGTGGCGGCCAAGGCCAAGGCGCCCGCCAAGCCGGCCGCTGCCAAGGCCGTGAAGGGCAAGCCCGAGGCCAAGCGCCCGGTCGCCGCCGGCGCCAGCAAGCCCGCCGACCCGGGCCTTGATGCCGATCCCGATGACGCCATCGACGATCCGGTCGCCAGCTTCGATGACATCGAGGTCGAGGTGGAAGGCGAGGGCGAGGCCGTCGAGGCGGTGGAGGCGCCGGTCCCGCTGCCCAGCAAGGCCAAGCGTGGCGCCCGCGCCAAGGAGAAGCAGCTCCTCAAGGAGTTCGGCGGTCAGGGTCTCTCCGAGGCCGACCGCGAGGCCACCCGCAACAAGCTCAAGCAGCTGATCAAGCTCGGCAAGGAGCGGGGCTTCCTCACCTACATCGAGATCAACGACCATCTGCCCGACGACGTCATCAACGCCGAGGCGATCGAGTCGATCATCAGCACCTTCAGCGACATGGGCATCGCGGTCTACGACCAGGCCCCTGATTCCGAGACCCTGCTGATCTCCGATGCCACCCCGGTGGCCACCTCCGACGAAGACGCCGAAGAGGAAGCCGAAGCCGCGCTGTCCACGGTCGATTCCGAGTTCGGCCGCACCACCGACCCGGTGCGCATGTACATGCGCGAGATGGGTTCGGTCGAGCTGCTCACCCGCGAGGGCGAGATCGAGATCGCCAAGCGCATCGAGGATGGCCTCAAGCACATGGTGCAGGCCATCTCGGCCTGCCCCACCACCATCCACGAGGTGCTCACGCACGCCGAGCGCATCCGCGCCGGCACCTCGCGCATCGACGAGGTGGTCGACGGTCTCATCGATCCCAATGCCGAGGAGGTCGACTTCCGCGCGGCCCCCGCGCCGGCGGCGGTGGCCGAGGCCGAGCTCGACGAGGACGCCGAGGAGGAGGTCGATCCGGCCGGCGCCAACTCGGCCAAGCTCGAGGAACTGAAGGTCAAGGCGCTGCAGAAGTTCAATCACATCGACGATTGCTTCTCGAGCATGAAGACCGCCTACGAGGACGAGGGCTACAAGTCCAAGAACTACCTCAGGGCGCAGGCCGAGATCCAGGAAGAGCTCATGACCATCCGCTTCACGGCGAAGATGGTCGAGAAGCTGTGCGACACGCTGCGCGAGCAGGTAGAGCAGGTGCGCTCGCTCGAGCGCTCGCTGGGCGACATCTGCGTGAACCGGGTGGGCATGAACCGCGCGCAGTTCCAGTCGAGCTTCCCCGGCAACGAGACCAATCTCGCCTGGTCCGAGAAGCTGGTGGCGGCCAACCCGCCGTATGTCGATGTGCTCCGCCGCAACATCCCGGCCATCCAGGACCTGCAGCAGAAGCTCATCGACCTGCAGGCGCGCGTGGTGCTCCCGCTGCCCGATCTCAAGGAGATCAACAAGCAGATGGCCACCGGCGAGGCCAAGGCCCGCAAGGCCAAGCGCGAGATGACCGAGGCCAACCTGCGGCTCGTGATCTCCATCGCCAAGAAGTACACCAACCGCGGCCTGCAGTTCCTCGACCTCATCCAGGAAGGCAACATCGGCCTGATGAAGGCCGTGGACAAGTTCGAGTACCGGCGCGGCTACAAGTTCTCCACCTACGCCACCTGGTGGATCCGTCAGGCGATCACCCGGTCCATCGCCGATCAGGCGCGCACCATCCGCATCCCGGTGCACATGATCGAGACCATCAACAAGATGAACCGCATCTCGCGGCAGATCCTGCAGGAGACCGGCATCGAGCCCGATCCGCAGACCCTGTCGGCGCGCATGGAGATGCCCGAGGACAAGATCCGCAAGATCCTGAAGATCGCCAAGGAGCCGATCTCCATGGAGACGCCGATCGGAGACGATGATGACTCGCATCTGGGTGACTTCATCGAGGACACCACCACGCTGGCGCCGGCTGACGCGGCGCTGCATGGCTCGATGCGAGACGTGGTCAAGGAGGTGCTCGACTCGCTCACCCCGCGCGAGGCCAAGGTGCTGCGCATGCGCTTCGGCATCGAGATGAGCACCGACCACACCCTCGAGGAGGTCGGCAAGCAGTTCGACGTCACCCGCGAGCGCATCCGCCAGATCGAGGCCAAGGCGCTGCGCAAGCTGCGCCACCCCTCGCGGGCTGACAAGCTCAAGAGCTTCCTCGAAGGGCAATAAGGCCATCCATCGAGCCTGCCGCGGCAGGCTCGCGTGGCCACGCGCCCGCCGCCCCGGGGGCGGCGGTGCCGGCGGTCAGGCCAGCGCGCTCAGCGCTTGCCCTCGATCGCAATCTCCACCAGACGCGGCCCGCCGGCGGCAAACGCCGCGGCGAGCGCGGCCGGCAGCTCGTCGGGGTTCTCCACCCGCACACCGGGCACGCCCATGCCGGCGGCCATGGCCACGAAGCCCAGGCCCGGACCGCCCAGGTCCATGTGCGGGTAGGGCCGATCGGCGGGCGCATCGAAGCGCTGGCGATAGATGTCGAGGTTGTGCTTGAGCACGCGGTATTCGCGGTTGCTCAGGATCACGAACACGATCGGCAACTGATGGTGCGCCGCCGTCCAGAGCGCCTGGATGGAGTACATGGCCGAGCCGTCGCCCGACAGGCACAGCACCGGCCGCCCGGGATGCCCCACCGAGGCGCCGATGGCGCCCGCCAGGCCCTGGCCGATGCCGCCACCGCGCGCGCCCAGGAAGCGCTCGTCGGTATCGAGCTGGAAGGCCGAGGCGAAGTCCACGCTGGCGGTGATCGACTCCTCGACGATCAGCGCGTTGGCGGGGGTGGCCCGCGCGATCTCGGTCATCACGCGTGGCATGGAGATCGGCAGTCGGCTCCAGGCCTTCTCCTGACGCGACTGCCAGGCGGCGGTCTCCCGCGCCTTCTGGGCGCCCAGGGCGTCGCGCCGCGCGGCCGCAGCGGCGTTCCAGGCGGGGCTGGCAGCGCGCGCAAGCGCATCGTCGAGCGCTTGCAGCGAGGGCCCCAGCGCACCGACCACGCCGGCATCCACGCCATGATTCCAGCCGGCCGGCCGCGTGCTCGCCTCGAGCTGGACCACCCGCGCGCCCTCGGGGAAGGGGCTGCCGGGGGCGAACCACACCTCCTCGAAGAAGGCGCCACCCACCAGCAGCACCCGGTCGGCGCTGCCCAGGGACTTGCGGATGGCCGCGGCGTCGAAGGGCAGGCCGCTGCGGGCGTGCGGGTGCGCCGCCGGGAAGGACACATGGCCGCGGATGCCCTCGAACCACACTGCCGCGCCCAGGCGCTCGGCCACGCGGATCAGCTCGGCCGCGGCGTCGCTGCGGGCGACCTCGTCGCCGACCACGATCACCGGCTCGCGGCCTGAGAGCAGCAGCTCGCAGGCCGCGGCGATGCCCTGCGGATCAGGCGGCCCGGCGCGGTAGAGGCGCGCCGGCGGCTGCGGCCCGTTGGCGGTGGTCTGCGCCATGACATCGATCGGCAGCGACAGGAACACCGGCCCGAAGGGCGGGTCGTTGGCGATCTTGAAGGCGCGGCGCAGCACCTCGTCCATCTCGTCGGCATGGCGCACCTCGGTGCTCCACTTGGTCACCGGCGCGGCCATCGCGGCCAGGTCGTGCGAGAGGATCGGCTCGCGGCGCAGCATGCGGGTGTCCTGCTGGCCGGCGGTCACGATCAGCGGCGCCTGACCCTTCAGGGCGTTGTAGATCATGCCGATCGCATTGCCCAGGCCCGGGGCCACGTGCAGGTTGGCCACCGCGGTGCGGCCGGTGGCGCGGGCGTAGTAGCCGGCGGCGCCCACCGCCACGCCCTCGTGCAGGTGCACGATGTACTGCATCTGCGGATGGTCGGCGAGCGAGTCGAGCAGCGGGCTCTCGGTGGTGCCCGGATTGCCGAAGATGCGATCCACGCCATGGGCGGCGAGGCTGTTCAGGAAGACGTCGTGTCCGCGCATGGCGGTCCTTTCGATCGGGTGGGTGGATGGGCCTTCAGGCAGGGGCTGCCCGGGCGCGCTGCGCGACGATGTCGGCCACCTGTGCGGTGACCGAGGCCCATGCCTCGTCGAAGGCGGGGGTCCAGTCATCGCCGAGGATGTCGCGGAAGGCCTCGATCATCGCGGTGAAGAAGAGCTCGAACTGTCCGGCGGGTACGCCCAGGTTCTGGTGGTTGACCCACTCGCTCGCGATCAGCGTGCCGCCGTAGTGGTTGCCCTCGACCAGGTCGAGCACGGTCTCGAACACCTGCTGCAGCATCTGGCCGCGCACGCTGCCGTCGGTGTCGCGCACGAAGAGCGCGCGCAGCGCCGGCGCGTGCTGGAAGAGCCGCGCGTACACCTGCGGCGCCGGGTTTCCCACCCGCGCTGCCACTGCCTCCAGCGAGGCCTCGATCGCCTGTGCCCGCATCGGGTTCGTCTCTCCGTGTCTGCCGTGCCCGGGTCCTGCCCGGGGCGGCCTGCGGCAATCATCGACGGATCGCCCGCCGCCCTCCCGCCGGCCGGCCGGGAAAACGAGATGGGCGCGAGATGGCCCGGCGCTGGCAGGTATGCTTCGGCCCCATGTGGCGAGGTCTGCTGATCGCGTTCCTGCTGTCCTTCGGGCCGGCGGTGTCGAATTCCTTCGCGCGCTTCGCGTACGCGCTGCTGCTGCCCGCCATGCGCGAAGACCTGCAGTGGAACTGGTCGCAGGCGGGCGCCCTGAACACCGTCAATGCCTTCGGCTATCTGGTGGGCGCGCTGCTGGTGCGCGCCGTGGTCAACCACACCGGCAACCGGCGGCTCTTCTGTGCCGGCATGGTGCTCACCGCGCTCGCGCTGCTGGCCACCGGTTTCACCCGCGACCTCACCTGGCTGATGACTCTTCGCGTGCTCACCGGGGTGGGCGGCGCGGCGATCTTCATCTGCGGCGGCGCGCTCTCCGGCAATGTGCTGCCGCAGCGCCCGGCGATGGCCACCACCACGATCGGGGTGTTCTTCGCCGGTGGCGGCCTGGGCCTGATGCTCAGCGGCGCGGTGCTGCCGCCGATGCTCGATGCCCAGGGGCCGGCCGCCTGGCCGCTGGCCTGGCGCGAGATGGGCATGGCCGGCCTGGTGATGGCGGTGGCCGCGATCTGGGCGGCGCTGCGCATCGAGGAGCCGGGCGCGGCCGCCGGCTCGGCGCGCTGGCGGCTCGCGCCCATGGCCGCCGAATTCAGCGCCTACGCGCTCTTCGCGGTGGGCTACATCGGCTACATGACCTTCGTGATCGCCTGGATGCGCGCGCAGGGCGCGAGCACCGGCGAGGTGGTGGGCGTGTGGGTGGTGCTGGGCCTGGCCACCTGGATCGCGCCCTGGGTGTGGCGCCTGCCCGCCGAGCGCTGGTCGGGCGGCCGGCCGCTGGCGGCGGTGCTGGCCACGCTCACCACGGGCGCGGCGCTGCCGCTCTTCTCCACCCATCTGGCGGCGCTGCTCGCGTCGGCCTTCCTGTTCGGCCTGGGCATGTTCAGCGCCCCCTCGTCGGTGGGCGGCTTCATCAAGCGCGCGCTGCCCAAGCCGGCCTGGGGCAGCGCGATGGCCACCTTCACCGCCATGTTCGCCGCGGGCCAGATCGCTGGCCCGGTGGCGATCGGCTGGCTGGCCGACCTCACCGGCTCGCTGCGCGGCGGGCTGGCGGTGTCGGCGGGGCTGCTGGCGCTCGGGGCGCTGGCTGCGCTCGCGCAGCGGGAGCTGCTGACCGAGGCCGATCCGGGCCAGGGCCAGTTCAGGGCTTGAGCGGGCTGTCGTTGCCGGCGCAGTTGTTGCCGCAGTCGCGCGCCAGGCGGGCGAACCCCACCGGCGCGCCGGCGGCTGCCTGGAAGAGCTCACGCAAGACCTCGAAACTGCGCACCGTCATGTCCTCGAAGTCGCCCCAGCGCAGGCTCTGGGGCAGGTCGGGATAGACCTCGCGGCGGGTGAGCACACAGGCGTATTCCGCCTCCGGGTCAATTCGGAACCGGTCGCCGCCCGGCATGCTCAGGCTGCGCCCCGCGTCCAGCCGGGAGTCGCGGGTGTAGCGGTTGGGGAAGATGCGCAGCAGGTTGCCGCTGCCCGGGTTGCGCCCGTAGCAGTACAGATGCCCGGCCTGATCGGCCGAGACCGCGATCTGGATCGGCCCGTCGAGGCTGGCCTCGCGCAGGCTGCTCATGCGCAGCACCGGCGCGGGCCGCTCGGGCTCGGCGGCTGGCGCCGCCGTGCGCGCGGGTGCGGGCGCGGCCGCGGGTGCGGGCAGGGCGGAGCGGCTCGCCGACGCAGCCGCGGCGCCCACCGGTGTCGGACTGAGCCGCGGCACGCTGGTGCTGACGAAGCGGCGGAAGAAGTCCAGGTCGAGCGGGCCCTCCGGCGGCAGGCCGATCAGAGGCCGGTAGGCCGCGAGCGCCTCGCTGAAGGCCGGGCTGCCGCTGCCATCGGTGGGGCCCTGGTACCGGCCGCGCTCGCGCAACCGCGATTGCAGGAAAGCCCGCTGCTCGGTGGGGTCCATCGAGAGGAACCAGTCTTCGGTCTCGCGTTGCACCTCGGGCTCGTCGTCGGCGATGCCCAGGCACTGCCAGTAGGGCAGGCGGGTGAGCTTGCCCACGAGTTCGACCGCGGCGAGCTCGACCATGTTGCGTGCCGCCTGCGACGGGCCTTCCGAGCGCGAGGGCGAGAAGGTGAAGACCACCGACATGGCTGGGTTCTTCAGTTGCGCCGAGCCCTCGCCTGCGCTGGCATTGCGGCTGATGAGCAGCGTGCTGTTGCGCGAGGACACCCCTGGCACCAAAGTGAGTCGTTCGGTGTCGATCAGCGCTGCGTCGAAGGCGAGCACGGAGAATCGGGTGTCGCTGCCGAGCTTCAAGCCGAAGAGCTCGGAGGCGCTCGCCAGCCCCAGCGAAGTGCTGCGCCGATCCACGCCTTCGTCCATCTGGCTGACGGTGCCGCGCAGCGTGTACTGCGGCACGATCGCGAAAGCCCCCTGGCGCTGGGCCTGGGTGAGCAGGTTGGCGGCGTTCTGCTGGTCACTGCCGAACATCGACAGGCGGATCGCGCGCGAGCGCCGGGTCATGTCGGAGATGGCCGAGGTCATCATGTCGCGCACCGAGATCGGCACCCGCATGGTCGCGTCGCGCATCTCCTCCATCATCATCGTGATGTCGCGGATGCCGCTGGCGTACAGCATGTCGTCCATGCAGCGCAGCGCCGGTGTGAAGCTGGTGAGCGTGCGGGTTGCCCTGTCCTCGGGATTGAGGCGGGCGCGCACCGCGCTGGCCGTGCCGGGGCGCGCGCGCGGAGCCTCCGCCGCGGTGCCGGCAGGGCGAAGCGGCTGCGCCAGGGCCGGGGCTGGCAGGCACAGGGCCAGGCCGAGTAGGCTGATCAGCGCGAGGCTGGCCGGGTGACGGGGGCGATTCATCGGCGGATGCGATCGGTGGCCCCGCCACCGAATCAGGGCGGGCAAGCCCGTGCAGCCTATCCCGACGGCGCGATGCGCTCAAGCCGGCGGTTTCGCGAACCGGGGTGGGTCGCGGGGGCGCTGCGGTACCATCGCCAGCCGGGGGCCGTTAGCTCAGCTGGTCAGAGCAGAGGACTCATAATCCTTTGGTCGTTGGTTCAAGTCCAACACGGCCTACCAGGAACATCGCCATGTTGGCGCTGGTCGGAAACCGTGGCGATTCGGCGGCGGCTTCCACTTGGACCATGAGCCGATTGTTTTTCAGGGGCTCAATGTCAGCGCATACTCGGTCACGTTCGATGTCCGCAGCCTCGCCCAAGGCGAGCGCACCGAGGCGGCCCCGGGCGTCAAATTGATCCGGAGGGTCCGAGAATGGATTGGCGCGAGCGAATCGTCTGCAATCCCGACATCCTCGTGGGCAAGCCCACGGTGAAGGGTACCCGGCTGTCGGTGGAGTTGATCCTTGGCTGGCTGGCCCAAGGATGGACCAACGAGATGCTGCTGGAGGCCTACCCTCAGCTCACGCGCGACGACATCCTCGCCGCCCTGGCCTTCGCCGCCGACAAGATGCGCGAGGAGGCCTACACGTTGCTGGACCCCTCGGCCGCGTGAACACCCTGCTGCTGGCCAATGAGAACTGGCCGCGGCCGAGGCTACTGGCGCTGCGCGACACCGGACTTGACCTGGCGGCAGTTGTCGAACTCTGCCCGGCCGCAGCGTTCGCCGCCGAGCGTTCCCCGCGGCGTGAACGATCAAGACCCCCTGCCGCTTTCCGCCCTGCAGCACTGGGCTCAATGCCCGCGCCAGTGCGGCCTGATCCACCTCGAGCACGCCTTCGACGACAACCTGCACACGCTGCGCGGCAATGCCGTGCACGCCCGGGTCGACCGGCCTGGTTTCGAGTGCCAGATCGACTTGGCAGGACTGGAACTGCTGGAGCAACGACTGCTTTCCATCGTCGATGAAGTTTCGGCGGGTCCAGATCACACCTGACACCTCCGCCCAAGTCGGTTGGACGCGCCCTTCACTGCGGTAGACTGCACAGAATCCTGTCACCTATCCAGCAAAGGAGCCGGCCATGGGCTTTTCAGCCAGCGACGTGGTGCCGTTCACCCAGGCACGAGCGAACCTCTCCGAGTTGGCTGACCAGGCCAAGGCAGGCGCCGAGAAGATCATCACCAAGAGCGGTGAGAGCTACGTTGCGCTGATCGGCGCCGACCGGCTGGACTACTACCACCGGCTGGAGCGCGAGCGCATCCACCTGCTGCTGATCGATGACGCCAGGCGCGGTCTGGCCGACATCGAAGCTGGCCGCACCGTGGGGGCCGATACCGCCATCGCCCAGCTTCAGCAGCGCCGCGCCGCCGCGGGCAAGACAGCCAGGAAGCGTGGCTGAGGATCTGTACCGGGTCGAACTGACGGCGAGCTTCCTGGAGCGCCTGGACGCCATCGAGGCGTTCCTGATCGAAGCCGACGCGGCCTTTGCCTTCGACGACCTGCTGGCAGAACTGCGCGCCACGGTCTTTCCCAACCTGGCCCGGTTCCCTCGCATCGGGAGACGCTACCTGGACAACCCGCCGCAGTCGGCGGAGGCCCTGGTCCAGCTCGCAGCCCTGCCGGTAGGCGCAGCTAGCGCGCTGCGCGAGTACCTTCATGGCGACTACCTTGTGCTGTACGTGGCCATGGATGCGAGCGAGACCGTCTACCTGCTGTCCATCCGCCACCACCGCCAACTCTCCTTCGACTTTGCGCGCCTTTGGCCTGGCGGCGGTATGCCCCCCTCAGCATGAACGCAGCGGCAACAAGAACACCTCGGATCTGCCCAGCGGCGTGAAGCTCACCTTCACGGGCCGCAGCTGACCAGACTCGCGGTCTTCAGGAACGCGGCCGACAGCGGCACGAGCGCGATCAGGCTCAGTTAGAGCAGAGTGCAGCCGAGCCCGCGTTCAGTGCGCCCGGCCGCGGCCAGCGCGAGCCGGCGGCGGGTGCGTGCGCGGCTTGCGTCGTGCGGCGACGCGTCGGTGTCGGGGTGGGGCAGGCGGCTCATGAGGATGCGTGCAAGAGGTTGCTCCGAAGCGCGTCATCCTCGGGCGATTCCAGCCGCGGGCGAACGAAGTGAATCCTGCTTGCTTATTCGGACAGAGCATCAGGCGCGGGCGCGGAGGGTCCATTTGCCGGGCACCCGATGGCCGGGCCTTCCGGCATCCGGTTCGCGGGCTGCCGGGCCTGCCGCCCGCGCGGTATGCTGGCCGGGACCTTGCTGCACCCGCGTTGCCGGCGGCCTCGGAAGCGCCGGAAGTGTTCCCGATCACCGATCCGTCCGGACCCTGCCCATGACTGCCCTGCTTGCCCGCGTCCTGCTCACGCTGAGCTTTCTCGGTCTGGCCTGCGCCAGCGCCCAGGCCCGCGACGAGGCCCTGCTGGCGAGCGCCACCGCTGAACAGCCGGCGGTGCTGCGTACCCTGGAGCGGCTGGTCAACATCGAGACCGGCACCGGCAACGCCGAGGGCATGGCCGCCATGGCCGATCTGCTGCAGGGCGAGTTGCAGGCCCTGGGCGCCGTGGTCACGCGGCACCCCGCCACCGCCGGGGTGGTCGGCGACATCATCGTCGGTCGGATCGCGGGCAAGGGCCAGCGACGCATCCTGCTGCTCGCCCACATGGACACGGTCTACCCCAAGGGCACCCTGGCGCGGGCGCCCTTCCGGGTGGACGGCAACCGCGCCTTCGGTCCGGGCATCGCCGACGACAAGGGCGGCATCGCGGTGATCCTGCATGCGCTCAGGCTGTTGCAGGCGCGCGGGTTCCAGGACTTCGCCGAGATCACGGTGCTGCTCAACACCGACGAGGAGCGTGGCTCCAACGGCTCGCGCGAGCTCATCGAGGCCACCGCCCGTGCCCATGACGTGGTGCTCTCCTTCGAGCCCACGTCGGCGCTGCGCGAGTCGCTGGTGCTGGCCACCTCGGGTACGGCCTCGGTGCGGGCCACGGTGCGCGGTCGGGCGGCGCATGCCGGCGCTGCGCCCGAGCAGGGCATCAACGCCATGGTCGAGGCGGCCGACTTCATGCTGCGCACCCTCGATCTCGATGATCGCCAGAACGCCTTGCGCTTCAACTGGACCATCGGCAGCGGCGGGCGCATCCTGAACGTGATCCCGGCCGAGGCGATCATCGAGGCCAATGTGCGTTACCTCGATCCGCAGCGGCTCGAGGGCGTCATGAAGACCCTGCGCGAACGCGCCGCCACCCCGCGCCTGAGCGGCGCCCAGATCTCGCTGGAACTCATCGTGGGCCGCCCCGCCTTCGTGGCCGACGCGGCAGGGCGGCGCCTGGTCGACAAGGCGGTGGGCATCTACCGCGAGATCGGCTTCGAACTGGGCGTGGTGCCCTCCACCGGGGGCGGCACCGATGCTGCCTTCGCGGCGCGCTCCGGCAAGCCGGTGATCGAGGCGCTGGGGCTGCCCGGTTTCGGCTACCACAGCGACCAGGCCGAGTTCGTGCTCATCGACGCCATCCCGCGTCGGCTCTACCTCGCCACCCGGATGATCATGGATGTCGCCCTCGGTCGTTGAAGGCCGCGCGCGCGGCTGGCCGCCCCTGCAGTCGGCGCTGGCCGGCGAGGCCGGCTGGGTGGCGCGCGCTCAGTCCCTGCTGCCCTTGGTGGCGGCCGATGCCGAGGCCATTGAGCGTGATCGCCGGCTGCCGCCCGCGCTGCTCGATCGTCTGCACGCGCAGCGCCTGTTCCGGCTGCTGCTGCCGCGCAGCGTCGCGGGCGCCGAACTTGACCCGATCACCTTCTTCCATGTCATCGAGACCGTGGCCCGCGCCGACGCCTCGGTGGCCTGGTGCCTGTGCCAGGCCGGCGGCTGCGCCATGGCGGCCGCCTACCTCGAGCCCTCGGCGGCCGACGCGATCTTCGGCCGCGATCCGCGCGCGGTGCTGGCCTGGGGACCGGGCCCCGGCGTGCGCGCGGTCCGGGTCGAGGGCGGCTACCGGGTGAGCGGCGACTGGTCCTTCGCCTCGGGCGGTCGGCATGCCACCTGGCTCGGCGCGCACTGCCCGGTGGTGCAGCCTGACGGCACGCCGCTTGCCGCGCCCGATGGCCGACGCGTCGAGCGCACGATGCTGGTGCCGGCCTCGGCGGTGAGCTGGACCGATGTCTGGGAGACGGTCGGTCTGCGTGGCACCGCCAGTGACCGATTCTCGCTGCGCGATCACTTCGTGCCCGAGGCGCACAGCATCACCCGCGACCATCGCTTCGAGTGCCGCGAACCGGGACCGCTCTATCGCCTGCCGGCCAATCTGCTCTATCAGGTGGGCTTCGCCGGGGTGGCGCTGGGCATCGCCCGGGGCGCGCTCGACGCCTTCACCGCCCTGGCCGCCGACAAGGTGCCCCGTGGCCAGCGCAACCCGCTGCGCGACAACGCCGTGGTGCAGTCAGAGCTCGCGCAGGCCGAGGCAGGCGCGCGCGCGGCGCGTGCCTGGCTGCTGCAGTCGGTCGACGAGATCTGGCAGGCCGTCACGCTGCCCGAAGCCCGGCTCGACATGGACCAGCGCATCCGCGTGCGCATGGCCTCCACGCATGCCATCCACCAGGCGCGCGCCGCGGTCGATCGCGTCTGGAACGCCGCGGGCGCCACCGCGATCTTTGCCGCGCAGCCGCTGGAGCGCCGCTTTCGCGACATCCACACCGTCACGCAGCAGCTGCAGGGCCGGCTGTCGCACTTCGAAACCGTCGGTGCCTGGCTGCTTGGCGCCGACGCCGATCTCACCTTCGTCTGAGGAGACCGCATCATGCCGCTGGGCGTTCTGCAGCACTTCACCATCGAACCCGCCGATCTGGAGCGCACGCGCGATTTCTATGTCGACGTCCTCGGCCTCGAAGTCGGCGAGCGGCCGCCGCTGGGCTTTCCGGGCTACTGGCTCTATTCCGGCGGTGTGGCCACGGTGCACCTGCTGGGCCCGCGCAAGCCGCGCGAGGGCATCACCGTGCGCGACCCTGCCGAGCACTATCCGGATACCGGCCGCTTCGATCACATCGCCTTCGCCGCCGAGGACCTGCCCGCGGTTCGCGCCCGGCTGCAATCACGTGGCGTGAGCTTTCGCGAGCAGGTGGTGCCGCGCACTGGCGCCGCGCAGATCTTCCTCTTCGATCCGGATGGTGTCGGAGTCGAGCTGAACTTCCCGCCGCCCGCCTGAGTCACTGCGCACGGCGATGCTGCGGCACATCGAGATCCGCTCGGTCCAGGCGCTGGACGCCGCATTGGTCTTCGGCGCGGCGGGCCGCCATGAGTGGGTGGTGGCCACTGCCTTCGGTGAGGTCGATCCGGCCCATCCCGGCAATCGCGGCATCGCGCTGATCGAGTGCGCGCCGCGCAATGCGCGCGGGCTCGTGGAGTACGCCACCGAGGTGCATGTGCTGCGCCCATGCGACCCGGCGCTGGGCAATCGCGGCCTGCTCCACGAGGTGAACAACCGTGGCCGCAAGATGCTCTTCGGCACCCTGGCCGATGCGCCCTCGGGCGGCAACGAGCCGCGCAGCGCGAGCGACTTCGGCAACGGGTTTCCGATGTCGCTGGGCTTCACCCTGGTCTGGTCGGGCTGGGATCCCGACGCGCCCACGGCCCGCGGCGGTCTGGCCTTGCAGGCGCCGGTGGCGCGGCGCGACGGTCAGCCGATCATCCTGTCGGTGCGCGACGAGTTCGTGTCCGCCACCCGGGTCGGTGACCTGGCGACATTCCGTCTCTCGCATGCCGCGGCCTTCCCGCAGCCCGCGCGGGGGCGCCTCACGCGGCGCGCCCGTCCTCACGAGCCGCCCCAGCCCCTGCCGGCCGAAGACTGGCGCTTCATCGACGCGCGCACCGTCGCGCTGCGCGAGGGGCTGCAGCCTCTGCCCGGCTGGCTCTACGAACTCCACTATGACGCGATCGACCCGCGGGTGCAGGGCCTGGGCTTTGCGGCCACCCGCGATCTCGTCAGTCACCTGCGCCATCATCCCGAGGCGCTCGGGCTCACCGGGCAGCCCATCGAGCGCTGCCTGGCGATCGGCATCTCGCAGGCCGGTCGCTATCTGCGTGATCACATCGGCCAGGGCTTCAACCGCGACGAGCAGGGCCGGCGGGTATTCGATGGCGTGCTCTCGCACATCGCCGGCGTGGGTCGGGTGTTCCTGAACGCGCCCTTCGCGCAGCCGGCGCGCACCGCCACCCAGCATGAAGACCACGGCTATCCCGAGAACGCCTTCCCCTTTGCCAGCGCGCGGCTCACCGATCCGCTCAGCGGCCGTTGCGATGCGCTGCTGCGCGAGGATGGCTGCGACCCTCGGCTGATCGAGATCAACACCGCCACCGAGTACTGGCAGAAGGGTGCCTCGCTGCTGCACACCGACCCCATGGGCGAGCGCGATCTGACCCTGCCGTCAGGCACTCGGGTCTACCTCGTGGCCGGCACCCAGCACGGGGCCCGCGCAGGCACGCCAGGCGACGCCGGGCCGGCGGTGAATCCGCGCAATCCGCACAGCCCGATGCCGGTGGTGCGCGCCTTGCTGGTGGCGCTCGATGCCTGGGTGCGTGACGGGGTCGAGCCCCCGCCCAGCCAGGTGCCCCGTCTGGCCGACGGCACGCTGGTGCCCGCCGAGCAGATCGGCTTTCCGGCCATTCCCGGTGTGGCGGTGGCCGACCGCACCCACCGCATCGGCCTGCCGGGCGACTGGGTGCATCCGCAGGACTCGCCACGGGCCTATCGCACGCTGGTGTGTCGGGTGGACGAGGATGGCAACGAGGTGGCCGGCATCCGCCTGCCCGAGGTGGCGGTGCCCCTGGCCACGCTCACGGGCTGGAACCTCTATCGCGCACCCTGGCCCGAGGGGGAACTCGCCGACCGCGACGGCAGCCGCATCCCGTTCCCGGCAAACCCCGCGCAGCGACAGGCCAGTGGCGATCCGCGACGCTCGGTGGCCGAGCGCTATCCGTCACCGGGCGCGCGCGCGGCGCAGGTGAGGGCGGTGGTCGAGGGGCTGCTCGCGCAGCGCCTGCTGTTGCCGCAGGACGCGGCCGCGCTGATCTCGGCGGCTCAGAACCGGTAGCTCATGCCGGCCGAGATCACCGGATAGAAGCGGTAGCGATCGTAGGCGTCCTGCAGGCGTCGCTGCTCGGCGAGCGCCTCGGCGGCCGCGCCGCTGACACCCAGGCGGGTGTCGGGCCGTGAGTACATCAGGCCGAGATCGGCGCGCAGGCCCAGGCCCCGGTCCTGGCTCATGCGCGTGCCCCAGCCCAGGCCCACATAGGGCGACATCACGCGCGCGAGGTCACCGCTCAGGTCGATGCCGGAGCCGCTCGACCCGGGATAGGCCGCGCCCACGGGCGTCAGCCCACCCAGGCGCGAGAAGCCGCTGAGCTGGCTGCCCGGGGACACCAGACCGGCGCCCAGCCGGAAGCCGGTCTGCGAGCTGAAGTACCAGTCGCCCACCACCGACATCGCCGCCAGACCGTGTCGGGCATCGAAGTCCACGCCCTCGCGCAGGCCGCTGCGCGACAGCGCCACGCCGGCGTATTCCACACGAAGGTCGAGCCGGCTGCTCAGGCCGAAGGCCGCGCCCAGCCCGAAGCCGCTGGCGCTCAACGGCGAGTAGAAGTTCAGGTCGTTGGCCTGGACCGCCGTGGCGGCGAGCGCGGCGGCCAGCGCGGTGAGCAGCTTGCGCGGCATGGTGGTCTCCCGGTCAGGCCTCAGCTTAGGCAGTCGTCGTGCTCACGGGCCCGAAGGAGCGCTGAACGGCGGTTTTGCAAGAAGGAACGGTTGTCACCGGTCCGTCATGTTGCTTGCGCATCCTGTTGGGCTCTTCAGGAGTGATGGATGCAGCCGGATCGGCATGTGCAGGTGAATGGAACCGATTACCGGTGGCCGCAGCGCCCGGTGGTGGCGGTGTGCATCGACGGCGGTGATCCCGCCTACCTGTCACGGTATCTCGCCGAAGGCGCCATTCCGAACATCGCGCAATGCGTGCGGGAGGGCTTTGCCGCGGTGGCCGACGGCTCCATGCCCTCGTTCACCTGCCCCAACAACATGTCGATCATCACCGGCACGCCCACGGCGGTGCACGGCATCTCGGGCAACTTCTATCTCGACACCCGAACCTGGGAGCCGGTGGTCATGACCGGGCCCGAGCTGCTGCGGGCCGACACCGTGCTGGCGAAGTTTGCCGAGGCAGGAGCCCGGGTGGTGTCGATCACCGCCAAGGACAAGCTGCGCCGGCAGCTCGCCAAGGGCCTCGATGTCAGCGCCGGCCATGTGTCGTTCTCCTCGGAGTTCGCTGACCGCTGCACCCTTGCCGAGAACGGCATCGAGTCGGTGCCGCAATGGCTCGGCCAGCCGGTTCCCGGCATGTATTCGATGGAGCTCTCGCTGTTCGTGCTCGACGCCGGCATCCGTCTGCTGGCCGAGCGTCGTCCTCACCTGACTTATCTCTCGCTGACCGACTGGGTCCAGCACAAGTGGGCGCCCGAGGCGCCCGAGGCGCGGGCCTTCTACCAGGCGCTCGACGCGCGGATCGGCCAGCTCATGGCCATGGACGTCACCCTGGCGCTCACCGCTGACCACGGCATGAGCGACAAGAGCGACGCAGCGGGTGAGCCGCAGGTGATCTGGCTGCAGGACCTGATCGATGAGCGGCTGGGCGCCGGCAAAGCCACGGTGATCTGCCCGATCACCGACGCATTCGTCGCGCATCACGGCGCGCTCGGTGGCTTCGTCAGGATATGGCTGCGCGGCGAACTCAGCGCGCGCGAGGTCATCGCGAGCCTGGCAGGGGTGGAGGGGATCGACTTCGCGCTCGACCGGGAGGCGGCCTGCCGCTTGTTCGATCTCCCGGCCGACCGCGAAGCCGATGTGGTGGTGGTGGCCCGCCAGGACACCTGCATCGGTGGCTCCCGGCGTGACCATGACCTGAGCGGACTGAGCGGCAACCGGCTGCGCACCCACGGGGGCCTGTCGGAAGCCAAGGTGCCGTTCATCCTGAACCGCCCCTTGCTGCCCCGGTATCGCGAGCTGGCTGTCAGTGAGCCGCTGCGCAGCCACCGGCTGCTCGACTTCGCGATCAACGGAACGCTCTGACATGAGCCTGCCTGCCGACGGCCTGGTGGCGGTCTATCCCGCCCCGAAGGCGGCATTCGAGTTGCATCGGCTGCCGCTGCGCGAGCCGCGTCGTGGCGAGGTGCTGGTCCGGGTGCGCATGTGCACCATCTGCCGCAGCGACATCCACAGCTACCTCGGCCATCGGCCCAACCCCACGCCCGGCGTGCTCGGTCACGAGATCATCGGCAGCATCGTCGCGCTGGGCGAGGGCATCGAGCGCGACATGCGCGGCGACCGGCTGGCTATCGGTGATCGCATCACCTGGAGCGAGTTCTTCGTGCCCGAGGCGGGCTTTCACGCCGAGGTGCTCGATCTCCCGCAGAAGTCGGCGGGTCTGGGCAAGTACGGGCATCTGTCGGTGGAGCAGGACCCGCACCACCACGGCGGCTTCGGTCAGTTCTGCTACGTGCTGCCGCGCTCGTGGATCCTGCGCCTGCCGGGCGAGCTGAGTGATGCCGAGGCCACGCCCGTCAATTGCGGCGTGGCCACGGCGGTGTGCCTCGTGGAGCAGGCCGCGATCCGCCCGGGCGGGTCGGTGGTGATCCAGGGGCTGGGACTGCTCGGCCTGTACGCGGCGGCCATCGCGAAGTCGCGTGGCGCGGGCAAGGTCATCGGGATCGACGGCGTGGCCGCGCGTCGCGCGATGGGTGAGCGCTTCGGTTGCGATGTGGTCATCGACCCGGCGGATCTGAGCGATGACGGTCTGGTCGCGCGGGTGCGTGCCCAGTGTCCGCCGATCGGCGCCGATGCGGTGATCGAGGTCTGCGGCGACCCCTCGGTGGTGCCGCAAGGTCTGACCATGCTGCGCGAAGGCGGCGTGTGCGTGATCGGCGGGCTGGTCAGCCCTGGGGCCTGGGCCTCGATCGACCTCAATCAGGTGCTGCGCAAGCTGATCGCCCTGCGCGGCGTTCACAACTATCACCCCCGGCATCTGCTAGAGGCGCTCGACTTCGTGACGGCGAATCGCGCGCGCTATCCGTTCGCGGAACTGGTCGATGGCCGCTACCGGCTCGATCAGGTCAGCGAGGCGATCCGGGATGCCGACGAGCGACGCGTGATCCGCGCCGCCATTGTGCCGTGAGCGCGACGCCATTGGCAGGCGCCGACCGACGCTGGCCGGGTTCGCCGGTGCGCGCGCGTGCGCCCGAGGCAAACCCCGATCTGGCGCTGCAGGTGCATGGCGTGGGAAAGACCTTCGCGGGCCAGCGGGCCGCGCTCGCCGATGTCAGCTTCTCGGTGCGTGCCGGTGAACGGATCGCCCTGCTGGGTGCCTCGGGGTCGGGAAAGTCGACCCTGCTGCGCTGCCTGTGCGCGCTGGAGCGGATCGACCCGGGTGCCGGCCGGATCGAACTCTTCGGATCGACGATCCAGTCCGCCGGCCGCATCAGCCCCGAGGCGCGCCGCCTTCGGCGTGATGTCGCGATCATCTTCCAGCAGTTCAATCTCGTCGGCCGCCTGCCGGTGATGACGAACGTGCTCACCGGCCTCACCGCCGGCCTGCCGCTGTGGCGGGCCCTGCTTGGCCGCTTCACCCTCGAGGAACGCGCCCGCGCGCTCGATTCGCTGACCGCCATCGGACTGGCGCCCCAGGCCTTCCAGCGGGCATCGACCCTGTCTGGCGGTCAACAGCAGCGAGCGGCAGTGGCGCGCGCCATGACCCAGGGCGCGCGTCTGCTGCTGGCCGACGAGCCGGTGGCCTCGCTCGACCCGGAATCCACCCGCCGGGTCATGGAACTGCTCAGTCAGCTCAACCGCGATGCCGGCATGACCCTGATGGTGAGCCTGCATCACGTGGCGCTGGCCCGGCGCTACTGCGACCGGGTGATCGCGCTGCGCGATGGCCGGCTGATCTTCGACGGACCCACCAGCGCGCTCACGCCTGACTTCCTGCGCGATCTGTACGGCAGCGCCGCGGATGAACTGCTGAGCGAACCGCAGGCCGATTCCGCGCCGCGGATGGCATCGGCCCTGGATGTCGAAGCGTCGGCGATGCCTGGCTGACCACCCTGAGCGCCCCCCCCGACCGACCCCTTGCCTTCGGAGAAGACGATGAAGATCCTCAGATCACTGCTGGCCCTGCCGCTGGCCGCGCTGGCCTGCACCGCCGCGCTTGCCCAGGAGATCAACTTCGGTGTCATCGCCACCGATGCCGCCAACGTCCAGCGCGAGCGCTGGGAGCCGTTCTTTCGCGACATGGAGAAGAAGACCGGCCTGAAGGTGAAGTCCTTCTATGCGCCGGACTACGCCGGCGTGATCGAGGCGATGCGCTTCAACAAGGTGCAGGTGGCCTGGCTGGGCAACAAGGCCGCGATGGAGGCGGTCGATCGCGCCAGCGGCGAGATCTTCGCGCAGGTGAAGTTCGTCGATGGCAGCTACGGCTACAACGCCCTGCTGATCACGCACAAGGACAGCCCCTACCGCTCGCTGGACGACGTGTTCAAGAATTCGAAGAGCATCAACTTCGGCATCGGTGATCCGAACTCCACCTCGGGCTTCCTGGTGCCCACCTTCTACATCTTCGCGCAGAACAAGGTCGATCACCGCACCGCGTTCAAGTCGATCCGCAATGCCAGCCATGGCGCCAATGTCCAGGCGACGCTCGCCCGGCAGGTGGATGTCGCGACCAGCAACACCGAGACCATCGAGCAGCTCGAGCGCACCAAGCCCGAGCTCTTCAGCCAGCTGCGGGTGATCTGGAAGAGCCCGCTCATTCCGAGCGATCCGTTCGTGTGGCGCAAGGACCTCGACCCCGCGGTCAAGGAGAAGCTGCGCGCCTTCGTGCTGGCGTATGCCCAGAAGGATCCGCAGGAGAAGGCCGTCCTCAACAAGATCTACAACTACGACGGGTTCCGGGCATCGAACAACGATCAGCTCATCCCCATCCGTGAGCTCGAACTGTTCCGCGATCGCAGCCGCGCCGAGACCGACGAGAAGCTCAGCCCGGCCGAGCGCGCCCGGGTGATCGCCGAGATCGATGCGAAACTGGCCGCGCTGAAGAAGTGAGCGTCGCCCTGCCGGCCACCAGTGACTCGCCGTCGCGCGCGTCGCTCGATCTGCTGCGCGACAGGGCGGCTGCCGAGCGACCGGGCTGGCTTTACCATGCCGCCTGGGCGCTGGCGCTGGGCGTCCTGGTATGGGCCTGGCATGGCGCGGAGATCCGGCCGCTGGATCTGGTGCGCGATGCCGGCAACATCGGCAAGTACACCGCCGAGTTCTTTCCACCTGACTTCGCCGACTGGCGCATCTATCTGCGCGAGATGGTGGTCACCCTGCACATCGCGCTGTGGGGAACGCTGCTCGCCGTGGTGGCGGCGGTGCCGATGGCCCTGCTCAGCTCGGCCAACATCGCGCCGGTGTGGGTCTACCAGCCCATGCGCCGGTTGATGGACGCCTGTCGCGCCATCAACGAGATGGTGTTCGCGATGCTGTTCATCGTGGCGGTGGGGCTGGGGCCCTTTGCCGGGGTGCTCGCGCTCGCGGTTCACACCACCGGCACGCTGGCCAAGCTCTTCTCCGAGGCGGTCGAGGCGATCGACCCCCGGCCGGTGGAGGGCATCCGCGCCAGTGGCGCGCATCCGCTCGTGGAGATCGTCTACGGGGTGCTGCCGCAGGTGCTCCCGCTCTGGCTGAGCTTCGCGCTCTACCGCTTCGAGAGCAATGTGCGCTCGGCCAGCGTGGTGGGCATGGTTGGCGCGGGCGGCATCGGGGTGGTGCTCTTCGAGGTGATCCGCGGCTTCCAGTACGCGCAGACCTGCGCGGTGCTGCTGATCCTGGTGGTCAGCGTGAGCCTCATCGATCTGCTCTCGGCCGCGCTGCGTCGCCGCTTCATCTGACCCGGGGCCCGCGCCCCTCCTGAGGAATCCTCATCATGTCTGCTGCCGATGGCGCCGATCTGCTGGTGGTGGGCGCCGGCATCGTCGGGCTTGCCCATGCGCTGGCCGGCGCGCGACGCGGGATGCGCGTGGTCGTGATCGAACGCGATCATCGCTGCGTGGGCGCCTCGATCCGCAACTTCGGTTTCATCACCATCACCGGGCAGCCGGCCGGTGACACCTGGCGGCGCGCGATGGCCAGTCGCGCGGTCTGGGCCGAGGTCGCGCCGCAGGCGGGCATCGCAATCGAGCATCAGGGCCTGTGGGTGCTGGCCCGGCGCGAACGCGCGATGGCCGTGCTCGATGCCTTCGCCCGCACCGAGATGGGCGCGGCCTGCGAACTGGTGCCGGCGTCCGCGCTGCCGGTCCGCGCGCCGGTCCTGCGCGCCGCGGGCGCGCAGGGCGCGCTGTGGTCACCGCATGAATTGCGGGTCGAGTCGCGCACCGCGATTCCCCGGCTCGCGCAGTGGCTGGCGCAGGCGCACGGTGTGCGCTTCTGCTTCGGTGAGCAGGTGCTCGAGGTGGATACGCCGCGGGTGCGCACCGCGACACGGCAGTGGCATGCCGAGCGGGTGGTGGTGTGCCCGGGCACCGAACTCACCGGGGTGGCGCTGCCCGTACTCGCGCGCCATGCGCTGCGCCTGACCCGACTGCAGATGCTCCGCGTGAAGCCTCGGCAGGGGTTCCGGTTGGGGGCCGGTGTCATGGCCGATCTGAGCCTGGTGCGCTATGGCGGCTACAGCGCCTTGCCGGAGGCTGCGCCGCTGCTTGCGCAATTGCGCGCCGAGGTGCCGGCAAGCCTGGCGGCGGGCATCCACCTGATCGTGGTGCAGAGTGCCGACGGCAGCCTGGTGGTGGGTGACTCGCATCACGACGATGCGTCGCCCCAGCCCTTTGCCTCGGAGGCGGTCGACGCGCTCATCCTGGGCCACCTGCGCGAGGCAGTGGCGGTCGATGCGCTGGAGGTGGTCGAGCGCTGGACCGGCGTGTACCCGGTGGGCGCCGCGGCCGACTGCGTGATCGAGTCGCCCGATCCTGCCACCCGTGTGGTCGTGGTCAGCAGCGGCACCGGCGCCAGCACGGCGTTCGGCATCGCCGCCGATGTCTTTCAGAACTGGTGAGGAACCCTGCCGATGAACAACCACGACAGCCGGGGGCCGGCGATCGACATCCCGATCCGCGAGGCGCTGCGCATTGCTGGCGATCGGGTGTGCCGCGACCGCGTGATCGAGGTTCGCTATCCCTGGAGCGGCGAACTCGTGGGCACGGTGCCGATGGCCGATCGGGCCGATGTGGACCACGCCTTCCAGGTGGCCCGGCAGTATCGCCCTACGCTGACCCGCCATCAGCGCCATCGCATCCTGAGCGACGCGGGGCGCCTGCTCGCCGAGCGCAGGGCCCAGGTGGCCAGGCTGATCACGCTGGAGTCGGGCCTGTGCCTGAAGGACAGTCTCTACGAGGTGGGGCGGGCCTGCGACGTGCTGATGTTCTCGGCCCAGCAGGCGCTGATCGATGACGGGCAGTCGTTCTCCTGTGATCTGACCGAACACGGTCGCCAGCGTCGGGTGCATACCCTGCGCGAACCGCTGCTGGGCGTCATCTCGGCGATCACGCCCTTCAATCACCCGCTCAACCAGGTGGTGCACAAGGTGGCGCCGGCGGTGGCCACCAACAACCGCATGGTGCTCAAGCCCTCCGAGAAGACGCCGCTGTCCGCGCTGCTGCTTGCCGATCTGCTGCACGAGTGCGGACTGCCTGGCCCGATGCTGTCGGTGATCACCGGCGATCCGGCGGAGATCGGCGACGCGATGGTCACCCATCCCCATGCCGATCTGGTGAGCTTCACCGGTGGGGTGGCGGTGGGCAAGCGGATCGCGGCGCTCGCGGTCTACAAGCGGCAGGTGCTCGAACTCGGCGGCAACGATCCGCTGATCGTGATGGACGACGCCGATCTGCGGCGCGCGGCGGAACTGGCCGCGACCGGCTCCTATCGCAACTCCGGCCAGCGCTGCACCGCGGTCAAGCGCATCCTGGTCCACGAGCGCGTGGCGGGCGACTTCACCGAGGCCTTGCTGGCCGTCACCCGGGACTGGACCTGGGGCGATCCCCTGGACCCGTCGGTGGACATGGGCACGGTGATCGATGAGCGCGCGGCGACGCTGTTCCAGCGTCGGGTCGATGTGGCGGTGGCCGGCGGCGCGCGTCTGCTGCTGGGCAATCTGCGGCGCGGCGCGTCCTACGCCCCGACGGTTCTCGACCGGGTGCGACCCGACATGGAACTGGTCCGCGAGGAGACCTTCGGACCGGTGTCGCCGGTGATCGCCTTTCGCGATCTCGACGAGGCGATCCGGCTGGTCAATGGCAGCGCCTACGGGCTGAGTTCGGCGGTATGCACCAACCGGCTCGATGATGTGATGCGCCTGGTGCGCGAGCTCGAGGTGGGCACGGTGAACGTCTGGGAGGTCCCGGGCTACCGGCTCGAGATGACGCCGTTTGGCGGCATCAAGGATTCCGGCCTCGGCTACAAGGAGGGCGTGCAGGAGGCCTGCCGCAGCTTCACCAACCTGAAGACCTACTCGCTGCCCTGGTGAGGTAAGCGCCCGCGCGCGAGCCCCGGCTCAGCCCGTGGGCGACGAGCGCAGCCCCAGCGCCTTGCCGGCCACGAACAGGAACTCCGCGCGCACCAGCGGCGCCGCCTTGGGGTCGGCCAGTTCGAAGCCGAGCACCCCCACGGCCTCGCCCTCGGCGATGCCGGCCAGCCCCCAGGCCTGCAGCCGGGTGAGTGGCGCCAGTTCCACCCGCCACACCCGGTCGCGTCTGAGGGGCAGGCGGGCGCGCGCGAGCAGATCGGGGGCATCCACGGGCGACTGTTGAGCCGGCACGACACGCCGGGCCAGATCGGCGGGCAGTTCGGGGTTGGCCGGCAGTTCGAGATCGAACTCGGCGTGCGGGTTGCGCCAGGCCACGCGGCGAGCCGTGCCTTCCAGCCACACCGGGCGACCCTGGTCGAAGCTGCTCCAGCCGTGATGGGCCAGGGCGCGGGTTGCGGGGGCGAGGGACAGCGCGGCGATCAGCAGTTGGCGTCGGGTGTGCATGGCTCAAGCGTAGGCGATCCAGCGGCCGCAGGCGAGGATGGCCAGCCAGGTGACGAGTGAAAGCGCGGTCTGCGCGCGGGCCAGGCCATCGCGCCTGGCAAGCCCGCCGCGCGCATGGAAGGCGGCGGCATTGCAGCCGACGAGCATCAGCAGCAGCATCTTCAGGCCGAAGACGCGGTTGGCGATCAGTTCGGCGGGCTGGCTCGCGAACATCGTCAGGCCCGAGAGCGCGGCCAGCCCGAAGCCGGCGAGCACCAGCGCCAGCGCGGCGCGCGTCACGGCAGGCGTCGGGTCGGCCGGCGCGAACCAGAGCCGCAGCTCGACCAGCGCCAGATTGCCGATCAGCAGAGCCACCCCGGTGAGGTGAACCACCTCGAGCGCCGGATAGAGCCAGGCATGGCTGGCGATCCAGCCGAAGGGCGTGGTCAGCAAGGGGGTCATGCCGACGAGCAGTGCCGGCTCATCGGGCGCCGCCTGCGGCGATCGCATCCAGCCGTTGCTCGATGCTGGCATGGAAGGGGTTGCTGCGCATGCGCGCGAGCGTGGCCAGCGGCACCGACAACGCGCCCGCCTCGGCGCTGGGCGCGCGCCCGCCCAGGGTGAAAGCGCGTTCACCGGGCTGGGCGGCTGGGCTCAGCCCGTAGATCGGATCTTCGGCCGGCAAGGGGATGGCGAGATGGCCCAGCGACAGCACGCCGGGGGGCCAGGACAGACCCAGCGCCTGGGGCTGGAAGCTGCGCTCGCCGGGCTCGCGAACCCACTCCACCACCTCGTCGCTGTCGGGCCCGCGGTTGCCCACCAGGGTGAGGCGAAAGGCCAGCGGCGGCGTCTGGCGCAGCCGTTCCAGCGCCTGCAGCGGACCGGGAGCCATCAGCCCGCTCAGCTGGTGGCGCCGGTTGATGTCGAAGACCACGAGTTCGTGCTTGCCCGCCGGCAGGCGGCGATACAGCCGACGCGCCAGATCTTCGATCTGCACGGTAGCGTCGACCAGTGACTGGAAGGTGGTGATGCGCGGCAGGCGCGTGAGCGTGCCCGCCCGTTCGGCGGCGGCGAGTTCGCGCTCGAGTTCGCGGGTGAGGTGCCAGATCTGGCGCGCGGCATTCACCGGGAAGGAGTTGTACTTGAAGGGGTCGAACTCCGGCAGGACGTCGAGCCAGCGGGCCTTGGCCAGCCCCGGGATGAACGCCAGGCTGGCCGCCACCTCGCTCACCGCGGCCATCTCCGAGATGCCGATCGCGGGCGAGAGCAGCACCAGGTCGGTGGGCATGGGCAAGGCGGGGTCGGCGAGCGCCTTCAGGGCGTGACGCAAGCTGAGCGCGCCGCCGGTGGAGAAGCCGGCGAAGACCAGCGGCCTGCCCGGTCCGGCGAGTTCGGCGGCATGGCGTGCGGCCAGTTCCACCGCCGCGATCCAGTCCTGCCGGTGCACGGTGGTGAGCGCCCCCGGCACCGTGCCGTGACCGGGCAGGCGCAGACTCACCACCTGCAGGCCGCGGGCGTTCAGGCTGCGCGCGATCGCGCTGAGCATGTAGGGGGAGTCGGTGAGCCCGTGCACCAGCAGGGCCGCGCCGGTGGGCTTCGGATGCGTCAGCACCGAGGATCGGTTGCCCGCCGACTTCAACGCCAGGGTGGCCGCCGCGCTGTCGGGGCTGTAGCGGCCCATGGGGTCGGGCGTGCCGCCGCCCGCCTCGACGCGCATGCGCTCGGCCAGCCGCGTGAAGAGCCGCTGCTCCAGGGCAAGCAGATCGGCGAAGGCGCCGGGCCGGTTCGGATCGCTGGCGCTGAACTCGCCCTCCAGCGGTTCATGCCAGCCGGCGAGCTCGGGCAGCCGCCACCAGGCCTGGGCCGCGAAGCCGCCGGCGATGGCCAGCCAGACCCCGGCGACCAGCGCGCCGAGGATCACCGGCAGCCAGCGCAGACGCCTCATGCGACGCCGTGCTCCTTGAACCAGGCGAGCATCTGCTGCCAGCCGTCCTCGGCCGCTTCCTTGCGGTAGCTCGGGCGGTAGTCGGCGTGGAAGGCGTGCGGCATGTCCTTGTAGAGGACGAAACGGCTGGCACGGCTTGCCTTGCTGCCGGCCTTGAGGGCCTCCTGCATGCGCGCCACCAGCGCCACCGGAATGCCCGCGTCGGCGCCGCCATACAGGCCCAGCACCGGCATGTTCAGCGCGCCTGCCACATCGACCGGCGTGCGGGGCATGGCGGGCGGCATGGGGTTCAGCCCGCCGTACCAGCTCACCCCGGCCTTCATCTGCTTGCTGTGCGCGGCGTACATCCACACCGTGCGGCCACCGCGGCACATGCCGGTGATGCCCATGCGGGCGGCGTTCACCCGCGGATGGGCGCTGATGAAGCCGACCAGCGCATCGAGATCGGCAAGCATGCGCGTGTCTTCGAGGCGGTTGGCGAGGCCCACCACCTCGCGAATCTCGGTCATGCGGGCAAGCTCGCCGAGCCGGAAGTAGGGGTCCAGGGTGACGCCGGTGTAGCCGCGCAGGGCCAGTCGGCGACAGATGTCCTTCTGGTACTCGTGCATGCCGAAGATCTCGGGCACCACCAGCACCGTGGCGTGACGCCCGCCGTTGACCGGGCAGGCGAGGTAGGCCGGCATGTCGCCCTGGCCGGTGGGCACCTTCATGTCGGCGGTGTACAGGCCATCGGCCGGGGTGCGGATGACACTCTGCGCGGCCAGCGGACCCGCGGCGAGCGCGAAGCCGGCGCCGGCGCCGCCGGCGAGGAATCCGCGCCGGTTGATGGCGGTATGGGGCAGCAGGCTCTCCAGCTGCGGATCGTCGAATCGGCCGGTCTGTTCGAGCATGGGTCGGGTCTCCTGGGACGTGGTCGGGAAATGCGGCGCGGCAAGGATACCCCCGGCCAGCCGCGGCTCGCTGATCCGGCGCCTGTGATCGGCGGGATTGCAGCGGGGGCCGCTCAAGGGATCAGCGCGAGGAAGCCGGCAATCAGCGGCACCCGCTGGCGCTCCGCCAGGCAGATGACATGGGAGTGGGTGAACAGGCCCTGGCCATCGATCGGCAGCGCGACCAGCCTGGGGTCGGCCACATGCGCCGTATCGGCGACCACGCCCAGCCCCAGGCCCTGGGCCACCGCCTCGCGCACCGACTCGCGGCTGCCCATCTCCAGGGAACTGCGGATGCGCACCCCGGCATGGCGCAGTCCCTCTTCGAAGACCCGCCGGGTCGTCGAGCCGTCCTCGCGCAGCACGAACTCCTGATCTCGCAGGTCGTGCAGGCTGATCCGCGGCAAGCGGGCCAGCGCATGGTCCCGGGGCGCGATGACCATCAAGCGCTGACGTCGCAAGGGGACGCAGTGGATCCGGGGATCGTTCACCGCGTGAACCAGCACGCCGAGATCGCCCCTGAAGTCGAGCACCCGTTCGACGATCTCGCGCGAGTCTCCGACGCTCACGGCCACGCTGACGCTCGGCCACTTCTCGCGAAAGCGGCGCAGCAGCGGCGTGAGGTTGTAGGGGCCGACCGCGCACAGCGTGAGCCTGCCCTGGTAGCGGTCCCGCGCGCCTGCCAGCAGGGCCTGAGCGTCCTGCTCTGCGCGAAAGATCCGGTTGGTGAGTTCCGCCAGCGAACGCCCGAAGCCGGTGAGTTCCACGCGTCGCCCCCGGCGGTGGAACAGCTCCACCCGGTACTGGCCTTCCAGGCTGGCGATGTGAGCCGAGACCGTCGGCTGTCGCAGCCCCAGTGCCCGGGCGGCGGCAGACATGGTGCCCAGGCGCGCCGTGGCATCGAAGGCGCGCAGTTCACTCAGGGCCGAGCCGGCCATCGGGACTCTCTTGGTTCATAGAAGGAATCTATAGCTTCGCCGATGGTGTTGACGGTTTCGTTAATGGGGTCGACATCTCGCCTTCCTAAGCTGCGGGGCACCTCACCACCTCGGGATTGCCCATGACCAGCCGTCGTCAGTTCCTCTCCGCCCCTGTTCGCCTCGGCGCCGCTGGCGCAGTGCTGGGCGCACCGGCCATCCTGCGCGCGCAGCGCCGGCCGCTGATCCGAATCGGGTTGGGCCCGCAACAGCCCACCCAGTCCGATACGCGTCGGGTCTGGGAGCCCCTCTACCGCATGGTCTGCGATCAGGCTGGTGCGGACATGGAACTCACCGTGGCCAACGACTGGGCCGGCATCTCGGTGGCGCTGGCGAGCGAGCAGATCGACATGGCGCAGATGGGCCCCTGGGGGTATGTCCTTGCCCGTCAGAAGGGCGATGCGCAGGCGATCGCGATGCTCATGATCCAGGGCCGGCCGTACTACAAGGCGATCGTCGTGGCTCGGCCGGGGCTGGAGATCCGGCGCTTCCCTGAGGATGCCCGCGGCCTGTCGATGCAGATGCTCGATGTCGGCTCGACCTCGGGCTGGCTCGTGCCCACCCACTTCCTGCGCGCTCGCGGCATCGATCCGAAGAGCTACTTCGGCCGCTATGCCGAGGGCGCCTCGGCGGCGGCGGCCCAGATGGCCACCGTGGGCGGGCAGGTCGACCTCGCCACCGGCTGGGACACCCATCGCAACACGATGATCCGCAACGGCCAGCTCAAGGCCGATGCCAATCGCGTGGTGTGGGAGTCCGAGCCCCTGCCCAATGAGCCGGTGGTGGTGCGCCGCGGCTTCGATCCGGCGCTCGCGCGACGCCTGCAGGAAGCACTCGCGGCGGTGCCCGAGGCTCGCGCGAAGGAGCTCATGCCCTGGCCTTACACCGGCTTCGTGCCCACCGGGCACGAGCCGTACCAGAAACTCGAGACCATGGGCCGTGAGGTCGGCGTGCTCAAGGGTTGAGGGCATGACTTCGATCGGGCATCCGATCACGCCACGGCCGGGCGGGTATCCCGAGCCGCGCCTGGACTGGCGCTCTGCCAGCACGCTGAAGCGGATCGCGCTGCTGGTGGTCGTCACCGGGTTCATCGCGGTCTGCCTCTGGGTGGCTCGCGTGGACCCCGCCGCACTGTGGCGGGGGCTGCCGAGGATGGCGCAGTGGGCGTCCACTGCCTGGCCACCCAACCTTCAGGAACTCGACGCCGTTGCCTATCGGGCCTTCGAGACGGTCGCGATCGCGACCGTGGGCACGCTGGTGGCGGCCCTGATCGCCGCGCCGATGTCGATGCTGATGGCCGGCAATGTCGGGCCCTGGCCGTGGCTGGCGGCGGCATTGCGGTGGTTCGGCAACGCCTGCCGGGGCATCGACACCGTGGTGTTCGCGATCCTGTTCGTCGCCGCGGTCGGCCTGGGGCCCTTCGCCGGCGTGCTGGGGATGATCGTCCATTCCATCGGCGTCATCGCCAAGCTCAACAGCGAGGCGATCGAGACCTTGCCGCGAGCGCCGCTGGAGGCGGCCGCGATGTCCGGCGCGGGCCCGGCGCGCATCATGGCCCACGCGGTGTTCCCGTCGGTCCTGCCGTCGCTGTCTTCCGTGTCGCTGTATGTGTGGGAGGCCAACGTGCGAACCTCGACGGTGCTGGGCATCGTGGGCGCCGGTGGCATCGGCATCGAGATCAAGGCGGCGCTCGATCTGCTCGACTTCTCCCGGCTTTTCACGCTCACCGCAGCGGTGCTGCTGATGGTGACGCTGATCGACCAGTGCAGCGCCTGGCTGCGCCGCAGGCTGGTCTGATGGACGCCGTGAACGAGCCCGCGATCGCGCTGCAGGAAGCCGTGGTTCGCTACGGCGCAGCCACCGCGCTGGACGCGGTGTCACTGGCCGTGCGCCCGGGCGAATTCGTCGTGCTCCTCGGCCCGAGCGGGGCGGGAAAGTCGACCGTCTTCCGGTGCCTGAGCGGACTGGTTCGCCCGCAGGCAGGCGAGGCCCGGGTCCTCGGCCAGCGGGTGGACGGCCTCGGCGCGCGCGCGCTGCGTGAACTGCGACGCGGCATCGGACTGGTCTTCCAGCAACACAACCTGATCGGCCGCCTGCGGGCGATCGACAACGTCCTGACCGGGTGTCTGGCCGAGACGTCGTTGTGGCGGGTGCTCGCGCGCCGGTTCGCGCTCCGGGACCGGCAACTCGCCCTTGCCTGCCTGGATCGGGTGGGTCTGCTCGAGAAGGCCTGGCAGCGCGCCGATTCCCTGTCGGGTGGCCAGCAGCAGCGGGTGGCGATCGCGCGGGTGCTCGCGCAGCGCGGTCGGATCCTGCTGGCCGATGAGCCGGTGGCCAGCCTCGATCCCGAGTCCGCGCGCCAGGTGCTGGGCCTGCTGGCCTCGGTCGCCCGACAAGAGGGCATGGCCGTGCTCTGCAGCCTCCATCAGGTGGGTCTCGCCCGCGAGTTCGCTGACCGGTTGATCGGGTTGCGGCAGGGCAGGGTGGTCTTCGACCTGCCCGCCCATGAACTGTGTGACGCGGATGAGGCGCGCCTCTACCTGCAGGCCCCGTCCGACGGGCAATCGCTGCTTGCGCCTGCCAGTGCCGCGGCTGCGAGCGATCGACTCTCACCCACCTGACTTCCATGGCCAGTCTCAGCCTGCGTCACATCACCAAACGCTACGGGTCCACCCGGGTCCTGGACGGCATCGATCTGGATATCCGCGACGGGGAGTTCCTGACCCTGGTCGGCCCCTCCGGGTGCGGCAAGAGCACGCTGCTGCGGATCATCGCGGGGCTGGACCACGCCGACGCCGGCGAGGTATGCATCGATGGTCTGCCCGTCGATACGCTCGCCCCCAAGGCCCGTGACGTGGCGATGGTCTTCCAGAGCTACGCCCTGTATCCGTACATGAGCGTGGCGCAGAACATGGCCCTGCCGCTGACGATGCGGCGACTGTCGGCGCTGCAGCGCCTGCCCCTGCTGGGGCGCTGGATGCCCGGCGCGGCCAGTGCGCGCCAACGGATCGATGCCGAGGTGACCGAGGTGGCCGCGGCGCTCGGTCTGGATGCCCTGCTGGCACGGCGGCCCGCCCAGCTGTCCGGTGGCCAGCGCCAGCGCGTGGCGCTCGGCCGCGCGATGGTGCGGCATCCGAAGGTCTTCCTGATGGACGAGCCGCTGTCCAATCTCGACGCCAAGCTGCGGGTGGAGACGCGCGCCGAGATCGCCGACCTGCATCGCCGCCTGGCGACCACCTTTGTCTACGTCACTCACGATCAGGTCGAGGCGATGACCATGTCCGATCGGGTGGCGCTGATGATGGACGGCCGGATCCTTCAGCTCGCCCCGCCGCAGGAGATCTACGACGACCCGCTCGATCTGCGGGTGGCTGAATTCATCGGTACGCCGCGCATCAACAC
This sequence comes from Burkholderiales bacterium, assembly GCA_037146935.1. GTDB lineage: Bacteria > Pseudomonadota > Gammaproteobacteria > Burkholderiales > Burkholderiaceae_E > Quisquiliibacterium. Next base: position 129,809 of record JBAWWD010000003.1, read on the forward strand.
GCTGGCCGCGCGGGTCGCTCCCGAGGGGCTGCGGGTTGCCGATGCGGACTGGCCGGTGCGCATGCCGGCGCCCCCGGGAGCCGGGTGCACCGCAGCGGTTCGGGCCGAGCACTGGCGTCTCGGGCCCGTCGGCGGCCGAGACGACTGCGGGTTGCGCGGGCGGATCCGCCACCTCGAGGCGCTGGGCGGCGAGACCCTGGTCCATGTCGAGATTGCCGACCAGGCCCGGCCGGTGGTGGCGCGGGTCGAGCCGCAGCGGGCGCGCGGTCTGACGATCGGCGATCCGATCGATCTCAGCGCCCCCGCGAGCGCGGTGCTCGTGTTCGACCTCGACGGACGCCGCATGCGGCCCGACGCCGCTGCGCTGCACACGCGCCCGGGAGTGGCTCTTGCCTGAGATGGTCGCGGTCACGCCCGGCGCGGCGGCTGCGGTGCGATCGAGACGGGCGGCGGGCCGCGCCGAGGCCATGGCGGCCTGGCTGCTGGCGGGCCCGGCGGTGGTGCTGATGTGGCTGATGCTGCTCGGCCCGGCGGTGGTGGTGGTGGGGCTGTCGCTCACCGACTGGACCTTCGGGTCGCCCGAGATCGGCTTCGCGGGTCTGGCCAACTACCGGGAGCTCTGGGATGACCGGGTGTTCTGGATCAGCCTGCGCAACACCCTGTCCTATGTGGCCTTCACGGTGCCGGCATCGGTGTTCCTCGGCCTGGGTGTGGCGCTGCTGATCGAGGCCGGTGAAGGTCTCAAGGGCCTGTACCGGACGCTCTTCTTCCTGCCGGTCACCTCCACCCTGCTGGCGATGGCCCTGGTCTTCCAGTTCGCCCTTCACCCGACCGCCGGATTGATCAACCAGGCCCTGGCGCTTGTGGGCATCGTCGGCCCGGACTGGCTCAAGGATCCGGACACCGCGCTGCATGCCCTCGGGCTGATCGGCATCTGGCAGGCGGTGGGCCTGAACATGGTGCTGTTCCTGGCCGGTCTGAAGGCCATTCCCGGGGACCTCTACGACGCCGCCTCGGTCGATGGCGTCGATTCGGCCTGGGAGCGGTTCCGGCGGGTGACCTGGCCGATGCTCGCGCCCTCGCTGGTCTTCGTGGTGACCATCACGGCGATCCGCTCCTTCCAGGTCTTCGACACCGTGGCCGTGCTCACCGAAGGCGGGCCGAACAAGGCGACCTCGGTGCTGCTCTACCAGATGTACCAGGAGGGCTTCTCCTTCCTGCGCTCGGCCTATGCGGCCGCGCTGACCTGCGTGTTTCTCGCGTTCGTGCTGCTGCTCACCTGGGCGCAGACGCGCCTGCTCGACCGTCGCCGTGACGAAGAGGTGTCCTGATGCCGGCCCGCAGGTCATCCATGCTGTTCCGTTGTCTTCGCCATGTCCTGCTCGCGTCGGGGGCACTGCTGATGGTGGCGCCCTTCGTGCTGATGGTGTCCATCAGCCTGAAGTCGCCGGGCGAGATCTTCGCGCCGGAATTCCGGTTGCTGCCGGAGCACTGGCATGCCGTCGAGAACTACCGGCAGGCCTTCAGCCGGCAGCCGCTTGGCCGGTTCCTGCTGAACGGTCTGTTCGTGACCGCCTGCATCTTCGCGGCGCAGGCGCTGTTCGCGCTGCCGTGCGCCTATGCGCTGGCGAAGCTGCGCTGGCGCGGTCGCGAGACCAGCTTCCTGTTCGTGCTGCTCGCGCTGCTGGTGCCGCCGCAGGTGCCGGCCATCCCGCTCTACATCGGGCTGTGGAAGCTCGGTCTGCTCGACAGCTACGCCGCGCTCATCCTGCCCTCGACCATCTCGGTGTTCGGCATCTTCCTCATGCGCCAGTTCTTCCAGACCGTTCCCGATGACCTGATCAACGCCGCTCGTCTCGATGGTCTTGGCGAGTTCGCGATCGTGTGGCGAATCATGCTGCCCACCGCACTGCCCGCGCTCGTCGCCTTCGGCCTGTTGTCGCTGGTCTGGAACTGGAACGACTTCTTCTGGCCGCTGCTGGTCATCCAGACCGACACCCTGGCCACGCCGCCGCTGGGGGTCGTGTTCTTCAGCAACGCCGAAGCCGGAACCAACTACGGGCCGTTGATGGCCGCCGCCACCGTGATCACCGCGCCGCTGGTGATCGCCTTCCTGGTCGCGCAGCGCTGGTTCATCGACGGCGTGACCATGACCGCCGTGAAGTGACTTCTCATCCCCCAATGGAGCCTGTCCCCATGAAGAACCCCGATCGTCGTCGATTCACCGCGTTGGGCGCCGCCTCGGCGGGCGCGCTGGCCATGCCCGCGATCATCCGCGCCCAGAACGCGCCGGTGGAGCTGACGGTGGCCTATTCGATCCCGGTGCTGTTCAAGGACCTGATGGAGTCGATCGCCCGCGAGTTCATGTCCCGCAACCCGCAGGTGAAGATCACCCTGCGCGCGCCCGAGGAGGACTACGAGAAGATCATGCAGCGCAACCTGCGTGATGCGATCACCAACACGCTGCCTGATGTCGCGTTCCATGGCCTGAACCGGCAGCGCACCCTCGCCGAGCGGAACATCCCGGTGAATCTCAAGCCCTTCATGGATGCCGATCCGCAGACCCGCGAACTGGGCTTTTCGCCCTCGCTGCTGTCGCTCGGTCAGGTGGGTAGCGCGCAGACCGGCATCGGCTTCTCGCTGTCCACGCCGATCCTCTACTACAACGCGCAACTGGTGAAGGAGGCTGGCGGCAATCCCGAGAAGCTGCCGACCAGCTGGGAGGAGGTCGACAAGCTCGCCGCTGCCATCCATGACGCGGGCCGCAACCGCACCGGTCTGTTCTTCGACTGGACGATCACGGGCAACTGGGCGTGGCAGGGCCTGGTGTTCAGCCATGGCGGCAGCATGATGAACGCTGACGAATCGAAGGTGAGCTTCGGCGAGGCGCCCGGTCAGGCTGCCATGCGCGCGCTGCGCCGCATGGTCGAGGATGGCCGCATGCCCGACATCCAGCCGGCCACCATGTTCCAGGACTTCTTCGCCGGTCGCATGGGCATCTCGATGCAATCCACCGCCCAGCTCGGCCGCTTCAATCGCGAGATCGGCGGGCGCTTCCCGCTGGTGTGCGGGCGCTATCCGCTGTCGGCGCCGGGCGCGCGCCTGCCCGCGGGCGGCAACGTGGCGATGATGTTCACGCGCGATGCGGCGCGCCAGAAGGCAGCGTGGGACTTCATCAAGTTCGCCTGCGGCCCGATCGGTGCCACGATGATGGTCAAGGCCACCGGCTACATGCCGGCCACGACCATTCCGGCCCAGCGCAAGGACATGCTCGCCGATTTCTATGCGCAGAACCCCAATCACCAGATCTCGATCCGCCAGCAGGACGTGATCACCGGCTGGTATGCCTTCCCTGGCCAGAACGCGCTGCGCATCACCGACGTCATCAACGACCATCTGCAGACCGTGGTGAGCCGCAAGGCGCCGGCTGACGCGGTGCTCGCGAAGATGGCGAGCGACGTGCAGGCGCTGCTGCCGCGCAAGGGCTGAGCCATGTTCAAGCACATCCATCTCACCGACACGCACCTGGTCGAGGCCGGCCACGCGCTCTACGGCATCGATCCGGCCTGGCGGCTTCGGCAGGCCATCGACAGCATCAACCGCGAGCACCCCGATGCGGGATTCGTCATCATCACCGGCGACCTCGCTCACTGGGGCGAGCCCGCGGCGTACCAGGCGCTGCGCGAGGAACTGGCGGCGCTGCGCGTGCCGGTGCGTCTGCTCATCGGCAACCATGATGACCGCGGGCACTTCGTGAAGGCCTTTCCCGAGGTCCCGACCATGGCCGGCGGGTATGTGCAGTACGCGTTCACCGAAGGCGCGATGCGCCATGTGGTCCTCGACAGCAACGAGCCCGGGGTTTCGTGGGGCGTGTTCTGCGAGACACGCGCGCGCTGGCTGGCCGACGAACTGGCGGCCAGCGGTTCGCAGCCGGTGAACCTCTACATCCACCACCCGCCATTCCCGGTGGGCATCGGCGCGATGGACCGGATCAGCCTGCGCGAACCGGGTCCCCTGCGCGAGGCGATCACGCCGCATCTGCGCCGCATCCGGCATCTGTTCTTCGGCCATCTTCATCGTCCGATGGCGGGCAGCTGGCTGGGCATTCCCTTTTCCACCGTGCGGGGCACGAATCATCAGGTGGCGCTGGCACTGACCCAGACCGATCGGGTTCCGGGCAGTCTGGAGCCGCCGCAGTACGCGGTGGTGCTGGCCGGGCTCGAGGCCAGCGTCGTTCACCTGCACGACTACGCCGACGCGTCGCCGCGATTCCCGCTGTGAACGCGGCAGACCTGTTCTGGCGGCGTCCGGTGCTGGTGTTCGACCTCGACGGGACGCTGGTCCATACCCTGCCTGATCTCACCGATGCCCTCAATCAGGCACTGGCCGATGAAGGGCAGGGACAGGTCAGCGAGGCGCTGGTTCGGGGTTCGCTGCATGGCGGGCTGGAGGGCAGCGTCGATGCCGCGATCGATCACCTCGGGCTTGCGCCCGACTGTCGTGCCCGGCTGGTCGACCGGTACGCCGGGTGCTACGCGCAGTCCATCGCCGCGCGATCTGAACCGTACCCCGGTGTGCAACCGGTCCTGGCGCGGCTTCGTGAGCGGGGCGTGCGGCTCGCGGTGTGCACGAACAAGCTGCAGGCCCAGGCGGTGAAGTTGCTCGATGCGCTGGGCCTGCTCGCGTCGTTCGAACTGGTCGTCGGCGCCGATACCTGCGCGCAGCGAAAGCCCTCGCCCGTGCCGCTGCTGCATGCGGTCACTGCCCTGGGGGCCGAGACGCATCAGGCGCTGCTGGTGGGCGACAGCGCGGTGGATGCGGCATGCGCGTCTGGCGCCGAGGTGCCCTGCCTGCTGTTCTCCGGTGGCTACGGGTTCGCTGTGCCGGGCGCGAACACGGGCGTGGCGTCCTTTGCGTCCTGGTGGTCCTTGCTGCACGCCGAACCGCTGCCTGCGTCCGGGGTATGATCGATCGATGAATTCCGGCATTGCCACCGGCTGGTCCATGCGAGCGCGCCTGCGTCTTGTTGCCCTGCTGCTGGTGATGCTGCTGCCGTGCCATGGCGCGGCGCAGGCCTGGCTCGCGGCCCTCGGGCCGGCGCATCATCATCGTCTGGATGACGCGGCGTTGGAGCAGGACTGCTGCGCGCCCGAGCCGCCGGCCCATCATCATGACCACAGCGCGCGGCACCACCACGCGGCTGATGATGACTCGGTGCTGCTCGACCACGGCCAAGATCACGATCACCCGGACGACGACACCGGCGCGCGCGCGGCCGGGTCTGCCGCGCAGCCGGCGCTGCCGGTTCGGTCTGCTCTTGCGGTACCGCCTGGCCCGGTGTCGCGTCCCGTCGGTCACATTCTGAGCTGGCGCTCGCTCAGCGCGCAGCCGCCGCTGCGGCCACCCATCACCGCCCGCCTCTGAGCAGCCGGGCAGTCGGCCTCCACCGGGGCTGTCTGCCACCGGTCTGCTGCCTGTCGATACCGTCCGCCTGCGTCCCGCTCGCGCCATCCTGCGCCGGCGGGTCGCGGCCACTCGATGCGCTTCGGAGAGTCCCTTGGGCAATCCCCGTCAGCCGGTCCGTTGGCCGGCCCTCTTCGTCGCCGTGCTCCTCCTGGGCTCGGCGGCATTGCCATCCGCGCGCGCGGCCGATCCCCCCGATGCCACCGAGTCGCTGCCGGCGGTGGTGGTCACCGGCCGCGCCTCGGCGCCCGTCACCGAGGCTGCAAGCCAGGGCAGCGTCACCGCGCGCAGCCTTGCCGCGCGTCCGCTGATGCGCGCGGCCGATGTGCTGGAGTCGGTGCCCGGCCTGGTGGTCACCCAGCACTCGGGCGACGGCAAGGCCAATCAGTACTTCCTGCGCGGCTTCAACCTCGATCACGGCACCGATTTCGCCACCTGGGTGGCAGGCATGCCCGTGAACCAGCCCACGCATGCGCATGGCCAGGGCTATACCGATCTGAACTTCCTGATCCCGGAGCTGATCGAGCGGATCGACTACCGCAAGGGACCTTACCGGGCCGAGGACGGCGACTTCGCATCGGCGGGCAGCGCGCGGATCAGCCTGCGCGATGAAATCGCGCAACCGTTCGCGCAGATCGGGCTGGGCGCCTGGGGGCATCGGCGCGCGCTGCTCGCCGGCTCGGGCAGTCCGCAGCCCGAGGCGCGCCTGCTCGGCGCCCTGGAACTGCAGCGCGATGATGGTCCCTGGGAGAATCCGCAGGGCCTGCGCCGCGTCAACGGGCTGCTGTCCTGGTCGCTGGGGCACGCGGACCAGGGCGTGCGGGTGATGGGCATGGCCTATCAGTCGCGCTGGCATGCCACCGACCAGGTGCCGCAGCGCGCGCTCGATGCCGGTCTCATCGGGCGCTTCGGGGCGATCGACCCGAGCGATGGCGGTAACACCCAGCGCCACAGCCTCTCGGCGCAGTGGTGGCGCAACGATGAGGCGGGCAGCCTTCAGGGCTCGGTGTACCTGATCCGTTCGCGCCTGAACCTGTTCTCGAACTTCACCTACGCGCTTGATGATCCGGTCAATGGCGACCAGATCCTGCAGCGCGACGAACGCCTGACCGCGGGCGGGCAACTCGCGCGGGCCTGGTCTGCCCCGCTGGCCGGCCTGCCGGCGCGGCACACCGTGGGCGTGCAATGGCGCGAGGACCGGATCCGGGTGGGGCTGTTCGACACCCTGCTGCGCGAGACCACCGGCACGGTGCGCGATGACCGGGTGCGGCAAAGCATGCTGGGCGTGCATGCCGAGAGCCGCGTCGAGTGGCTGCCCTGGCTGCGCACCACCGCCGGTCTGCGGGCCGACCGTGCCGACTGGCGGGTCGATGCCAGCGTGCCGCAGAACAGCGGCCACGCGGCCGCGGCGCGGGTGTCACCCCGCTTCAGCGCCGCGGCCGGCCCCTGGGCCGGCACCGAGTTCTTCGCGCACTGGGGGCGGGGTTTCCACAGCAACGATGGCCGCGGCGTGACCATGCGCGTCGATCCGCTGACCGGGGCACCGGTGTCAGCGGTGACCGGGCTGGTGCCCACCACCGGCCGCGAGATCGGTCTGCGGGCGCAGTGGCTGCCCGGCTGGCGCACCACCCTGGCCCTCTGGCAGTTGCGCATCGGTTCCGAACTGGTGTTCGTCGGCGACGCCGGCATCACCGAGCCGAGCCGCCCCAGCACCCGGGAGGGCGTGGAGTGGGGGCATCGCTGGCAGCCGCGGCCCTGGCTGGTGCTGGAGGCCGATCTGGCCTGGTCGCGGGCGCGCTTCGACGCGGACGGTGACGCCGGCACCCGGGTGCCCGGTTCGGTGAGCCGCGTGGGCTCGGCCTCGGTGAGCGTGCGCGAGCTCGGCCCCTGGTCGGCGAGCCTGCAGTGGCGCCACATCGGTCCGCGCCCGCTCACCGAGGACGGCAGCCAGCGCGCCGCCGGCTTCAGCCTGGTCAACACCCGCCTGAGCTGGCGGATGGATCGCCGCTGCGAGTGGGTGGTCGATGGCTTCAACCTCGCCAACCGCCGGGCCAACGACATCGAGTACCAGTACGTGTCGCGGCTGCGCGGCGAGGTGGCCGGCGTGGATGATCGCCATATCCATCCGATGGCGCCCCGCACCTGGCGCCTGGGGCTGCGGGTGATGCTCTGAGCCTGGCCCCCGAGGGGCGCAGAGGCGGGCTGCCGGCCCCGCGGGCAGCCTGCGGCGCGCGGGCTCAGCCGCCCGGGTGCAGGTGCGCGTCCATGGCGTGCAGGCTCTCGAACGCGGCCGCGTGGGCGGCGGCGTCGGCATGCGCCGCCGAGGGATGCTTCAGGTCTGGGCGCTTGAGCCAGGCCGACTGCAGGCCGGCCGCGCGCGCTGCCCGCACATCGAGCTGCCAGTCGTCACCGACATGCAGCACGGCTTCGGGCGGCACGTTGGCACGCTCGCAGGCCGCCAGGAACATCCGCGGATCGGGCTTGCTGCAGCCGATCTCGTGCGCGCTCACGCAATGGCTGATCAGGTCACCCAGGCCCACCGCGTCGATGTCGGCGTTGCCGTTGGTGACCGCCACCAGCGTGTAGCGGGCGGCCCAGGCCGCGAGCACCGGCCGCACATCCGGGTAGAGCGTGACCTGCTGGCGGGCGGCGAGGAACACCGCGAAGCCCGTGTCGGCGAGCGCCGCCGGCTCGCCGGCAGCCTGCATCGCCCGACGCAGCATTTCATGGCGCAGGAAGCTCATGTCATGGGCGCGCTCGGGATGCTCGGCCAGCACCGTCTTGCGGATGGTCTGGCGGTTGGCCGGCGTGAAGGCCGAGGCCGTGGCCGGCGCATGGCGGCGCAGCCAGTCGGCCAGCGTCTCCTCGGCGCGCACCAGGGTGGGCAGCACGGGCCAGAGGGTGTCGTCGAGATCGAGCGTGATCGCCTGGATGGGATGGACGATGGTCATCGCGGCAGTTTAGCCTGCGGCCATGTGCGCCAATTACGTTCCCACCCGACCGGAGCGGCTGCTGGCCCGCTTCGGCGTACGGCCCGACCGCGATGACTACCCGGCCGATGCCTACCCGGGGCAGACCACGCCGGTGGTGGTGGCCGATGCGCAGGGCCGGCACGCCGTGATGGCGGTGTTCGGCATGGTGCCGCCCTGGTCGCGTGATGGCCGCAACTGGCGCCAGTGCTACAACGCCCGCAGCGAGACCGTGGGCGAGAAGCCGAGCTTTCGTCACGCCTGGCGGCAGCGCCAGTGGTGCGTGGTGCCGGCCGACGCGGTGTTCGAGCCCAGCTACGAGAGCGGTCGCGCGGTGCGCTGGCGCATCGAGAGCGCCGACGGCGAGCCGCTGGCGCTGGCCGGCCTGTGGGAGCGCTGGCGCTCGCCGCAGGGCGAGTCGCTGCTCTCCTTCACGCTGCTCACCCTGAACGCCGACCAGCACGCGGTCATGAACCGGTTTCATGCCCCCGGCGATGAGAAGCGCTCGGTGGTGCTGCTCGAACCCGCCGCGATCGACGCCTGGCTGCAGGCCTCGCCCGACGAGGCCCGCTCGCTGCTCCAGGGCTTCGATCCGGCCCGGGTGCGCTGCGCGCCGCAGCCGCGCCCGCCGCGGGCGAGCCGGCGCATGTTTTCCGACCCTGGGGATCAGGGCCTGGGGTTCTGAGCGCGGGCTGCGGCCATGCCACCGCGACCATGGCCCTGTCCTTGTGGCCGCGGTCGGCGTACCCTGCGGCGCACGGTGGGCGCGGTCACCTGCGACCACCAATCCCGACTGCCGGCCTGCGCCGGCCTTCCGCCAGGAGTCTCTGCATGACCCGACAAGCCGTGATCGACCGGGCCCGCCAGACGCTCGCCTCGGGCGAGCTCTTTCGCACCCTGTCGCGCCGCGTGGCGATGCCTACCGAGAGTCAGAACCCGGAGCGCGCCGCCGAGATGCGCCGCTACCTCGACGAGGAGATGATCCCCGCGCTGCACGAACTGGGCTTCACCTGCGAGGTGATCACCCATCCGAAGGCGCAGGCGCCCTTTCTGCTGGCCGAGCGCCACGAGGACGATGCCCTGCCTACCGTGCTGGGCTATGGCCACGGCGACGTGATCCGGGGTCAGGACGATCGCTGGCACGAGGGTCTGTCGCCCTGGCGGCTCACCGAGCGCGATGGCATCTGGTACGGCCGCGGCGTGGTCGACAACAAGGGCCAGCACACGCTCAACCTGGAGGCGATGCGGGCGCTGCTCGCGGTGCGCGGCCGGCTCGGCTTCAATGCCCGCTGGCTGATCGAGATGGGCGAGGAGACCGGCTCGCCCGGCCTGCGCGAGCTGTGCGAGGCCCATGCCGAGCGCCTGCGCGCCGACCTGCTGCTCGCCTCGGATGGCCCGCGCATCGCCCGCCGCAGACCCACGCTGTTCCTGGGCTCGCGCGGCGGCCTGGGGTTCGATCTCACCATCGAATCGCGCGCCGGCGCGCACCACTCGGGCAACTGGGGCGGGCTCATCTCCAACCCTGGCGTGCTGCTCGCGCACGCCATCGCCGCCATGGTCGGCCCCAACGGCCAGATCCGGGTGCCGGGCTGGGTGCCTGAATCCATTCCCGACTCGGTGCGGCGCGCGGTCGGTCAGCTCGCCTTCGAGCCCGGCCCGGGCGACCCCGAGATCGAGCCCTGGTGGGGCGAACCCGGCCTCACCCCTGCCGAGCGGGTGTTCGCCTGGTGCAGCTGCGAGGTGCTCGCCTTCGAGACCGGCAACCCGCGCCAGCCGGTGAACGCCATTCCGCCGAAGGCCTGGGCCCGCATGCAGCTGCGTTATGTGGTCGGAGTAGACCCCGACCGCCTGCTCGGCCAGTTGCGCCAGTTCCTCGATCGGCAGGGGCTGTCGATGGTGAAGATCGCCCCCTCGCGCGAGACCATGTTCCGCGCCTCGCGCATCGACCCCTCGCACCCGTGGGTGCAGTGGGCGGCGCAGTCGGTGCAGCACACCACCGGCGCTGACCCGGCCATCCTGCCCAGCCTGGGCGGCTCGCTGCCCAACGATGTCTTCACCGAGGTGCTGGGCCTGCCCACGGTCTGGGTGCCGCACTCCTACCCGGGCTCGGCCAATCACGCCCCGAACGAGAACGTGCCGGTGACGGTGCTCGACGAGGGCCTGGGCATCATGGCCGGGCTCTACTGGGACCTCGGCGAGGCCGCGGCGCGCGAACTCGCCGCCAATCCGGTGCCGATCGACACGCGCTGATCGGTCGGACCCGGGCGGGCCCGGGCGTTTGGTCTCAGGCCGTCTTCTGCTCCTGCAGCCCGAGCTCGCGCACCATGGCCTCGCGCATCACGAACTTCTGAGGCTTGCCGGTGACGGTCATGGGCAGCTCGGACACGAACTTCACGTAGCGCGGCACCTTGTAGTGCGCGATCTGCCCACGGCAGAAGGCGCGGATGTCCTCGTCGGTGGCGCTCTGGCCGGGCTTGAGCACCACCCAGCAGGCCACTTCCTCGCCGAAGCGCGGGTCGGGCACGCCGAAGACCTGCACGTCCTGGATGGCGGGATGCCGGTAGAGGTACTCCTCGACCTCGCGCGGGAAGACGTTCTCGCCGCCGCGGATGAGCATGTCCTTGACGCGGCCGACGATGTTGCAGAAGCCCTGCTCGTCGATGGTGGCGAGGTCGCCGGTGTGCATCCAGCCCTCGCGCACGGTCTCGGCGGTGCGCGCCTCGTCGTTCCAGTAGCCCTTCATCACCGAGTAGCCGCGGGTGCACAGCTCGCCCTTGACACCCACCGGACAGAGATTGCCGTCGGCGTCGATGATCTTCACCTCCAGGTGGGGCTGGATGCGGCCCACCGTGCTCACCCGGCGCTCCAGCGGATCGTCGGTGGCGCTCTGGAAGGACACCGGGCTGGTCTCGGTCATGCCGTAGGCGATGGTGACCTCGTGCATGTGCATGCGGGCCACCACGCGCTTCATGGTCTCGATGGGGCAGGGCGATCCGGCCATGATGCCGGTGCGCAGCGCCGACAGGTCGAAGCGCTCGAAGTCCGGGTGGTCGAGCTGGGCGATGAACATGGTGGGCACGCCATGCAGCGCGGTGCAGCGCTCCTCGGCCACCGCCGAGAGCGTGACCAGCGGATCGAACCCCTCGCCGGGGAAGACCATGGCCGAGGCCTCGGTCACGCAGGCGAGCACGCCCAGCACCATGCCGAAGCAGTGGTAGAGCGGCACCGGGATGCACAGCCGGTCAGCCGGCCCGAGGCGCATGGCCTCGGCCACGAAGCGCCCGTTGTTGACCACGTTGTGGTGGGTGAGGGTGGCGCCCTTGGGGTTGCCGGTGGTGCCGCTGGTGAACTGGATGTTGATGGGATCGTGCGGGTCGAGCGCGTGGGTGATGGCGTCGAGCCGTGCGCGCTGCGCCGGGGTGGCCAGGGCCAGCACCTCGGCGTAGTTGAGCATGCCCGGCGTGCGCGCGTCGCCCATGCGGATCACGGTGCGCAGGTGGGGCAGCCGCGCGCTGCGCAGCTGTCCGGGCGCGCACTGCGCGAGTTCGGGCGCGAGCGTGCGCAGCATCTCGAGGTATTCGCTGGTCTTGAAGCGGTCGGCGCTGACCAGGGCCTTCATGCCCACCTTGTTGAGGGCGTACTCGAGCTCGGCCAGGCGGTAGGCCGGGTTGATGTTCACCAGGACGGCGCCGATGCGCGCGGTGGCGAACTGGGTCACCAGCCACTCGACGCGGTTGGGCGACCAGATGCCCACCCGATCGCCGCGTTCGATGCCCACGGCGAGCAGCCCGGCGGCGAGCTCGTCCACGCGCTCGGCAAACTCGTGCCAGCTCCAGCGCACCTGCTGCTCGCGGAACACCACCGCCTCGCGGTCGCCGCCGCGGGCGACCGCCCGGGCCAGGAACTGCGGGATGGTGAGATCGAGCAGGGCGACCTGGGTGTCGCCGCGCACCAGGCTCAGGCCGTCGCGCGGCACGCGGGGGTCTGCGGCGGAGGACGAGGCGGTGGCAGGGCTGGCGGACATGGCGTGCTCCGGAAGGGGGTTGGCTGGCGGTTGATCCGGCGGGCCGGGCAGCCCGGATGCGGCGAACGGCCCCGCTGGGATCGGTGCGGGATTATCGCGGATCGGCTGCGCCAGGGCATCGGGGCCCAGCAGCCGCCGGCGCAGCAAGCGGTAGATGCCCGGATCGAGCGCGCCCTGCGGCGCTTGCCCGGCCAGCCGGGCGAGGGCATGCGGATCGTCGGTGGAGCCGAGGTGACGCCAGTGGCTCAGCACATGCCAGCATGGCCTGCCGGTGGGGTCATCCTCGCGCAGGGTGATGGCGCCCGGCGCGGGCCAGGTGGGCATCTCCCAGTCGGCAAGCGCCTGCGCCAGGCGCTGCCATTGCTCGGACACCGGCACGAGGCCCACGCAGGCGCCGGCGCAGCGGCCGAGCTGGCGCCGGAAGCAGGGCTCGCCGGGCTGCCGCCGCTCCAGGCCCAGCACCGCCAGGCACAGGCCGGCCCGATCGGCAGCATCGGCGAGCGCGGCGCGGGCTGCGGCGCGCGCGCCGAACGGGCCGAACAGGCCGCGCTCCTCGCCCGGGGCCAGCGTGTCGCCGCGCAGCAGCGTGGCGCGTCGCCCTTCGCGGGGCAGGCTCACGAACCAGGGCCACACCCGACGCTGCGCCACGTTGTGGCTGGGCTGCCGATCGCGGATCCACTGCGCCTCGAGCAGGCGCGCGCCCAGCTCGCCCGCGGTGCGCTGCCACTCCAGGTGGTGGGTCTCGGCGGCCAGGCGGGCGGCGCGCTCGCGGGTGGGGTCGGCGCTGAAGTGGCTGGCCAGGCGTCGTCGCAGACCGTTGCTGCGGCCCACGTAGAGCGGCTGTCCGCGCGCGCCGAGCATGGCATACACCCCGGGTCCCTCGGGCACGGCCTTGAGCGCCCCGGCCGGCAGGTTCGAGGGCAGGCCGGGATGCCGCAGCAGGTGCGAGGCGGCCAGCCGCAGCGCGCGCTCGCCGTGGCGCTCGGCCAGCGCGCGCACCAGTGCCCACAGCGCGCGGGCATCGCCCAGAGCGCGATGACGCTCGGGCGCGCTCAGGCCGTGGCGCGCCAGCAGGCCATCGAGGGTGTGGTCAGCGGCCTGCGGTTCGATGAGCCGCGACAGCCGCACGGTGCATAAGGTGCGCGCCGAGAAGGCGCGGCCGGCACGCGCGAGCTCGGCGCGCACGAAGCCGTAGTCGAAACGGGCCTGGTGGGCCACGAAGACCGCGCCCTCGAGCCGCTCGAGCAGGGCGTCGGCCAGTGCCGGGAAGGCCGGCGCCTCGGCGCACTGGGCCGCGGTGATGCCGGTGAGGCGGCTGATGGCCCCGGGGATCGGCACACCCGGCGCCACCAGCGAGCGCCACTCGCTCGCCCGCCAGGCGCCTTGCTCATGCTGCACCCGGATCACCGCGATCTCGATCACGCGGTGATGCTGGGGCGAGAGCCCGGTGGTCTCGACATCGACCAGGGCGAAGCAGGGCGACAGGGGCATGGCGGGCGCCCACTGTGCCGGGCACGGGGCTCGTTTGACGAGCCTGCCGCCGGCTGGGCATAGTCGGCGCGCCTCGGCGTCGCATCGGCGCCTCGTCCCGACGTCGCATCGGCGCCCGCCCTCGGCGTTCGCGCCCGGAGACCCGCATGACCCGTCCACCCCGACTATTCGCCATCGCCAGCTACATGCGCGACCTCAGCGTCGTGGTCGATCGCTGCCCGGCCGCCGGCGAAACGCTCGTCGGTCGCGATGCCCTCGAGGCGCCGGGCGGCAAGGGCAGCAATCAGGCCATCCAGGCGGCGCGCTGCGGCGCGCAGGTGAGCCTGCTCGCCGGGGTCGGCGATGACAACTCGGGCGCGGTGGCGCGCGCGCTGTGGGCGGCCGAGGGCATCGACGCCTCGGCGGTCGGCGTGTTCGCCAGCGACCCCACCGGACAGGCCCTCATCCTGGTGGAAGCCGAGGGCGAGAACCGCATCGTGATTGCGCCCGGCGCCAACCAGCGGCTGCAGGCCGCTGATGTCGACCGCGCCCGCCCGCTGATCGCGCAGGCCGACCTCGTGCTGGCCACGCTCGAAACGCCGCTTGCGGTCACCGAACAGGTCTTCGCGCTCGCGCGCGAGCGCGGCGCCCTCACGCTGCTGAACACCGCCCCGGCGCGCGGCGAACTGCCGCCCTCGCTCTGGGCCCTGACCGACATCGTGGTGGCCAATGAAGGCGAGGCGGCGCTGCTCACCGCCGGCGCAGCCGCCGTTGACCCCGCGCCGCTCGCAGGCGGCGACCCGCAGGCGCTGGCCGAGGCGCTGTTGCGTCGGGTGCGCCGCGCCGTCGTGGTCACGCTTGGCGAGCGGGGCGCCCTGCTGCTGCAGCCCGGGCAGCCGCCGCGGCATTGCCTGCCGCCGGCGGTCGCGGTGGTCGACACCACCGGCGCGGGCGATGCCTTCGTGGGCGCCTTCGCGTGCCGCTGGGCAGCGGGCGATCCCCCGGCGCTGGCGCTGCGCCATGGCGTCACCGCCGGTGCCCTGGCCTGCACCGGGCGTGGCGCGGTGCCCGCGCTGGCGCGGGCCAGCGCGATCGCGGCCCGATTGCCCGATGCCGGGGAGCGCTCATGAACGCTGCCCTGATGCCGGCGCCGGCTGGCATCCTGCTGGACTGCGATCCCGGCCACGACGACGCGATGGCCATCGTCTACGCCGCGCGCCGGCTCGATCTGGTGGGCATCACCACGGTCTTCGGCAACACGCCGCTTGCCAACACCACCCGCAACGCGCTGGCAGTGTGCGAACTGATCGGGCTCACCGTGCCGGTGGCCGCCGGCATGGCCGGGCCGCTGCTGGGCGCGCCGGCCTCGGCGGCGCACATCCATGGGCGCAGCGGGCTGGACGGCGCGGTGCTGCCCGAGCCGCGCCGCGCGCCCGTCGCGCAGCATGCGGTGCCGTTCCTGATCGATCAGGCCCGGGCCGCGCCGGGCGAACTCACCCTGGTCGCGGTCGGGCCGCTCACCAACGTGGCCATGGCGCTGCGCACCGAGCCCCGCCTTGCTGGCTGGCTGCGCGAGATCGTGCTCATGGGCGGCTCCACCGACGTTGGCAATATCACGCCGCAGGCCGAGTTCAACATTCACTGCGACCCCGAGGCGGCGGCGGTGGTCTTCGCCAGCGGCGCGCCGATCCGCATGGTCGGGCTCAACGTCACCCGCCAGGCCGGCATCGGGCAGGTCCATGTCGATCGGCTGGCGCAGTCCGGCGGCCGAGTGGGGCGCACCTTCGCGGGCCTGCTCGGCTTCTACCTGGCCCGCACCCGCGCGGTCTACCGGCGTGACACCGCGGCCATGCACGATCCCTGCGCGCTGCTCGCCCTGAGCGAGCCCGATCTGCTGCGCTGGCAGGACACCCCGGTGCATGTGGAGTTGGCCAGCCCGGTGCTGCGCGGCATGACGGCCTGCGACTTGCGCGGCCTGTCCGACGAGGCCCGCGGCCTGCCCGGCTTGCCGGCGGCGCCGCGCGCCCGGGTGGCGGTGGCCATCGACGGCGCCGCGGCGGTGGATCGGGTGGTCGAGGAACTGCTCGCCTGCGACCGCTGAGCAGGCCGGGTTTGCGCCGGGGCCTGAATGCGCGACAATGAGAGGTTCGCCCGGTCTCGGCTTGCCGCTGCCGGTCGGCCCGCAACCGGGCGCCTGCGCCCGCCTTGCGCCCGATTCATCCTTCGCGGGCCCGCACCCCTCCCGGGCCCCACGCACACTTGAACACCACGCCCAGCATCGTCACCACCTTCAACGACTTCGGCCTGGCCGAGCCCATCCTGCGCGCGGTCACCGAGCTCGGTTACCGCGAGCCCACGCCGATCCAGGCCCAGGCCATTCCGCTGGTCATCCAGGGCCGCGATGTCATGGGCGCGGCCCAGACCGGCACCGGCAAGACCGCCGGTTTCGCGCTGCCCATCCTGCAGCGGTTGATGCCGCTGGCCAATCACAGCGCCTCGCCGGCGCGCCATCCGGTGCGCGCGCTCATCCTGGCGCCTACCCGCGAGCTGGCCGACCAGATCTACGCCAATGTGCGCGAGTACGCGAAGTACACCGGGCTGCGCTCCACCGTGGTGTTCGGCGGGGTGGACATCGCCCCTCAGATCGCTGCGCTGCGCCAGGGCGCCGAGGTGCTCATCGCCACGCCCGGACGGCTGCTCGACCATGTCAGCCAGCGCACCGTGTCGCTGGGCGTCACCGAGGTCTTCGTCATGGACGAGGCCGATCGCATGCTCGACATGGGCTTCCTGCCCGACATCCAGCGCATCATCAACCTGCTGCCGCCGGTGCGCCAGAACCTCATGTTCTCGGCCACGTTCTCGGGCGACATCCGCAAGCTCGCCGAGTCCTTCCTGCAGAACCCGGTCTCGGTCGAGGTGGCGCGCCGCAATGCCGCGGCCGAGAACGTCGAGCAGCTCGTCTACCGGGTGCCCGATGCCGAGAGCAAGCGCGCGGCGGTGGCCCAGCTGGTGCGCGATCGCCAGCTCTCGCAGGTGATCGTCTTCACCAACACCAAGATCGGCGCCGGGCGGCTCGCCCGCCAGCTCGAGAAAGACGGCCTGAACGCCAACGCCATCCACGGTGACAAGAGCCAGCAGGAGCGCCTGGCCACGCTCGAGGGCTTCAAGAAGGGCGAGATCGCGGTGCTGGTGGCCACCGATGTGGCCGCGCGCGGCCTCGACATCGCCGAGCTGCCGGCGGTCATCAACTACGACCTGCCCTATTCGCCGGAAGACTACGTCCACCGCATCGGCCGCACCGGCCGCGCGGGCGCAAGCGGCGTGGCGCTCTCGCTCATGACCGGCGCTGACGAGCGCCTGCTCGACGGCATCCAGAAGCTCATCAAGCGCGAGATTCCGCAGCAGACCCTCAGCCTCGATGCCGCGCTCGCCGAGCGCGCCCGCGATGGCGAGCGCGAGCGCGAGCGCCGCACGCCCCGTGAGGCCCGTGAGGCCCGGCCGGCGCGCGAGGGCTGGCGTGACAGCCCGCGCGAGGGTGGCCGCGAGGCTCGTCCTGCCCGCGAGGGCGCGGCTCCCCGCCGCGAGGCGCGGCCCCGCACCCAGCTGCCCGGGCACTCGGAAGACCCATTCTTCTACAAGCCCTACGAGCCGGGCGCGGCGGCAGCCGAGCCCGCGGCCCCGGGCGCCGAGGCTGGCGGTGCCGGCACGGTGGCGGCGGCATCGGGTCCGCGCCGGCGCCAGGCACGGCCGGTGGCCGCACTGCTCGGCGGCGTCCGCAAGGGCTGATCGGCCCCCGGCTCAGCGCCTGAGGCCGGTGTGCACGGCCCAGGCCGCCACTGCCCGATCCCAGAACTCATCCAGGCAACCCGCGCCCGTGGGCGCGATGCCCAGGTGCGCGAGCGCCTGCTCCAGGGCTGGCAGCGGCTGCGCGCTGCGCAGCGCGGGCGCCCCGGTCTGCTTCGAGAGTTTCTCGCCGTGCGCATCGGTGAGCACCGGCAGGTGGCGGTAGGCCGGGCGCGGCCAGCCCAGCAGCTGCTGCAGGTGGATCTGGCGCGCGGTGGCGCCCAGCAGATCATCGCCGCGGACCACGTGGGTGACGCCTTGCAGGGCGTCGTCGACCACCACCGCGAGCTGGTAGGCCCATAGGCCGTCGGCCCGTCGCAGCACGAAGTCGCCCACGCTGTGCGCGAGCGCCTCCTCGCGCTCGCCAAGCTGCGCGTCGCGCCAGCGCACCACGGTGTCGTCGACCCGCACCCGCCAGGCCCGCACCGGCTGGCCGGGGCGCATGCCCGCGCGGCAGGTGCCGGGGTAGACCTTCTCCTGGTGACGCCCCACTGCCTGGCCCTGGCGCTGCAGCGAGTCGGCGATCTCGCGGCGCGTGCAGCCGCAGGGATACACCCAGCCGGCATCACGCAGTCGGTCAAAGGCCTGCTGGTAGCCGGCATGGCGCTGGCTCTGAAAGACGATCGGGCCGTCATGGCGGAAGCCGAAGGCCGCCAGGGTGCCGATGATGTCGGCCGCCGCGCCGGGCACCTCGCGCGGCGGATCGAGGTCTTCGATGCGCAGCAGCCAGTGCCCGCCGTGGGCGAGGGCGTCGAGCCGGCTGGCCAGCGCGGCCACCAGCGAGCCGGCGTGCAGCGGTCCGGTGGGCGAGGGCGCAAAGCGCCCCACGTAGCGGCCCTGGGGGGTGTGCATGAGATGCGCTCCGGTCAGTCGCGCGCCGAGGGTGTTGCCCGCGCCACCCGCGGCCCGGCCAGCAGCTGCTGACGCACCCGGGCCACCTCGAGACGCTGCAGCCACCAGGCCTGGGCCTTGCCGCGTGCGGCGCGCCGCCAGGCGTACTGCGCCGGGCCGCTAAGGGGCGGCCGCGCGGTGCGCCGTGCCACCAGCCGGCCATCAGCCAGGTACGGCCGGGCAAAGGCCTCGGGCAGGTAACCGCCGCCCAGGCCCGCCAGCTGCAGCGCGATCTTCTGCTCCAGGGTGGCCACGGTGAGGGTGTCCTGGCCGGAGAGCAGACCGGCCGAGCGCGGCGGCAGCATGCGCGCACTGCTGGCCAGGGCCACGGCCCTATGGCGCACCAGCAGATCGGGGTCGATCGGTTCATCGGCCCGAGCCAGCGGGTGCTCTGGCGCCACGCACCACACGAAGCGCACCGCGCCCAGCGGCCGCGCGCTGATCTCGGCGCTGGCGGCCAGCCCCGCCGGCGGCTCGCCGCTCATGCCGATGGCCAGATCGGCCCGGCCCGAGAGCAGGGCATCCCAGCCGCCGTCGAGCACCTCGACCGAGAAGCGCAGCCGGGTGGGCGCGCGCAGCCGATCGAAGTCTGCGAGCAGGGGCTCGATGCGCTCGAACGCGACCACGGCATCGAGCGCGATGCGCAGCTCCACCTCCCAGCCGCTGGCCACCTCGCGCACCCGGCAGGCGAGGTCATCGGCCGCGCGCAGCAGCAGGCGGCCCTGCTCGAGCAGCTCCTGACCGGCTGGCGTGAGCCGGGCCCGGCGGCCGCGCCGGTCGAACAGGAGCACGTCGAGTTGCTCCTCGAGGCGGCGCACGGTGTAGGTGAGGGCCGAGGGCACCTTGCCGAGCTCGGCGGCGGCCGCGGCGAAACTGCCGCGCCGCGCGATGGTGTCGAGCACCGACAGGGCGTCGAGGGTGATCATAGTTCAAGTATTTTGAATGAAATCGACGAATCGGGGCAGCCCCCGGCGTGAACCGGGCGCCTACACTGCGCAGGCGTCAGGGCGACGGATTGCCGTCGCGGTGCCCCACCAGGAGAAGCACATGATCGAGATCCGCCGCAGCGAGGCGCGAGGCCATGCCGATCACGGATGGCTCAAATCCTTTCACAGTTTTTCTTTCGCCAGCTACCACGATCCGGCGCACATGGGCTTCGGGCCGCTGCGCGTGATCAACGAGGACGTGATCGCGCCGGGCACCGGCTTTCCGCCCCATGGCCATCGCGACATGGAGATCCTCAGCTACGTGCTCGACGGGGCCCTCGCTCACGAGGACAGCCTTGGGCACGGGTCGGTGATCCGGCCCGGCGAGGTGCAGCGCATGAGCGCCGGGCGGGGGGTGACCCATGCCGAGTTCAACCACCAGGCTGCCGCCCCGACCCACTTCCTGCAGATCTGGATCACGCCGCAGTCGCCGGGCATCGATCCGGGCTACGAGCAGTGCGCGATCGACCCCGCGGCGCGGCAGGGCCGGCTCGCGCTGGTGGCCTCGCCGCAGGGCGGGCCGGGGGTGGTGCGCATCCACCAGGACGCGCGCCTGTATGCCGGGCTCTTCGATGGCGCGCAGTCGGCGCGCCTGCCGCTGTCGCCCGGGCGGCGCGCCTATGTGCACCTCGCCCGCGGCCGCCTGCAGGTCAATGGCCACGCCCTGGCCGGTGGCGACGCGCTCAAGCTGAGCGATGAGCCGTCGGTGGAACTCGGCGCCGGTGACCAGGCCGAGGTGCTGGTCTTCGATCTGCCCTGAGCCCTCCCGGGTTGCGCCTGCGCCTCCCCACCCGACTTCCCGTCTGCCTCCCTTCCCCTCCACTGTTCAGAGAGCCTCACCATGACCGCCATCGCCATTGCCTTCCACTCCGGCTACGGCCATACCCGCCGCATTGCCCAGGCCGTCGAACAAGGTGCTGCCGCGCTCGCCGGCACCCGCGTCAGCCTGATCGATGTCAGCGCCATCGATGACGCCGGCTGGGCCGCGCTCGGCGCCGCCGACGCCATCGTGTTCGGCGCGCCCACCTACATGGGCGGGCCCTCCGGCGTGTTCAAGGTCTTTGCCGACGCCACTGCCAAGGTCTGGTTCACCCAGGGCTGGAAGGACAAGCTCGCCGGCGGCTTCACCTGTTCGCTGAACATGTCGGGCGACAAGTTCTCCACCCTGAGCTACTTCGTGACCCTGGCCATGCAGCACGGCATGATCTGGGTGGGCACCGGCATGCCGCCTCCGGCAACGCCGGGCGACCCGGCGGCCATCAACCGCCTGGGCAGTTCCATCGGCGTGATGGCGCAGGCCGACAACGTGCCGCCCGAGCAGAGCCCGCCGGAAGGCGATCTGGCCACGGCCCGCGAATACGGGCGGCGTATCGCCGAGACCGCCCGCGCGCTGCGCGGCTGAGGCCGCTGCCGCTGGCTGCGGCGACCGTGGCGGCTCCGGCTCGGGCTGCGGCGGCGGCCGCGGCCGCCGCCGCTCAGTCGCCGAGCACTCGGGCGGCCAGTTCCTCGAAGCCCGCGCCATGGCTGGCGCGGGTGATCCAGGCCGGCGGCACCGGCAGCCGCGCGAGGGCGGGCGCGATGTTGGCCACGCCCACGCTGAGCGGAAAGGTCTCGAACATCGAGGCATCGTTGGGCGCGTCGCCGATGAAGAGCCAGCCGTCGCGAGACTGCTGCGCCGTGAGGCCCCAGCGCTCGCGCAGGCAGCGCAGCGCCATGGGGGCCTTGTCGAAGCGGCCCTGCCAGGCATTGATGTGCACGCTGCTCGCCCGCGCGCTGTAGCCGGCGTCGTGCAGCGCGGCGATCACCGAGGCCACCGCCGAAGCCGCCACCGGCGAGACCTCCTCGCACCAGTCGATCGCCACATCGACCCGCCGGTAGGTGTTGTCGCTGGCCCAGGCCAGGCCGGGATGGGTGTCGATCAGCCGCGCGGCGAGCGCGAGCAGTTCGGCGCGCGCGGCGGCGAGCTCGGCGGGCGGCTCGTGGGTGATCTCGATCAGCCGCCCCTGGGGATCGCGGGCCAGGTACAGGCCGCCGCTTTCGGCCACCACCGCGTCCACCGGCCAGGTCTTGAGGATCATGTGGGCCCAGCCGGCCGATCGGCCGGTGACCGGCACCACCTTCAGGCCGGCCTGATGCAGCCGCTCAAGCGCCCGGTAGGCCGAGGCCTGCAGACGGCCCTCGGTGGTGAGGGTGTCATCGATGTCGGTGAGGATGCCCTGCAGCCGCAGCGCGGGCATCTCGGCCAGGGGGCGCGGCGCGCCAGGCGCGCCGGCCGCTGCGCCGGGCCTGTCGGCCGCCCCGCTCATGCCGGGCGCGCGCCCTGGGCGCGCTGCAGCCAGGCATTGAGCGCGAGCGCCGCCACCACGGCCAGCCCGCCCTGCACGGTGGTGGCGCCGACCGCCTCGCCGGCGCCCAGCCAGGCCCACACCGGCGCCAGCACCACCTCGAGCAGGCTGATGAGGGCGATCTCGTGCGGCGCAAGATGGCGGGCCACCCGCACCAACAGCAGGCAGGGGATGCCAAGCTGCACGAAGCCCAGCAGGCCCAGGATGGCGAGGTCGGCGCTGCTGGCCGACAGCGGCCAGGCCAGCGGCAGGGTGATCAGGCAGGAGAGCAGGGCGCCGCCCAGCACCGCCGGCGCGAGATCGAGGCGCGCCTGCTGACGGCGCAGCACCACCAGGTTGAGCGCCGCGGCGGTGGGCACGCCCAGCGCCACCAGCATGCCGCCCAGGCCCTGGGCCGACACCCCTTCGTGAACCATCCAGCCGATGCCGCCCAGCGCGGCGGCGATCGCCCACGCCGTGCCGGCGCTCACCCGCTCGCCCAGCAGTAGCCAGCCCAGCAGGGCGGCCATCAGGGGCGACAGACCGGTGACCAGCATGACGTTGGCCACGCTGGTGAGCGTGAGCGCCACCATGAAGCAGGTGAACATGGCCGCCCACATCAGGCTGGAGACCAGCCCCGGCAAGCCCATGGCGCGCAGCGCCCGCCAGGGCCTGGGCTGGCCGCCCAGCGCCATGGCGCCGGTGACGCAGACCACGCAGAACAGGCTGCGCCAGAAGGTGATCTCGAATCCCTCGGCGCGCTCGAGCAGACGGGTGAAGACCCCGGCGATGCTCCAGCACAGGGCGCAGAAGATCAGCAGCACGACGGCCTGGCGGTGGTTGGCGGGAAATGTCACTGAGGCGATGCCGGCAACCCGCCGGGGGTCGGCGGAGGGGTAAAATTCTACCGATGCCAGCCCCTCAGTTCGTCCATCTCCGGGTCCACTCCGAGTTCTCGGTGAGCGATTCCATCGTGCGGATCGACTCCCTGGTGCAGGCCGCGGCAGATGACCAGCAGCCCGCCGTCGCCATCACCGATCTCGCCAACCTGTTCGGCTGGATCAAGTTCTACAAGGCGGCCCGGGGCCGTGGACTCAAGCCGGTGCTGGGCGTGGATGCCTGGCTCACCAACGAGGCCGAGCGTGACCGGCCGCATCGCATCCTGCTGCTGGCGGCCAGCCAGGAGGGCTACCTGCGCCTGTGCGACCTGCTCTCGCGCGCCTGGCTGGGCAATGAATACCGCGGGCGCGCCGAGATGCTGCCGGGCTGGTTCGACGAACCCAACCCCGGCCTCATCCTGCTCTCGGGCGGCCAGCACGGCGATGTCGGCCAGGCCCTGCTCGCCGGCAACCCCGAGGCCGCGGCGCGTCTGGCCGGCCAGTGGGCCCGGCGCTTCCCCGACAACTACTTCCTGGAGGTCCAGCGCACCGGCGCCCAGGAGGCCGAGACCCACACCCGTGAGGCCGCCCGGCTTGCCGCCCGCCTGAGCCTCCCGCTGGTGGCCACCCACCCGGTGCAGTTCATCCGGCGCGATGAATTCCGCGCGCACGAGGCCCGGGTGTGCATCGCCGAAGGCGAGATCCTCGCCAACCCGCGTCGCACGCGCCGCTTCACCGAGGAGCAGTACTTCCTCAGCCAGGCCGAGATGGCCGAGCGCTTCGCCGATCTCCCCCAGGCGCTGGCCAATTCGGTGGCCATCGCGCGGCGCTGCAACCTCGCCATGACCCTGGGCAAGGCGCGCCTGCCGCAGTTCCCCACGCCCGAGGGGGTGGGGCTCGATGATTTCCTGCGCCAGCAGGCCGCCGAGGGCCTGACCGAGCGCCTGCCGGTGCTCTTCCCCGATCCCGCCATCCGCGAGGCCCGCCGCCCCGAGTACGAGGCGCGCCTCGCCTACGAGTGCGACACCATCGTCCAGATGGGTTTCCCGGGCTACTTCCTGATCGTGGCCGACTTCATCAACTGGGCCAAGTCCAACGGCGTGCCGGTGGGGCCGGGCCGGGGCTCGGGCGCCGGCTCGCTGGTCGCCTTCTCGCTGGGCATCACCGACATCGACCCGATTCCCTACGCGCTGCTCTTCGAGCGCTTTCTCAATCCGGAGCGGGTGTCCATGCCCGACTTCGACATCGACTTCTGCCAGGACAACCGCTACAAGGTCATCGAGTACGTGCGCCGCCGCTATGGCGAGCAGGCGGTCAGCCAGATCGCCACCTTCGGCACCATGGCCTCCAAGGCGGTCATCCGTGATGCCGGCCGGGTGCTCGACATGAGCTACACCTTCTGCGACCAGCTCTCCAAGCTGATCCCGGTGGTGCAGAACAAGCCGGTGTCGCTGGCCAAGGCCCGCGAGAGCGAGCCGCTGCTCGCCGAGCGCGAGCGCCAGGAAGACGAGGTGCGCGAGCTGCTCGCGCTGGCCGAGCCCCTCGAGGACCTCACCCGCAACGTCGGCATGCACGCCGGCGGCGTGCTCATCGCCCCCGGGCGTCTCACCGATTTCTGCCCGCTCTACAAGGCGCCGGGCACCGACTCGGTGGTCAGCCAGTACGACAAGGACGATGTCGAGGCGGTGGGCCTGGTCAAGTTCGACTTCCTCGGCCTGCGCAACCTCACCATCATCCAGCTCGCGGTCGAGTATGTGAACGCCGGCCGCCCCGACGACCCCATCCGCCTCGACACCCTGGCCTTCAACGATCCCGCCGCCTACCAGGTCCTGAAAGACGCGAACACTACCGCGATCTTCCAGGTGGAAGGCGATGGCATGAAGAAGCTGCTCAAGAAGCTCGCGCCCGATCGCTTCGAGGACATCATCGCGGTGCTGGCCCTCTACCGCCCCGGGCCGCTGGGCTCGGGCATGGTCGATGACTTCATCCTGCGCAAGAAGGGCCAGCAGGCCATCGACTACTTCCACCCTGACCTGAAGCAGACGCTCGAGCCCACCTACG
The DNA here is from genome assembly GCA_037146935.1 of Burkholderiales bacterium. GTDB lineage: Bacteria > Pseudomonadota > Gammaproteobacteria > Burkholderiales > Burkholderiaceae_E > Quisquiliibacterium. Next base: position 154,718 of record JBAWWD010000003.1, read on the forward strand.
GCGTGATCGTCTACCAGGAGCAGGTGATGCAGATCGCGCAGATCATCGGCGGCTACACACTGGGCGGCGCCGACCTGCTGCGCCGGGCCATGGGCAAGAAGAAGCCCGAGGAGATGGCCCAGCACCGCGACCTGTTCATCGACGGCGCGGTGCGCAAGGGCTACGGCGCAGACCTCGCCAACAAGCTCTTCGACCTGATGGCCATGTTCGCGGAGTACGGCTTCAACAAGTCGCACACCGCCGCCTATGCCGTGGTCACCTACCAGACCGCCTGGCTCAAGGCCCACTACCCGGCGGAGTTCCTCGCGGCCACGCTGTCCTCCGACATGGACGACACCGACAAGGTGCAGCTGTTCGTGTCCGATGCCAAGGACAACCGCGTGCCGGTGCTGCCGCCCGACATCAACCTTTCCGGCTACCGCTTCGAGCCGGTGGCCGCGCCCGAGGGCATGAAGTCGCGCGCCGGCCGCGCCATCCGGTATGGCCTGGGCGCGGTCAAGGGCGCCGGCGAAACCGCGGTGCTCAACATCCTCAAGGTTCGCGCCGAGAAGCCGTTCACCAGCCTCTATGACTTCTGCGCCCGCATCGACCGGCGCGTGGTCAACCGCCGCTCGGTCGAGGCCCTGGCCCGCGCCGGCGCCTTCGATGGCCTCGACCCCGATCGCGCCCGCACCCTGGCCAATGTCGCCCAGGCCATGGAGGCGGCCGAGGCGCGCGAGGCGGCCATCGACCAGGTCAGCCTGTTCGGCGGTGATGACGGCGGCGAGGGCGACGCGCCCATCCGCTGGGCCAGCGCGCCCGCCTGGAGCGAGCGCCAGCGCCTGCAGGAGGAAAAGTCCGCGCTCGGGTTCTTCCTCACCGGCCATCTGTTCACCGGCTTCCAGGAGGAGGTCCGCCGCTTCGTGCGTCAGCGCATCACCGACCTCCAGCCCGCCCCCCAGCCCATCTGGCTTGCCGGCATCGTCGCCTCGCAGCGCACCCAGATGACCCGGCGCGGCAAGATGAGCGCGGTGGTGCTCGATGACGGCAGCGGCAAGCTCGAGGTGGCGGTCTACAACGAGCTCTTCGAGCGCTGCCGCAGTCTCATCCGCGACGACGAACTCCTGATCATCCAGGCCAAGGTCAGCCGCGATGACTACAGCGGTGGCATGCGGGTGGTGGCCGAGCGGGTGCTCGATCTCACCGCGGCGCGCCAGGAGTTCGGCAAGCGGCTGCGCATCTGCCTGAACGGCGTGGCCGAGGTCGGGCTGCTGCGCGACGCGATCCAGCCCTACGCCGGCATGGCGCAGACGCCCCTGCCGGTGATCATCGAGTACGGCAACACCGAGGGCCGCTGCGCGGTCGAGCTCGGCGAGCGCTGGCGGGTGTGCCCGCGCGAGGACCTGCTCGTCGCGGTTCGCGAACGCCTGCATCCCCTCGCGATCCAGGTCGAGTACTGACTTGCGCGCGCCGGCCGTCGCCATCGTGCGGGCCCGATACAACCCGCACGGTGGGGCCGAGCGCTACACCCGGCAGGCCATGGACGCGCTCGCTGGTGCCGGCGTGGCGCTCACCGTGATCGCCCGGCGCTGGCCGGCCTCCGCCGTGGGTGATGGCGCGCCGGTGCGGCTGCTGCGGGTCGATCCGTTCCACCTCGGCAGCGTCTGGCGCGACCAGGCCTTCGCCCGCGGCGTGCGGGCGGTGCTGGCGCGCGAGCGCTTCGATCTCGTCCAGAGCCATGAACGCATCGCCGGGGTGCCGGTGTATCGGGCGGGCGATGGGGTGCACGCGTCATATCTGGCGGCACGCTCGCGGGTGCTGCCGGCCTGGCGCGCGGCGCTGATGCGCGCCGATCCGCATCATCGCTGGGTGCTGCGCGAGGAGCGCGCCCTGTTCACCAGTCCGGCGCTGCGCGCCGTGATCTGCAACTCGCGGGCGGTGCTCGAGGACATCGCCGCGCGCTTCGGCGTGCCGCGCGAGCGCCTGCACCTGCTGCGCAACGGCGTCGATCTCGAGCGCTTTCGCTCCCCGACGGGCGAGGAGCGCGCGCGCGCGCGGGCCGCGCTGGGCCTGCCCGAGGCGGTGCCGGTGTTCGCCTTCGTGGGCTCGGGCTTCGAGCGCAAGGGGCTGGCGGTGGCGCTGGCCGCGCTCGCCCGCCTGGGCGGCGATGCCCGTCTGCTGGTGGCCGGCACCGACCGACGCATGGCCCGCTACCGGGCGCAGGCCGCGGCCCTGGGGCTGGGCGGGCGGGCGGTGTTCCTGGGTGGCGTGGACGATGTGCGCGGTCTGCTGTGGGCGTCCGATGCGATGCTCGCCCCGGCCCTCTACGACCCCTACCCGAACGCGGCGCTCGAGGCGCTGGCCTGCGGCCTGCCGCTGGTGGCGAGCCAGGCCTGCGGGGTGGCCGAGCTGCTCGAGCCCGGCGTCAATGGCTTCGTGCACGACGCGCTCGATGTCGCGGGCTTTGCCGCCTCGCTGGCGCAGATCGCGCAGGCACGCGAGGGCCCGCGCGGCGCGGCGCTGCGCCAGGCCGCGCGCGCGGCTGCGCAGGCCTGGCCGATCCAGGCTGCGGCCGAGGCCCTGCTCGGGCTGTGGCAGCGCCTTCTGGCAGAATCGCGCGGGTCGTGACCAACAGCCTGGCCATCTACCGCCGCCTCATGGGCTACACCCGGCCCTACCTGCGCGGCTTCGTGCTCGCGCTGGTCGGCATGGTGGTGGCCGCCGGCACCGAGCCGCTGTTCCCGGCCCTCATGAAACCGCTGCTCGACCGCGGCTTCGTCGACAAGACCGGCATCGAGCTCTGGTACGTGCCCGCCGGCATCATCGGCATCTTCGTGGTGCGGGGGCTGGCCACCTTCACCAGCAACTACGCGCTGTCCTGGGTGGCCAACAAGGTGCTGGCCGACATGCGCCGCGAGATGTTCGCGCACATGCTGCGCCTGCCGCCCGCCGACTTCGAGCGCGAGGCCTCGGGCCTGCTCATCTCCAAGATCGTGTTCGAGGTGGGCAACGTCACCGTGGCCGCCACACGCGTGCTCACCACCGTGGTCCGCGACTCCATCGTGGTGCTCGGGCTGCTCGGCTGGCTGCTCTATCTCAACTGGAAGCTCACGCTGGTGGCCATCGCGCTCATCCCGGTGATCGCGCTGGTGGTCACCGTGTTCAGCCGCCGCATGCGCGAACTCAATCGTCGCAGCCTAGAGCACACCGGCGAACTCACCCGCGTGGTCGAGGAGGCGGTGCATGGCTACAAGGTGATCAAGGTCTTCGGCGCCTACCAGCGCGAGACCACGCTGTTCGGGCGCACCGTCGAGCGCCTGCGCGGCTTTGCCATGCGCAGCGCCATCGCCAGCGGCGCCACGGTGCCCATCACCCAGCTGTGCGCGGCGGTCGCGGTGGCCGTGGTGGTGTCCATCGCCCTGGTGCAGTCCCTCGAGAACCAGACCACCGTCGGCGGCTTCGTGTCATTCATCACCGCCATGCTCATGCTGCTCGCGCCGCTCAAGCACCTGGCCGATGTCAACGGCCCGCTGCAGCGCGGGCTGGCCGCGGCCGAGAGCGTCTTCGAGCTGCTCGACCAGGCCGCCGAGCCCGACACCGGCACCCGTCGCCTCGCGGCCTGCCGTGGCGCGCTGCGCTTCGAGCAGGTGCGCTTCGGCTATCCCGGCGCCGAGCGCGAGGCGCTGCGCGGCATCGACCTGGAGGTGCGCCCGGGCGAGCTGGTGGCGCTGGTGGGTGGGTCGGGCGGTGGCAAGACCACGCTCGTCAACCTGCTGCCCCGCTTCATCACGCCCACCGAGGGGCGCATCCTGCTTGACGAGGAGCCCATCGCCGAGCTCACCCTGGCCAGCCTGCGCGACCAGATCGCGCTGGTGAGCCAGGACATCGTGCTGTTCAACGACACCATGCGCGCCAACGTCGCCTTCGGCACGGCGCGCTCGGTCGATGACGCCGAGATCTGGGCCGCGCTCGAGCGCGCCGCGCTGGCCACGCATGTGCGCAGCCTGCCCGGCGGCCTCGACGAGCCGGTGGGCGAGCGTGGCGCGCGCCTGTCAGGCGGCCAGCGCCAGCGTCTGGCCATCGCCCGCGCCCTGCTCAAGAACGCGCCGGTGCTGCTGCTCGACGAGGCCACCTCGGCGCTCGACACCCACACCGAGCGCGAGGTGCAGGATGCCCTCGAGCGCTCGATGGCCGGGCGCACCACGCTGGTCATCGCGCACCGGCTGTCCACGGTGGAGCGGGCCGACCGCATCGTGGTGATCGAGGGCGGGCGCATCGTCGAGCAGGGGCGCCACGCTGAGCTCATCGCCCGCGATGGCCCGTATTCGCGGCTGCACCGGGTGCAGTTCGCCCCCGTGGCCTGAACCCGATGCGCATCCTGCACACCGAGGCATCGTGCGGCTGGGGCGGGCAGGAGATCCGCATCCTCGAGGAGTCTGCCGGCCTGATGGCCCGCGGTCACGAGCTCTGGCTCGCCTGCCCGCCGCAGGCCCCCATCGCCGAGGCGGCCGCGGCGCGCGGTCTCACCGTGCGCCGCCTGCCCATCGGCCACAAGCGCCCGGCCGGCCTGCTCGCGCTGCGCGCGCTGCTGCGCGAGCAGCGCTTCGACATCATCAACAGCCACAGCTCCACCGACACCTGGCTGGCGGCGCTGGCCTGCGCCAGCCTCGCCGATGCGCCACCGCTGGTGCGCACCCGGCACATCTCCGCGCCGGTGGCTGCCAGCGCGGCCAACCGCTGGCTCTATGCCCGCGCCAGCCGGCGGGTGGTCACCACCGGCGAGCAACTGCGCAGCGATCTCGTCGAGCGCCTGGGCTGCGAACCCGATCGGGTCCGCTCGATTCCCACCGGCATCGATCCCGAACGTTTCCGGCCGCCTCACGATGCCGACGAGCGCCGCGCGCTGCGCGCCGATCTCGGGTTGCCTGCCGACCGGCCGCTGGTGGGCATCGTGGCCACGCTGCGCAGCTGGAAGGGTCACCGCTACCTGATCGAGGCCGTGGCCGGGCTGTCTCGTCCGGTGTGCCTGGTGGTCGTCGGCGACGGCCCCCAGATGGACGCGCTGCAGGCGCAGGCCCAGGCGCTGGGCCGGCCCGGGCTGGTGCACTTCGCCGGCCAGCAGGCCGATGTCGCGCGCTGGCTGCGGGCCTTCGACCTCTTCGCCCTGCCGTCCTATGCCAATGAAGGCGTGCCGCAGGCGCTGATGCAGGCGATGTTCTCGGGCCTGGCCTGCGTGACCACCGATGCCGGCGCGATCGGCGAGGTGGCGCTCCCCGGCCAGACCGCGGTGGTGGTGCCCCGTGAAGATCCCGCTGCGCTCGGCCAGGCCCTGGGGGCGCTGCTGGCCGACCCGGTCTGGCGGCAGGCGCTGGGCACGCGCGCGCGCGCCCATGTGCTCACCCGCTTCACCCGCGAGCGCATGCTCGACGACATGCTGGCGGTGTTCGGGTCGGTGGCGCGCCCATGAGCGGACGCTCGCCCGCGGGGCGGGCGGAGATCGCGCTGCTCGCGGCGCTGCTGTTCACCCTGCCGCTCTTCGAGGTGCCCAAGCACCTTTTCTGGCTGGCCTGGGTGACCGTCGCGGGCCGGGCGCTGTGGCGCGAGCGTGGCGCGCCGGGCGGCGCGCTCTCCGTCTGGGACGCGGTGTTCGCGGCGCTGCTGGGCGCGGTGCTGCTCTCGGGCCTGGGCGCGGACGCGCCGCCGGGCTGGCGCGCCGCCGGCGACATCCTGCGCCTGGTCTCGGTGCCCTGGCTGATGCTGCGACGCGGCTATCGGGCCGAAGACTGCCGGCTGCCGCTGCTGGCCGCGCTCGCCGGCACCGGCCTGGCCAGCCTGTGGGGGATGGTCCGCGTGCTGCGCGCCGACACGCCGGTGTTCCTGCAGCTGAATTCGGTCGGTCATGTGAACCACTCGGCCATCTATCTCGCCATGAGCGTCGGTCTGGCGCTGGCGGCCTGGGCGGGGTTCGCCGCCAGGGCCTCGGGGCGGGTGCGGCTGCTCATCGCCGGCAGCGGGCTGATCGGGCTGCTGGCGCTGTTCGTCTCCGGCAGCCGGGCCGCGATGCTGGCGCTGATCGTGCTGCTCGGCGTGGTCGCCTGGATCTCGCCTTTTCCGCTGGCGCAGCCCGCCCGTGACCGCCGGCGCTTCCGTCTCGGTCTGGTGGCCATGGCGGTGGCGGCGCTGGCCGGCTACCTGGCGCTCGTGGGTCTGAGCGGGCGCAGCCTGCAGCCTGATGGCGCGGGGCTGATCGGCAAGTTCCGCCTGCAGGCCGGTGATCCGGTGGGGGGGATGATCTCGCATCGTGATCGACTCGCCCGGCTGGCGCTGGCGGCCGGGCTTGCGCATCCGGTGTTCGGCGTGGGCGTCGATGGCTTCGGCCGGCTCACGCCGGCGCGGGTGTGCGCCGAGATCGCGCCGCCGCCGCCGGGCCGCGATTGCGACACCTCGGTCTACAGTTTCTCGGCCCATGCACACAGCCTCTACGGCACGGTGTTCGCCGAACAGGGCGGCCTGGGCCTGGCCGCGGTGCTGGCGCTGCTGGCCGCCTGGGCGGCGCGCCTGCGCGGCAGCCTCGCCCGCGCACGCGCCGATCGGCACGCCGCCGCGGTCTGGCTGGCCGCATTGTCAGGGCTGGTGATCACGGCCGTGGCCGGCCTGCTCAACACCACGCTGCACCACGAGCACGGCCTGCTCGCGATGAGCTGCCTGGGGCTGCTGCTCGCGAGCCGGCAGGCCTCAGCGGCCGTGGTGTTCCCTGAACCAGGCCACGAAGCCGCGCAGGCCCTGGTCGAGCGGCACTGAGGGCCGCAGCCCGGTGACCCGGGCGAGCTTGCCGGCGTCGGCAAAGGTGCGGGCAACATCGCCGGGCTGCATGCCGAGCTCGCGGCGCTGCGCGCGGCAGCCGGTGGCCTGCTCGAGCAGCGCAAGCAGGGTGTTGACCGAGACCGGGTCGCTGCGCCCGACGTTGTAGACCTCGAAGGGCGCCCAGCTGGTGTCGGGCGCGGCCGCCTGCCAGCGGGCCGGATCGGTGCTGGTCTGCCGCTCCGGCGGGCGCGTGAGCAGGGCTACCGTGGCCGCCACCGCGTCGTCCACGTGCGTGAAGTCGCGCTCCAGTGTGCCGCCGGCGTAGACATCGATGGCACGGCCGGCGAGCAGCGCATCGGTGAAGCGCCAGATCGCCATGTCGGGCCGACCCCAGGGGCCGTAGACCGTGAAGTAGCGCAGCAGGGTCACCGGCAGGCCGAACAGATGGGCATGGCTGTGGGCCATGAGCTCGTTGGCCCGCTTGGTGGCCGCGTAGAAGCTCACCGGATGATCGACCGGGTCGGTCTCGGTGAAGGGCACGCGGGTGTTGCCGCCGTACACGCTGGAACTGCTGGCGAACACCAGGTGCCTGACCCCATGGCGGCGACAGTTCTCGAGCACCGCCGTGGCGCCCACCAGATTGGAGGCCGAGTAGTCGTAGGGGTGGTCGAGCGCGTGGCGCACGCCGGCCTGCGCGGCGAGGTGCACCACATGGCTGGGCTGATGGGCGGCGAAGGCCGCCGCCACCGCGTCGGTATCGGCGAGATCGGCCCGCAGGAATCGGAAGCCCGCCTGCGCCTGCAGTCGCGCCAGCCGAGCCTGCTTGAGGGCCGGGCTGTAGTACGTGTTGAGGTTGTCCAGCCCCACCACCTGATGCCCGTCGGCAAGCAGCCGCAGGCAGGTATGCATGCCGATGAAGCCGGCAGCGCCGGTGACCAGAACGGTGAGGGCCATGGGAAGGGGGAGCCAGCGAATAGAATGCGCAGGATAACAGCGCCCGCCTGCCCACCCGCTGCGGCCCCTCACCCCCGCATTTCGCCTCCCGCCGCGCATGACCCGACCGCAGCTCAGCCTGGTGGTGATCACCCGCAACGAGGCGCATCGCATCGCCCGCTGCCTGGCGAGCGTGCCCTGCGCCGACGAGCGGGTGGTGCTCGACTCCGCCAGCACCGACGATACCGTCGCCCTGGCCCGCGCGGCCGGGGCCGTGGTCATCCAGAGCCCCGATTGGCCGGGCTTCGGGCGCCAGAAGAACCGCGCCATCGACGCCGCCCACGGACGCTGGATCCTGTCGCTGGATGCCGACGAGGCGCCCGGCCCCGAACTGGCGCAGGCCATCGCCGCGCTGATGGCCGCCGACGCCCGGGGCGAGCCGCTCGCCGACGCCTACTGGCTGTCGCGCCGATCCCGCTGGTGCGGCCAGGAGGTTCGCTTCGGTGACTGGCGCGGCGACCGGGTGCTGCGCCTGTTCCGCCAGGGCCGCGCGCGCTTCTCCGATGACGTGGTGCACGAGCGGCTGCTCTGCGAGGGCGCCCAGTCGCGCCTGCCCGGCATGCTGCTGCACGACAGCGTCGACTCCCCCGAAGACGCCCGGGAGAAGGCCGAGCGCTACGCCCGCCTGGGCGCGCAGCGCCTGCGCGAGCGCGGCCGCGGCGGGCTGGCCGCCGCGCTGGTTCACGGCGGCTGGACCTTCCTGCGCGGCTACCTGCTGCGCCTGGGCGTGCTCGATGGGCGGGCCGGTCTGGCGATCGCCACCCTGAACGCGCGCAGCACCTACCTGCGCTACCGGCTGGCCGGCCTGCCCGCGCCAGCCTCCTCTTCCGACGGAGACACCCGATGAGTTCCAGCCCCGACCGCTACCCGCTGCCCGATCTGGCCAGCCTGCCCGACGACCTGCGCGAGAAGATCCTCGCGGTGCAGGAGAAGTCGGGCTTCGTGCCCAATGTGTTCCTCAAGCTCGCCCGGCGGCCGGACGAGTGCCGCGCGTTCTTCGCCTACCACGACGCGCTGATGCTGCGCGAGAACGGACTGAGCAAGGGCGAGAAGGAGATGATCGTGGTGGCCACCAGCGCCGCCAACGACTGCCTGTACTGCGTGGTGGCCCACGGTGCGCTGCTGCGCATCTTCGAGAAGGCGCCGCTGCTGTCTGACCAGCTTGCCACCAACTGGCGCAAGGCCGCGCTCAGCCCGCGCCAGCGCGCGATGATCGCCTTTGCCATGAAGGTGGCCACCGCCTCGGGCGCGCTCGAGGAGGCCGATTTCGCGGCCCTGCGCGAGCACGGGTTCAGCGACGAGGACGCCTGGGACATCGGCGCGATCGCGGCCTTCTTCGCGCTGTCCAATCGCATGGCCAACCTCTCTGGCATGATGCCCAACCCCGAGTTCTACCTGATGGGCCGGGTCCCGCGCGAGAAGAAGGCCTGAGCGGCCGGCCCGCGCCGCGCGCCCCGCGACGGCCAACAGCCGCAGACGCGGGGCGGCCGTGGCGCGATCAGCTCGGCGCGCCCTCGATGATCGGGCCGAAGCGCTGCCAGACCTTGCCGTCCCAGCGCTGCAGCTGCATCTGCTCGAGCGGGCGGTGGTCGGTGGGGCTGGTGTTCACGCGGATGCCCTCGAGCAGCATCGGGTTGGCCAGGTCCTTGAGGTTGTTGGCCTGGGCCATGATGTTCTCGCGCCGGAAGTCGCCCTTGCACTGCTCGAGCAGCCGGTGCATCACCATCGCGGTCATGTAGCCGTAGCTGTTGTAGCTCTCGTTGGCATTGCCCTCGGGGTACCAGCGCGCCATGAAGGCCTTGTAGGCCTTCACGCCGGCGTCATCGTTCCATGAGGGATCGCTCGGGTCCTTGGTGTAGACCGACGTGATCGCGCCGATGCCGCGCTCGGGGCCGGCGGGCACCATGGTCGAGGCCACGGTGGAGGCGCCGCTCGGCAGGAAATGCAGGGCCTTCCAGCCGAGCTCGTTGATGCGGCGGATGACCATCGCGCCGAACTTGCCGGTGACCCCGGAGATCAGCACCTCGGCGCCGGTGGCCTGCAGCGAGATCAGCTGCGAGTCCACCGTGGGGTCGGTCACCTCGTAAGACATCGCCTTGACCACGCTGTCGTACTGCGCGCCGAGCACGTCGCGCGCGCCGGCGACGAAGTCCCGGCCGAGGTCGTCGTTCTGGTAAATGATGGCGATCTTCGACTTCGGCCGCTGCGCCATCGCGTGCTTGATGAAGATCTGCGACTCGGTGCGCGCGCTCGGCGCAAACGGCATGGTCCAGGGGTAGGTCTTGAAGTCGCCCCACTTGTCGCCGTTCACCGACAGGAACAGGTGCGGGACCTTGCGGTCGTTCAGGTACTTCACCACCGCCGAGTTCGGCCCGGTGCCCAGCTGGGCGAACATGAACGCCACTTCTTCCTGCTCGACCAGCCGGCGGGTGTTCTCGAGGGTGCGGGCCGGGTTGAAGCCGTCATCGGTGATCAGGTAGTTGATCTTGCGACCGGCGATGCCGCCCTGGGTCTCGTTGAGCATCTTGAAGTAGGCCAGATGCGCCTTGTTGATCGTGCCCAGCGCCGAGACCGGGCCGCTCAGCGAGGTGGTGGTGCCGATGCGGATCTCGGTGGCGCTCACCCCCGGGGTGGCCTGGGCCAGCGCGCGGCCGGCGGGCAGCAGCGATGCGCCCAGCAGCGCGGCCGATCCGCCCAGCAGCTGTCGACGGGCGGCGGTCGGGCGGGCGACGGGGGCGGCCGCATCGGGTTTCGGGTGTCGGGCCATGTTCGGGTCTCCTGAGTGGGATGGTCTGGTGCAGTCCGGATCATGCGCCCGCTCGGGTGTCGCAAACCAGCGTCCGGGCTGCCGGCCGTTTCGCGGATCGCTGCGCCGCGGGAGTGCTGCTCTGGCCGTGGGGTAGGCTCGGTTGTCGCTGTCGAGACGCGCTGGCCTGCGCCGCCGCCTCGCGCCCTTCCCCAGGAGAGACCCGAATGCGCTTCATTCCTGCCCGGCCCGCCGGGCGGCCGGCACCGTGCCGCCCTCAGGTCCCGGCGATCGGCGTTGTCGCCGAATCGCCGATGCGCGCGTCATGAGTGCCGGTGCCCGCCTGCCCGGCACCCCCGAGCCCATGCACCGGTGGCCGGGCGCGGGCGGGGTCAGCATCGCCGGTGATGCCTGGGGGCCGGCCGACGGCCCGCTGGTGCTGCTGCAGCACGGTGGCGGGCAGACCCGCCATGCCTGGAAGGGCGCCGGCAAGGCGCTGGGCACTGCCGGGTATCGCGCCGTGGCCTTCGATGCCCGCGGTCATGGCGACTCCGACTGGGCGCCCGATGGCCGTTACGGCCAGGACGCCATGCTCGACGACCTGCGCTGCGTGGTGTCGGCCCTGGGCGGCGGTCCGGTCGTGCTGGTGGGGGCGTCGATGGGCGGTGCCACCAGCCTCGCCGCCGCGGGTGAAGGCCACGTGCCGGCCAGCGCGCTGGTGCTGGTGGACATCGCGCCGCGCATCGAGGCCGGCGGCGTGGACCGCATCCAGGCCTTCATGACCCGCAACCCCGATGGCTTCGGCTCCCTGCAGGAGGTGGCCGAGGCGATCGCCAGCTACCAGCCGCATCGCGAGAAGCCGCGCAACCTCGACGGCCTGGGCAAGAACGTCCGGCTCGGGCCCGATGGCCGCTACCGCTGGCACTGGGATCCGCGCTTTCGCGCGGCGCGCCCCACCCGCGAGGACCGCCGCGACCGGCTCGAGGAGGCCGCGCGGCGCATCACCCTGCCCACGCTGCTGGTGCGCGGCGGGATGTCAGACCTGCTCAGCGAGGCCGGCGCACAGGCCTTCCTGGCCCTGTGCCCGCACAGCGAGTACGTCAACGTGAAGGGCGCGGCGCACATGGTGGCGGGCGATCGCAATGACGTGTTCGCCGGCGCGGTCATCGACTTCCTCGCCCGACGGGTGCCGGTGGCCGCGGGCTGAGCCAGTACCGCGCTGTGTGGTGTGGCGCGCGGCGCCACATGCCGGCGCTCCGATCGGCGAGTGCCGCGCTGGTGCTGCAGCGCGATGCCGGCGTAGGCTAGGCCGGCCCCTTCAGAGGGCGCCGTCCAGGCTCAATCCAGGAGACACCCATGCCCGCGCGATCGCTCTGCTTGCCCGGCTCCGATGCCGGCCCCGCCCTCGTCACTGCATCCGCCCACGCCACCGAATGCCTCGTGCCCCCGCCGGCCGCCTCCAGCGCCGGGTCGCTGCCGCACCCCGGCCGGCGATTGGCGGTCGGCGCCGTGCTGGGCGCCCCCTGGGTGCTCGGGAGCGCGGCCCGTGCCCAGGCGGCCTGGCCACAAAAGCCGGTGAAGTTCATCAACCCCTTCCCGGCGGGGGGTGCCACCGACACGCTGTCGCGCCTGTACTGCGCGAAGATGAGCGAGATCACCGGCCAGCAATGGGTGGTCGAGAACATCGGCGGTGGCGGGGGCGACATCGGCGTGGCTGCCTATGCCCGTGCCCAGCCCGATGGCTACACGCTGGGTCTGGGCGGCGTGGCCTCGCACGGCATCTCGCCCACGCTCAAGGCCGGCAAGCTGCCCTTCGATGCCAACCGCGACTTCACCTTCGTGTCCACGCTCTGGGCGCTGCCCAACTTCCTGGTGGGCAATCTCGCGCTGCCGGCCAACACCGTGCCCGAGCTGGTGCAACTGCTCAAGCGCAACCCCGGCAAGTACAACTACGGCTCGGCCGGGCTGGGCACCACGCTGCATCTCGCCGGTGAGCTCTTCAAGCTGCTGGCCGGGGTCGAGATGACCCACGTGCCCTACCGCGGCGCGGCGCCTGCCATGACCGATGTGATCGGCGGCGCGGTGCAGATGATCTTCGACAACATCCCGGGCGCCCTGGCCCAGTACAAGGCCGGCAAGGTCAAGGCCTTCGGCGTGACCAGCGCCACGCGCAGCCCGGTGGTGCCCGACGTGCCCGCGCTGGCGGAGTTCCTGCCCGGCTTCGACGTGGTCTCCTGGACCACCGTCACCGGCCCGGCCGGGCTGCCCTCGGCGGTGGTCGAGCGGATCTCGCAGTTCACGCGCCAGGCGCTCGAGAGCGCGTCGCTGAAGAAGGACTTCTTCGACCGGGGCGCCACCGCCATCTGGCGCTCGCCCCAGGAGACCACCGCCTACCGGGCGAGCGAGGAGAAGCGCCTGGGCGAGATCATCCGCACCGCGAAGATCACGCTCGACTAGCTACACCAGCACGATGTCGTACTGCTGCTGCCCGTAGCTGCCTTCCACCTGCAGCGAGATCTGCTTGCCGATCGCGTCACAGAGGGCGGCAAGCGGCGGCGCCTCCTCCTCGAGGAACAGGTCGATCACCGCCTGCGAGGCCAGGATGCGGAATTCGCGCGGATTGAACTGCCGCGACTCGCGCTGGATCTCGCGCAGGATCTCGTAGCAGATGGTGCGCGCGGTCTTGATCTCGCCGCGACCGGCGCAGGTGGGGCAGGGCTCGCACAGCAGGTGGGCCAGCGACTCGCGGGTGCGCTTGCGGGTCATCTCGACCAGGCCCAGCGCCGTGAAGCCGTTCACCGAGGTGCGGGTGCGGTCGCGGGCCAGGGCCTTGCGCAGCTCGGCGAGCACCGCGTCGCGGTGGGCCGTATCGCTCATGTCGATGAAGTCGACGATGATGATGCCGCCCAGGTTGCGCACCCGCAGCTGGCGGGCGATGGCGTGCGTGGCCTCGAGGTTGGTCTTGAAGATGGTGTCGTCGAAGTTGCGGCTGCCGACATAGCCGCCGGTGTTCACGTCGATGGTGGTCAGCGCCTCGGTCTGATCGATGATCAGATAGCCGCCCGATTTCAGGTCGACCCGCCGCGCCAGCGCCTTCTCGATCTCGGTCTCGATGGCGTGCAGGCCGAAGATCGGCCGGTCGCCGCGATGGGCCCGCAGCCGGGCGAGCATGGCCGGCGCATAGGTCTGCGCGAAGGCCTGCAGCGCGACCAGCTCCTCGGGGTTGTCGATGATGATCGCGTGGGTGTTCTCGCCGGCCACGTCGCGCAGGATGCGCTGGGTGGCCGAGAGCTCCTGGTAGAGCAGCGAGGGCGCGGGCTGACGGCGGCTGGCCTGCAGGATCTCCTGCCAGCGCAGGCGCAGGTAGGCCACGTCGGCGGCCAGTTCGGACTCGGTGCAGTCCTCGGCCGAGGTGCGGATGATGAAGCCGCCGGTGGTGTCCTCGCCCAGCGCGGCGATCAGCCGACGGCGCAGCGCCTGACGCTCGGCCTCGTCGCCGATGCGCTGCGACACCCCGATGTGCGGGTCGTGGGGCAGGTAGACCAGCAGCCGCCCGGCGATGCTGATCTGGGTGGACAGGCGCGCCCCCTTGGTGCCCAGCGGGTCCTTGATCACCTGCACCAGCAGCGGCTGGCCGTCGAAGAGCAGTTTCTCGATGGGGGCGGGCGCGCTCTGGCCGGTTTGCGGCGCGCGCGATTGCCAGAGATCGGCCACATGCAGGAACGCGGCGCGCTCGAGCCCGATGTCGATGAAGGCCGACTGCATGCCGGGTAGCACCCGCGAGACCTTGCCGAGGTAGATGTTGCCGGTGAGGCCGCGCGCCACCGCGCGCTCGATGTGCAGCTCCTGCACCACACCCTGCTGGACCACCGCGATGCGGGTCTCGTGCGGGCTGTGGTTGACGAGGATTTCTTCGGTCATGGCGATGCGGCGGGGCGGGGCGGCGCGGCGGCTGTTCGCGCCGCGCGGTGCAGCGCCCGCTCGACCAGCCGGCAGGTCTCGTGCAGGGGCAGGCCCATGATACCGGAGTGGCTGCCCTCGATCCGGCGCACGAAGGCCGCGGCTGCGCCCTGGATGGCGTAGCCGCCGGCCTTGCCGAAGGGCTCGCCGCCGGCCACGTAGGCGGCGATCCGGGCTGCGCTGAGCCGCGCGAAGCTCACGCGCGAGACCTGGATGGCGAGCTCGGTGTGCCCGGCATCGCCCACCACCACGGCGGTGAGCACGCGGTGGCTGCGGCCGGCCAGCGCGCCGAGCATGGCCGTCGCGTCCGCGGCGTCGACGGGCTTGCCGAGCAGGCGCCCGCCGATGGCCACGGTGGTGTCGGCGCACAGCACCGGCGCGGGCGGCAGACCTCGGCGGGCGAGCCGCTCGCGGGCGGCCTGCAGCTTGGCCAGCACCACCCGCTTCACGTAGCTCGCCGGATCCTCGCCGGGGCGGGTGGCCTCCAGCGCCTCGGTGTCCTCGTCGGGGTCGGGCGGCAGGGGCTCGAAGGCGATGCCCACCTGGCGCAGCAGCGCCACGCGGCGCGGGCTCTGCGAGGCGAGGTAGATGAAGCCGGTCATGACGGGCAGGTCCTCAGTCGCGGTGGTAGGGGTGGCCGCTGATCACCGACCAGCCGCGCCAGATCTGCTCGGCGAGCACCACCCGCACCAGCGGATGCGCCAGCGTGAGGCTGGACAGCCGCAGCCGTTCGGCACAGTCGGCCTTGAGCGCGGGCTCGAGCCCGTCGGGTCCGCCGATCAGCAGCGCCACCGAGCGGGTGGTCTCGCGCCAGGCGCTCATGCGCGCGGCAAAGCCTCGCGTGTCGAGATCGGCGCCGCGCTCGTCGAGCGCCACCAGCCGGGCGCCCTCGGGCAGGGCGGCGCGGATGCGCTGCGCCTCGCGGGCCATCCAGGCGCTGGCGCTGCCGTTCGCGCCGCGGGCCTCCGCCTTCACTTCACGCCACTCCAGCGCGCACTCGGCGGGCAGGCGGGCGGTGTAGTCGGCGACCGCCGCCTGCACCCAGGCCGGCATGCGGTTGCCCACGGCGATCACGCGGATGCGCATCGGGGCAGCAGGAAGAACCGGACGCCGTGCGGCCCGCGCGGGCCGCGACAGGGATCAGGCCGCGGGCGCGCGGCGCGTGGCGCCGAGCTTGACCCGGACCGGCTTGCCGCCCCAGATCTCCTCGAGGTTGTAGTACGCGCGGATGGCCGGCTGCATCACGTGGACCACGATGTCGCCGAGATCGACCAGCACCCATTCGCCGGTGTCTTCGCCTTCCACCGAGATGACATCGCCGCCAGCCAGCTTGACCTTGTCTCGGACGTGCGCGGCCAGTGCCCGCGTCTGCCGGTTGGAGGTGCCGCTGACCAGCACCACCCGGTCGAAGAGGTCGGTGACCGGACGGGTGTCGAAGACCCGGATGTCCTGACCCTTGACGTCTTCCAGGGCGTCGACCACGAGGCGCTGCAGTTTGCGAAGATCCATGCGTTCAGTCTGAGGCTGGGGCGCAGCCCCGGTAGAGGTGATGCTGCCGAATATAGTGGAGAACCGCGGGCGCAACCAGTTCGGCGGGGTCTTCACCACGAGCGAGCGCAGCGCGCAGCGCCGTTGAAGACACCGGCACCGGCGGCATCGAGAAGAACACGATCGATCCGGCGGGCGCGTCGCTCAGCGCTTGCCGGCCATGGGCCTGAACCAGTCGTTCGACCGGCTCGGGCAGGTCTGACAGCGGCACCCGCTCGCGCTGCGTGCAGGCGAGGTGCGCCAGCCCGATCAACGACTCCCAGCGATGCCAGGTGGCGAGGTTGCGCAACTGGTCACTGCCCAGCACCAGGATCAGCGCGGCCTCGGGCCCGAGCTCGGCGCGCAGTTCAGTCAGGGTGTCGATGGTGTAGCTGGGCCCGGCACGCGACAGCTCACGGGTGTCCACCGTCATGCCGGGTTCGCCGGCGAAGCCCGCCTGCAGCATGGCCGCGCGCTGGGCCGGGTTGGCCACCACGCCGCGCTTCTGCCACGACGCCCCGGTGGGGATCAGGCGCAGGTCATGCAGACCGAAGGCCTCGCGCGCGGCGCGGGCGAGCGCCAGGTGCCCGACGTGCGGCGGATCGAAGGTGCCGCCCAGCACGCCGATGCGCGCGCGCTCGCTCAAACCCAGTCCCGGGCCTGCAGGAAGTGGCTGTAGAGGCGCGCCTCGGGGGTGTCGGGCTCGGGCTGCCAGTTGTAGCGCCAGTTGACCACCGGCGGCATGGAGCAGAGGATGGACTCGGTGCGCCCGCCCGATTGCAGGCCGAACAGGGTGCCGCGGTCGAAGACCAGGTTGAACTCCACGTAGCGGCCGCGCCGATAGCACTGGAAACCGCGCTCGCGCTCGCCCCAGGGGTGGTCGCGGCGGCGCTGCGCGATGGGCAGCCAGGCCGGCAGGAAATGCTCGCCCACGCTGCGGGTGAGCGCGAACGACTGCTCGAAGCCCAGCTCGGAGAAGTCGTCGAAGAACACGCCGCCCACGCCGCGGGGCTCGTTGCGGTGCTTCAGGAAGAAGTACTCGTCGCACCAGCGCTTGAAGCGCGGGTGGTAGTCGGGCCCGAAGGGCGTGAGCGCGGCCTGGCACTGGCGATGGAAGTGCGTCGCGTCTTCATCGAACCCGTAGTAGGGGGTGAGGTCCATGCCGCCGCCGAACCACCACACCGGCGCCTCGGCGCTGCCCGCGCCCGGATAGGCCACGAAGAAGCGCACGTTCAGGTGCACCGTGGGGATGTACGGATTGCGGGGGTGCAGCACCAGCGACACGCCCATGGCCTCGAAGGGCCGCCCGGCCAGGGCCGGGCGCTGCGCGCTCGCCGTGGGCGGCAGGGCCGCGCCGGTGACATGCGAGAACAGCACGCCGCCGCGCTCGAGCACGCCGCCGTTCTCGATGACGCGCGAGAGGCCACCGCCGCCGCCCGGCCGTTCCCACTGGTCGGTGAGGAAGGGCTGGCCGTCGAGGCCTTCCAGGCCCGACACGATCGAGGACTGCAGGGTGAGCAGCCAGGCGCGAACCGCGCTCGCGTCCACGGGGGCTTGCATGGGCGTCTCCGGGGCAGGGTCAGCGCTTGCGCGCCAGGGCACGATGGCCGATGTCGGTGCGGAACTGCATGCCGGCAAAGCACAGGCCGCTCACCCGCTGGTAGGCCGCCGCCTGGGCGATCTTGACCGAGTCGCCCAGCGCGGTGACGCACAGCACGCGGCCGCCGGCGGTGACCACGGTGCCGTTGGTGTCCTGGGTGCCGGCATGGAACACCAGGGTGTCGTCGAGCGCGCCGTTGCCCTGCGCGGGCAGGCCTTCGATGGCATCGCCGCGGCGCGGGTTGTCGGGGTAGCCGGCGGCGGCGAGCACCACGCCCAGCGCGGTGCGGCGATCCCAGGCGATCTCGGCGGTGTCGAGGCGGCCGTCGATGGCGGCCTCGAAGACCTCGGCCAGGTCGCTCTTGACGCGGGCCATGATCGGCTGGGTTTCGGGATCGCCCATGCGGCAATTGAATTCCAGGGTGCGGGGGTTGCCCTGCTCGTCGATCATCAGCCCGGCATACAGGAAGCCGGTGAAGGGAATGCCGTCGCGGGCCATGCCGGCCACGGTGGGGTGGATGATCTCGCGCAGCACCCGGGCATGGATCTCGGGGGTGACCACCGGGGCCGGCGAGTAGGCGCCCATGCCGCCGGTGTTGGGCCCGGCGTCGCCATCGAGCAGGCGCTTGTGGTCCTGGCTGGTGGCCAGCGGCAGGACATGCCGGCCATCGACCATCACGATGAAGCTGGCCTCCTCGCCGCTGAGGAACTCCTCGATGACCACCCGCGCGCCGGCCGCGCCCATGCGGTTGCCGACCAGCATGTCGTCGACCGCGGCATGCGCTTGCGCGAGCGTGGTGGCCACCACCACGCCCTTGCCGGCGGCCAGGCCGTCGGCCTTGATGACGATCGGGGCGCCCTCGCGCTCGAGATAGGCGTGGGCCGCGGCCGCGTCGGTGAAGGTCTGGTAGCGCGCGGTGGGGATGCCGTGGCGGGTCATGAAGGCCTTGGCGAAGTCCTTGGAGGACTCGAGCTGCGCCGCGGCCCGGGTGGGCCCGAAGATGCGCAGGCCCCGCTCGCGGAAGTGGTCGACGATGCCCGCGGCCAGTGGCCCCTCGGGCCCGACCACCGTGAAGGCGATGTCCTGGGTGGCGGCGAACTCGGCGAGTTCGGCGATGTCGGTGATCGGCAGGTTGTGCAGCCGCCCGTCACGGGCCGTGCCGGCATTGCCCGGGGCGACATGCACCGTGGTGACTCGCGGCGAGCATGACAGCCGCCAGGCCAGCGCGTGCTCGCGCCCGCCCGAGCCCACCACGAGCACCTTCACAGCGCGGCCTCGTCGATGACGGCGTTGGTGTAGACCTGCTGGACGTCATCGAGGCCCTCGAGGACATCGAGCAGCTTCTGCATGCGCGCGGCATCGTCGCCGGTGAACACCGTTTCGGTGACGGGCTTCATGGTGACCTCGGCCACCTCGGCCTTAAGGCCCGCGGCCTCGAGGGCCCGCCGCACGGCCGGGAAGTCAGGCGGCGCGCACAGCACCTCGATGCCGCCTTCCTCGTCGGTGACGACGTCTTCGGCCCCGGCCTCGATGGCGGCTTCCATCACGCGATCTTCGGAGGTGCCCGGCGCGTACAGCAGCAGCCCGCAGTGGCGGAACAGGAAGGCCACCGAGCCGTCGGTGCCGAGGTTGCCGCCGTACTTGGAGAAGGCGTGCCGGACTTCGGCCACGGTGCGGGTGCGGTTGTCGGTGAGGCAGTCGACGATGACCGCCGCGCCGCCGATGCCGTAGCCCTCGTAGCGGATTTCCTCGTAGTTGACGCCATCAAGGCCGCCCACGCCCTTCTGGATGGCAGCGGCGACCCGGTCCTTGGCCATGTTGGCGTCGGAGGCCTTGTCCATGGCCAGGCGCAGCCGGGGGTTGGCGCTGGGGTCGCCGCCGCCGAGCTTGGCGGCCACGGTGATCTCGCGGATGACGCGCGTGAAGATCTTGCTGCGCTTCTCATCCTGCCGGTTCTTGCGGTGCTGGATGTTGGCCCACTTGGAATGGCCGGCCATCGGTGGTTCTCCGGGGGTGCCGGCTTGCGCGGTGCGCTTGCGGCGTGGTCGAATTGACGCCTTCGAAGCGGCGCCCTCGCAGCCGTCCATTCTATCACCCGGCCCCACAGCGGCCGCCGCCGAGGCAGCATGCCCGAACCCCTCCGAATCGCGGTCAGCGTCCCGGCCGCCGCTGGCGCCGCGCCGCTCGACCTGTGCCTGCTGCCGGCCCTGGCCAACCGGCACGGCCTGATCGCCGGGGCCACCGGCACCGGCAAGACCGTCACCCTGCAGGTGATGGCCGAACAGTTCTCGGCCATTGGCGTGCCGGTGTTCATGGCCGACGTGAAGGGCGATCTCACCGGCATCGCCCGGCCTGGGGCCGCCAGCCCGCGGCTGCGCGAGCGGCTCGAGCGCCTGGGCCTGCCCGAGCCGCGCTTTGCCGGCGCCCCGGTCACGCTCTGGGACGTGTTCGGCGAGAAGGGCCATCCGCTGCGCGCCACGGTCTCCGACATGGGGCCGCTGCTGCTCGCGCGCATGCTCGGCCTGAACGAGACCCAGGAGGGCGTGCTCAACCTGGTGTTCCGCATCGCCGACGAGCGCGGCCTGCTGCTGCTCGACGCCAAGGACCTGCGGGCGATGCTCCAGCATGTCGGCGAGAACGCCCGCGAGTTCACCACCGCCTACGGCAATGTCTCGTCGGCCTCGATCGGCGCCATCCAGCGCTCGCTGCTCGCGCTCGACTCGCAGGGCGCCGACCGGTTCTTCGGCGAGCCCATGCTCAACATCGACGACCTGCTCCAGACCGATGGCGCCGGTCGCGGCGTGGTCAACATCCTGGCGGCCGACCGTCTGCTGAATTCGCCGCGCCTGTACGCGGCCTTCCTGCTGTGGCTGCTCTCCGACCTGTTCGAGCGCCTGCCCGAGGTCGGTGATCGCGATCGGCCCAGGCTGGTGTTCTTCTTCGACGAGGCCCACCTGCTGTTCAGCGAATCGCCACGGGCGTTGGTCGAGAAGGTCGAGCAGGTGGTGCGGCTGATCCGCTCCAAGGGCGTGGGGGTGTACTTCGTCACCCAGAACCCGCTCGATGTGCCCGACACCGTGCTCGGCCAGCTCGGCAACCGGGTGCAGCATGCGCTGCGCGCGTTCACGCCGCGCGACCAGAAGGCGGTCCGGTCGGCGGCGAGCACCTTGCGGCCCAACCCGGCCTTCAACGCCGAGTCGGCGATCACCGAGCTCGGCGTGGGTGAGGCGCTGGTGTCCTTCCTAGACGAGAAGGGGCGCCCCGGCATGGTCGAGCGCGCGCTGGTGGTGCCGCCCGCCTCGCGCATCGGCCCGGTGGATGATGCCGAGCGGCAGGCGCTGATCGCCGGGTCGGTGGTGGCCGGCGTCTACGAGCAGGCCATCGACCGCGAGAGCGCCTTCGAGCGGCTGCGGGCCGGGGCTGCCGGCAAGGCGGGCGCGGCGTCGGCCGGTGCGCCGGCGGGCGCGGGCACAGGCGCGGGCACAGGCGCGAGCACGAGCACGGGGGCCGGCGGTCGTCCTCCCGGCGCGCCTGCCCCGGCGCCGGCCCCGGCCGAGGGCTCGATCACCGATACCCTGCGCGATGTCCTCGGCGGTCTGGCCGGTGGCGGCTCGGGCGGTGGCGCCCGGCGCGGCGATTCGGTCATCGAGGCCGCGGCCAAGAGCGCCGCGCGCTCGATCGGTTCCACACTGGGCCGCGAGATCATCCGCGGCGTGCTCGGTTCGCTGCTTGGCGGCGGCGGCAGCCGGCGCCGCTGAGGCGCCGGGCTTCTCCTTTCAACCTGTTTTCTTTCCCCGGAGCGATCGGACATGGATCTCGGCATCAAGGGCAAATGGGCGCTGGTGTGCGGCGCGAGCAAGGGCCTGGGTTACGGCTGCGCGCTGTCGCTGGCCCAGGAGGGCGTCAACCTGGTGATCAACGCCCGGTCGGCCGACACGCTCGCGCAGGCGGCGGCCCGCCTGCGTGAACAGACCGGCGTCACGGTGCTGGAGGCAGCCTGCGACATCACCACCCCCGAAGGGCAGGCGCAGGCGCTGGGCGCTGCGCCCCAGATCGACATCCTGGTCAACAATGCCGGCGGCCCCCCGCCCGGCGACTTCCGCAGCTTCACCCGCGAGCAATGGCTGGCCGCGATCAACGCCAACATGCTCACGCCCATCGACCTCATCAAGGCCACGCTCGACGGCATGATTGAGCGCCGCTTCGGCCGGGTGGTGAACATCACCTCCAGCTCGGTGAAGGCCCCGATCGACATCCTGGGCCTGTCCAACGGCGCGCGCGCCGGGCTCACCGGCTTCATCGCCGGTCTGGCGCGCAAGACCGTGGTGCACAACGTCACCATCAACAACCTGCTGCCGGGCATGTTCGACACCGACCGCCTGCGTGGCACCATCGCCGCCTCGGCCAAGGCCGCCGGGGTCAGCATCGAGGAGGCCAAGCGCCTGCGCACCGCCTCGGTGCCGGCCGGCCGGCTCGGTGATGCCTACGAGTTCGGCCAGGCCTGCGCCTACCTGTGCAGCGCGCAGGCGGCGTACGTCACCGGCCAGAACTTCCTGATCGACGGCGGCGCCTACCCCGGCACGTTCTGAGGACGCAACCGGCGCGCCGCCGACCCCCATGCGCGTGGCCATCCCTGCCGCGCGCGCTTTCAATCCCTACCCGGAGAACACCATGCCCAAGGCAATTCGAATCACGCAAACCGGCGGTCCGGAAGTCATGCAGTTCGTCGACGTCGAGGTCGGCCCGCCCGGCCCCGGCGAGGTGCAGGTCCGCAATCACGCGGTCGGCCTCAACTACATCGATGTCTACTACCGCACGGGCCTGTACCCGCTGCCGCTGCCCTCGGGCCTGGGGCTGGAGGGCGCCGGCGTGGTCACCGCGGTGGGCGCCGGCGTGAACAGCCTGCGCGTGGGCGATCGGGTGGCCTACTGCGGCGCGCCCCTGGGCTCCTACGCCGAGCTGCGCAACATGCCGGCGGCGCCGCTGGTGAAGCTGCCCAAGTCGGTGGGCTTCGACACCGCTGCGGCCATGATGCTCAAGGGCCTCACCGTGCAGTACCTGTTCCGGCGCACCTACAAGCTGCAGCGCGGCCAGACCATCCTGTTCCATGCCGCCGCCGGCGGTGTGGGTCTCATTGCCATGCAGTGGGCCAAGGCGCTGGGGGTCACGGTCATCGGCACCGTGGGCTCCGAGGCCAAGGCCAAGCTCGCGCGTGACTTCGGCGCCGACCACGTCATCCTCTACAACAAGGAGAACATCGTCGAGCGGGTGCGCGAGATCACCCGCGGCGAGATGGTGCCGGTGGTCTACGACTCGGTGGGCAAGGACACCTTCCAGGCCTCGCTCGACTGCCTGCAGCCCTTCGGCCTGATGGTGAGCTTCGGCAACGCCTCGGGGCCGGTGCCGCCGGTCGCGCTCGGCGCGCTCAAGGGCTCGCTCTACATCACCCGGCCCTCGCTGGCGGCGCACACCGCCAGCCGCGAGAACCTCGAGACCATGGCCGCCGACCTGTTCCGCATGGTCTCCAGCGGCAAGGTGCGCATCGAGATCGACCAGCGCTATGCCCTGGGCGACGCGGTGCGCGCCCACCAGGACCTCGAGTCGCGTCGCACCACCGGCTCCACGGTGCTGCTGCCCTGACCGCCGGCGCCGAGTTCGCGGCGCGGGCCTTCGGGGGCGTGGCCCGCCTGCACGGCGAGGCGGGCCTCGCGCGCCTGCGCGCGGCCCATGCCTGCGTGGTGGGGGTGGGCGGCGTGGGCTCCTGGGCCGCCGAGGCGCTGGTGCGCTCCGGGGTGGGCACCCTCACCCTGATCGACCTCGATCACGTCGCCGAGTCGAACCTGAACCGGCAGATCCACGCCCTGCAATCCACGCTCGGCGCGGCCAAGGTCGCGGTGATGCGCGAGCGCCTGCTCGACATCGCGCCCGACTGTGACGTTCGGGCAGTCGACGCCTTCATCGATCCTGACAACGTCGCGCAGCTCGTGCCCGAGACCGCGGTGGTGGTCGACGCCATCGATGCGCCGCGCGCCAAGGCCGCGCTGATCGCGCTCTGCCATGCCCGCGCCCAGGCGCTGGTGGTCTGCGGGGCGGCCGGCGGTCGCAGCGACCCGCTTGCCCTGGCCGAAGACGATCTGGCCCTCATTCGGGGCGATGCGCTGATCGCGGCGGTGCGCGCGCGCCTGCGCCGCGAGCACGGCTTTCCGCGCGAGGCCGGCCGGCGCTTTGGCGTGTCGGTGATCCACTCGCGCGAAGCGCCCGCCGGCACCCGTGGCGGCGGCGCCGGGGCGGGCCTGTCATGCGCCGGTTACGGCTCCGTGGTCACCGTCACGGCGGCCATGGGCATGGCCGCCGCCGCAAGGACGATCCGGGCGATAATCACCGGCTAGCTGTGGGCTGGCTCGGCACATGAATTGCTTCAATCGAGGCACGCCTGCCCAGGAGGATGCCCCGTGTCGATCCATGTCGCCCTGAACCATGTCACCCGCTACCGCTATGACCGCGCGGTGGCGCTCGGCCCGCAGATCGTGCGCCTGCGTCCCTGCCCGCATGCCCGCACGCGGGTGCTCTCGTACTCGATGCGGGTCACGCCGGCCGAGCACTTCATCAACTGGCAGCAGGATCCCCAGGGCAACTATCTGGCCCGGCTGGTGTTCCCCGAGCGCACCGAGGAGCTGTGCATCGAGGTCGACCTGGTGGCCGAGATGGCGGTGCTCAACCCCTTCGATTTCTTCCTGGAGCCGCAGGCCGAGCAGTTTCCCTTCGACTATGCCGCCGAGCAGGCCCGCGAGCTGGCCCCTTTCCTGGTGCGCGAGACCGGTGGCGAGCGATTCCAGGCCTATCTCGCGCAGGTGCCGGCTGGTCGTCAGCGCACCATCGATTTCCTGGTCGAGCTCAACCGTCGGGTACAGCAGGACGTCGCCTATCTGATCCGGCTGGAGCCGGGCGTGCAGACGCCCGACCAGACCCTGACCCTCGGGTCGGGCTCGTGCCGTGACTCGGCCTGGCTGCTGGTGCAACTGCTGCGCCACCGCGGGCTGGCGGCGCGCTTCGTGTCCGGCTACCTGATCCAGCTCAAGGCCGATCAGCGCTCGCTCGACGGGCCGTCGGGCGCCGAGGCCGACTTCACCGACCTGCATGCCTGGTGCGAGGTCTACCTGCCGGGCGCGGGCTGGATCGGTCTCGATCCCACCTCGGGGCTGCTGGCCGGCGAGGGGCACATCCCGCTGGCCTGCTCGCCCGAGCCCTCCTCGGCGGCGCCGGTCTCGGGCCTGGTCGAGCCGGCGGAGTGCGAGTTCTCGCACGCGATGAAGGTCGAGCGTGTCTGGGAGGCGCCGCGGGTCACGCTGCCCTACACCGAGGCGCAGTGGGCCGACATCGAACGCCTCGGGCGGCGCATCGATGCCGATCTGCAGGCCGGCGACGTGCGGCTCACCCAGGGCGGCGAGCCCACCTACGTGTCGGTCGATGACCGCGATGGCGCCGAGTGGAACACCGATGCGCTGGGGCCCACCAAGCGGCTGCTCGCCGGCGACCTGCTGCAGCGGCTGCGGGCGCGCTACGCGCCGCTCGGGCTGGTGCATTTCGGCCAGGGCAAGTGGTATCCCGGCGAGCAGTTGCCGCGCTGGTCGCTGAACCTGTTCTGGCGGCGCGACGGCGAGCCGATCTGGACCGAGCCGGTGCTGCTCGCCGATGAGCGCGCCACCCACGGTGCCGATGCCGCGCTGGCCGCGCGCTTCCTGCGTGAGGTGGCCCGGCGCCTTGGCGTGGGCGCCGAGCATGTCTTCGATGCCTACGAGGACGTCTGGTACTACCTGTGGCGCGAACGCCGCCTGCCCGTGAACGTCGACCCCTTCGATTCCCGGCTCGACGACCCCCTGGAGCGCGAGCGCCTGCAGCAGGTCTTCGACCGTGGCCTGAGCGCGGTCACCGGCTGCGTGCTGCCGCTGGCGCACGACGGGGTCGGGCAGTCGCGCTGGCGCAGCGGCTCGTGGTTTCTGCGCGCCGAGCGCTGCTATCTGCTGCCCGGTGATTCGCCGATGGGCTACCGGCTGCCGCTCGACTCGCAGCCCTGGGCCGCGCCGGGTGACCGGCAATGGATCCAGGCCGCTGACCCCTTCGCGGCGCGCGGGCCCTTGCCCCCTGCGCGGGCGCTGATGCAGTCGGTGGCCGGGCTCGGCTCTGCCGGCGCTGGCGCGGGCGCGGGGGCTGGCGCAGGCTCGGGCACTAGTGCTGGCACGAGCGCAGGCGCAGGCCCAACCCCCGCCGCCTCGCAGACCGCGCCCGCCCCTGGCCAGTCGGCTGCGGGTCTGGCCCGCACCGCGATGTGCGCACAGCCGCGCGAGGGCCGTCTGCACATCTTCATGCCGCCGGTGACCGCCCTGGAGGACTATCTCGAGCTGGTGGCGGCGGTGCAGGCCGCGGCCGCGGCACTGGGCACCCCGGTGATCCTCGAGGGCTACGAGCCGCCGCGCGATCCGCGGCTGGCGATGCTGCGGGTCACTCCCGATCCCGGCGTGATCGAGGTCAACGTCCAGCCGGCCGAAAGCTGGTCCGATCTGGTCGATCAGACCAGCTTCCTCTACGAGGCCGCGCATGCCACGCGCCTGAGCTCCGAGAAGTTCATGCTCGATGGCCGGCATACCGGCACCGGGGGCGGCAACCACTTCGTGCTTGGCGGCGCCACGCCGGCCGACTCGCCCTTCCTGCGGCGGCCGGATCTCCTCGCCAGCATGGTGGCCTACTGGCACAACCATCCCTCGATGTCGTACCTGTTCTCGGGCCTGTTCATCGGCCCCACCAGCCAGGCGCCGCGCTTCGACGAGGCGCGCAACGACAGCGTCCACGAGATCGAGATCGCCCTGGGCGAACTGGCGCGGCTGCAGGCCGCCGGCAATGGCCAGCCCGCGCCCTGGCTGGTCGACCGGCTGTTCCGCAACCTGCTCACCGATGTCACCGGCAACACCCACCGCGCCGAGTTCTGCATCGACAAGCTCTACTCGCCCGACGGCGCGGCCGGGCGGCTCGGCCTGCTCGAGATGCGCGCCTTCGAGATGCCGCCCCACGCCCGCATGAGCCTGGCCCAGCAGCTGCTGATGCGCGCCCTGGTGGCCCGCTTCTGGCGCGAGCCGTACCGGCCGGCGCGGCTCAAGCGCTGGGGCACCGAGCTGCACGACCGCTTCATGCTGCCCCACTTCGTCTGGGAAGACTTCCGCGACGTGCTCGAGGAACTCGGCGAGGCCGGCTATCCCCTGCAAGCGGCCTGGTTCGCGCCGCACTTCGAGTTCCGCTTCCCGCGGCTCGGGGACTTCGACGCCCGCGGCGTGCATGTCGAACTGCGCCTTGCGCTCGAGCCCTGGCACGTGATGGGCGAGGAGGGCGGCGGGGGTGGCACGGTGCGCTACGTGGATTCCTCGGTGGAGCGGCTCCAGGTGCTGGTCAGCGGGCTGATCGACGATCGGCATGTCATCACCTGCAACGGCCGTGCGCTGCCGCTGCAGCCCACCGGCCGCGTGGGCGAGTTCGTGGCCGGTGTGCGCTACCGCGCCTGGCAGCCGCCCTCGTGCCTGCATCCCACCATCGGGGTGCACGCGCCGCTGGTCTTCGATCTGGCCGACACCTGGATGAACCGCTCGCTCGGCGGGGCGCAGTACCACGTCTCGCACCCGGGCGGGCGCAACCACGACAGCTTCCCGGTGAATGCCTACGAGGCCGAGGCGCGGCGACTGGCCCGCTTCTTCCGCATCGGTCATACCCCGGGCCGGCTGACGGTGGCGGCGCCCAGCCGCAACCCGGATCTGCCCTTCACCCTCGACCTGCGCCGGCCGGCTTGACCGATCGCACGCCGTCCGCTGATCTGCTGGCCGCCTATCCCGCGGCCAGGGCCCGCTTCGACGAACTCTTCGAGGCGTCGGGCCGGCCGCGCGCGCACTTCCGCGCGCTCTACGATCTGCTCGCCCGCACCCCGGCGCGGCGCATCGGCGAGCGTCTGGAGTCGATCGAGCGGCAGATCCGCGACCACGGCGTCACCTACAACGTCTACGCCGACCCGCAGGGCCTCGATCGTCCCTGGGAACTCGACGCTCTGCCGCAGGTGATCCCGGCCGAGGAGTGGTCGGCCTTGCAGGCCGGCATCGCCCAGCGCGCGGTGCTGCTCAACCGCATCCTCGCCGATCTCTACGGGCCGCAGACCCTGCTGCGCGAAGGGCTCATCCCGTCTGATCTGGTGCATGCCCATGGCGGCTTCCTGCGCGCGGCCCACGGCACGCGCGCGCCGGGCGGGGTGTTCCTGCATCTGTACGCCGCCGACCTTGCCCGCTCGCCCGATGGCGGCTGGTGGGTGCTGGCCGACCGCACCCAGGCGCCCTCGGGCATGGGCTACGCGCTGGAGAACCGGCTGATCGTCTCGCGGGTGTTCCCCGAGCTCTTTCGCGACCTGCGCGTGCAGCGGCAGGCCGGGTTCTTTGCCGGTTTTCGCGATGCGCTGGCCCGGCTCGCCGACCGCGAGGACGGCCCGCCGCTCACGGTGCTGCTCACGCCGGGCCCGTTCAACGAAACCTATTTCGAGCATGCGCTGCTCGCCCGCTACCTGGGCTTTCCGCTGGTCGAGGGCGCCGATCTCAGCGTTCGCGAGGGCCGGGTCTGGCTCAAGACCCTGGAGGGTGGGCGACGGGTGCACGCCATCGTGCGACGGCTTGACGAGGACTACTGCGATCCGCTGGAGTTGCGCGCCGATTCCGCCCTCGGCGTGCCGGGTCTGGCCGATTGCGCCCGCCGCGGCACCGTGGTGCTGGCCAATGCGCTGGGCGCGGGCGTGCTCGAGTCCGGCGCGCTGCTCGGCTTCCTGCCGGCGGTGGCCGAGCGCCTGCTCGGCGAGCCGCTGAAGATCCCCTCGGTGGCCACCTGGTGGTGCGGCGAGACCGCCGCGCGCGAGGATGCCTTCGCGCGCCTGGACTCGCTGGTGTTCAAGCCGGCCACCCCCGACCACCCCTTCGAGCCGGTGTTCGGCCGCGACCTTTCCGCGCGCGAGGCCGCCGCCTTTCGTGAGCAGGTCCGACGGCACCCCGGCCGCTACGTGGCGCAGGAGCTGGTCGAGGTCTCGCAGGCGCCGGTCATCGAACCCGGTCTGCCGGCGCGGCTGGGCGCCCGCTCGCTCGGGCTGCGGGTGTTCGCGGCCAGCGCCGGCGAGGGCTATGCCGTGATGCCGGGCGGGCTCGCCCGGGTGGCCGCGGCGCCTGGCGTGCGGGTGGTCTCGATGCAGCGCGGGGGCGCCTCCAAGGACACCTGGGTGCTCTCGGCCGGGCCGGTCAATGCCGCCTTCAGCCTGCTGCGCTCCACCGTGGGCCCGACCGAACTCGCCCAGGCCGCGGCAGCGCTGCCCTCGCGCCTGGCCGAGAACCTCTACTGGTTCGGGCGCTATGCCGAGCGCAGTGAAGACTGCGCGCGGCTGCTGCGGCTGGGCCTGAACCACCTGCTCGAGTCGGGCGACGAGGCCGAGGCCGCGGCCGCGATGGCCCTGGCTCGCCGCATCGGCCTGCTTGCCCGCCACGAGAATGCCGAGGACGGCTGGCTGGTGGCGGCCTCGAGCGGCGGGCGTCCCGCCGGGCTCGCCGGCAACCTGCGCCAGATGGCGCGCACCGCGCACTGCCTGCGCGACCGGCTCTCGGCCGACAACTGGCGCACGCTCAACCGGCTGATCCAGGACAGCGAACAGCAGCACGAGTCGCAACTGCTCGAGGCCCTGGCCTGGGTCGACCGGTCGATCACCGGCCTGGTGACGCTCTCGGGCTATGCGCTCGATGGCATGACGCGCGACACCGGCTGGCGTTTCCTGTCGATCGGGCGCCGTCTGGAGCGGCTGGTGTTCATGTGCCAGGCGCTCGACAGCGCGCTCACCGAGGGGCGCGATGCCGGCCTGAGCTGGTTGCTCGAACTTGCCGATTCCAGCATCACCTACCGCACGCGCTACCTCGGCAGCCCGGAGTGGCTGCCGGTGCTCGACCTGCTGATCCGCGACGAGGGCAATCCGCGCTCGATCCGCTTCCTCTCGCTCGGCGTGGTCGACTTCCTGGGACGGCTGCGGGCGCGCTTCGGGCCTTGCGGCGACGAGCTGATCGCGCCGGCGCTGCGTGCGCTCGGTCGTTTCGAGTCGCCGGCCCGCCTCGATCCCGATGATCCGGCGCTGCGCGAGGGCCTGCGCGGGCTGGCGGCCGCCGCCTTCGCGGTCAACGACCGTCTCACCGAGCGCTTCTTCGGACAGGCGGCTGCCATGCGCCAGACCCCGCTCTCGGGCTGACCCATGACAGACCGCTATCAGATCCACCACGAGACCGAGTACCGCTACCAGTGGTCGGCCGACAGCGCCTGGCAGCTTGCGCACCTGCGTCCGCGCCAGACCGCACGCCAGACGCTTTGCGATCACACCCTGCGGGTGGAGCCGGCCCCGGTCGAGATGGCCGATGGCGTGGACTACTTCGGCAATCCGGTGCAGCGATTCGCCGTGCCCGGCCCGCATGCCGGGCTGCGGGTCTGCAGCAACGCCGAGGTGCTGGTGCAGGCCTCATCGCTGCCACTCAAGGCGGACGCCTGGGAGGCCTCGGTGCGGGCCTTGCGCGAGGGGGGGCCGGCGCTGCGCTGGGAGCTTGCCCAGTTCGCGCTTGGCTCACCCTTCGTGCCGCTGCTGCCCGACGCGCTGCTGCTCGCACGCCAGGAGTTCGTGCCGGGGCGCGATGCGCTCGCCGCGCTGCTCGGCCTGGCGCGCCGCATCCGCGAGCGCTACCGCTTCGATCCCGATGCCACCCAGGTGGGCACCCCGCTGGCCGAGGTGCTGTCGCGTCGTCGCGGCGTCTGCCAGGACTTCGCCCACCTGATGATCAGCGGCCTGCGTGGCCTGGGCCTGCCAGCCCGGTATGTCAGCGGTTATCTGCTCACCCAGCCACCGCCGGGTCAGCCGCGACTGATCGGCGCCGATGCCACGCACGCCTGGGTCGCGGTCTGGCTGGCCGGGCTGGGATGGGTCGACGTCGATCCCACGAACGGCCGCATGGCCGACCAGGGCTTCATCACCCTGGGGTGGGGGCGCGACTACGGCGACGTGCCGCCGCTGCGCGGGGTGGTGCGCGGTGGCGGCGCCCAGCAACTGACGGTGCGGGTCACCGTCATGCCCGGCTGAACCCGCCGCCCGCGGCGGCGGCGCATCAGTCGGCGGTGGCGCCCGAGGCCTTGACCACCGGCGCCCAGCGGGCCTGCTCGGCGCGCTGCATCGCCGCCATCTGGTCGGCGCTGGTGCCCAGGATGAGATAGCCCAGTTCGCTCATGCGGCGCACGAAGTCCGGCGAGCGCGTGGCCTTGACCGCCTCGGCATTGAGCCGCGCCACCACGTCGGCAGGCGTGCCCGCCGGCACCGCCAGGCCGAACCACACGCCGGCCTCGTAGCCCGGCACGCCGGCTTCGGCCACCGTGGGCAGGTCGGGCAGCGCCGGGTCGCGGCGGGGTCCGGTGGTGGCCAGCGCCCGCAGCTTGCCGGCCTTGATGTGCGGCAGCGCCGAGGGGATGTTGTCGAACATCATCTGCACCTGGCCGCCGAGCAGGTCGGTGAGCGCCGGGGCGCTGCCCTTGTAGGGCACGTGGACGATGTCGGTGCCGGTGAGGTGCTTGAACATCTCGCCCGACATGTGGATGCTCGTGCCCGAGCCGCTCGAGGCATAGGTGAGCTTGCCGGGGTTGGCGCGCACCAGGGCCAGCACCTCGGCCACCGAATTCGCCTTCACCGACGGGTGCACCACCAGCACGTTCGAGAGCGACACCAGCGCCGACACCGGTGCCAGGTCCTTGTTCGGGTCGAAGGGCATCTTGCGGTAGAGCACCGGGTTGATGGCGCTGATGCCGCTGGTGGTCATGAACAGCGTGTAGCCGTCGGGGGTCGAGCGCACCGCTTCGGCACCGCCGATGTTGCCGCCGGCGCCGGGCTTGTTCTCCACCGTGACCGGCTGGCCCAGGGTCTTGCTCATCTCGGCGGCCACCGCCCGCGAGGCGATGTCCACCGCGCCTCCCGGCGGAAAGGGGCAGATCAGGCGCACGGGCTTGGCCGGAAAGCCCTGGGCGGCGGCCAGGCCGGGCAGGGCGGCAAGGGGCAGCACGCTCAGCGCGCGGCGGGTGAGGTTGGGCATGGGACGGGCTCCGGGGATCGTCGAGGCCCGCGATGATAAGCCGGCTCAGGCGGGCATCGTCCGGGCATCCCTGGCCGCGGCATGGCGAGCCACCCAGCCAGCGAATTCGGCCTGCGGCATCGGTCGGCCGATCAGGTAGCCCTGGGCCTCGTCGCAGCCGAACTCGCGCAGCCGCGCGAGCGCGCCCTCGGTCTCCACCCCTTCGGCCACCACGCTCAAGCCCAGGTTGTGGGCAAGGTCGATGGTCGATCGCACGATCTTGATGTCGGCCTCATCGGTCTCGATCGCCATCACGAAGCTGCGGTCGATCTTGAGCTGGCTGACCGGCAGCCGCTTCAGGTAGGCGAGCGATGAGTAGCCGGTGCCGAAGTCGTCGATCGACAGCGTCACGCCCAGCCGATGCAGCGCCTGCAGCGTCTGCTCGGCGCGCACCGGATCGTCCATGATCGCGCTCTCGGTGATCTCCAGGCACAGCGAGCGCGCCGCCACGCCGTGCGTGGCGAGGCTGCGCGCCACGCGCTCGGGCAGTTGCGCATCCATCAGGTCGAGCGCCGAGAGGTTGAGCGCGATGCGCAGCGCCAGCCCGTCGCGGGCGTAGCCGGCGATCGCCGCCACGCTGCGCTCGAGCATCCAGCCGGTGAGCTCGCGGATCGCGCCGGTCTGTTCGGCGAAGGCGATGAAGTGCGCCGGCCCGAGCAGCCCGCGCACCGGGTGCTGCCAGCGCACCAGCGCCTCGGCTCCGCGCACCAGGCCGCCCGCGACCGAGATCTTGGGTTGCAGGAACAGCCGCAACTGGTCGCGGATCACCGCCTCGCGCAGCTCGCTGAGCAGCGACAGGCTGGCCTCGCCATTGCCATCCATGCCCTCGGCATAGGCGATGTGTCCGGCGCGGCCGGCCTTGGCGCGGTACATCGCCACCTCGGCGCGCCGCAGCAGCGTCTCGGCATCCTCGCCATCGGCCGGAAAGCTCACGCTGCCCACGCCGGCGCGCAGGTCGACCGTCTCCTCACCGAGTCGCACCGGGCTTTGCATGGCCGCCAGCAGCGTGCCAGCCGCGGCGGCCGCCCGGGCCGGGTCGGCGTCGGGGAGCAGCACCGCGAATTCATCGCCGCTCAGTCGGGCAACCACCTGATGCTCGGCCAGCGTGACCTGCTCGAGGCGTCGCGCGAATTCCTCGAGCAGGCGATCGCCGAAGCCGTGGCCGAGCGCGTCGTTGACATGCTTGAAGCGGTCCAGGTCGAGCATCAGCACCGACACGCCCTGCTCGCGGGCCTGGGGCGCGGCGAGCGCCTGCTCGAGCACCTGACCGAATCGCAGCCGGTTGGGCAGGCCGGTGAGGCGGTCGAAGAAGGCCTGCCGGCTGATGCGCTGATCGCGCTCGCGGATGCCGGTGCGCATGGCCTCCACGCTGCGCGCGAGCTCGGCGATCTCGCCGCGGCCGGCGCTGGCCACCGGCTCGTCGTAGCGGCCGGCGCCCAGCCGTTCCGCCGAGCGGGTGAGCGCCTTCAGCGGCTCGGTGATGCGCCGGGCGGTCACCCAGCCCAGCGCCGCGGCCACGGCCAGACCGCCCAGCGTGATCAGGGCGAGCAGCATCTGCAGCCGCCGGAAGGGGGCGAGCGCATCGTCGAGCGATCGCATCAGCAGCACCGCGATCGATGCGCCACCGGCCTGGCCGAGAGGCATCGCGCGGGCCTGGTGGACCATGCCGGCGATGCGCGCCTGCCCGCCGCCCGCGGCCGCGTCGATCTGCGTCATGAGTTCCTCGGCCTCGGCCGTCGCATGGCGCGTCTCGAGCAGGCGCCAGCCGCCGGCAGGGTCACGCGCCACCACCGAGGCATCCACCCCCGAGATGCGATAGAGGTCATCGCACAGGGCCCGGTCGAGCGGGACCGCCATGGCGATCCAGCCGATCACGAGCGGCGCGCGCAGCGGCACGGTGACCAGCAGCCGCGCGTGACCGTCGATCAGCGTCACCGACGGGGGCGCGGCCTCGCCGCCGGCCGTCTGCGCGCGCGCCAGGGTCTGCATGTCGGCCGGCATGCCGGCGCTGGCCGCCTTCAGCGAGAGGTCGGGGCCGAGCAGCATCATGCCCGCAGCCTCCACGCGCGCGCCGTGGTTCTCGAGCACGTCGGCCAGGGTGGCCTGGTCGCCGGTGGCGATCGCCTCGCGCAGGCCGAAGTCGGCCGCGAGCAGTTGCGCGCTCTCGCGCAGGCGCTGGCTGCGCTGCGCGAGCAGCCGCTCGATGATGCGCTCGCCGGTGTCGAGCTCGGCGCTGACCGAGGCCCGCGCATTGCGCTCGATGGCCTGCCGGATGACGCCGAAGCCCACCGCCTGCACCGCCAGCAGCAGCGCGAGGAACAGCGCGGCGATGCGGGTGTCGAGGCGATTGAACATGCGGGCCCGATGGTTTCAGGGCAGGCGCAGCGTGAGCGCGCCACCGCTGCCCGCGGCCACCCGCACCCCCGACTGCAGCGGCGCGCCGGTGGCCTGCAGGCTGGGATGCCAGACCCGCACCTGATGCTCGCCGGCCGGCACGTCCAGGGTGAGGGTGCCGGTGGCGTCGGTGCGCCCGAAATGCGGGCTGTCCACCACATGGATGAAGCCGACCATGCGGTCGTGGATGTTGCAGCCGAGCACGGCGGTGCCCGGCTTGTCGAAGATCACCGGCGCGGCCGGCGTGCCCACGTACAGCTTGATCTCGAAGGGCTTGATCGGGGAGAAGGAGTAGACGTGGTGCCGCACCGTGTCGAGGTTCGGGAAGGACACCGCGGTGCCGGTCTGCACCGCCAGCACGCCCGGCTGGAAGGCCCGGTCGCGCTGGGTCATCTCGGCGGTGGTGCCGGGGGCGGCGCGTTCGCGCGTGCCGCGGACCATCACCGACACCACCGCGCCTTCCAGCGCGCGCCCCGCGGCGTCGGTGACCTGCACGGCCAGCGGCTCGGCCGCGGCCTGGCCGGCGAGCGCCAGCAGTGCCGCCGTCACGCCGATTGCGGTGCCGACCGGCCACCGGGTCGCGGCGCGCTGCATCATGGTTCGATCGCGATGCCGGTGATCGGCGCGTCCACGCCGATCGTGCCGAGCGGCGTGGCCCGGCCGCTGCCCAGGTCGATCCGGTACCAGCGGCTGCGCCGCTCGCCCGGTCGGGTGATCACCGCGAAGGCGTTGTTGGAGACATCGGCGATGTCCATGCTGGCCTGCGCAATCGGTCCGTCGAAGGCCCGGCCCACGGTGCTCACCCGCAGGCTCGCGGGGTTGACCGGGCGGCTGGCGTCGAGCAGACCCAGCGTGACGAGGTTTCCGTCGGTGTCCAGGCCGAAGTAGCGGGTCTGGCGTTCGTTGTCCTTCTCGTAGGTGTAGGCCACCGCCAGCGAGCGCAGCGCCTCGCCGGCGCGCGGCTGACCGTCGCCGAAGCGCAGCGGCAGGTCTTCCTGGACGCCCGGCCGCGCCGGGTCGCCGTCCATGGCCAGGCCGGTCTCGGGGTGCAGGCGCAGGTTCTGGCCGCTGTCGCTCGCCACGCGGATGAGGTCGACGGTGGGGTTGAAGTCCATGCCGAATCGCTCGCCGCGCAGCGGCAGACCGATGCCGGTGCCCACCGGCGTGGCCGCCCCGGTGGCCGGATCGATGCGCAGCAGCCGCCCGAGGCTGCCCAGGGCATAGAGCTGGCCGCGCGCCACCCGGTAGTCGATGCCCAGCAGGGATTCGCCCGGCGCGAGGCCGCTCAGGGAGCGGCGCGCCAGGATGCGGTCGGGCTGCCCGGCATTGAACCGGATGAGCTCGCCCGCGGCCGTCACCGCGTGAATGGTTTCGGCAAGGGGCTCGGCGCGGCCCGCCCCGGGCGCCGGTGTCAGGGCGCAGGCGCCAAGCGGGGGGATGAGTGCCAGGCCCAGAGCCTGGGCCAGCCGGCGGCGGGAGTGATGGGGCGGGCGGGGGCGGTGTGACGGCATGGCGGCGGGATGGGGTTAGCGGAATGCGCGATCGCCTGCCCGCGATACCATCGGCGGGTGGCGCCGTTGCCGGGCACGGGCCGCCAATCCAGCAAATGCCCCGCCGGAGTCACTTCAATGATCAGCTACGACGTCATCGAGCATGGCAAACCCCTGCAGGTGCGGCTTCGCGAGACCCCGCGCCCCCAGGGCAGGGAAGTGCTGGTTCGCGTCACCCGTTCAGGCATCTGCCACTCCGACCTGCACATCTGGGACGGCTACTTCGATCTTGGGGGTGGCAATCGATTCTATGTCCGCGACCGCGGCTGCGTGCCGCCGTTCACCGTCGGCCACGAACCGTTCGGCGTGGTCGAGGCGGTCGGGCCGGAGGTCACCGGGGTCAAGGTCGGCGATCGCCGCGTGGTCTATCCCTGGATCGGCTGCGGCAAGTGCGCGGTCTGCGAGGCCGGGCAGGACAACTACTGCCTGGCGGGCCGCTTCATCGGCGTGATGTCGCAGGGCGCCTACGGCACCCACCTGGTGGTGCCCGACGCGAAGTACCTCATCGACGCCACCGGCCTCGACGAGGCCTACGCCGCCACGCTGGCCTGCTCCGGTCTCACCGCCTACAGCGCCATCGGCAAGCTGCCCGAACTCTCCGCGCGCGACTGGGTCGCGGTCATCGGCTGCGGCGGCCTGGGCATGGCCACCATCGCCATCCTGCGCGCCCGCGGCGTCGAGAACATCGTGGCCTGCGATGTCGACCAGACCAAGCTCGACCAGGCGGTCGCCCTGGGCGCGCGGGTCAGCCTCGACACCCGGGGCGCCGATGCGGTGGCCCGCCTGAAGGCGCTCACCCATGACAACCTCGCCGGCGCGATCGATCTGGTGGGCATGCCGGCCACGGCCGAACTGGCCATTGGCGCCTTCCGCAAGGGCGGGCGCTACATCATGTGCGGCCTCTATGGCGGGCAGATCACGCTGCCGCTGCCGCCGCTGGCCCAGCGCGCCATCACCGTGGGCGGCTCCTATGTGGGCAACCTCGCCGAACTGCGCGAACTGGTGCTGCTGGCGCAGTCGGGCAAGCTCGCCCGCACGCCGGTGGAAGTGCGCGCGTGCAGCGAGATCAACCGCACGCTCGATGAACTGAAGGCCGGTCGCGTGCTGGGCCGGGTGGTCATCGACATGGAAACCGCGGCCGCCTGAGCACGGGCCGCGGCTGGTCCCGGCAAGCGCGCCGACACACCGGCGCGTGCGCCGCTGACGACGGGGCGGCCCGTGGCCCCCCGCTCAGCCCGGTGCGGTGGCGTTCAGCCGCCCACCGCGTCCTTCTCGCACTTCTTCATGAAGCTGGTCTTGGCCGCGCCGGCCAGCTTCTTCTCGGCCGAGGCGCTCTCGCAGGCCGTCTTGGCGTCTTCGGTGCACTTCTTCATGAAGCTGGTCTTGGCGGCGCCGGCCAGCTTCTTCTCGGCCGAGCGGGCGCTGCAGGTTTCGCCTTCGGCGAAGGCGGTGGCCGCGAAGGCCGACAGGACGATTCCGACGAGGATGGCGCGCATGGTCTGCTCCCTGGGTGAACCCGCCGCCCGGTGCGGCCGGTAGCCGCGATCGAACCACATCGGCGCCGATCCGACAAACGTGCCCCCCGTTCACCGTTGCGTTCGCGGGTCCGATTCCGCCGACGCCCCGACGCTGGCCATTCCGGGCCGTGGTCTGCGGCCGGTGCGCCCCGTGCGATGGCGGCTATGATCGGCCGATCCCGCGACGCGATCCGAAGGCCCTGCCTTGACCCCCACTCCCGCCAGCCCTCCGCCTGCCTTCGACGATCCGCACGCCGCGCCGCTCGACTCCGAGATCACCCGGGTGCGGTCGCTGTCCGGCGCCTGGCGCTGGCTGCTCATCGCCGCGGCCGCGATCACCATCTTCCTGTGCGTGAACCAGCAGTTCACGCTCAAGTTCTTCGTCGGCTTCACGCCGCTGAACACCGAGTACTACTACGGCCTGCTGCTGGTGTCGCTGCCCTTCGTGTTCCTGGTGTTCCCGGGCACGGCCAGCGCGCCGCTCAACCGGGTGCCCTGGTACGACGCGCTGCTGTTCCTGCTCACCGCCGCGGTGTCGGTCTTCCTCATGGCCAACATCCGGCGGGCGGCCGAGCTCGGCTGGGAATTCACCGGCGCGCCCGCCAGCGTCACCTGGGCCAGCTACCTGATGTGGGCGGTGCTCATGGAGGGGCTGCGCCGCACCGGGGGCTGGAGCCTGCTGCTGTCCATCCTGCCCTTCACGCTGTATCCGGTGTTCGCCGACTCGGCCTGGCTGGGCGCGCTCAAGGGCCAGCAATACACGCTCGAGCAGGCCGCGGTCTACCACACGCTCTCGGCCGAGAGCCTGCTGGGCATCCCGCTGCAGGCCTTCGCCGAGACCGTCATCGGCTTCCTGGTGTTCGGCTCGGCGCTGATGATGACCGGCGCCGGGCGCTTCTTCATCAACCTCTCGTTCGCGCTGTGCGGCACGCTGCGCGGCGGCGCGGCCAAGGTGTGCATCTTCGCCAGCGCGCTGCTGGGCATGATGTCGGGCTCGATCGTCTCCAACGTGCTCACCGCCGGCACCATGACCATCCCGGTCATGAAGCGCACCGGCTTTCGCGCCACCTATGCCGGCGCGATCGAGGCCTGCGCCTCCACCGGCGCGGTGCTGGCGCCGCCGGTCATGGGCGCCACCGCCTTCGTGATCGCGCAGTTCCTGGGGGTGAGCTATGCCGAGGTGGCGCTCGCCGCGGTCATCCCGGCGCTGCTCTACTACTTCGGCCTGTTCATGCAGGTGGACGCCTACGCCGCGCGCCATGGCCTGGCCGGCCTGCCGCGCAGCGAACTGCCCACCCTGCGACAGACCTTCCGCGAGGGCTGGTACTACCTCTTCGTGATCGCGCTGCTGATCTTCATGCTCCTCGTCATGAAGCGCGAGAGCCACGCGCCGTTCTGGGCCACGCTGCTGCTGCTCGTCCTCAACCAGGTCCTCAACCGCGAGAAGTGGACATGGTCCACGGTGCTCAAGTTCCTGGAGGTGAATGGCCGCACCTTCGTGGAACTGATCGGCATACTGGCCGGCTGCGGCCTGCTGATCGGCGCGTTCTCCATGACCGGGGTCATCTCCAGCCTGGCCAGCGACCTGCTTCGCATTGCGGGCAGCGACGCGCTGCTCCTGCTGGCCATGACCGCGGTCACCAGTCTGGTGCTGGGCCTGGGCCTGACCACCACCGCCTGCTACATCTTCCTGGCCATCCTGGTCGGTCCGGCGCTCGAGAAGGCCGGCCTGAACAAGATGGCGGTCCACATGTTCGTCTTCTACTGGGGCATGCTCTCGTCGATCACGCCCCCGGTGGCGATCGCCTCCTTCGCGGCGGCCGGCATCGCGGGCGCGCCGGCCATGAAGACCGGCTGGGAGTCCATGCGCGTGGGCTCCATCATCTACTTCCTGCCCTTCTTCTTCGTGCTCGATCCGGCGCTGGTGCTGCAGGGGTCCTGGGCGCAGGCCCTGTGGCTCACCACCAAGTGCGCCATCGGCATCTGCTTCATCTGCGGCGGCATCCAGGGCTACCTGCTCCTGGTGGGCAACCTGTCGGGGCTCGCGGCGCTCGAATGGCCGGTGCGTCTGCTGCTCATGGTCGGGGGCGTGCTGCTGGCCACGCCGGCCGGGCCGCTGCTGCCGCTCGGTGCCAGCGCGCTGCTGATCGCCGCGGCCGCCTGCCTGTTGCTGGCCACCGGGTTGTCGGTGTTTCGCCTGCGCCGTGCCTGACTCACTCTGAACCGGGAGAACCCAGATGCTGATCGATGAGATGGTGGGAGAACGCGTGCGGCTGCGCATCGATGCCGACGGGGTGGCCGATGTCCGCCTGTGGCGCGCCGACAAGATGAACGCGCTCGATGCGGCCATGTTCGCGGCCCTGATCGAGACCGGCGAGCGGCTCTCGCGCCTGCCCTCGGTGCGCGCGGTGGTGCTCTCCGGCGAGGGCCGCGCCTTCTGCGCGGGCCTGGACACCTCGCGCTTCGGCCAGATGGCCCAGGGTGGCCAGGGCACCGGGCCGGTGGCCGGCACCACCGGGCGCGACATCACCTGGCGCAGTCACGGTCTGGCCAATGCCGCGCAGCAGGCCGCCATGGTCTGGACCCAGGTGCCGGTGCCGGTGATCGCCGCGGTGCATGGGGTGGCCTTCGGCGGCGGGCTGCAGGTCGCGCTTGGCGCCGACCTGCGCTACATCACGCCCGACGCCCGCATGTGCGTGATGGAGATCAAGTGGGGCCTGGTGCCCGACATGGGCGGCGCGCTGCTGATGCGCACCCTCATGCGCTCGGACATCATCCGCGAACTCACCTACACCGGCCGCATCGTCGATGGCCGCGAGGCGCAGGCGCTGGGCCTGGCCACCCGGGTCTGCGATGACCCCTACCAGACCGCGCTGCAGACCGCCCGCGAGATGAGCCAGAAGAATCCGCATGCCCTGCGTGCCGCCAAGCGGCTGCTCACGGTCGCCGACCAGGGCGACCCGGCGGCCATCCTGCTGGCCGAGTCCGTGGAGCAGGCCCGCCTGATCGGCAGTCCCAATCAGGCCGAGGCGGTACGCGCCAATCTCGAGAAGCGGTTGCCGAACTTCGCCGACCCGGTCTGAGCCGGCGCCGCTCAGCGCGGCAGTCCGGCCACGAAGGCCTGCACGGTGTCTCGATAGCGCTCGGCCTGCCGCTCGTGCAGGTCGCTGTGGGCGCCCTGCGGGAAGGCCACGAAGCGCGCGCCCGATGGCGCCGCCTCGAACAGCCTGCGGCCCAGGGCGATCGGCACGGTCGGGTCGGCGTCACCGTGCATCATCAGCAGCGGCAGCGTCAGCCGGGCCAGTCGCGCGCGCGAGTCGAACCGGAATCCCAGCGCCTGCGCCAGCCAGGCCGCCGGTCGGGCCTGGTGTCCGGCCAGATCGGGCAGGCTGCTGAAGGTGGACTCCAGGATCAGGCCGGCGCACTCGCCGGGCGGCAACTCGGCCGCCAGCGCCAGCGCCACCGCGCCACCCAGCGAATGCCCGAAGATCAGGCGCCGCGTCGGGTCGGGCTGGCGGCGCACCAGTTCGCGCCAGCCCCTGGCCGCGTCAGCGAGCAGGCTGGCTTCGTCGGGCACCGCCGGGCTGCTCTCGCCCCAGCCGCGGTACTCCACGCCCAGCACCGAGAGCCCGGCCTCACGCAGGGCCTGCATCTTGGGCTGGTTGCGGTACAGGGTGCGAAACGTGCCGTGCAGATAGAGCACCACCGGTGCGTCGGGCCTGGCGGCGGGCATCCACCAGAGCTGGATGCGCTGGCCGGCCGCCGGCATGGCATCAAGGGCCACGAACCAGCGCTCGTCGGGCGCCAGCGCCTCGGGCAGGGGCTCGGGCAGCGTCCGGGTGGGGCGGTAGACCGCCTGCCGCAGGCGCTCATCGAGGGCGGTGCAGCCGCCCATCAGCCCGACGGCAAGCAGCCCGAGGGTCAGCGCTGACCGGCGGGCGGCGCCGTCGCCGCGCCGGCTCAGCGGAGCGTGTACCCGACGGTCCACATCACGCCGGAGTTGCCGAACAGGATCATCTCGATCGCGCCGCGGCCGTACTGCCAGCCCACCGAGGGGATCACCACCGGGGCGATGCCGAACCGGTTGAACGGGATCTTGTCGCGATACTCGCCCTTGTAGCCGTGCAGAAACCCGCCGATCAGCTTCAGATAGGCGCCGGGCAGTCGCTCGGTGGAGTCCCAGCGCTGGCCGACGAAGGCCAGTGTGCTGGGCTGGTCGAAGGAATTCCTGAAGAAGGCAAGACCGATCAGCCGACCGTCGTCGCGGATCCGTTCCGCGCTGAGCAGCCGCTGGTGGTTGTTGTGGTCGGGACTGGGGTGAAAATGCCGGGTGTACAGACTGGTGCTCAGCACCCAGCGCGCGGCCGGTTCATCGCCCCGCGACTCGATGGGGGCGGTGGCCTCGGTGCTGCCCGACTGGGCGCGCGCCACCCCGG
This sequence comes from Burkholderiales bacterium, assembly GCA_037146935.1. Lineage (GTDB taxonomy): Bacteria > Pseudomonadota > Gammaproteobacteria > Burkholderiales > Burkholderiaceae_E > Quisquiliibacterium. The sequence continues at coordinate 196,431 of JBAWWD010000003.1, forward strand.
CCAGCGTGAGCAGGATCAGGACAGCCAGAAGCCGCAGAAGTCGGTCGGGCAGGGCAGCGGACATGGAAAGGTTCCGGGCGAAGGGCTGGGGCCGGCCGGGCGTGAGGCTGGCGCCCGGCACTATAGCGGTGCGCCGGCAGTCTGCCCGAATCCTCCTCTCCTCTCGCGGCCTTTGGGCTGGAAACGGCCCGTGTGTAGCATCCAGTCTCCCTTAAGCCCGCTGCCCACAGCCATCCGAACGGTGACTCGCCAGACCCGAATTTCCCCTGCCGTGCCAGTGCCGCGCCGTGTCGCTGGCGGCGCGCTTGCGGTCGCGCTTGCGGTGGCGATCGGTGTCGGCGCTGCCGACCTGCGCGCCGAGCCGGCCCTGGGGGGCATGTCCGTGCTCTCGGAGTTCGGCGAGCCGCTGCGGGCCGAGATCGAGATCCGTGAGGTGCCTGCGGCTGATGCCGACAGCATCGATGCGGCGATCGGTTCGCGCGAGGACTACGCCAAGCTCGGCCTGCCGTTCCCCCCGGCGCTGGAGGGCGCGCTGGTGCGCATTCAGCGCCGCCCCGGCGGGGTGGTCACGGTACGCATCGCGACCCGCGGCCCGGTGGCCGATGCCGAACTGAACATGGTGCTCGCCCTGTCGGGGCGATTTGGCCGCTACCTGCGCAACTACCAGCTCTCGGCGCCAGCCGCGGCGGCGGTGGCGGTCTCGCCAGTGCCGGCGCCCGCTGTGCCCGCCGCGCCCGCGGCCGGCGCCGCGCCCGCTGCCACGGTTGCTGCCGACGCGACACCGCGTCGGCTTGACCTCACCCCCTTGCCCGCCCAGACCGTGGAGCCCGCGTCGGCCACCTCGACCGAGCCCGCGCCCAATCAGGTCTCGGCCGCGCCCGCGCCGCTCCCGCCCGTCAATCCGGTGGTGCCCGCGGCCGGTGCCGCAACGCCGGTGCCACCAGACGCCCGATCGGCCGCGGCCGCGCCTGCCACGGGTCGAAGCCTGCGGGTGCGTCCGGGCGACACCGCCTCCACCCTTGCGCGCCAGTTCAAGCCCGCCGATGTGTCTGATCGTCAGGCTGTGCTGGCGCTGTATCGCCGCAACCAGTCGGTGTTCGGCGGCAGCCCCGATCGCCTGGCGGCTGGTGTGCTGCTGCAGGTGCCCGATGATGCCGAACTGCGCGCCGCGCCGCGCCATGAGGCCACGGCAGCGGTGAAGCCCGCAGCGCCCGCCCGGGCCGCGGGTTCGCCGCCCGCCGATCGCCTGGTGCTGTCGGGTGATGCCGGCAAGGCGGCAGGCCCTGGCCGGCTGGGCGGCGACAAGGCGGCCAGAGCGGCCGCCCTTGAGACCGCCAAGGCCGAGGCCGATTCGCGCGTGCGCGAACTTCAGAAGAATGTCGATGACCTGAACCGCTTGCTGGAGATTCGTGACCGGCAACTCGCTCGCCTGCAGGAGAACGCGCAACGCCGTCCCGGCGAGGCGGTCGGCTCCCAGGGGGGCAGCGGCGTCACGCCGGTGTCTGCAAGCGGTGCTGCCGCCAGCACCGCGGTGGCCACCGCGGCGGGCACACCGGCGCCTGCTCCGGCGGCGCCCGGCACTGGCGCGCCAGCGGGCTCTGGCGCGGTCAATGCGCCCGCCCCGGTTGCGGCGGCCGACGCGGCGGCTGCACCCGCCGCCGGCACGCCCGCGGCCACGCCACCCGTGGCAGCGCCAACGCCCGCACAACCGCCTGCGCCCGTCGCCGCGAAAGCGCCCGAGCCCGCCGATGATGACTACGGCAGTCTGCTGGCCGACTGGCGAGTCCAGGCCGCGGCAGGGCTGCTTGCCGCCATGGTGGTGCTCATCGGGGTCATGCTCACGCTGCGTTCCACCAAGCCGGGCGGCAAGCGCAGCCTGACCGCGCGCGATGGCCCGCCCGCGGCCCAGCGCTCCAAGAAGCCGCGTGGTCCGGCGGCGGCGCGGTGATAGCGCCGCGCCATGAACCGGGGGCGCCTGCGGGCGCCCTTTTGCTTGACGCGGGGGTGACCTGACATGGACGGCTGTGAAGCGGCGCTGGCCTGGGCATCGGCCCATCTGCGGTTCGACCATGCGGCGATCATCCGCCGCTCCCCCTGGGGCACCACGCTCAGGCTCGATGCGCCTGACGGGCCTTGCTTCCTAAAATGCCTGCCGCCCGCCCAGGCCGCGGCGGTCGAGGCCAGTGCTGCGATCTCGGCATTGCTGGGCAACGCGGTCCCATTCGTGCGGGCCTTCGATGCCGCGCGGGGCTTCCTGCTGAGCGTCGATCACGGCGGTCAGCCGATCCCGCCGGCTGAGGTGCCCGCGCAGATCGAGGCGCTGCTGAACGACTATGCCCGCCTGCAGGCGCAAGCCGCGCAGGCGCTCGATCGGCTCGGCTCGGTGCCGCGCTGGTCGCTGGACGATCTCCTTGAGCAGGTCGATCGCTTCGTGGAGTGCCGCTCGGCGGAGCCTGCTGCGCCGGATCGCGCGCGGCTGGCGGATTTCCTGGGCCTGCGCGAGGCGGCGCTGATCGCTGACGCCCTGGCGGCGGTGCGCGCGCCCTTGCGGGCCTGGCTGGCCGGCTGCGCGGCGCTGCCGATCACCCTGGAACACGGTGACCTGAACCCCGGCAATGTGGCCGTTCTCGCCGATGGCGGTCGGGTCTTCCATGACTGGGACAACGCGCTGCTGGCACCGGCCGGCCTGTCGCTGAGCAGCCTGATCGGCCCCGCGCCCTCGCTCGCCTCAGGCCTGGGTGATGACGACGGCCCGGCGCGTCATGCCGCCTTCTATGCCGAGTGCCTTGCCGCGCAGGGGTATGCGCCGCTGGCAACGCTGCGCCGCGCGCTGCCTGCCTCGGTGCTTGCCGGCCTGCTGGTGCGCCTGGTTGCCTACGCGCACTACCCGCCCCATGACGAGGCCACGCGCGAGATCTGCGTGCCGGATCTCGCGGCCATCGGCAGCGGCATTCTGGCCTGGTGCGCCCGGCTGGCCCCGGATCGATCCGCGGCGCTTGGCCGCATCGTGCATCTGCTGGGCACCCATCCGCGCGAGGACCTGCTGCTCGACATCGCGCGCACGCGCGGTGCGCAGGCCCTGCTCGGAGCGGCACCAGGCATTGGGGGCCCTGCCCAGGGAGAGCCGCTGCCCGTCACCGCGCTCGCCGTGGCCCGCCTGGCCCAGGCCGAGGCCGCTGCCCGCGCGCCCGGCGTCGTCCCCGCGATCGCCGCGGGCATGAGCGTGCGTCATGACCCGGCGCTGCTCGCGCTCAGCGGCCAGGTGGGCGCTGCACTGCTCGCAGCGCATGGCTGCCTGGCGCTGGAACAGGCGTTTCCGGCCAGCCGGCTCTCGGCATGCCTGAGCCATCACCTCGCGCAGTCGCGCGCGGTGGCCGACGGGTTGCCGGTGGGCGATCAGCGGGTGATGCATCCGCTGCCCCTGGCCGGGCCCTTCAACGCGCCCGAGCTCTACGCGCAGCCGCTGATCCTGGCGCTGATGTCGGCGCTGCTCGGCCCGGACTTTCTCATCGGCAGCATCACGCTGGTGGTCGCGCGCCCCGGCGCGGGCGCGCAGCATCTGCATGCCGATCACCCGCCGCTGTTCACCCAGGGCGCTGCCGGCGCCGGCTTGCCGGCCCACGCGTTCACCCTGCTGGTTCCGCTGGTGGACACCGACGGCGAGGTGGGCGGCACCGAGGTCTTCAAGGGCAGCCACCGCGGTGCGGCCGACCCGCAGGCGATGGGCACGGGGCAGACCCGCCCGCTGAGCCTGGGCAGCGGACTGCTCTTCGATTACCGCCTGCTGCACCGGGGGCTGGCCAATCGGTCGTCGCATGATCGTCCGGTGCTGAGCATCGTGTACCAGCGCAGCTGGTTCCGGGATGCCGTCAACTTCAACCGCTTCGCGCCGCTGCAGATGTCACTGCCCGAGCTCAAGCGTGTGCCGGGCGAGCTGTCGGGCCTGTTCCGGCTGGCCCACCTCACCCATGACTGAGAGGACATCGGCATGAGCGCATCGTCGCCCGCCGCGACGCCAGCCGATGCCGTGCATGCCGCCCGGCCCGATGGCCGCGGCTATGTGCTGGACGAGCCCTACACCGCGCGCTACTTCGATCTGCAGAGCCCGGCCCGCATGCGCCATTCGATGCGCTGCGCAGGCTTCGATCCGGTCGCGCCCGCCGAGGGCTTTCGCTATGCCGAGCTCGGCTGCGGCAACGGGGCCACGCTGGCAATGCTGGCAGCGCTGCACCCGGGCAGCAGCTTCCTGGGCATCGACCTCAACCCGCAGCACATCGCCGCGGCCACCGAACTGGCCCGTTCGGCCGGCCTGGACAACCTCGTCTTCCTGGAGGCCGACATCGCGCAGGCCTGCGCGATGCCCTGGGGTGCCTTCGACTACATCAGCGCCCACGGGGTGTACGCCTGGGTGGATGCCGGGGTGCGAGACGGCCTGATGCAGTTCATCGGCCGGCATCTCGCGCCGCTGGGCATCGCCTATGTGTCGTACAACGCACTGCCGGGCTGGTCGGCCAAGGAGCCGCTGTGGCGGCTCCTCGATCGGCACATCGCAGACCTGCCGGGCAGTTCGGTGTCGCGTGTCAGCGAGGGTCTGCGCTTCCTGGAGTTCCTGCGCGGCGCCGAGGTGCCGTACTTCGCGCAGAACCCCGCGGCGGGCGAGCATCTTGCCCTTCTTCGCGCGGAAGACCCGCGTTACGTGGCGCACGAGTTCTGCAACCGGCACTTCGCGCCGCTCTACTGCTCCGAGCTCTTCGCGCACGCGCGCCAGCACGGTCTGGTGTTCGTGGCGCAGGCCGAGACGCAACCCAATCTGCCTGTCGAGCGGGTGCCCGCGGCCTGCCTGAACTACCTCGCCGCCATCGCCGACTTCGAGGAGCGCGAGGTGGTCAGCAGCCTGTTGCGCAACGACGGCTTTCGCACCGATCTCTACGCGCGCCAGTGGCCAGCCGCGGTCGAACTCGAGCACAGCCCGCTGTGGGACATGGCGTTCACCACCATCACGCCGCTGCGTGACCTGCCGGCGGATCTGGCCTGCGGCTCACGCAGCCTCGCGCGCACCAGCGATCTGGTCGACGCGATCACCGAGGCCGCCGAGCCCGGCGCGCTCACGGTGCGCGAGATCGCGGCGCAGCCGCGCCTGCGGCGCCACTCGCCACGGCTGGTGCTCGAGACCGCGCAACTGCTGGAGCTCTCTCGGCACTACGCATTCGTGGCCCCGGGCGGGGGTGTGGCCAGTGTCCCGGACACCGGTCGCTGGCGCATCGGCTGTCGTGGCGCGCGGGTGCTGCTGGAGGCTCGGCTGCGCGAGAACGGCTTCGGCCATCTGGCTGCGCCGCGCCTGGGGTCGGCCATCCGACTGGATGTGCTCGGGTCCCTGGCCGTGCTCTGCCTGGACGATGCCGCGTCCCATGCCGCGGCCGCTGCGCATCTGGCAAGGCTGCTCAACGAGGCGTGGCCCGATCTGCTCGCCTATCGGGCCGATGATGACTGGGCGGCGGGATTTCTGTCGGACTTCGCGGCCCATTGGGGGCCGGTGCTGGTCAAGCTCGGCGCAGTCGGTCGCTCTCAGCAACCCACCTGATGCTTGCCGTACGAGCCGTGCTTGCCGTACGAGCCGTGCTTGCCGTACGCGCCGTGCTTGCCATGAGCGGCACCAACATCGACGGCGTGCTTGCCGTGTGACACCGTGATCGGGTCGCAGCCGGAGTACAGCGACACGCTGTCGCAGCCGTGCTTGCCGTAGCCATGCTTGCCGTAGCCGTGCTTGCCCGTGGCGGGTGCGCCGAGATCGCAGCCATGCTTGCCGTAACCGTGCTTGCCATAGCCGTGCTTGCCATGCACCGAACCCGCCGGCTCGCAGCCCCCGCAGTAGAGCGACTGGAGCTGGCGACGCAGGTCGGGCAGCGATGGGCCGCTCGCGCAATCGGGCACGCTCGGGCGGGTGCTGCCGCCCGAGGCGCAGCCCGCCGCGTCGGCACGCCAGCCGCCACTGTGAGCGCTCTCGCGAAGCGTCGGCATGCCATTGCCGAGCAATCGGTCGAGAGCCTGCCCGTTCTGGCCCGGCAGGTAGCGGGGCGGTGAGCCGTTGCGCGCGCCCAGGCCGTCGACGATCAGTGACTGGTCTCCCTGGGTCACTACCAGACCCTCGATGCGCATCTGGCGGTCGCCACGGTCAGGACTGATCTGCAAGGTGATCTTCGTGCCGTCATCGAGCACGAGCCGCAGCGGGCCGGCACCCTCGCGGCCATCACGCGGGAGATCATCGGGCAGCGTGGTGATTTCCGGTGGCTGCGCCGCGGTGTTGATGACCCGGACCTGGACGCTGGCCTCGTCGAATTGCAGCTGGTAGCCGTTGCTCAGACATACCTTCACGCCATGCGCATCGCTGGCTTGGGGCATCACCCGCCAGATCTGAGGCTGACTGAATGCGATGGGCAGAGCCTGGTGGCTGATGGGGAGATAGGCGGTGATGGTCATGGTGGGCCCGGTCAAGGCAACGCGATGGCCGAGTGGTGGCCGCGTCACTGTCCTGGATTTGACAAGGCTGCCTGCGCACGCGCCAGATGGGGGAGGCGATAGCTCGGGTCACCCCTAGCTGGGGTTCACCCCAGCGCGGGCCGGCAGGCCGTGCGCCGCGAGTGTGCGCGTTCGTCCCGGCAAGCGCAGACCCCGCCCGAGAATGCAGAAGGGCGCTTGAGGGCGCCCTTCTTCTTGCTGCTGCGTCGAACCGTGGGCGGTTTCGCCGCCCACGGCTTCGGCCGCCGCCGGCCGGGGCCTTGCCCGGCCAGACGCGATCGGTATCAGCCGGCGCGGGCCAGGCTCTGCAGGGCCGTGCTCAGCGAGTTGGTCATGGTCATGGCCTGGGTGGAGTACAGCTGGAACTGCTGCGAGGCCACGGTGAGCTCCTGGGTGATGCTCGGGCGCAGCTTGTCGTCGGTGCACTCCTGCAGCTTCTTGGCCAGCTCTTCCAGCTTCTTGGCCTGGCAGTCCAGCAGGTCGCCCCACTTGCCGGCGATGATCTCCAGCCAGCTCGGGCAGCATTTCTTCCCGCCACCGCCGTGGTCATCGCCATCGTCGCAGTCGCCGCCGCCACCGCCGCCGGGCTTGCCGCAGCCGTACAGGGTCTCGAGCTGCTTGCACAGATCGGCGGGCTTGTTGGGGTTGCAGTTGTCGACCTTGGTCTTGTTGAAGTCAGCCTGGGTGGCCAGCGTGCAGCCGCCTTTCTCGGTGACCCAGCCGATGCCGTTGGCGTTCTCGTAGACGGTGAGCTTGCCGTCGTCGACGAGCTTGTCCAGCGCCTTGCCGTTCATGCCCTGGTAGACCTTGAAGTCGCCCTTGGTGGTCTGGGCCAGGCCATCGACGATCAGCGCCTGATCGCCCTTGGTGACCACCACGTTGTTGGCCAGCCACTCGTTGCCGTTGTTGTAGGGCACGGTGTTGACGGTGATCTTGGTGCCATCGGCCAGCACGAAGCTGGTGTTGCCGAAGAAGCGGCCCTCGTCGCCGGCCTGACCGTTCCAGTCCACATGCGGGTCGCCCCAGATGGTGGTGACTTCGGGCGGCGTGGTGCAGTTGTTGATGATCTTGATCTGCGAGTTGTTCTCGCTGAACTGCAGCTCGTAGCCGTTGTCGAGCTTGATGGTCATGGTGCCGCCCGTGGTGGCGCTGCCCGAGTTCTGGGAGGTGATCTTCCAGGTGGGCGTATTGCAGGTCGGGGCGGGCGGGCAGTTGGTGCTGCTGGAGGTGGCGGCGACGGTCATGACGAGGTCCTTTGGGAAGAGGGTTGCACCGATGTGCTGGCGACACCCTCAGTGGACCATCGGCCGGGGGGGCGGCGAAAGCTGGTGCGTGCGCTAGCTGGGGTTCACCCCAGCGCGGGCCGGCAGGCCGTGCGCCGCGAGTGTGCGCGTTCGTCCCGGCAAGCGCAGACCCCGCCCGAGAATGCAGAAGGGCGCTTGAGGGCGCCCTTCTTCTTGCTGCTGCGTCGAACCGTGGGCGGTTTCGCCGCCCACGGCTTCGGCCGCCGCCGGCCGGGGCCTTGCCCGGCCAGACGCGATCGGTATCAGCCGGCGCGGGCCAGGCTCTGCAGGGCCGTGCTCAGCGAGTTGGTCATGGTCATGGCCTGGGTGGAGTACAGCTGGAACTGCTGCGAGGCCACGGTGAGCTCCTGGGTGATGCTCGGGCGCAGCTTGTCGTCGGTGCACTCCTGCAGCTTCTTGGCCAGCTCTTCCAGCTTCTTGGCCTGGCAGTCCAGCAGGTCGCCCCACTTGCCGGCGATGATCTCCAGCCAGCTCGGGCAGCATTTCTTCCCGCCACCGCCGTGGTCATCGCCATCGTCGCAGTCGCCGCCGCCACCGCCGCCGGGCTTGCCGCAGCCGTACAGGGTCTCGAGCTGCTTGCACAGATCGGCGGGCTTGTTGGGGTTGCAGTTGTCGACCTTGGTCTTGTTGAAGTCAGCCTGGGTGGCCAGCGTGCAGCCGCCTTTCTCGGTGACCCAGCCGATGCCGTTGGCGTTCTCGTAGACGGTGAGCTTGCCGTCGTCGACGAGCTTGTCCAGCGCCTTGCCGTTCATGCCCTGGTAGACCTTGAAGTCGCCCTTGGTGGTCTGGGCCAGGCCATCGACGATCAGCGCCTGATCGCCCTTGGTGACCACCACGTTGTTGGCCAGCCACTCGTTGCCGTTGTTGTAGGGCACGGTGTTGACGGTGATCTTGGTGCCATCGGCCAGCACGAAGCTGGTGTTGCCGAAGAAGCGGCCCTCGTCGCCGGCCTGACCGTTCCAGTCCACATGCGGGTCGCCCCAGATGGTGGTGACTTCGGGCGGCGTGGTGCAGTTGTTGATGATCTTGATCTGCGAGTTGTTCTCGCTGAACTGCAGCTCGTAGCCGTTGTCGAGCTTGATGGTCATGGTGCCGCCCGTGGTGGCGCTGCCCGAGTTCTGGGAGGTGATCTTCCAGGTGGGCGTATTGCAGGTCGGCGGGGGCGGGCAGTTGGTGCTGCTGGAGGTGGCGGCGACGGTCATGATGGGATCCTCTGGAAGCGGGTGTTGATGGTGCAGGTGTTGGGTTGTTCGCCGACGATGTCTGCCTGGCGACGGGATTCAGTGGACCATCTCACCCCGATCTCGCGAAAGCTGGGACGTGCGCTAGCTGGGGTTTGCCCGAGGGGGTGTGCGCAATCGTCGTGAGAAAAGTCACGACCACCCGCAAATACCGCGCGTGACCGACCGGCGGACGGTTGGCTGGGGCCGATCGGCTGTGCAAGACTCGGCATGTGCCCGGCGATCGCGCGAAACGGTCGTGCAGCCGGCCCCGAATTCAGCGCCAACGGACGAACATCATGAGCAACCTGAACTTCCAGACCGTGTCTACGGCCATCGCCACCTCGGCGGCCGGCAACGTCGCCAATGGCGGCAAGAAGTCCACCTGGTACGAGGCCCTGGCCAATGCCTGGGGGCAGTCCCTCGACGGTCAGGCCGGTCAGCTCGAGAGCCTCGCGCAGCAGATCAACGAGGGTGACGACAAGCCCTCCACGCTGACCATGCTCTCGGCCGAGTCGGCCAAGATGCAGTTCATGGCCACGAGCTCGTCGTCTTCGCTCACCTCGGTGGGCCAGGCGCTCGAGACCATGGCCCGCAAAGGCTGATCAGGGCCGCTTGCGCCATGTCTGCCGCGTCACTCGGTACCGGAATGCCCGCGGCCACGCCCGCGGTCAAGCCCGCCGACCCCAACTTCTCGCTCACCGACCTGTCGCGCTTTGATGCCGCGGCGGCGCGCGCGGGCGGTCAGGCCCCGGCTGCGCAGCCGCCGGCCTCGGCCGCCAGTTCGCCGACCATGAAGCAGCTGATGAAGCCCTTCGAGCACCTGAGCGCCGAAGCGTCGCAGATGCAGGCCAAGGCGGGCGCGCTCAGCGCCAAGGGCTCCACGCTCACGCCGGGCGAGATGATCATGCTGACCGTGCGCTGCCAGGAATTCATGTTCCACTGCCAGCTCACGTCCAATGTGGCAAACCGCACCTCGGACGGCCTGCAGCAGCTCTTCCGCCAGCAGGGCTGAGTCTTCGCCGCCGGGCCGCCGTCAGTCGGCGGCGGCCTTCGCCGCCTTGGCGGCCGCCTGATCCCGCACGCCCTTGGCCCAGACGATCGCCTGGGCCACGGCATCGAACAGGTCATCGGGCACGACTTCGCCCACCTCGGCGCGGTACAGCAACGTGCGCGCCAGGCTGATGTCACGCAGCACCGGCACGCCAACCTGCTGCGCGCGGTCGCGCATCTCCATGGCCAGCGCGTCTTCCCCCTTGGCGCTCACCACCGGAATGGGTGTCTTCTCGGGGTGGTAGTCGAGCGCGATGGCCACGTGGGTGGGGTTCATCACCAGCAGGTGCGCCTGCTCCGTGGAGAGCACCGCGTTGTTCTCGGCCCACTCGCGATGCAGTTGCCGGCGCTTGCCCTTGATGTGCGGATCGCCCTCGTCTTCCTTGTGCTCGCGCTTGATCTCGTCGCGGCTCATGCGCATCTTCTTGAGATAGGCGTGGCGCTGGTAGAGCACGTCGGCCACCGCCACCACCGAGAAGATCGCCACCGTCCAGCCCAGCAGCAGCACGGTGGAGGTTCGCAGCGCCTCGCCGAAGGCCTGGGCCGAGCCGTGATGCAGCGCGCTCACGCGCATGAACATCTCGCGGGTGACCAGCCAGGCGATCAGGCCGAGCAGGGCGGTCTTGGCCAGCGACTTGAGCAGTTCCACCAGGTTCTCGGCCTTGAACATGCGCTTTAGACCTTCCACCGGGTTCAGCCGCTCGAGCTTGGGGCTGAGCGGCTCGGTGCTGAACACCGGGCCCACCTGCAGGAACTCGGCCAGCAATACCAGCAGACCCACCGGCACCGCCACCGACAGCACGATGCCCACCAGCGCCCAGGCGCTGGCCCGGCCCAGTTCGCGCATGGCGAGGTCGAAGGGCTTGTCGATCGAGCCGATGGCCAGTTCGATGAGGGCCGACAACTGCGCGCCGGCATAGCCCACGACAAGGCTGCCCACCACCAGGGTGGCGAGCAGCCCGACCGTGGCGCCCACCTCGCGGCTCTTGCTGACATCGCCGCGGCGGCGCGCGTCTCTGAGCCGCCGCTCGGTGGGTTGTTCGGTCCGTTCGCCGGAGTCCTGCTGGTCGGCCATCGCGCTCGCTGCTGTCAGGGGCCGATCAGGGTGGCCCGCAATCCGTGATGCATGTCCGTAGTGGGCACGCGAGTTCGTGCATTAGTGCACCGCCTCGGCGCGTACCGCTTCGGATAATAAGTTCGATCATGTCTGTCACGTTGTCCTCGTCGTCGACTCAGCGCTGCCGTCCGGCGGAATCGGTTGCGATCGCTCGCGCGTCGAAGGCGCTGGCGGCGCTGGCGATGGCGGGCGTGCTCTGCGTGCCCGCTGCTGGCTGGTCGCAGACCTGGACGCCGCGGCTCGTGTTGCCGACCGATGCCCGCGAGCCGATGGGCTGCGCCCTGGGCCAGACCCGGGTCGCCGCGGCCCAGGACCCGGCAGCGCGTGCGAAGTTCTCGGCGGCCCTCGGCCCGTGCGCGCCCGCACCGGTCTTGCCGGCCGCGGCCCCGGACGCCCCGCCGCTGCCGGCACTGCGCCGCATCGATCCTGACCCGGCGACCGCCCGTCTGCTTGCTCCGGAGCCGGTCAACGAGGCCGCGCCCGCGCCGGCCATGCCTGCGCCGGTGCCGGTGTTCCCGGCGCAGCCGATCCCGCGCCCGGACATCAACCGCCTGGAGCCGGCCGCGCCCCGGCCGCCTGCGGAGCGTCCGGCCGCGCCGCGGGTGCAGGCCGCCGAGCCGCGTTCGCTGGCCCGCGTGCGCGAGGCCGATGGTGTGCTCACCGCCGCGGCGCAACGCAATGACATCGATCCCCTGCTGCTGCATGCCGTGGCCTGGGTGGAGAGCCGCCACCGGCCCGAGGCGGTGTCGCCGGCCGGCGCACGCGGCCTGATGCAGGTCATGCCCCAGACCGCCGCCCGCTTCGGCGTGCAGTCCGAAAGCCATCTGCATGACCCCGCGCTCAATGTCGCGGCGGGTGCCGCCTACCTGAAGTGGCTGCAGGCCGAGTTCGGCAACGATCTGTCGCTGGTGCTGGCCGCCTACAACGCCGGCGAGGGCGCGGTACGGCGTCACGGCACCCGCGTGCCGCCGTATCCCGAGACCACCGCGTACGTGCGCGATGTGCTGGCCGCCTACCGCGAGCTGAGCGCGGGTCGCGCGCCCGAGGGCATGCGCCGATGAGCCTCGACGCCTATTTCCGCGCCAGCGACAAGCCTCAGACCGAGGGGCTGCTGTCGCGCTTCAGCGACCTGGTGCTGGTTGCCGGTGTGATCGCGATCGTCGCGCTGATGATCCTGCCCTTGCCGGCGCTGGCCATCGACGCGCTGGTGGCGGTGAACATGCTGTGCGGCGTGACGCTGCTGCTGCTGGCGATCTACATCGCCTCGCCGTCGGAGTTCCCGGCCTTTCCGAGCGTGCTGCTGGTGACCACGCTGTTCCGGCTGTCGCTGGGCATCGCCACCACCCGCATGATCCTGCTGGAGGGCAACGCCGGCCACATCATCGACACCTTCGGCGCGATGGTGGCTGGCGGCAACCTGGTGGTGGGTCTGGTGACCTTCCTGATCATCACGGTGGTGCAGTTCATCGTGATCGCCAAGGGCGCCGAGCGGGTGGCCGAGGTGGCGGCGCGCTTCTCGCTGGACGCCATGCCCGGCAAGCAGATGTCCATCGACTCCGACCTGCGCGCCGGTCTGATCGACAAGCACGAGGCGCGTCGCAAGCGCTCGGCGCTGGAGCTCGAGAGCAAGCTGCACGGCAACCTCGACGGCGCGATGAAGTTCGTCAAGGGTGATGCCATCGCCGGCATCGTGATCATCCTGATCAACCTGGTGGGCGGCCTCGCGGTGGGCGTGCTCCAGCGCGGCATGGACATGTCCAGCGCGCTGGTGAAGTACTCGATCCTCACCATCGGTGACGGACTGGTGTCGCAGATCCCGGCGCTGCTGGCAGCCATGTCCGCCGGTCTGATCGTGACCCGGACCAATGGCGACGAGACCGACCGGCACCTGGGCGATTCGATCCGCAAGCAGGTGATGGCCAAGCCGCGCGTGCTCATGGTGGCGGGCGGCATCTCGCTGCTGATGGCGCTGGTGCCGGGCTTTCCCGCGGTGGTCTTCGTGGTGGCCGGCCTCACGCTGCTGCTCACCGGCGCCATGCTCACCCCGGAGCTTCGCGACCGGCTCCAGCGCTATCTGCGGCCGGCCAGCCAGTGGCGCAAGCAGACAGAGGAGGCCGACGCGGTGGTCGTTGCCCGCTCGGCAGAGGTGGTGCCCCAGCCGATGGTGATGCTGCTGCTGGAGATCAGCGGCCCGCAAGCCCGGCAGGTGGATCCGCCCGATCTCGCCCGACGGCTCGATGCGGTGTTGCGCGACTTCAATCTGCGGCTGGGTGTCGCGCTGCCGCGGGTCTCGCTGCATTTCGACCCGTCGTTGCCGCGCTCCAGCTGGCGCCTGCTGGCCTTCGAGGTGCCGATCGCCAGCGGCGAGACCGCGCCTGATGGGGTGCAGGGCATCGTGGCCGATTGCGCCCAGGCGCTGCGCCGGCAGTGCTCGCTCTTTGTCGGCGCCCAGGAGGTGTCTCAGCTCTTCACCCGCGCCGCCGAGGATCTGCCCGATCTGGTCAAGGACGCGCAGCGGATGGTGCCGGTGTCGCGCTTTGCCGAGGTGTTCCGACGCCTGGTGGAGGAGGAGGTCGGGGTGCGCAACCTGCGCGCGCTGCTCGGCGGAATCGTCGAGTCGGCCGATCGCGACACCGATGTGCATACCCTGACCGAGTTCGCGCGGATCGCCCTGCGCCGCGAGCTCTGCCATCGCCATGCGCCTGGCGGCGTGCTGCGTGCCCTGTTGCTCGACCCCGACCTGGAGAATCATCTGAAACAGTCCGTGCGTACCGCGGGGCACTCGCAGCAGCTCGCGATCGATCCGCCCTTCGCCGAGCGTCTGGTGGCGGCGATCGGCGCCGAGGTGGCGCGCACCGGCACGCCGGTGCTGCTCACCACCATCGAGGTGCGCCGCCACCTGCGCAAGCTGATCGAGAACGATCTGTTCGACGTGGCGGTGCTGTCCTTCCACGAGCTGGTGCCCACGCTGCGCATGGAAGTGACCGGCAAGATCGCGGTGCCCTCGGAGCCGGCGCGGCAGATTGCGGCGGAGGCGGCATGAGCCTGATTCGGATTGCCCGGGGTCATGGTCGTGCGCTGGCGATGCTGGCGGTCGCGGCCGGGCTGGCGCTGGCCTCGCTCGCGCTGCCGCAGGAGGCCTCGGCCGGCGTGGCGCCCAATCTGGGCCGCAAGGTGAGCCTGGTGGCCCGCGAGCAGCAGCTGCCGGCCTTCCTCAACGACCTGTTCTCGCAGATCGACGTGCCGGTGGCGGTGAGCCAGAGCGCCAGCGGCGTGGTCAACGGCCGATTCTCCGGCACCGCCGACTCGGTGTTCCGCGAGATCGCCCGCAGCTTCTCGCTGGTGGGCTATCACGACGGCGCGGTGATGCACATCGCCTCGGCCTCGGAGATCGGCACCCGCACCTACGGCATCGATCCCGCCCAGGCCTCGCGGGTGCTGCGCTCGGCCGAAGACCTCGGACTCACCGATCCGCGCAACACCCTGCGCACCACCCGCAGCGGCACGCTGGTGGCGCTGGGCGCGCCGCGCTTCCTGCAGCAGGTGGACGATCTGGTGCGCGCCGAGTTCAGCGTGCCGGCGCCGCGCGTGGCCGCGCCGGCCACGGTCAGCACCGCCGCAGCCTCGGCATCCATGCCGCCGGGCACGATCGGCTTCCGGGTGTTCTACCTGCGCCATGCCTGGGCGCAGGACACCCGGGTGGCCTTCGGAGGCCGTCAGCTGGTGGTGCCTGGCGTGGCCACCGTGCTGCGCAATGTCACCGCCGGTCTGGGTCAGACCCTGGTGCAGCCGATGCTGCCCGGGCAGGGCGGCCCCGGCAGCGCGCAGGCCGAGGGCGAGACCTTGTTGCGTCCGTCGCAGCCGCGCCTGCGGGGCAAGGGTCTGGCCGACATCGGTCGCATGCCCACGCTTGGCCAGAACGGGCAGGGCGGTGATGGCGGCGACGGTGGCGCCGAACGGGCGGTGGTCGAGCGCGGCGCCGATCGCAACGCGCTGGGCGCCGCGGCCGCGGTCGGCCCCGGCTCGCGCTATCTGGTCAGCCAGGTGGGCGGCGCCCACGTCGAGGCCGATCCGCGCTCCAACGCGGTGATCGTGCGCGATGTGGTCGAGCGCCTGCCGATGTACGAGCAGCTGATCGCGGCGCTGGACTTCGAGCCGCAGATGGTCGAGGTGGAGGCCACCATCGTCGACGTGAACATCTCGCGGCTGCAGGAGATGGGCATCAACTGGCGCTGGATCAATGGCCGCAACGACGTGCTCTTCGGGCGCGGCAACGATTCCGATGCCCGGCTCGCGGCGGGCCAGCAGATCACGCCCACGGGCTTGGGCATGTACGTGTCCACGGTGCTGGGCAGCGGCTACAACTTCATCTCCCGCATCAATGCCCTGGCCTCGGACGGCGCGGCGCGGGTGGTGTCGCGGCCGCAGCTGATCACGCTCTCGAACGTCGAGGCGCTGTTCGACAACAACTCCACCTTCTACGTCCGGGTGGCCGGCCGCCAGGAGGTCGATCTCTTCAACGTGTCGGCCGGCACCTCGCTGCGCGTGACGCCCAATGTGTTCCGCGACCGCGAGGGCTGGCGCATCAAGCTGCTGGTGTCGGTGGAGGACGGCAGCATCTCCAAGCAGCAGGTCGATCAGATCCCGGTGGTCGATCGCTCCACGATCAACACCCAGGCGCTCATCCAGGAGGGCGAGAGCCTGCTGATCGGCGGCATGACGCGCGAGAGCAGCGAGCGCGCCACCGATCGCGTCCCGGTGCTGGGCGACGTGCCGGTGCTGGGCAACCTGTTCCGCAACCGCAGCGAGACCACCCAGCGTTTCGAGCGCCTGATCCTCATCACGCCGCGTCTGGTGCAGTCGAGCCGGGTGCAGGCGGCTGCCGCGGCATTCACCGGTTCGGCTGCCGGGGCCGCGGGCACGGGTACGGTCCCGGCTGCCGGCGCCACCCCCGCGCCCCGCGCGCCGGTTCCGGCGCCTGCGATGCCCGCGTCGGTGGCGCCAGCCCCGGCTGCCGCCCGCGGCGACTCGCGCGTGGACAGCACCTACCGCCATGTCTGGCCGGGCAGCCGGCCTGCCACCGGCGCCAGCGGCTGTCGCGACGCCACGGGGGCGCCATGCTGAGCCGTCACCGTGAGGAGCCGACGGTGGCCGGGCCGCACCTGCCGGTGGAGGAGCGCGAGGACACGTTGCTGGCGGTGGTGAGCGGGCCACGGGCCGGCGCGCGTCGCCCGCTGGTCGATGGCGAGCGGCTGAGCATCGGCTTCGATCTCGGCTGCGATGTGGTCATCCGGCATCCGTCCCTGCTCGGTCTGCGCGCCACGCTGATCCAGGAAGGCGAGGATGTGCGGCTGCAGGTGGAGCAGGGGCAGGTGAATCTGCTGGGCATGACCCTGCCGGCCGGCCGCTCGGTCGTGCTGCCCCGCTGGGTGCCCTTCGCGCTGGGCGATGCCATGCTCGCCGTGGGTTCGGCGCGGGGCCGCGGCTGGTCCGCCTGCCGGCGTCTGGCCAACCAGCTCGCCCAGGAGCGGGCCATCGAGCCCGACGCGGCCGATGCCCTGCCTGACGCCACTGAGCCTGGCGAGGGCGATCCGGCCCCGGTGCTCGATGCGCGCGGCGGTCCGCCGTCGGACGAGCAGGCCCGGCAGCTCAGCCGCAACTGGCAACTCAGCAGCCGCGCCGCCGCGCGCGGCCGGCGTCTGGCGTGGCAGGTGCCCCTCGGCATGGCCGGCTGCCTGATGCTCGCCCTCTCGGTGGCCTGGCTCGCGCCCATGGTGGGCGCGGTGGCCAGTGCGCCCCAGGGGTCGCTGTCGGAGCGTCTTCGCGCGGTGCTGCGCGATCACGGTCACGGCCATCTCAAGGTCGAGCAGGGCGCTGCCACGCCCGTGGTGCGCGGCTTCGTCGACACCGACTCGCAGCGCGCGCAGATCGCTGACCTCGTCACCCGCGCCGGCACTGGCGCCTCGGTGGAGCTGACCTCGGGCCAGCACATCGTGCGCCAGGTTTCCGACGTGTTCCGGGTCAACGGCCTGCCGGCGCAGGTGCGCCACGTGGGGCGTGGCGTGATCGAGGCCGAGGTTGGTGTGGCCGACCCGGAGCGGGTGCGTCGCGCCGAGGCGATCGTTCGTCGCGACGTGCCGGGCATCGCCGGCCTGGAGATCCGATTCACGCCGGCGCCGAAGGCGCCCGCCGTGAAGGCGCCCCTGGTGCCCGATGACCCCGGCAAGCGGGTGGTGAGCGTGGCCTACGGGCCCAACGGCCATGTGGTGACGGCCGACGGCGCGCGCTACTTCGTGGGTGCGGTACTGCCCACGGGGCACCGGATCATGCGGATTGCCGAGGGGGAAGTGGAACTGATGCGTGACGGACAGACCACGCGGCTGGCGATCTGAGGCATGCGCATGAATCGACTGAAAAACCGGCTGGCCATCCTGTTCGCTTGCCTGCTGCTGACGGCCTGCAGCGCGGCTGATCTCTACTCGAACCTGAACGAGCGTCAGGCCAACGAGATGATCGCCGCCCTCCAGACCGCGGGCATCGAGGCCAGCAAGGTGTCCAAGGACTCCACCAACTGGACCATCCGCGTGTCCCGCGGCGACTTCGCCCGCGCGGTGGACACCCTGCGCGCGGAGGGCTTGCCGCGCGACGAGTTCGAGTCGCTGGGGCGGGTGTTCAAGAAGGAGGGCTTCGTGTCCTCGCCGCTCGAGGAACGGGCCCGGCTGATCTATGGCCTCTCCCAGGAACTCTCCAACACCATTTCGGCGATCGATGGCGTGGTGGTGGCGCGGGTGCATCTCGCCGTGCCCGATCGTGACCCGCTCTCGGACAAGCCGCGCAGCGCCTCGGCCTCGGTGATGGTCAAGCATCGGCCCGGCATCGATCTCAGCGGCCAGATCGGGCAGATCAAGGCGCTGGTGGTCAACAGCGTCGAAGGCCTCACCTACGACAGCGTGACCGTCTCGCTGTTCCCGGCCCGTGAGGCGGTGCAGGGCGCCCGCGCCCGCGCCGACGCGGCTGCGGCCTCGACTGGGGCGTCGCTCTCTGCCCTGCTGCCCTACGGCGG
The DNA here is from genome assembly GCA_037146935.1 of Burkholderiales bacterium. Taxonomy (GTDB): domain Bacteria; phylum Pseudomonadota; class Gammaproteobacteria; order Burkholderiales; family Burkholderiaceae_E; genus Quisquiliibacterium. The sequence continues at coordinate 214,704 of JBAWWD010000003.1, forward strand.
GGCGGCGGTGCTGCTGCTTCTGCTGATGGCCGCTTTCTGGATGCTGCGCGAGCGCCGCTGGCGCATGCGCTCGGAGGAGGAATGAGCGAGAGCACGCTGCCGGCCCGCCTGGCCGATGCCCGCGCCCGTCGCGCCCGCTGGTGCCATGAAGCCCGGGTGCTGGGTCAGATCGCATTCGAGGCCGACGCCTCGCGCACCCCGCTCAGCGCGCCGGCGAGCGGACGCGCCAGCGCGTTGCTCACCGCGGCCTGGGAGCGTCGCGCCGGGCTGTGGCACTTCGATGCCTCGGCGATCGGGCCGCTGCCCGACTGGGCCGACTGTCCGCGCGAACGCCGTCATGAGCTCGCGGTGCTCGCGGGCGCGGTGCTCTGCGCGCGCGCGCTGCGGCAGTGCATCGATGGCTCGGTGCTCAAGCGGGTGGCCGACGTGATCGGCGAGGAGCGACTGGACGTGCTCACCCGTCTGTGCGTGGGGCGCGCGGCGGCGCTTGCCGTGACCTGGGAGGCCGACCCGGTGGGGCAGCTCCATGCCCTGGGCGGCGAGGTGCTGCTGCGCAGCGCGAGCGCCCCGGTGGCGATGCGGCGTCGGCTGGCCATGCTCTTTCCGCGCTCCAACGCGCTCGGTGAGGTGGAGCCGGCCCTGCTCGCGCGGGTTGCCGACGACGCCCGGATGCTCTGGGCCGGGCGCCAGCGCGATTCACAGGGGCGCGCGGCATGAGCCGCCTGACCCTGTTCCGCAGCCCCGAGTTCTCGCTCGTGGCCAATCGCGCGCTGATCAAGCGCGATGAGGTCTCGGCGGTCGACGAGACCGTGGATATGCTGCGGCGGGTCACCCGTCTGCGCGAGGCCCTGGACACCGAGTGCGACGCGCTGCGGGCGCGGGCGCTGGCGGAAGGCCGTGCGCAAGGCCTGGCCGAGGTGCGTGCCGAGTTCGCTCAGGCGATCGCTGCCGCAACGGCCTCGGCCGATCTCGCCTTCGCGCGCGAACAGGCCGCGATGCAGGCGCGGGTGGTGCACCTGGCGATGGCGGTGGTCGATCGCATCGCCGGTCAGCTCGGGCCGGTGGCCGTGGTGGGGGCGATCGCGGCACGCGCGCTCGAGGAACTCGAGGTGTCCGCATCGGTCCGGGTGCGGGTCGCCGCAGAGCTGGTGGAGCCCCTCAGGCAGGCACTGGCAGCGGATCACCCCCGGATACAGGTGGTGCCCGGAGACGGAATGGGCGCCTTCGACTGCGAGATCGACACCGGTGGCGGTCTCATCGAGGCGGGATTGCCGGTGCAGCTTGCCGCGGTGCGTGCCGCGCTCGCCGAGGCGAGCGAGCAGGTCGACGACGGATCCGCGCGCGGTGTCTGATCCCGCCGCGAGCAACCCGGCGGGAGGCGCAGCCGCGCTGCGATCCCTGCCTGCGGGCGATCCGCTGGCGCGCGCCCTGGCCGATGTGCGCACCATCCGGCGCCGCGGGCGACTGGTCGAGGCGGTGGGCGCGACGCTGCGGGTCGCGGGCCTTGATGCCCGGATCGGGCAGCAGTGCGAACTGATCGACCCCGACTCGGGTGTGCGGATCGCCGCCGAGGTGGTCGGTCTGTCCGGCGGCCAGGCGCTGCTGATGCCGCTGGCGCCCCTGAACGGGGTGTCGCTCTCGGCCGAGGTGGTGGTCTCCTCGCAGGAGCTCACCGTGCCCTTCGGTGACGCGCTGCTCGGTCGGGTGCTCGATGCCCGCGGCGTGCCCATCGACGGCGGCGCGCCGCTGCCGGCAGCGCTGCCGCGCCGGCCGGTGTTCGCCGACGCGCCCAACCCGCTGCATCGCAGCCCGATCCATGAACTCTTCCCCACCGGCGTGCGGGCGATCGACAGCCTGCTCACGGTCGGCGTTGGCCAGCGCGTGGGCATCTTCGCCGGCGCTGGCGTGGGCAAGAGCACCCTGCTGGGCATGCTCGCCCGCCAGCGCCGCACCCGGGTCAACGTGGTGGCGCTGATCGGCGAGCGCGGCCGCGAGGTGCGCGAGTTCATCGACGATTGCCTCGGGCCCGAGGCGCGCGCCCGCACGGTGCTGGTGGTGGCCACCTCCGACCGGCCCTCGATGGAACGGGCCCGCGCCGCGCACGTGGCCACCGCCATCGCCGAGGGCTTCCGGGCCGAGGGCGCCGACGTGCTGCTCATGATGGACTCGGTCACCCGCTTTGCCCGCGCGCTGCGCGAGATCGGGCTGGCCGCGGGCGAGCCGGCGGTGCGTCGCGGCTTTCCGCCGTCGGTGTTTGCCGAACTGCCGCGGCTCTTCGAGCGCGCCGGCACCGATGCGCGCGGCTCGATCACCGGCTTCTACTCGGTGCTGCTCGAGGACGAGGACACGGCCGACCCGGTGGGCGAGGAAGTCCGCTCGATCCTCGACGGCCACATCGTGCTCTCACGCAAGCTCGCGCAGCAATCCCGCTATCCGGCGATCGACGTGCTCGCCAGCGTGAGCCGGGTCTTCAACCGGGTGACCCAGCCGCCGCACCAGATGGCCGCCACGATGATCCGTCAGCTCATGGCGAAGCACGCCGAGCTGGAGTTCATGATCCAGATGGGCGAGTACAAGGCGGGCAGCGATCCGATCGCCGACGCCGCGGTCGCCCGCCAGTCGGCAATCCAGGCGCTCCTTGGTCAGCGTGCCGACCAGTCGGCCACCATGGGCGAGACCCTGATGGCGATGTCCAAGGTGGTGGGATGAGTGCCGAGCGGCTCGAGGACATGCGTCAGGTGCTGCGCGTGCGCCGCATCCGCCTGGAGGCGCTGGAGCGGGACCTCGCCACCTGCCAGGCGGCCGAGCGGGCCGCGGGCAGGCAACTGGCCGAGGCCCGCGATATCCAGGCCCGCTGGCGCACCGCCAGTGATGACTTCACCGCCTGGACCCGCCGCTCGGTCGAGCAGTTGCACCGCATGCTGCCGCTGGTGCAGGCCCGACGCGAACAGTTCGAGACCGGCTGCCGCAACGCCGATGGTCATGTCGCCCGCAGCGAGACCGAACTGGCCGAGGCGAGGAGCAGACTGGCCCAGGCCCAGGCCGAGGTCGTGCGCGCGCGGGCGCGCCTCGATGCGCTGCAGGAGCGGCATCGCAGCGACGCTCGCCGCTCGCAGATGCTTGCGGAGGAAGCGGTTTTCGAGGAAGCGGCCGACAGCCGGGCCGCGGCCGATCACGCCAGGAGGATTCGATGAACGCCGTGCCTGAACCCCGATCGCCGTCCCTCGCCGCGCGTGCCCCGGGCGCGCTGCGCGCCGACGGCGGCCGCGACGCCTTCGAGCAGGCGCTGGCCCGACGCAGCCCGCCGCACGCGTCTGACGCCACTGCTCGTCCGACGGGTGCGCCTTCCCGCGCTGGCCTGGCTGAGGAATCGGAAGAGGGTTCGCCCGATCTGTTCGGGCTCGCGCTGCCGGGAGCAGGCAGCGAGGCCCTTGCCGGCTCGCGGGGTGACCCGCTTGCCGGACCGGGTGCCACGCCAGATCCGTTCGCCGCGCTGCCGGCCGCCACCCGCATGACCCTGGCTGCGGCCCTGTCGGGGGCGAGCGCGGCTGCGGGCGCGGCGCCTGTCGCGTCGGTGTCGGGCGCGTCGGCGTCGGGCACGGCCCTCGGCGCTGACCCGCTCATGGCGATGATGCCCGATCCGCTGCTTGCCGAAGGCATGCCTTCGCAGGGGGTGGCCGGCCGCGATGCGGGTGTGCCGGCCGAGCCGGCTGCCGGGGCGTCGACGCGAGCCACCGCGGTGCCCGGGCACGAGCCTGCCGGGGCGCGCTCCCGCGCGTCGACCCAGTCACAGGCGCAGACCCGCGAACCCACTGTCGCCGATGGGCTGTTCATGCCCAGCCGTCTGCCGGAGATGTCGATCGCCACCGCGGTGCCGGCCCCGGCCGCCGGAGCGGCGGGCTCGGCGGTGGATGCTGCGGCACTGGTGGCGCGCCTGATCGGCCAGGTGCCGCTCAGCGGATCTGCCGATGATGCGATCCGCATGCTGTTTCCGGCCGGCAGCGGCCCGATCGAGCAGATCGTGCTCAATCGCGAGGCCGGTCAGCTCAATCTGGTGGTGAGCGCCACGCCCGGCGCGCGCGAGGCCGTCTCGCGCGGCGTGCTCGACCTGGAGCGCCGCCTGCGTGATCGGGGCCTGCCGGTGGGTGCCGTTCGGCTTGCCGACCGCGAGGCGGCGGCCGACTGATCGCGCCGCCCGGTCAGGCGAGGTTCAGCGCGGCTTCCAGGCTGGCGCACCGAAGCGGTCTGTGTCCGGCGTGGCCGCGACCGTCAGCGCGCGCGCGGCGATCTCGCGCGGCGACTCGCCCCCGGCCCACAGCTTGCCGATGGTCTCCAGCACGTTTCGGGTCTGCCGATTGAACTGGCCCTCGGTGGACTCGAGCGCCTGTGCCGTGAGCATCTCGGCATAGAGGCGCGCGGCCTGCGGCGCCGCGTTGAACAGCGACATCAGGCGCTGCAGCGCGAAGGCGAAGTCATCGCGGGACAGGCTGGTGGGCGCGCCAGGGTGCAGCAGCCAGGCGCAGAGGTATTCCATCGGGCCGACCCGCCGGCGCGCTCGCGTCGGTGGTGGCGCGACGGCCGGCACCGGCGGCGGCAAGGGCAGATCGCCCATGCCGGGCAGCAGATCGGTGAAGAGCAGGCTTGCCTCGAGCGGCGGGGGCTGGCTGACCCAGCCGGCCGCCCCCCAGGCGGGCAGGCTGCCGGAGGGCAGGCGCGCGGTGCTCAGCGCCGCGGCAAGGGTCTTGGCCAGCAGCACCCGAGCCCGGGCATTGCCGAACTGCTCGACCGAGCACAGGAGCTGGATGAAGACCGGATATTGCTCGTCACCGGCCTGCGACCAGACCCGGTCGAGCAGCTTCACACGGGCATCGTCATCGGGCTGCGCGCCCAGCGCGGCAACCAGTTTCTGGGCGGCCGATTGCCAGTCGGGCGAGGCGCGCAGTGTGCGGTGCACCGGAAGGGCCGGCACGACAGATCACGCGTCGGGCAGGAACAGCGAGTCGAGGATCGACTGGGCGATGGCGCGATGATCGCTCGCATCGCCGTTGAACACCGCCTCACCCAGGACCGTGGCCTGACCGGGCCGCTGCGGCCAGCCCTCGAAACGCAGGCCGCCCTGAGCGCCCGCCGGGGCGGCCGCGGCAGGCGTGGCGCCGGGCGCGGAGAGCGGGTCGATCGGGCCGGGCCGGATGGCCAGGCCGGCGGCTAGGCCGGAAAGCGGGTTCATGGTCAAGGTCGGTTCAGGGAATGGACGCAGTCTAGTCCTGGCCACCCGCCTCGGTAACTGGGGCCGACCCTAGCGCGGGTTGGCACGCGCCGGGTGGGTCCGCCCTGCCACTGTCGCTGGCGCGACTCAAGGCACGAACAGGCCGCGCACCACGCCGAGGATGGCGGGCAGCTTCTGCGTGAACTCGACCACCATCAGATCGATGATCGATCCGAGCAGCACCATGACCACGCCCAGGGCGAGCAGGGACTTCACGGGGGGCGCGATGGTGAGCAGGTTGATGCTGGGCGCGTAGCGATTGACCAGGCCCAGCGCCGCGTCGATCACGTAGAGCACCACCAGCACCGGCCCGGCCAGCATGAGCATGAGCAGCATGATGCGGCCCAGCGCGCCCTCGAAGCTGCTGACCGCCTCCGGGCGCAGGGCGGGCAGGGCGCTGGTCACCGGCCAGGCCACGTAGCTCTCGAGCAGCACGCCCACCAGGAACATGAAGCCGCCGGAGGCCATGAAGACCCAGCTGCCGATCCGGGCCAGCAGCACGCCGGTGTTGGAGCTCTGGTTGCCGCTGAACGGATCGACCATCGCGCCCAGCGAGGCGCCGGACTTCGCGTCGATCAGCTGGCCGGCCGACTCGACCGCCCACAGCAGGCTGCTGGCGAAGAATCCGATCACCGCGCCGATGAAGGCCTCTTTCGCGAACAGCCCTACCCAGCTGCCCACGTCCAGCCCGGGCGGCACGGCGGTGGGTTGCATGGCGAGCGTGATCACGCCGATGCCCACGAACAGGCTGTTGCGCACCAGCGCCGGCAGGGACTCCTGGGTGAACATCGGCAGCAGCAGGAAGGCCACCGCCAGCCTGACCGTGGACAGGCCCAGCAGCAGCGCGAGGTCACTCAGCCGGCTGAACGCTTCCATGCGCGCGCGTGGCTCGTGCGCCTCAGCGCCGCACGATCGTACTGAAGTCGCTGAAGATCCGGTCGCCGTAGGCCTGCAGCGAGCCGGCCAGGAATGACCCGGTGGCAAACAGCGTGAACACGATCGCGATGAACTTCAGGGTGTACTGCAGGGTCTGCTCCTGCAGCTGGGTGGCGGCCTGCACCAGCGCCACCACCACGCCCACCAGCGAGGCCACCACGATCGGCGGGCCGGAGAGCTGCAGCACCAGCCACAGCGCGTCGTAGGTCAGGCGGATCGCCTCGGTCTGCTGCATGCGCGTTCGCCTTGCGGGTCAGTGGTAGGACAGCACCAGGCCGTGGGAGAGCTTCACCCAGCCGTCGATCAGCACGAACAGCAGCAGCTTGAAGGGCAGCGAGACCGTCACCGGCGACAGCATCATCATGCCCATGGCGAGCAGGATGTTGCTCACCACCAGGTCGATCACCAGGAAGGGCAGGAAGATGAGGAACCCGATCTGGAAGGCCGACACCAGTTCGCTCACCGTGAACGCCGGGATCACGACGATGAAGTCGTTCTCGTTGACCTGATCGGCCCGCTGCTCGCCCACCATGCGCTGCGCGGTCTTCTGGAAGAAGGCCCGTTCCCGCGGCGCGCTGTGCTTGATCAGGAAGGTGCGCAGGGGCTCCTTCACGGCATCGATCGCGCCGAGCATGCGGTCGGTGTCACGGGCGGCGCTGGTCGCGGTCTGCCCCGAGCTCTTCCAGCGGTCGGCCACGTCGAGCATCACCGGGTACATCACGTACAGCGTGAGCACCAGGGCCATGCCGTTGATGACCACGTTGGGCGGGGTCTGCTGCAGGCCCAGCGCGGTGCGCAGCAGGCTGAGCACGACCACGATCTTGGTGAAGGACGTCACCATCACCGCCACGAAGGGCGCCAGCGACAGCACCACCACCGTGATGAGCGCGGTTGCCGGGGTGAAGGAGGTCAGATCCATCGGGTCGGGCGGTGGGGGTGAGGGCGTCGGGCCGGGTGGTCGATCAGCGCGGCGCGGCCACGAGCTCGCGCAGGCGCACCCCGAAGCCGTCGCCCAGGGCCACCACCTCGCCACGGCCGATCAGGCGATCGTCGGTGAGCAGATCGACGGTAAGAGACTGCGCGGTCCGCGCCACGTTGATCACCGCCCCGGGCTGCAGGCCGGCCAGCACGCCGAGCGGCACGCTGACCCGGGGCAGCTCGAAGCGCACCCGGATCGGCAGCGACTCCCAGTCGGCGCCGGACGCAACCGCGGCTTCGGCCGACTGGCGGCCGCTCAGGGGATCGTTCATGGGATGGTGCTCCTGATGGGTGAATTCGAGCTGGCCGCGCAGCGGGTGGAACCACGCGGTCGCCTCGTGACGCTGGTGAAAGACCGTGGCCCGCACGGGCCAGGGCTGGGTTGGGTCGTGGGCCGGCAGCAGCACGTCGCCGGCCTCGAGTCCGAGCCATTCCGCGCGGCTGAGCAGGCAGCTGCCCAGGGCCACCCGGCAGGGCAGGCGCACGGGCAGCAGCCCTGCGGGCAGGGCGCGCATCAGCGGCAGGGGCAGCTGCTCGCAGGCCTGATGACTGAGCCCGATGCGGGCGGCATGGCCGTCGGGGCTTTGCAGCTTCACTGAACAGCTGCCCTTGCCGGGCCCGGAGTGCAGCGCGCGCGGCAGCAGCGGCGTGGCCAGCACGGTCTCGAGCTGGCCGATCAGCGGCTCGCTGGCTTCCAGGGCGTGGCTGACCGCGCTGGCTTCGATGCGGCCGTCGATGGGGCGCACCGCCACGGGTCGGCCTGCCGCGCGCAGCGGCGAGATGCGCACCTCGCCGAGGTCGGAATCGAAGGACACCCACACGGTGGCGGGGTCGAAGTCGCGCCGCTGGACGGGCTCGTGCCAGGGCGCGGCGCTCAGGCCGGCATGGGCGAGCACGCCGAGCAGCCGGTTCAGTGCCTCGGACTCGGCCAGCGGCACCTGGGGCAGCCGCTGCAGCAGCGAGGCCTCGAGCATCAGGCGGCGACTCCGCCGTGGGTGAGCACGCTGCGCATCAGTTCGGCGAAAGAGCGCGCGCCCATCTTCTGCATCACCCGTGACCGGTGCAGCTCCACGGTCTTGATGCTGATGCCCAGGCGGTCGCCGATGGTCTTGTTCAGCAGGCCGGCGACCACCAGATCGAGCACCTGCCGCTCGCGCGGGGTGAGGCTGGCCAGCCGTGCGCGGTGCGCCCGGGTGGCGGGATCGTCATCGGCCTCGTCAGGGGCCTGACCTTCGTCATGGCCGGACGCGCTGACAGTCGACACCGGCGCGTTCGCGGGCGCCGCGCCTGGCTTCACGGCACCGCGCGCGAAGGCCTGCTCCAGGGTGCGCTCCAGCACCGAATCCTGGAAGGGCTTTTCCAGGAAGCTGTAGGCGCCCTTCTGCATGGCCTCCACCGCCAGCGGGACGTCGCCGTGACCGGTCATGTACACCACCGGCCAGCTCACGCCGCGTTCGATCAGCGCGTCGTGCACCTGCAGGCCGGACAGTCCGGGCATGCGCATGTCGAGCAGCACGCAGGCAGGCCCGGCCGGGTCGATGCCGTCGAGCGCCGCCAGAAAGCCCTCGGGGTTGTCGAATGCGTGCACGTCGTAGCCCAGGCTCTCCAGCAGCCACGCGGCCGATTCCCGGAAGTGTTCGCTGTCGTCGACCAGCAGGATGGTGCGCGTCATGCGGCAAGCTCCGTGGCTTCGGTGGCGCGGGGCAGCGACACCCAGAAGGTGCAGCCCGGACCCTCGTCGCGGGGCGTGAACCAGAGGCGTCCCTGCTGCAGTTCGATGATCGAGCGACAGACATGCAGGCCAACGCCCATGCCGCCCGGCTTGGTGGTGAAGAAGGGCGTGAACATCCGCGCCGCGGCGCTCTCGTCGATGCCCGGGCCGCGATCGGCGATGCCGAGCGTGGCGGTGTCCTCGTCGAGGCCGATCAGGATCTCCAGCCGGCGGTCGGGCCGCGCCACGCTGCGCATCGCCTCGATCGCATTGCGCGCGAGGTTGACCAGGACCTGCTGCTGCAGCACGCGGTCGCCGCGCACCACGGCGCCCTGCGCGCCGGGCGACTCGTGCACCGCCACCGAGACGCCGTCGCGCTGGATCTCCCAGTCGAGCAGCGAGATCGCGTCGTCCACCAGACCGCGCAGCGCGATGGCCTCGGCCTTGGGCTGGCGGTGCTGCACGTAATCGCGCACCCGGGTGATGATGCCGGCTGCATAGAGCGCGTGCTCCACGCCGCGCTGCACCGCCGGCCGTACGCTGGCCGGCTCGAGATTGCCGCGATCGATGCGGATGAGAAGGCCGCGCAGCAGATTGGTGAGCGCGCCGATCGGCTGGTTGAGCTCGTGGGCCAGGGTGGAGGCCATCTCGCCCACCGAGAGCGAGCGCGACAGCAGCAGCAGTTGCTCGCGATCGTTGAGGTGCCGGGCTGCGGCCTGCTGGTCGGGCCGCAGATCGGCCAGCCGCAGATGCAACAGGCCGCCGGCATCGGTGGCCGCCTGGGCGCTGAACGGGTGGCCGTCGGGTCCGGTGAGCACCGCCTCGGCCCGGCCGCTCTCGCGAACCTGCTCGAGGAGTTCGCTCAGGCCGCGGAAGGCAGCACCCAGGGCGGCGGGCGATCGCCCGACCTGCCACTGCGGCAGCGCGGTGGCGAGCGCCTGCGTGCACCAGGTGATGCGCTGCGCCTGCGGATCGATCGTGGCGATCCACTGGCCGAGTGTTTCGAGACTGAGCGCCGCGTCGGGCAAGCCTTGCTCCCATGCCGGGGTGGGCGCCGGCCAGTTGCCGGCGCACCCACGGGTCCTCTGAGGACCGCTCGGTCGAGTATAGGGAGCGACGCCGCGGGGCGCCGTGAGCTATTGCTCAGGCTGCCGGTGACGCAGTGCCTGAGGCGCCGATGGCGCGGCGGCTAGAACAGGCGGAACGCGATGATCGCCATGAGCGTGGGAGGCGTGGCGGCCACCAGCAGCCACAGCGGGCTCACCGCCTCGTCCTCGAAGTGCGGCCGCAGGATGGCCATGCCGGCCGGGTTGGGCGCGTTCGCGATCACGGTGAGTCCGCCGCCGGTCACGGCACCGGCCACCAGCGAGTACTTGAACTCGTCGCTCAGCCCTGGCACCAGGGAGCCCAGGTAGGTGAGCGCGGCGTTGTCGGTGATCGCGGTCAGCGCGGTGGCGCCGTAATAGACCGCGGTCGAGTCCATGCGGGTGAGCAGGGGCTCGAGCCACCACTGCTGCTGACCGCCGAGCACCACCAGCCCCGCCAGGAAGAAAGCCACCATCAGGCCCTCGCGCAGGATGAGCCGGTCTTGATACTGCGGGTAGGCGGTGGCAAAGCCCATGAAGAAGAGCAGCAGGCCCATGAAGGCGGCAGGATGATGCGCGAACGCCACCACCCCCAGCAGGAACACGATGTGCAGCAGCGCGACCCAGGCCGGCAGCGGCTCGCGCATGCTCTTCGGGGGGGGCGCGAGACTGGCCAGTTCGCGCCCGAAGAGCAGGGTGCAGACAAGCGCGCTCACCGCCACCGCGATCGCGGCCTTCCAGCCGAACTGGGTCAGCATGAAGAGCGAGTCCCACTCCCAGGTGGCGGCCACCATCAGCACCGGCGGCGCCGCAAACGCGGTGAGCGTGCCCCCGATGGACACGTTCACGAACAGGGTGCCGATCGTGGCGTACTTCAGCCGGCTGGAGACATCCGCCGCGAAGATCCGCTCGCGCAGCATCAGCGCGCCCAGGGTCATTGCCGCAGGCTCGGTGATCAGCGAGCCGAGCAGCGGCACCAGGGCCAGCAGCACGAAGTAGGTGGCCATCGCGCCGGGCAGCGGCACAGCCCGCGCGATGATCTCCACCGCCCTGCGGGCCACCTGCAGCACGGCCCGGCTGGCGGCGATCACCATGATCGCGAACACGAACATCGGCTCGGTGAAGTTGCGCGAATCGAGGTAGTCGGTGGCCTCCTGGCTGCCGAGCATGAAGGCCATGCACACGATCAGGACCATGGCCCAGAAGCCGAACACCGCCTCGACTTCGCCGAGCAGGTGCCAGATCCCGGCATGCCCGGGCTGCGCGTGCGCGAGCCGCTCGAAGAACTTGGTCGAGAAGGTGTGGGCGATTGCCAGCGCGAAGATGACCGCGGCGACCCAGGGCATGGCGTTCGACAAGGCGATTTCCTTCAGAAGACGATGCCGACGATCGCGGCGGTGATGCAGGTGGAGAGCAGCCCGGCGGGCAGGCTGAGCATGGCCAGGCGGCCGAACTCCGTCCGGCGCTCCGCGGGCAGCATCGGGCTCAGACCGCCCACCATGATCCCGAGGCTGCCGAAGTTGGCGAAACCGGCGAGCGCGTAGGTCATCAGCAGGCGGCTGCGTGGCGACAGCGCGTCCGCCGGCAGGGCGGCAAGGTCGGCAAAGGCGAGGAACTCGTTGAGCACGGTCTTCTTGCCCAGCAGCTGGCCGGCGGTGGCGGACTCCGCCCAGGGCACCCCGGTGAGCCAGGCCAGCGGCGCGAAGAGCAGGCCCAGGATGCGCTCGGCGCTGAGGGGCGCGCCGGCCACGGCCGGCAGCAGGGCGAGCGCCGCGTTGACCAGCGCCACCAGCGCGACGAACACCACCAGCATGGCGATGATGTTCAGCAGCAGTTGCAGGCCCTCGGTGGTGCCGCGCGCGATCGCCCCGATGGTGCTGTCGTCCTCGCGCGGCAGGCGCAGGCGCGTGCGGTCCGCGGGGCGCTCGCAGGGCACCATCAGCGCGGCCACCGCGATCGCCACCGGGATGGCAATCACCGAGGCGGCCACCAGATGGCCGAGCGCGTCGGGCAGCACCGGCTTGAGCAGGCTGGCATAGAGCACGAGCACCGTGCCCGCCACCGTGGCCATGCCGCAGTTCATCACGATGAAGAGCTCCCCGCGGCTCATGCCGGCCAGCCAGGGGCGAACCACCACCGGCGCCTCGACCATGCCCACGAAGACATTGGCCGCCGCCGACATGCCGGCCGCGCCGCCGATGCCCAGGGTGCGCTCGAGCAGCCAGGCGAAAGCGCCAACCAGGCGTCCCATCAGGCCCCAGTGAAAGAGCAGCGCCGACAGCGCCGAGACCACCAGCACCAGCGGCAGCGCCTGGGCCGCCAGCACGAAGCTGGAGCCCGTGCCCGAGGGCTGGAAAGGCAGGGGCGCGCCACCCAGATAGCCGAAGACCATGGCCGTGCCGGCCGCCGTGGCCATCTGCAGCGCATCGAGCGCGGCGTTGAGCTGCGCGAGCACCGCGCCCACCCCTGGCAGCCAGCGCAGGAGGGCGGCCAGCCCAAGGGCGAGCGCCAGCCCGGCCCAGACCGGACGCCAGGCGATGGCGCGTCTGCGCTCGCCGATCACCCAGGCCAGGGCCAGCATGAGGACGATGCCGGTCAGAGGTTGCAGTCGGTCCATTCGCGCGAATCCGGGGCGCGCGGCATGCCCGCCCCCGTGGGGGTCTTCGCCGCGTTGACCGCATCCTAACCGGACGGTCAGCTGCGCCCGACGGATGGCCATGGTGGCGGCTGGCGCCGCGCCCCCCGGCGGCGATAGAGTCCCCGCTAGCTCCTCAAGTTTGTCGGCTTGCTGCCGTTGTCCGGTCATGTTCGCAGGTCGCTCCTGGAAGTCGGTTCGGTCCGTTCCCCCGGCTTTGACGTCGACGGGCGGGCGCTCGCCGTTTCGCCTGATGCGTTACTTCGCCCTGGCCAGCCTGCTGGGCGTGGCGGTGGTCACCGTCGGTCTGATCTGGACCTACCGCGACCTCACCGAAGAGAACCTCGTCCGGCACGAGAACCGGGCCAATGCCAATCTCACGCGGCTGTTTGCCACCGAGGTCTGGGAGCGCTACCGCGGGCTGGTGGTGGCCTCGCCCGGGCGAAGCCGCGCCGAACTCGTCGCCGATCCCCTGCAGGCGCCGCTGCGCGCCGAGGTGCTCGACCGGATGGCCCGTCTGCAGGTGGCCAAGGTCAAGATCTACAGTGTCGACGGGATCACGGTCTTTTCCACCGATGAGCGCCAGATCGGCGAGGACAAGTCGGGCAACGCCGGCTTTCTCGCTGCCCGGCGTGGCGAGGTCTCCAGCCTGATCACATTCCGGGATCGCTTCGATGCCTTCGAGGGCGTCATCAGCAACCGCAGCCTGATCTCCTCCTACGTCCCGGTCATGGCTGCGGGCACCGATCAGGTCGAGGGGGTGTTCGAGGTCTACTCCGACGTCACCGAGATGCTGGCCCAGCAGAACGAGGCGCAGTGGCGGGTTGCCGGGGTGGTGCTGGCCCTGCTCGGGCTGCTCTACGTGTTCCTCTCGGGCGTGGTGGGCAAGGCCGACCGCACCATCTCGCGACAGGATCAGGAGCGCACCCAGCGCGAGGCGCGGATGCGCCACGAGGCCTACCACGACGCGCTCACCGGCCTGCCCAACCGCGCCTATTTCATGGAGCGCATCCAGGAGTCGATCGAGCAGGCGGCGCGGGTCGGGCAGTCCGGGGCGCTGATGTTCATCGATCTCGACCGGTTCAAGATCGTGAACGACAGCCTGGGCCACGACAGCGGCGACCGCCTGCTGCGCGAGGCCTCCTCGCGCATCCAGGGCTGCCTGCGCGACAGCGACGTGCTGTTCCGCATGGGCGGTGACGAGTTCACGGTGATCCTGCCGAGCATCGCCGTCCCCGAGGATGCCGGCGTGATCGCGCGCCGCATCCGCAATGCCATCGCCCGTTCGGTGCGCCTGAACGAACACGAGATCAGCATCGGGGCCTCGATCGGGATCGCGGTCTTCCCGGTTGATGGCGACACCGTCGAGACGCTGCTGCGCAATGCCGATCACGCCATGTACAGCGCCAAGGAAGCGGGGCGCGGCACGCACGCCTTCTTCCAGCCGAGCATGAATCGGCGGGCGCTCGATCGCATGCGCCTGGAGGTCGAGCTCAAGCGCGGCTTCGAGCGCGGGCAGTTCGAGCTGCACTACCAGATCCGCCATGACGGGGTCTCTGGCGACCCGGTGGCCGTCGAGGCGCTGCTGCGCTGGCAATCGCCGTCGCGCGGCATGCTGCTGCCCGAGCAGTTCCTGTCGGTGCTCGAGGAGAACGGCATGATGGCCCTGGTGGGTGAGTGGGTCCTGCGCACGGCCTGCCGGCAACTGGCGGCCTGGCATGCCGCCGGCGCCATCGGCCTGCGGATGTCGGTCAACATCTCGGCCCTGCAGTTGCGTCGCGATGGCTTCATCGAGTCCCTGCACCGGGTGCTGCGCGAGAGCCGCGTCGGTGCCGCCTGCCTCGAGATCGAGCTTCACGAATCGCTGCTGGCCGGGCGCGATCCCGACTTCCTGGCCCGGGTGGCGCAGATCAAGCAACTGGGAGTGCGGGTGTCGATCGACGACTTCGGCGCCGGACAGTCCTCGCTGCAGCACCTGCGTGAACTCGATGTGGATTTCCTCAAGCTCGACAAGTCTGTGGTGGCCGACATCGCGGCCGGGGGCCGCGGCCAGGCGATCGGTTCGGCCCTGGTGGGCATCGCCCGCGCGCTGGGCATCGAGGTGGTTGCCGAGGGCGTCGAGACCGAGGCCCAGGCCCGCATGTGTTTCGGGCTGGGCTGTCGGGAGCTTCAGGGCCGCCTGTTCGCGGGCGAGATGCCCGCCGAGGAGGTGGGTGCTCTGCTGGCACGTCGCCGCAAGCAGGACGAGCTCTCCGACGGGGTGTCCCCGGCGGCGTCCTCGGGCTGAACCGTTCCTGTGTTTCAAGGGCGTCAGGGAGGGCGCCCCTGAAGGACAAAGGGCGGTCAGCGTGGCTGGGTAGCCTCTGACCGCCCTGATGGCGTCCTTGGTGTTGTGCTTGGTGCTGCGCTTGGTTCTGTGTTTGGTAGGCCGTGCGGGATTCGAACCTGCGACCAACGGATTAAAAGTCCGCTGCTCTACCAGCTGAGCTAACGACCCGAAGCCTTAGATATTACGATTTCCTGAATGCCTGGTCAAACCGGTTGATTCAGTCCATGCGCTCGACACGCCACATCTGGTAGCGAAGCGCGGCCCAGCCGCCGCCCATGATGGCGGCCAGCGTGAGCATCGAGCCCACCGCCAGGGTGGAGATGCCCGAGAGTCCCTGGCCTACGGTGCAGCCCAGCGCGGTGACCCCACCCACGCCCATGAGCGCGCCGCCCACGAGGTGATTGGCGGTGTCTTCGGTGCCGTGGAAGCCTTCCCAGCGGAACTGGCGGGTGAGCAGCGCATGCATGAGCGATCCCGCGAACAGCCCGAGCACCGACATGATGCCCAGGGTGAGCACCCGGCTGCGATCGCTCCAGAGCATCACCAGTTCCAGCGTGTAGGCCACCGGCGCGACGAAGCTCAGGGACTCCAGTCGCCCGGAGTTGGTGCCGAGGAATTTCTCCTCGAGGGTGTCGGGCGCCTCGGCGACATAGCCGAGCAGGCCGCTGATCGCCCAGACCGCCACCACGGCCAGTCCGGCCCCCAGGGCGCCGATGATCGGCTCGCCACGGCGGAAGTCGCGGCCGGCCAGCGCGAAGGCGATCAGCGCCGCGCCCAGGCCCAGCCCCAGGCCCAGCCGCAGGCCGGGCAGGGCGGCGGCGTTGCCGGCCGCCAGCAGCCGCGGGAGATCCTGGCCGTGGGCAAGATCAAGGGCGGCCTTGTCGAGCACGCCCACGCGGAACACCCCGAACACGCCGCGCATGGTCATGTAGGCGAACAGCCCCATCACCAGGAACACCACCAGGCTCTTGAGCGAGCCGCCGCCGATGCGCAGCACGGTCTTGCTGCCGCAGCCCGAGGCCAGCACCATGCCGAAGCCGAACATCAGTCCGCCGACGAGATGGGACAACCAGGTGAGCGCGGGCGCGGTGTAGAAGCTCTTGCCGGGGTCGATCAGGCCCGCCCAGGCCAGGGTCTGCGTGCCGGCGATCGCCACGCCGATCGCGGCGAGCCACATCCGCATGCGGGTCCAGTCACCCATGTTCACGATGTCGGCGATGGCGCCCATCGTGCAGAAGTTGCTGCGTTGCATCAGCGCGCCGAGCATGACGCACACCGCGAAGGTGGCGGCGATGACGGTGGCCTGCATGCCGGCGATGTCGGGATCCTGCATGGTGCGGGCTTCTACTTGAGGGTGGCCAGGCGTTCCTTCGCCTGGGCTGCGGCCGGCGTGCCGGCGTGCTTGTCGATGACCGATTCGAGGGTCTTGCGGGCGCCCCGCTTGTCACCGGTCTCGATCTGGCACAGGCCGATGGTGAGCAGCGCGTCGGGCACCTTGGGGTGATCAGTGTGGCGGGTGATGAACTGCTGCTGCGTGCCCATCGCGGCCTTGCAGTCCTTCTGGGCGTACTGGGCATTGCCGGTCCAGTAGAGCGCGCCAGGGCCGTAGGCGCTTGCCGGCCAGCGCAGCCGCAGCGCGCTGAAGCCGGCCTGCGCGGTGGCGAAGTCGCCGGCGCGCAGCGCGGTCATCGCAGCCTCGTAGGTGCGGCGCTCCTCGGGCTCGACGCTCACGGTCTTGCCATCGATCTGCACGCTCACCGGCTCGAAGGGCTTCACCCGGGCGTCGATCTCGGCCATGGCGTCTTTCTGGCGACGCTGCGTCTGCGCGAGCTCGTTGGTCTGCACCTCGAGCTGGCCGCGCAGCCGGGCGGTCTCCTGGCGCAGCTGCTCGATCTGGTTCTGCAGCTCGAACTGGCCGCGCGCGCTCTGCTCGAGGCGATCGAGGCGCTGGGTGAGCGCATCGAGCCGGGCGCCGATCTGGGTGTTGAGCTCGGTCAGGCGGGTGTTGAAGTCACGCGACTGCAGTTCCACCCGCGAGCGCAGGTCGATGATGGCGCGCCGTGCCTCGTCGTCGCCGAACAGGGCATGGGCGGGTGCGCTGCTCAGGGCGAGCAGGGCAGCGCTCAGCAGGCCCGCTAGCAGCGGCCTTGCCGGGCCGCGCGCGGCGGTCTGCGCGGGGAGGGGGAGGGCGCGCATCACTGGTAGGCCAGATCGGCTCGGCGGTTCTCGGCCATGGCGGCATCGTCGGTGCCGCTGGCGCGCGGTTTCTCCTCGCCGAAGCTCACGGCCTCGAGTTGCGCGTCGGGCACGCCCAGGGCGGTCAGCGCCTTGCGCACGGCCTCGGCGCGCTTCTGGCCCAGGGCGAGGTTGTATTCGCGGCTGCCGCGCTCGTCGGTGTTGCCCTGGATGACCACCTTGCGGCCGCGGTTGGCGATCAGGTAGCGGGCATGCGCCTCGAGCGTGGCCTTGTGCTCGTCCTTGATGGTGTACTGGTCGAAGTCGAAGTAGATGCTGCGCCTGGCGAGCTGGCCGGCCGGATCGTCGAGCGGATCCTTGCGGCCCACCTCCACCGGCGTGACCGCGCGCGTGCCGGGGGTCGCGCCGACATCGGCGGTGCCGGTGGTGGCGCCGCCCGCCGGCGTGCCCGCGCTGCCATCGGCGCTGCGGTTTTCCACCGGCGCGCCGGCGCCGGCTTCGTCGAGCTTGACGCTGGAGCAGGCGGCAAGCGCGGCGAGCGCGGCCGCGGCGAGCAGACGACTGAGCGGGGTGATCATGGACGACCTCCGGTGGACGGCCCGCGCGCGGGCTATTGGGTGAAGGGGCCCCAGCTCGGCTCGCGGATGTCGCCGAGGCTGGAACTCAGGCGCTGCTTGACGCGACCGTCGACCGTGACCGCCATGAGCGAGTCGCGGCCGCCGGCCTGGGTGGCGAAGAGGATCCAGCGGCCGTTCGGCGCGAAGCTGGGGGATTCCTCGCGGCCGCCGTCGGAGAGGATCTGCTCGGCCCCGCTGGCGAGGTTGCGCAGCGTGACCAGGTAGCGGCCTTCGCGGCGGCTGATGTAGGCGAGCGAGCGACCATCCGGGCTGGGCCGGGCCGAGACCGAGTAGGGGGCACTGAAGGTGACGCGCGCGGCCTCGCCGCCGTCGATGGGCATGCGGTAGATCTGCGGCGAGCCGCCGCGATCGGAGGTGAAGTACAGGCCCCGGCCATCTGGCGAGAAGGCCGGCTCGGTGTCGATGCCGGCCGAGGTGGTGAGCCGCCGCGGGCTGCCGCTGCCGTCGGCGTTGAGCAGGAAGACCTGCGACAGGCCCTCGCGGGTGAGCGTGACCGCCAGCGTGCGGCCATCGGGCGACCAGGCCGGCGCGCTGTTGCTGCCGCGGAAGTTGGCCACCGCCATGCGCTGGCCGCTGGCCAGGGTGTGCACGTAGACCACCGGCTTGCCGCTCTCGAAGGAGACATAGGCGAGCCGCTTGC
Source organism: Burkholderiales bacterium (assembly GCA_037146935.1). GTDB lineage: Bacteria > Pseudomonadota > Gammaproteobacteria > Burkholderiales > Burkholderiaceae_E > Quisquiliibacterium. The sequence continues at coordinate 233,118 of JBAWWD010000003.1, forward strand.
CGTCAGGGGCCCAGGCCGGCGACATCACCGGCTCCGCGGACCGGAGCGGCGAGACGATGTTCTCGCCGTCCCAGTCGGCGACGTCGAGCCGGTAGCGGCCGGCGCTGCGCGAGACGAACACGATCCGGGTGGCGAAGATGCCGCGCTCGCCGGTGAGCTTCTCGTGGATCCAGTCGGCGATGCGATGGCCGGCGTAGCGCAGGTCGGCCTCGGTGGCGACGAAGGCTTCGCCGCCGATCGCGTTGGCCCGCACCACGTCGTGCAGGCGAAAGCGGATGTCGTAGCGGCCATCGGCCAGGCGGGTGACCGAGCCGCCGACGACCGCGTCGGCGCCCTTGGCGCGCAGGTCGCCGAAGTCTGGGTTCGCGGTCTCGGACAGGGCGGCGGCGGTGTCGACCAGGCGGAAGGCGCCGCTGCGGGCGAGGTCGGCGCGCACCACCGCGGCCACCTCGAGCGGCACGCGCCCCTCGACCGGAAACCGGGCGATGCTGATCGGGTACTGGGTGGCGCCGATGCCGGAGACATCGATGCGCATCTGCGCACTGGCGAGCGGATGCCCGGCCATGACAGCCAGCCCGGCGCCGAGCACCCGGCGGCGATCGGCACGGGGCGGCGGCGCGAAGGGCTGGGGCGCAAGGCTCATCCGGCGATTATAGCGAGCGCCTCGCGTCGCCTGGCCGGGGCTGCATCCGCGGGGGCCCGCTCGGCCGGATGCGCGCGGGGTGGGCGGTCTTCAGTCATCGCGGGGGCCATGCGCGATAGCAAGCTCACGCGGCGCGCCGGGTGGGGGGCGGGGTAGCGGGTCGGAGCGGCGGATGGCGCGCTCGGCGGCCTGGTCCCAGGCCGGTACGCCGCTGGAGCGGGTCAGGCGCACGCCCACGATGCTGCCATCGGGCATGACCGAGACCGCGAACTCGGCCCTGGGATTGCCGCGCAGGTCGGCCGGGATCTGAAAGACAGTGTTGGCCCGGATCAGCGAGGACACCTTGCCGCCCCAGGTGCCCAGGGCTGCGCCGCTCGCGCCGCCGGTCTCGGCGCCGACCGCCGCGCCCGGCCGGCCGGCCTGATCCATCATGCGCCTGAGGTACTCGTCGCGGCTGCGATCGGCCGCTTGGGCCTCCTGCCGCGCCTGCGCCTGGGCGCGAGCCTCGGCGGCCTTCCTCGCGTCCTGGGCCTTGCGCTCGTCGGCCGCCTTGCGTTCGTCGGCGAGCTTGCGCGCCTGGGCCTG
>JBAWWD010000004.1:0-234061 GCA_037146935.1 Burkholderiales bacterium
TTGAGGCGGGCGACGATTCTGGGGTCATGGGTAGGGCGGATCATACCGAGCGCGGGTCCCGGCGCGGTACGGTCGGCTTCCGGTATCGGTCTGCGAGCCCACGGGCGGCGCTCAGCCGCGCCAGCGTACCCGCAGATCGATCGCGTGGGCCACGCCGGCGGCCATCAGGCAGCCTACCAGCCAGGGCCAGGGCGCGCCGGCCGTCACGGCCCGCAGCGCGGCCATCAGGGTGAGGCCGCTCGCCATGGTGCTGAGCAGCGGCCGGGGCGCGATGCCGCGGCCGCTGTACCGATGCCAGGCGAGCAGGGCCACGGTCTCGAGCAGGGTGAAGGCGATCACCGCGTCGACCAGCATCAGGGCCTCGGGCATGCCCGCCGAGGCAAGCAGGCCGCCCGGCCCGGCGGACGAGGCCATGCTGCTCAGACCCGCGCCAGGCCGAGCAGGTGGGCCATGTCCTTCAGGAAGATGCGCACATGCGCGATCGGCTTGCGGCGCACCAGCTCCTTGTTCATGTAGGACTCGAAGGTGAGCTGCTGCACGTCACGGTCGCGGCAGATGCTCACGAAGCGCTCGCGGCGCGCGTCGCTGGAATACCAGAAGCGCTGCATGATGCCCAGCACCCAGAACACCTTGCCGTGGGCCCGCATGAAGCGGCGGCGGGCGCCGGCGAGCGCCCGGGCGTCGCCGGTGCGCAGCAGCTCGTCGACCGCGTCGGCGGCCAGGCTGCCGCCGACCATGGCGTAGTAGATGCCCTCGCCCGAGGCGGGCGCGACCACGCCCGCGGCATCACCGGCCAGGACCACGTCCCTGCCGTTGTCCCAGCGCTTGAGCGGCTTCATCGGCAGGGGCGCGCCCTCGCGGCGCAGGGTGGGCGCATCGGCCAGGCCGGCGGCCTCGCGCAGGCGCCCCACCGCGTTGCGCAGCGAGAAGCCCTTGTCGGCGCTGCCGGTGCCCACCGAGAGGGTGTTGCCGTGCGGGAAGACCCAGCCGTAGAAGTCGGGCGAGAGCGAACCCTGGTACCAGACATCGCAGCGCGAGCCGTCGTAGCCCGCGGGCGGCCGCGCGGGCGCGGCGATGATCTCGTGGTACGCGAACACATAGCGGGTGTTCTCGGCGCCGGGCACGGCCTGGCGCGCCACGCCGGACTTCGCGCCGTCGGCGCCGATGATGGTCCGGGCCCGCACCCGCGCCGGCACTCCCTCGCCGGGGCGCAGGTGCTCGCGGTGGCGGTAGTGGACCACCGCCATGCCGTCGGGGTCGCGCTCGATGCGCTCGAACTGGCCGGTGCGGCGCACCGCGCCGGCGGTGGCGGCGCGCTGGCGCAGCCATTCGTCGAACTGGTCGCGATCGACCATGCCCACGAAGCCGTTCTCGATCGGGATGTCGACATGGGCCGAGCGCGGCGAGACCATGCGTGCCGAGGTGGCTCGCGCCACGAGCTGCGAGTCGGGGATCGCGTAGTCGCGGATCAGGCGCGGCGGAATGGCGCCGCCGCAGGGCTTGATGCGCCCGGCGCGGTCGAGCAGCAGCACCTTGCGGCCCTTGCTGGCGAGTTCCTGCGCGGCCGTGGCGCCGGCCGGGCCACCGCCCACCACCACCACGTCGAAGGTTTCTTCGGCCGGGGGCGCCGTGTGTCCGGTGTCGGGCATGTCAGCCCCTTTCTAGCGGGGCAACCCGCAGATCGCCGACCCGGGGGCCGGCGGGCCGGCCGGAATCGGCCGGGTCGATGCGGAATTCGCCGCTGTCGGCGCGGCCGATGCGGGCGGCGAGCGCGGCCGAGGCCACGAACAGCAGCCCCTCCAGCGCGAAGACGGAGGCGTAGGCCCAGCCGGTGGTGCTGATGAGCCAGCGGGCGAGGTCGCTGGCGGCGGCGCCAGCCAGCCCGCCGATGCCGAAGGCCAGCGCCTGGGCCGCGCCCCACAGCCCCATGCGCACGCCTTCGCGCCGGGCATGGCCCTCGCTGGCCAGCCGCATCATGGAGGCGATGGCGGCGATCGCGAAGGCGCCGTTGGCCACGCCCAGCGCGAAGACATTGGCCCGCAGCGGCCAGTCGCCGTCGCTCAGGCCGGCGCCGGCCAGACCGGCCAGCGTGAGCGCCGAGGCGAGGCAGCCGCCGATGGTCCAGCTGCGCAGCGAGCCGAGCTGCCGCCCGGCGAGCCGGCTGCCGGCGAAGGCGGCCAGCAGCATGCCGGCAAAGGCGCCGCCGTGCTGCAGGCCGGCGAGCTGGGTGGACTCGCCGGGCGAGTAGCCGAACACCGCACCGGCGAAGGGCTCGAGGATGAGGTCCTGGGCGCTGTAGGCCAGCATCGACACGAAGACGAAGACCGTGAAGCGGCGCGCCTGAGGTTCGGTCCAGACCTCGGCCAGCGCCTCGCGAAAGCGCGGCCGCGGCTGGCCGGGCTCGGCCTGCGCGGCGGGCTCGGCCCGCCCCTCGAGGCGAAAGAGCGCGGCCAGCGTGAGCAGCACCGCGCATAGCGCGACCACGCTGGTGATCGCGATCAGGCGCTGCGGCGAGTAGGGGTCGAGCAGGCGGCCGGCCACGCCGGCGGTGACCGCGAAGCCCATGATCATCATCAGCCAGACGATGGTGGCGGCGGCCGCCCGCCGCGCCTCGGGCACGCGCTTGGCAAGCAGCACCAGCAGCGAGGTGCCGGCCGCGCTCACGCCCACCCCGATGGTGGCGAAGGCGAGCACCGCGGCCACCGTGCCGGCCACCGGCTGGCCGGCCATCAGGGCGGTGGCGCCGGCCGCGCCCACGCCACCCAGCGCCAGCACCAGCATGCCGCCGGCGATCCAGGGCGTGCGCCGGCCGCCGACATCGGATCCGAAGCCCATGCGCGGGCGCAGCCCCTGCATGGCGTAGTGCACGCCCACCAGCAGCCCGGGCAGCAGCGCGGGCAGCGCGAGCTCGACCACCATCACGCGGTTCAGGGTGGACGTGGTGAGCACCACGATCGCGCCCAGCGACATCTGGACCAGGCCCAGGCGGACGATGGCCCACCAGCCGAACGGCGCACCGCTCATGTCAGTTTCCTCCGAGGGAGCGCAGCGCGAAGGCGCTGACCATCATGCCGGCCACGAACAGGGGCACGCCAAAGCCGCTGTAGGGCAGGGCGCGCCGGCTGGGCGAGGCGACGAACCAGCGCATGAGCACCGCCTGCGCGAGCAGCAGCCCCGCCACGCCGGCGGCGTGGGCCGGTTGCTCCCACGACAGCAGCAGGCCGATGACCGCGACCTGCGGCAGGGCCATGGTCCAGCAGGCCACCTGCGCGGCGCGGTGGATGCCCAGGCGCACCGGCAGCGAGCCCACGCCCATGCGCCGGTCGCCTTCGACCGACTTGAAGTCGTTCAGGGTCATGATGCCGTGCGCCCCAAGGCTGTAGAGCGCCGCCAGACCCAGGGAGCGGCCATCGGGGATGGTGCCGCCGGCCATCACCGCCGCGCCGGTGACCCAGGCCAGGCCCTCGTAGCACAGGCCGCAGGCGGCATTGCCCAGCCAGCCGTTGAGCTTCAGGCGGATGGGCGGCGCGCTGTAGGCCCAGGCCAGGGCAAGACCGACCAGCGCCGCGCCGAAGCCCCAGGGCCCCAGCGTGCTGGCCACCAGCAGCGACAGCAGGCTCCAGCCGATGGCGATGTACAGGCCCCAGCGCCCGGGCATGCGGCCCGAGGGGATGGGCCGCTGCGGCTCGTTGATGGCGTCGACATGGCGGTCGAACCAGTCATTGACCGCCTGACTGGTGGCGCAGACGAGCGGCCCGGCCAGCAGCACGCCCACCAGCACCATGGGCCAGCGCTCCACCGGCGAGACCCCCGAGGCCACCACCCCGCAGGCAAAGGCCCACATCGGCGGAAACCAGGTGATCGGCTTGAGCAGCTCGGTGACGGTGGACAGCGCGGGCCGGGACATCGACGCAGTCTGCCGTTGACACAACAAACCGTCAATGAGTGCTTACATGGCGGAGGCTGAAGCGGAACCGTCGAGATCGGCGAGCAGGGCCTGCGCGGCCAGCCGGCCCGACAGCGTGGCCATGGGTACGCCCGGGCCGGGGTGCACGCTGCCGCCGGCAAGCCACAGGCCGGGCAGGCGACTGACCGCGCCCGGCCGGGCGAAGGGCGTCATCCAGCCGTGCGAGGCGCGGCCGTACAGCGCGCCGCCGGTGGCCGGAAACAGCCGCTCGAAGTCGGCCGGCGTGGTGGCCACGGCATTGGCCGCGCTGCGCGCCACCCGCAGCCCGCAGCGCTCGAGCAGCCCGAAGGCGCGGTCGGCGCAGGCGTCGATCTCGGGCGGCTCGAACGCGCGCCGGTCGCCGGTGGGGGGCGCGTTCACCAGACAGAGCAGCCGCTCGCCGGCCGGCGAGGGGGCGGCATCATGATCGAGCCGGTCCTGCGCGCAGACATACACCGTGGGGCGGCGCGGCAGCCGGCCGTGCCCGAACACGTCGCTGAACTCGCTGGCGTAGTCCTGGTCGAAGAAGACGTTGTGGTGCAACAGCGGAAAGCCCTCGGTGGGCGCGTTCATCGACCAGGTCAGCGCCGACAGCGAGCGCGCGGCCGCGGGCACCGGTCGCGCCGCCGGCCGGGCCGCCTCGCCGAGCAGGCCGCTGGCCAGGGCGCCGACATCGCCGTTGAACACCACCGAGTCGGCCGGGATGCGCTCACCGTCGGCAAGCACCACCCCGCGGACTCGCCCGCCTTCCACCAGCAGGCGTTCGCAGTGCGCCTGGCAGCGGATGCGCGCGCCGTGGCGCTGCGCCAGCCCGGCCAGCGCGCGGGCCAGGGCGATCATCCCGCCGCGCACCGCCCAGACCCCGTCCATCTCGACCTGCGCGACCAGCATCAGCGTGGCTGGCGCGCGCATCGGCGAGCCGCCGCAGTAGGTGGCGTAGCGGCCGAACAGCTGCTGCAGCCGCGGGTCGTGGAAGTGGCGCGCCAGCGCGCGCCACAGCGTGTGCAGCGGCCCCAGCCGCCACAGCGTGGCCAGCCCGGCCGGGCCGAGCGCGCGGGTGAGCCCGACCAGGCTGGGCCGCGGCGAGCGGATGTAGGGGCCTTCCAGGGCGCGGTACACCTCGGACGCCTGCGCGCAGAAGGCGAGGAAGCGACGCGCCTCCTGCGGGCCGCTGAACTCGCCGATCGCCTGCGCCGAGCGCTCGCGGTCGGCGAACAGGTCGAGGCGGCCGCCCTCGCCCCAGGCATGGCGCGCGAGCACGCTCAGCGGGGTGAGCGACAGCGCCTCGTCGAGCCGCACGCCGGCGTCGGCGAACAGCGACTCGAACACCCAGCGCATGGTGAAGACCGTGGGGCCGCTGTCGATGCCGGCGCCCAGCACGCTGACCTGACGCAGCTTGCCGCCGGGCTCGGCGGCCCGCTCGAGCACCGTCACCGACAGGCCGCGCCGCGCGAGGTCGATGGCCGCGCTCAGCCCGGCCGCCCCGCCGCCGATCACCACCACGCGGTGATCAGCCAAGCGCGCGACCCTTCCAGCGGCCTTCCAGGCGCTCGGGCACGAAGCGCACGAACATCGACTCCGAGAAGAAGTCGTGCGCGGCCGCGGCGCGGATTGCCGCCTGGTGCGCGCCCTGACGGGCGTAGTCGTTCATGGCGGCCACGCTGTCCCACAGGGTGAAGGTGGCCTGGCGCAGCAGCGGCGCCTCGCCCACGCCCACCGCGAGGCGGCAGCCGCGGGCGTCGGCCAGCGCGCGCTCGGCGGCTGGCTCCATGCCCCAGAAGGCCGCGGCGCGACCCGGCCGGATGGACGCGCGCGTCAGCGAGGCCACCGGGCCGTCGGTGGGCGCGGCGACGGTCACCGGCAGGCGCATGCCCGACCAGCTGCCGCGGCTCGACCAGGGATGCAGCCGCACGCAGACATGCTCGCGGGCACGCCCGCGCCAGGCCTGCAGCGGGCCGTCGGGCGCGCTGAACGCGTCGGCGCTGGCGGCATCGTCGAACACGCAGAACAGGCCGGTGATCGAGGTGCTGGGCTTCAGGCCGAAGCGGCCCTCGTGGCCGCTGCCCAGCACCTTGACGAAGCGCAGCCCGGGCACGCCGCGCAGTGCGGCCCGGCCGGCCACGAAACGCGACCAGCCCCACAGCCGCGAGCCGGGCAGGATGTCGAAGAGGCTGAAGAGCACCACCGGCGCCGGAGCGGGCGGCGGCGCGTCGGCGCGGTCAGTGCCGCGCGCGGCCTGCGGCAGCGGCCGCGCCATGCGCGTGGCGGATCAGTGCCCGTCGCCGGCCTGCGGGTCGCCCAGGCCGTAGCGGCGCAGCTTGACGTACAGGCTCTGGCGCGACAGGCCGAGCATCTCGGCGGCAGCGGCCCGGTTGTCGCGGGTGAGCTGCAGGGCCGATTCGATGCACATCTGCTCGATGAGGTCGGTGGTCTCGCCGACGATGTCCTTCAGGGGCATCTGGCCCACCAGATCGGCGAGCTGGCCCACCGACTGCGACAGCCGCGGATTGCCGTGACCCTCGGGACTGAGCCGGCGGCTGACATCGCGGATGGTGAAGCCCAGGCAGGCGAGCTTGCCGCCGTTGGCAGCCGCCGCCGAGACCTCCACCGAGGTCTCGTTGCCGAAGCGGCCGCGGATCACGGTGGGGAAGAGCCGCACCGCCTCGTTGCGGCGCAGATTGGACATCAGCACGCCCAGGTCTACCCCGGAGCGGCCCAGCCAGCGCTCCAGCGGATCGCCCACCGCCTGATCGCTGGAGTCCATCTCGGCCATTTCGGCGAAGCTGGTGTTGGCGTAGAGGATCTGGCCGGCGGGATCGGTGACCACCAGCGCGTCGGGCACGGCGTCGATGGCCTGCATGACCGAGCTCTGCACGCCCGAGGGCTGGCTGGCCGTGACGCCGGGGGCCACCGACAGGCGGACCAGGAACAGCACCCCGGCATCGGGGCGGAACACCGTGGCCGAGACCTGCACCGGGGTCTGCTCGGCGCGGGCGAGCGCCAGCGTGAGCGGCTCGGCCTGCTTGCCGCTGCGCATGGTCTCGAGCAGCGAGAGCAGCGACGGCCGACCGGCCGCCTCGACGCAATCGGCCACCCCGCGCCCGACCAGGCGCCGCGCGGTCTCGTCGAACAGGCGCACCGCGGCCGGGTTGGCCTCGGTCACGCGCAGCGTGGCGCCGTCAACGACCAGCACCGGCTCGGAGACGACCTCGAACAGGGCGCGGTAGCGCATCTCCATCTGGCGCAGGCGGGCGTAGTCGCGCTGCATGGCCTGCTGCGCGCTGACCAGTCGCTGCTGGATGGCCGTGAACTGGCGCAGGTCGCGGCCGATGGCCAGCATCTGCCCGGCGCTGCCCGCCCGGACGATGGAGTACAGCACCGGCATGGAGTCGCCGCGGTTGCCGGGGTGGTTGATGTGACGCCAGCGCGGCTTGGCCGCGGCATCAGTCCCCTTGAGCAGGGCTTCGACCTTGGGGCGGCTCTCGAGCGTGACGGTGTCGAGCCAGGGGCGGCCGATCCAGTCGGGGCTGACCAGCTCGGCGAGGTCCTGGCTGGCCACCGACACGTCCCGGATGACCCCTTCGTTGTCGAGCAGCAGCGCGACATCGGCTGCTGCGGCGATCAGCGAGGCCGTGTCGGCCGGGCGCAGACCGGCGATGGTCTGGTCCACCGGGCGTGCTTGGCTCACAGCGGCTTTCGGGAGGAGAGGGTTGCGAGCAACGGGCGGCGGGCGGACGCGGACATGGCTACGAATGACGTTGCCGGGCGGCGAGGTAGGCCTGCGCGGCTGTCAGCGCCGAGGCGGCATCGGGAGCGCTGAGGTCGGCCCCCACGCGGGCGGCCAGGTCGGGCACCTGCAGCAGCAGCGGCCCGCCCACCATCACGCCGAGCGCCGCAGGGCGCGACGATTGACGGAGCGCGATGATAACCGAGCGCATCGGCTCGAGATCTTCCTGCAGGCTGACCGACAGCCCCACCAGCTGGAAGGCGTCGGCGGTCACCCGCCGGGTGAGCTCGGCCGCGCCGAGCCCGGGTTCGGCAATGACCGTCCAGCCGGCGCGGCGAAAGGTGCCCGCCAGCACCGACAGGCCCAGGGAGTGCTGCGCGCCGGGCATGGAGGACAGCAGCACGCGCCCCACGGGCGCGACCCGCTCGGGCGCGGCATGGCCGGTGTTCTCGTGGTCGGCCACCAGCTGCTGCAGCCGCCAGACCGCCAGCGTGACCTGGGTGAAGTCACAGCTGTCTTCCACCCACATGGCGCCAAGAATCCGTGCCGTGGGCACCACCAGACGGTCGCAGAAGGTGAGGAAGTCCAGGCGACCGTCGCGCAGGGCGCGCTCGACCTCGGCACAGGCCGCGTCCTCGTCGGACAGCAGCCGGCGCGCGAGAACTTCCGGATCGAGGGACAGGGGCTCGGTCACGCCGATGGCTCGCAGGCCGCGCGAGGGCGGCGTCACCCGCATGATGAGCATGAGGCGGGGGATGAGTTCGCCCTCGATCGTCGCTTTGAGCCGATTCTGAAACGCAGCGCGATCGGCAGCGTCTGCCTGCGACTCCCAGCTCTCGAAACCAGGGGGGGATCGCGACCCCTGGGCCTCGGGTGCAGGACTTTCTCGCCCGGACCGGTCCATCAGATTCCTCCTTTGGTGGACCCCATCCGGGTCTCAGCCGCCTGGCACCGCATCGGCATGCGGTGGATCCCGATCGAATGTTCTTCCTGCCGTCAGAAGCCACCGCTCGCAGGGTCTGAAACGCCGACCGGGACTCGGTTCCACGAGGAGCGAGGCCAGTGTCGCGGTTGTCATCCGGCAGTGTCAAGCCGGCGAACGGAGTGTCAGGGTAGTGTCATGGACAATTGATGTCAAGAAAGATTGACAGGCGCAAGGGTGGCGTCTAGATTGCGCCCATGGACCGCACGCCGCCAGGCCCCGTTCAGACCCGCTCGTCCCCGCTCGCCGCGGCTGGCCGCGGCCTGTATACGCCCGCGGAACGCGCCCGGCGTGACGCCTCGCGCTGGACCCTGGTGCAGGGGGTGCTGGCTCCGATCCAGTTCGTGGTGTTCCTGGTCAGCCTCGGGCTGATCGCGCGCTTCCTGATCACCAGCGAGGGCGAGTGGGCCGCCACGGTCTCGGTGATCGCCAAGACCCTCACTCTCTACACGATCATGATCACCGGCTGTCTCTGGGAGAAGGACGTCTTCGGCGTGTACCTGTTCGCGCCGGCCTTCTACTGGGAAGACCTGGTGAGCATGGCGGTGCTCGCCCTGCACACCGCTTACCTGGTGGCCCTGGCCACCGACGCGCTGGGCGCCCGGCAGCAGATGCTGCTCGCGCTGGCCGCCTACTTCACCTACGTGATCAATGCCGGGCAGTTCCTGCTCAAGCTGCGCGCGGCCCGGCTCGAGGCCGCCCGCCTGCCCGGCCGGCCCAGTGGAGGCTTCGCGTGAACGCCCGCCTGCCCATTCCCGTGGTTGCCGAGACCGGCTGCGAAAGCGCGCCCGTGCTGCGCGAGCGCGGCCAGCGCGAGGTCTTCTGCGGCCTCACCGGCATCATCTGGCTGCACCGCAAGATCCAGGACGCATTCTTCCTGGTGGTGGGTTCGCGCACCTGCGCCCACCTGATCCAGTCGGCCGCCGGCGTCATGATCTTCGCCGAGCCGCGCTTTGCCACGGCCATCATCGATGACCGCGATCTCGCCGGCATCGCCGATGCCAACGAGGAGCTCGACCGGGTGGTCACCCGCCTGCTCGCGCGCCGGCCCGAGATCCGCATGCTGTTCCTGGTGGGCTCCTGCCCCTCCGAGGTCATCAAGCTCGACCTCTCCCGCGCGGCGGCGCGGCTGTCGCAGCGCTTCTCGCCGGACGTGCGCATCCTGAGCTACTCCGGCAGCGGCATCGAGACCACCTTCACCCAGGGCGAGGACGCCTGCCTCGCCGCGCTGGTGCCGGCCATGGCCCCGGCGCCCGCCGAGGCCACCGACCTGCTGGTGGTGGGCGCCCTGCCCGACGTGGTCGAGGATCAGTTCCGCCGGCTCTTCACCGAACTGGGCATCGGGTCGGTGGACTTCCTGCCGCCGCGCCGCTCGGGCGCGGTGCCGCGGGTGGGCCCGGGCACGCGCTACCTGCTGGCGCAGCCGTTTCTGGCCGACACCGCCCGCGCGCTTGAAGACCGGGGCGCCACCCGCCTTGCCGCCCCCTTCCCGTTCGGCGAGGAGGGCACCACCGCGTGGCTGCACGCCGCCGCGCGGGCCTGGGACGTCAGCGACGAGCGCTTCGAGGCCGTCACCCGCGCGCCGCGCGAGCGCGCCCGCCGTGCGCTGTCGCATCACCGCGAGCGTCTCGAGGGGCGCCGCATCTTCTTTTTCCCGGATTCGCAGCTCGAGATCCCGCTGGCGCGCTTCCTGGCCCGCGAGCTGGGCATGAAGCCGCTGGAGGTGGGCACGCCCTACCTGCATCGTCAGCACCTGGCCGACGAGCTCGCGTTGCTCCCCGCCGATGTCACCCTCTCCGAAGGCCAGGATGTGGAACGGCAGCTCGATCGCTGTCTGCAGGCGCAGCCCGACATCGTGGTCTGCGGCCTGGGCCTGGCCAATCCCCTCGAGGCTCGCGGCATGACCACCAAGTGGTCGATCGAGCTGGTGTTCACGCCCGTGCATGGCTATGACCAGGCCGGTGATCTCGCCGAGCTGTTCGCGCGGCCCCTGGTCCGTCGCGACCGTCTGGCCATCTGATCGGCGCCCGCATGCAGCTCACCCTCTGGACCTACGAAGGCCCGCCGCACGTCGGCGCCATGCGGGTGGCCACGGCCATGCGCGATGTCCACTACGTGCTGCATGCGCCGCAGGGCGACACCTACGCCGACCTGCTCTTCACCATGATCGAGCGGCTGCCGCGCCGCCCGCCGGTCACCTACACCACCTTCCAGGCCCGCGATCTCGGTGGCGACACCGCCGAGCTGTTCAAGAACGCCGCGCGCGAGGCCTTCGAGCGCTTCGCGCCCAAGGCGATGCTGGTGGGCGCCTCCTGCACCGCCGAGCTCATCCAGGACGACCCCGGCGGCCTGGCCGCGGCCCTCGCGCTGCCGGTGCCGGTGGTGCCGCTCGAGCTGCCCTCCTACCAGCGCAAGGAGAACTGGGGCGCGGCCGAGACCTTCTACCAGGTGGTGCGGCGGCTGACCTCCACCGAGCCGCGGGCGCCGCGGGCCGAGGGCGCGCGGCCCAGCTGCAACCTGCTCGGGCCCACCGCGCTGGGCTTTCGCCATCGCGATGACGTGCGCGAGATCACGGGTCTGCTGGGCGAGATCGGCATCGACGTGAACGTGGTCGCGCCGCTGGGCGCCGGCCCCGACGAGATCGCGCGCCTGGGTCAGGCCGACTTCAACGTGGTGCTATACCCCGAGACCGGCATGCAGGCGGCGCAGTGGCTGTCGCGCACCCTGCGCCAGCCCATGACCCGTACCGTGCCGATCGGCATCGGCGCCACGCTCGCCTTCCTGCGCGAGGCCGCCGCCCTGGTCGGCATCGATCCCGAACCGGCGATCGCCCGGCTGCCGCAGAACGCGCGCTGGTACTCCCGTTCGGTCGACTCCACCTATCTCACCGGCAAGCGGGTGTTCGTGTTCGGCGATGCCACCCATGCCGTGGCGGCCGCGCGCTTCGCGGCCACCGAACTGGGCTTCACCATCGTCGGCCTGGGCACCTACAGCCGCGAGTTCGCCCGCGAGGTCCGCGAGGCGGCCAAGGCCTATGGCGTGGAGCCGCTGATCACCGATGACTACCTCGAGGTCGAGGAGCGCGTGGCCGCGCTGCAGCCCGACCTCGTGCTCGGCAGCCAGATGGAGCGGCACATCGCCAAGCGCCTGGGCCTGCCCTGCGCCGTGATCTCGGCGCCCGTGCACGTGCAGGACTTCCCCGCGCGCTATGCGCCGCAGATGGGTCTGGAGGGCGCCAACGTGCTCTTCGACACCTGGGTGCAGCCGCTCATGATGGGCCTGGAAGAGCACCTGCTCGGCATGTTCCGGGAAGACTTCGAGTTCCATGCCGAGGCGCCGGCCTCGCACCTGGGGCGTGCCATGCCGGGTCGCGGCGAGGCCCAGGCAGGTCCGCAGGACGCGGCTGCCGGGCATGCGCCCGCCGCGGCGGCTCCGACTGCGCATGCGGCTCCTTCTGCCGAGGCGCCCGCGCCCGTGGCTGCTTCGGCTGCGCCTGCCTCGGCTGCGGTGGCCGAAGGGGTCGATGCCGCGGTCGATGTCGCCGTCGATCCCTCGCCCGCGGCCGCCAATGACCTGCGCTGGTCGGATGACGCCCGCGCCGAACTCCAGAAGATCCCGTTCTTCGTGCGCGGCAAGGCGCGGCGCAACACCGAGCGGTTCGCCCAGGAACGCGGCGTGGCGCTGATCACCGTCGAGACCCTCTATGACGCCAAAGCGCACTTCGGCCGCTGACCGGACCCCGGTGCGCGTCGTCATCGTGACGATGGACACGCACCTGGCCAGCGCCACCGAGCGGGCCGCGGCCGGGTTGCGGCGCCAGTTCCCGGGCCTGGTGCTCAGCCTGCATGCGGCCTCCGAGTGGAGCGCCCATCCGGCGGGCCTCGAGCGTTGCCTGGCCGACATCGCCAGCGGTGACATCGTCATCGCCACCATGCTCTTCATGGAAGACCACTTCCTGCCGCTGCTGCCGGCGCTGCAGGCGCGGCGCGAGCAGTGCGACGCGATGATCTGCATGATGTCGGCCGCCGAGGTGGTGCGCCTGACCCGCATCGGCCGCTTCGACATGGGCAAGCCGGCCTCCGGGCCGCTGGCGCTGCTCAAGCGCCTGCGCGGCGACAGCCGCCAGAAGGCGGCCACCGGCGGCGCCGCGCAGATGAAGATGCTGCGGCGCATCCCGCAGATGCTGCGCTTCATTCCCGGCACCGCGCAGGATGTCCGCGCGTACTTCCTCACCCTGCAGTACTGGCTGGGCGGTTCCGAGGAGAACGTGCTGAACATGGTGCGCGCGCTCGTCGATCGCTATGCCGACGGGCCGCGGCGCGTGCTGCGCGGCCAGGGTCGCGCCGGCGATCCGGTGGAGTACCCGGAGGTGGGCGTGTACCACCCGCGCATGCCGGGCCGGCTCTCCGAGCGCGCCGAAGACCTGCCCGCTGCGCCCGCCCAGGCGGCCGGCACGGTGGGCGTGCTGCTGCTGCGCTCCTACCTGCTCTCGGGCAATGCCGCCCACTACGACGGCGTGATCGCCGCGCTCGAGGCCCGCGGCCTGCGGGTGGTGCCGGCCTTTGCCGCGGGGCTCGATGCGCGGCCGGCGATCGAGCGCTTCTTCATGAAAGATGGCCGCAGCCTGGTCGACTCGGTGGTGTCGCTCACCGGCTTTTCGCTGGTCGGCGGCCCCGCCTACAACGACTCGCACGCGGCCGAGGAGGCGCTCTCGCGTCTCGATGTGCCCTACCTCGCGGCCCATCCGGTGGAGTTCCAGACCCTCGACCAGTGGGGCGGTTCGGGCCGTGGCCTGATGCCGGTGGAGAGCACCATCATGGTGGCCATCCCCGAGCTCGACGGCGCCACCAGCCCCATGGTCTTCGGCGGGCGCCCTGGCGCCCAGGGCGTCACCTGCACCGGCTGCTCGCATCGCTGCACCTTCGGGCCCGCCGACACCGCTCAGGACATGCGCTCCTGCCCCGAGCGCGCGCTCATGCTCGCCGCCCGGGTGTCGCGCCTGGTGGCCCTGCGCCGCACCGAGCGCGCGCGCTGCCGCGTGGCCATCGTGCTGTTCAACTTCCCGCCCAATGCCGGCAACATCGGCACGGCCGCGCACCTGTCGGTGTTCGAGTCGCTGCACCACACCCTGGCCGCCCTGAAGGCCGATGGCTACGACGTCGAGCTGCCCGCCACGGTCGACGCCCTGCGCGAGTCGATCCTGCAGGGCAACGCCGCGCAGTACGGCGCCGATGCGAATGTCATGGCCACCATCCGCGCCGACGACCATGTCCGCCGCGAACCCTGGCTCGCAGAGATCGAGGCCCAGTGGGGGCCGGCGCCGGGTCGCCAGCTGAGCAACGGCCAGTCGCTCCTGGTGCTGGGCCGGCAGTTCGGTCAGGTGATGGTGGGGGTGCAGCCCGGCTTCGGCTACGAGGGCGACCCCATGCGCCTGATGTTCGAGAAGGGCCTTGCGCCCACCCATGCCTTCTCGGCCTTCTATCGCTACCTGCGCGAGGACTTCGGCGCGCATGCGGTCCTGCACTTCGGCACCCACGGCGCGCTCGAGTTCATGCCGGGCAAGCAGACCGGGCTGAGCGGCGGCTGCTGGCCCGATCGCCTGATCGGCGACCTGCCCAACCTCTACCTCTACGCCTCCAACAATCCCTCCGAGGGCGCGGTCGCGCGGCGCCGCTCCGGCGCCACGCTCATCAGCTATCTCACCCCGCCGCTGGCGCAGGCCGGCCTCTACGCGGGCCTGCTCGAGCTCAAGGACACGATCGAGCACTGGCGTGGCCTGCCGCCCGATGCCGACGTGCCTCGTGCCGAGACCGCGGCGCTGATCCAGTCGCTGGCCGCGACCATGGCGCTGGCGTCTGCCGAGCCCGTCTGGTCGCCGGCCGAGTCTCAGGCGCGCGTCGCGCAGCTCGCCGATGCGATCCTCGAGGTGGAGCACACCGTGATCCCGCACGGCATGCATGTGGCCGGCCGCGCGCCTTCGCCCGAGCAGCGCATCGACCTGCTGCAGATCATGGCGCAGGCCGCCGGTGGCGAGAGCCTGCCGCGCGAGTCGCTGGCCGCGCTGGTGCGCGGCGAGCCAGCCGAGCGGGCGCTGGCGGTCGCGGGCCAGGCCGCCGGGCCGGGCGCGCTCACGCTGCTCGCCGATCTCTCCCGCACCGCCAGCCTGCTCGCCCAGGACGCCGAGGTGCCCGCCATCCTGCGGGCGCTGCGCGGCCGCTTCATCGCGCCGGCGCCCGGCGGCGATCTGCTGCGCACGCCCGACGTCCTGCCCACCGGGCGCAACCTGCACGGCTTCGATCCCTTCCGCATCCCGAGCGCGTTCGCCATGCGCGACGGCCAGCGCCAGGCGCAGCGCCTGCTCGACTGCACCCTCGAGCGCGAGGGCAAGCTGCCCGAGTCGATTGCCCTGGTGCTCTGGGGCAGCGACAACCTCAAGACCGAGGGCGGCCCGCTCGCCCAGGCGCTCGCCCTGCTCGGCGCATTGCCGCGCTTCGACAGCTACGGCCGCGTGGCCGGCGCCACGCTGGTGCCGCTGGCCGAACTCGGGCGCCCGCGCATCGACGTGGTGATCACCATCTCGGGCATCTTCCGCGACCTCATGCCGCTGCAGATCCGGCTGCTCGCCGAGGCCGCTTACCTGGCCGCCGCCGCCGACGAGCCCGAGGAGAGCAACTTCGTGCGCAAGCACGCGCTCGCCTACCAGCGCGAGCACGGCTGCACGCTCGAGATCGCGGCCCTGCGGGTCTATGGCAATGCCGATGGCGCCTACGGCTCCAACGTCAACAACCTGGTGGAGAGCAGTCGCTGGCAGGAGGAAGACGAGCTCGCCGAGACCTGGTCGCGGCGCAAGGGCTTCGCCTACGGCCGCAGCGGCCAGCCCGCGCAGCACGCCGCGCTGCTGCGCAGCGTGCTGGCCGACGTCGAGCTCACCTACCAGAACCTCGACTCGGTGGAGCTGGGCGTGACCACCGTGGACACCTACTTCGACACCCTCGGCGGCATCACCGGCGCGGTCAAGCGCGCCCGGGGCGGCCGCGTGCCGCCGGTCTACATCGGCGACCAGACCCGCGGCCAGGACGCGGTGCGCAGCCTCGACGAACAGGTCGCCCTCGAGACCCGCACCCGCATGCTCAATCCCAAGTGGTACGAGGGCATGCTCGAGCATGGCTACGAAGGCGTGCGCCAGATCGAGGCGCACATCACCAACACCATGGGCTGGTCGGCCACCACCGGTCAGGTCCAGCCCTGGGTGTACCGGCAGCTCAGCCAGACATTCATGCTCGACCCCGAGATGCGCGACCGCCTCGCGCGTCTCAACCCCACGGCGTCGGCCCGCGTGGCCAGCCGCCTGCTGGAGGCGTCCGAGCGGGCCTACTGGCAGCCCGACCCCCAGGAACTCGAAGCCTTGCGTCGAGCCAGCGAGGAACTCGAGGATCGCCTCGAGGGAGTCTACGAAGGAGCATCTGCATGAATGTCGCCAGCGTCCCGGTCACCGAAATCCGCCGCAACAACGGCCGTCGCCCCGATGGCGAGGGCAGCCAGCAGGTCCAGCTCGACCCCAACCTGAAGATCGGCAACGCCAAGGTCTTCGCGGTCTATGGCAAAGGCGGCATCGGCAAGAGCACCACCTCGTCGAACCTGTCGGTGGCCTTCTCCAAGCTCGGCAAGCGGGTGCTGCAGATCGGCTGCGACCCCAAGCACGACAGCACCTTCACGCTCACCAAGAAGCTCATGCCCACGGTGATCGACGTGCTCGAGTCGGTCGACTTCCACCCCGAGGAGCTGCGGGTCGAGGACTTCGTCTACGAGGGCTACAACGGCGTGATGTGCGTGGAGGCCGGCGGCCCGCCGGCCGGCACCGGCTGCGGCGGCTACGTGGTGGGCCAGACCGTCAAGCTGCTCAAGGAGCACCACCTGCTCGAGGACACCGACGTGGTGATCTTCGATGTGCTCGGCGACGTGGTCTGCGGGGGCTTCGCCGCACCGCTGCAGCATGCCGATCGGGCGCTGATCGTCACCGCCAACGACTTCGACTCCATCTTCGCCATGAACCGCATCGTTCAGGCGATCGCCGCCAAGGCGAAGAACTACAACGTGCGCCTGGGCGGGGTGATCGCCAACCGCAGCCGCGACACCGACCAGATCGACCGCTTCAACGACCGGGTGGGCCTCAAGCGCATGGCGCACTTCCCCGATCTCGACGTGATCCGGCGCAGCCGCCTGAAGAAGTCCACGCTGTTCGAGATGGAGCCCTCGCCCGAGCTCGAGGCCGTGCAGCAGGAGTACCTGCGGCTGGCAGCGGCGCTGTGGGCCGGCACCGAGCCGCTCGCCCCCGAGTCGCTGAAGGACCGCGAGATCTTCGACCTGCTCGGATTCGACTGAGCCGGAGCCCGCCATGAACACCGCCTCCTACCAGCAGCGTCGCGGCCAGATCGAGACCTACTTCGATCGCACCGCGGCCAGGGCCTGGGAGACCCTCACCTCCACCGCGCCAGTGGGCCGCATCCGGGCCACCGTGCGCGCCGGCCGCGATCGCATGCGCGAGACCCTGCTCGCCTGGCTGCCGGCAGACCTCTCCGGCACGCGCCTGCTCGATGCCGGCTGCGGCACTGGCGCGCTGGCCATCGAGGCGGCGCGCCGCGGCGCGCAGGTGCTGGCCATCGACCTCTCCCCCTCGCTGGTCGAGATCGGCCGCCGTCGCGTGGCCGAGCTGCCCGATGCCGCGCTGCTCGCCGATCGCATCCGCTTCCACAGCGGTGACATGCTCGATCCGGCGCTTGGCCGCTTCGATCACGTGGTGGCCATGGACTCGCTCATCCACTACAACGCCGCTGATGCGGTGCGCTGCCTTGCCGCGCTCGCGCCGCGCACCGACTCGGCCATGCTCTTCACCTTCGCGCCGAGCAATCCCATGCTGGCGCTGATGCGCGCCACCGGGCGGCTGTTCCCGCGCGCCAACCGCGCGCCCTGGATCGAGCCGGTGGCCGAGCGTGCGCTGCGGGCGCGCATCGGCGCGCATCCCGACCTCGCCGCCTGGCAACCGGCGCGCACCGAGCGGGTGTCCAGCGGCTTCTACACCTCGCAGGCCATGGAGCTCGCGCGCCGATGAGACCCGCGGGCCGTCATCCGGTGGGCGTGCGCATGATCCAGGCGTGGTCACGCCTGGGGCCGCGCTATCTGCCCTTCGCCGACGCGGCCAGCGCCGACCTGCCGCTGGGGCGGCTGATCCGGCTGTCGCTCTTCCAGGTGTCGGTGGGCATGGCCATGGCGCTCATCGTGGGCACGCTCAACCGGGTGATGATCGTCGAGCTTGGCGTGCCGGCCTGGCTGGTGGCGCTGATGGTGGCCCTGCCGCTGCTGGCTGCGCCCTTCCGGGCCTTCACCGGCTTTCGCTCCGACACCCACCGCTCGGCTTTCGGCTGGCGGCGCGTGCCCTACATCTGGACGGGCACGATGCTGCAGTTCTTCGGCCTGGCGGTCATGCCCTTCGCGCTGCTGGTGCTCTCCGGCCAGGGCGCCGTGCCGGTGCCGGCCTGGTTCGGGCCTGCGGTCGCGGCCATCGCCTTCCTGGTGGTGGGCGTGGGCCTGCAGACCGCCCAGACCGCGGGCCTGGCGCTGGCCACCGATCAGGCCAGCGACGAGACCCGGCCGCGGGTGGTGGCGCTGATGTACGTGATGCTGCTGGCCGGGATGGTGGGCAGCAGCTTCGTGTTCAGCATCCTGCTGGCCGATTTCAGCCCGCAGCGCCTTGTGCAGGTGGTGCAGGGCGCCGCGCTGTTCACCCTGGCCCTCAATGGCGTGGCCCTCTGGAAGCAGGAGGCTCGCGACCCCGCTCGCGTGGCGGCCTTGCGCGGCCAGCCCGAGCCGGCCTTCCTGCCGGTGTGGCGCCGCTTCATCCGCAACGGCCGTGCCCGTCGCTTCCTGTGGTCGGTGGGCCTGGGCACCGCGGCCTTCAACATGCAGGACATCGTGCTCGAGCCCTATGGCGGCGAGATCCTGCGGCTCTCGGTGGGCCAGACCAGCGCCCTCACCGCGCTGCTGGCGGGCGGCTCGCTGATCGGCTTCGCCCTGTCGGGCCGCCGGCTGGCCGCGGGGGTCGACCCGCTGCGGCTCGCGGCCTACGGCGCGCTGGCCGGCCTGCCCGCCTTCTCGGCGGTGATCTTCGCCGCGCCCCTCGAGGCGCCCTGGCTGTTCCGCCTGGGGTCGCTGGGCATCGGCCTGGCGGGCGGCGTGTTCTCGGTGGGCACGCTCTCGGCCGCCATGCGCATGGAGCAGCGCGAGTTCGTGGGCCTGGCGCTCGGCGCCTGGGGCGCGGTGCAGGCCACCGCCGCCGGGCTGTCGGTGGCCGCGGGCGGCGCGCTGCGCGATCTGATCTCGGGGCTGGCCACGCATGGCGCGCTGGGCACGGCGCTGTCCTCGCCGGTCACCGGCTACAGCATGGTCTACCACCTCGAGATGCTGCTGCTGTTCATCACCCTGGTTGCCATCGGTCCGCTGGTCGGAAGGCGGTCGGCGGTGCCCTACACCCCTGGCCGGTTCGGGCTTTCCGACCTGCCGGGCTAGTCGCCCTCAAAGAGACGAGAGGAGAAGTCATCATGGAATTCGGCGCGTTCACCGGTTATGTCGATCTGGCCCAGGTACTCCTGTACCTGTTCTGGATGTTCTTCGCCGGCCTCATCTACTACCTGGCCCGCGAGAACCATCGCGAGGGCTATCCCATGGAGTCCGACAGCCTGGGCACCGCCACCATTCGTGGCTGGCCGATTCCCGAGCCCAAGACCTTCAAGCTGGCCGACGGTCACGAGGTGACCGTGCCCGAGCTGGCGCGTGCCGAGCCCAAGGTCTCGGCCAGCGTCACCGGCGCATCGCCGGGCTCGCCGATCGAACCCACCGGGGATCCCATGCTCGCCGGCGTGGGCGCGGGCGCCTGGGCCAACCGGGCCGACAAGCCCGACCTCACCGCGCACGGCGACGTCAAGATCGTGCCGCTGCGGGTGGCCACCAGCTACCAGGTCTCGGGCAATGACCCCGATCCGCGCGGCCTGCCGGTGATGGGCGCCGACGGCGTCCAGGCGGGCACGGTGCGCGACATCTGGCTCGACCAGTCCGAGATGATGTTCCGTTACCTCGAGGTCGAGACCTCGGCCGAGAACGGTTCGCGCCGCGTGCTGCTGCCGATCCCCTTCGCCCGCATCCGCCGCGACCGGATCGAGGTCAACTCGATCATGGCCCGCCACTTCGCGCAGGTGCCGGCCACCCGCAGCCCCGATCAGGTCACCTTCCTCGAGGAAGACCGGATCTCGGCCTATTACGGCGGCGGCACGCTCTACGCCGACCCCAAGCGCAGCGAACCGATTCTCTGAGCACGGAGGCGGCATGAACATCCCGGGTCATCGGCACGAGCACGAACTCGAGCCCCAGTACGGGCTCCCGGAGCGCCTGCCTGCGGGCGAGCGCATCCTCTGGCAGGGCTCGCCCGATGCCCGCGTGCTCGCGCGCACCGCCTTCCACTGGCGCAAGCTGGTGGTCTACTTCGCGCTGCTGCTCGGCCTGCGCGGCGGCTTCGTGCTGGCCGATGGTGGCAGCCCGGCCGAGGCGCTTGCCGCCCTGGCCTGGCCCAGCCTGCTCGCCGCGGTGGCGCTGACCGCGGTGGCTCTGCTGGCCTGGCTGTCGGCGCGCACCACGGTCTACACCCTGACCGACCGCCGGGTGGTCATGCGCGTGGGCATCGTGCTCACCATGGCCTTCAACCTGCCGCTCACCCGCGTGGCCTCGGCCGCCTTCCGCGAGGGCCCCGAGGGCTGCGGTGACATCGTGCTCACCCTGGCCGGCACCGACCGCATCGCCTGGCTGCAGCTGTGGCCCCATGCCCGACCCTGGCGGCTCGCCCGACCCGAGCCCATGCTGCGCGCGCTGCCGGATGCCCGCGCGGTGGCCGCCACCCTGTCGGGCGCCTGGTCGCAGGCCACCGGCGTGGCCGCGCGCCCGGCAGCCGATGCCGCCACCGCCTCCGGTGGCACGCCCAACTGGCAGCCGAGCCCGACATGAGCAGCCTGCCGCAGACCCGGATGGTGGCTGGCCGCCCCGCGCCGGACAGCTTCCCGCGCTGGTTCCTCTACAGCGCCGGCGCGATGATCCTGGTCTCGCTGCTCAGCGTGACCCTGGTGCGCATCACCGGCAACGGCCCCGATCAGCGCGCCGCGCCGGCGGTGCAGGAGCGGCCGCTGCGCTTCACCGACCGGCCTGACGGCGGCATCGCCGTGGTCGACGCGATCACCGGCGAGCCGGTGGCCGACATCCACGGCGAACAGGGTTTCCTGCGCGGCGCGCTGCGCGCGCTGGCGCGCGAGCGCCGGGTGCGCGGCCTGGGCAGCGAACAGCCCTTCCAGCTCATCGCCCGCAGCGACGGGCGCCTGACCCTGGCCGATCCGGCAACCGGCCAGCGCATCGATCTCGAGTCCTTCGGTCCGGCCAACGCAGGCGCCTTCGCCGCGCTGCTCGGCCCGGCTCCCCGCTGAAAGGCCCACCCTCATGCAGCCCGCCACCGCCACCATCGACTCGCCGCAGGATGTCGCCCAGCGGGCGAAGACCGAGTCGCTGATCAGCCCGCGCTTCTACACCACCGACTTCGCGGCCATGGATCGCATCGACGTCTCGTCGATCCGTGCCGAGTGGGACGTGATGATGGCCGAGTACGAGGGTGACAACAACCACGACCACTTCCAGCGCGACGAGCGCTTCACGCAGGAGGTGCGCGAGGTCTTCTCGCAGGTGTCACCCGAACTGCGTCAGGAGTTCCTCGACTTCCTGATCAGCTCGGTGACCAGCGAGTTCAGCGGCTGCATCCTGTACAACGAGATCCAGAAGAACGTCAGCAATCCCGACATCAAGGCGCTGATGCGCTTCATGACCCGCGATGAATCCCGCCATGCCGGCTTCATCAACCAGAGCCTGAAGGACTTCGGCCTGGGCCTGGACCTGGGCGATCTCAAGCGCACCAAGCGCTACACCTACTTCAAGCCCAAGTTCATCTTCTACGCCACCTACCTGTCCGAGAAGATCGGCTACGCGCGCTACATCACCATCTTCCGGCAGCTCGAGCGCCATCCCGACAAGCGCTTCCACCCGATCTTCCGGTGGTTCGAGCGCTGGTGCAACGACGAGTTCCGGCACGGCGAATCCTTCGCGCTGATCATGCGCGCCAACCCGCATCTGCTGCGCGGCGGCAACCTGCTCTGGATCCGCTTCTTCCTGCTGGCGGTGTACGCCACCATGTACGTGCGCGACCACACCCGGCCCATGCTGCATCAGGCCATGGGCCTGGAGTCCACCGAGTACGACCACCAGGTCTTCGACATCACCACCGAGATCTCCCGGCAGGTGTTCCCCATCTCGCTGGACACCCGCCACCCCGCGTTCATGGCCGGGCTCGACCGCCTCTGCGAGATCCAGACCGCGATCGACCGTGCGCGCGAGCGCGGCGGCCTGATCGGGCGGGTGCAGCAGGCCGGGCTGGCGCTCGCTGGTGTGGCCACCTTCGCCCGTCTTTTCCTGCGCCCGGTGAAGCGGCATGACCTGCCGGCGCAGGTCCGGGTGGCGCCGGCCTGGTAGGCCGGCCACGATGCCCGATCCGGAGCCGCCCGCGTGAACGGCCTGCTGCCCGCTGTCGCCACCGCCGTGTTCGTGTGGTGGTTCAGCACGGGCCTCGTGCTGATCCTGGTGCGCCTGTCGCGCCGGGCCATCCGGCTCAGCGTGGCGCTGGCCACCGGGGTGGGCGTGGCCGCGCTCTATGGCCTGTCGCACACCGCGCGCCAGACCGGCCTGGCTGGCGCCTACTGCGCGTTCACGTGCGCGCTGCTGGCCTGGGCCTGGCACGAGCTCACCTTTCTCAGCGGCTGGATCACCGGCCCGCGCCGCACCGCGCTGCCCGCGGGCCTGAGCGGCTGGCCGCGCTTCGTGCAGTCGCTGCGGGCCATCCTCTGGCATGAGATCGGCATCCTCGTGGTGGGCCTGATCATCATCGCGATCACCTGGCGTCAGCCCAACCAGGTGGGCACCGGCACCTTCCTCGTGCTGTGGGTCATGCGCACCAGCGCCAAGCTCAATCTCTTCCTGGGCGTGCGCAATCTCAGCGAGCAGTTCCTGCCCGAGCACCTGGCCTACCTGCAGAGCTTCTTTCGCCGGCGCCGCATGAACGGTTTCTTCCCGGTGGCGCTCAGCCTGTCGATGCTGGCGCTCGTGGCCCTGGTGATGGTGGCGCTGCAGCCCTCCACGCCGGCGGCCACCTCGGTGGGCCACGCGCTGGTCGGCACCATGCTGGCGCTGGCCATCGTCGAGCATGCGCTGCTGGTGCTGCCGGTGGACACCGCCGCGCTGTGGCGCTGGGCGCTGCGCTTTTCGGGGGGCGCGTCCGATGCCGCCCCTTCCCCCAACCGGGCGCTGCCCGGCCAAGCTGATGCGGTCCGCGCCGATGAAACACTCGTTCATGCCCGATAGCCCCTCCGGCCGACCCACCGGCCCTGCGGGCGACGGTCGGGCCCCGCTCGCCGTGGTCATCGGCAGCGGCTTTGGCGGTCTGGCCGCGGCCATCCGTCTGGCCGTGCGCGGCTGGCGGGTGCAGGTGCTCGAGAAGCTCGACGCGCCCGGCGGTCGGGCCTATGTCTGGAAGCAGGACGGCTTCACCTTCGATGCCGGCCCCACCATCATCACCGCGCCCTTCCTGCTCGAGGAGCTCTGGGAGACCGCCGGCCGGCGCTTCTCCGACGATGTCGAGCTGCGGCTGATGGACCCGTTCTACCGCATCCGCTTCGACGACGGCACCTGGTTCGACTACTCCGGCGACCCCGAGCGCATGCGCGCCGAGGTGGCCCGCTTCAACCCCGGCGACCTCCCCGGCTACGAGGCATTCCTCGCCGAAGCCGCCCGGTGCTATCAGCTCGGCTTCATCGAGCTTGGCACCATTGCCTACAACACGCTCGGCGACCTCGTCGGCGCGCTGCCCAACATGGCGCGCATGCGCGGCTGGCGCAGCATCTGGCAGATGGCCTGCCATCACTTCCACGACCCCAAGCTGCGGATCGTGATGAGCTTCCATCCCCTGCTCATCGGCGGCAACCCGCTGGCGGTCACCCGCATCTACAGCCTCATCAACACCCTGGAGCGACGCTTCGGGGTGCACTGGGCCATGGGCGGCACCGGCGCGGTCATCCAGGCCATGGTGCGCCTGCTCGAGAGCCTGGGCGGGCAGATCCGCTATGACGCGGAAGTGGCCCGCATCGACGTCGAGGGGCCCACGGGCGGTCGCGGCCGCGCCACCGGCGTCACGCTGGCCAGCGGCGAGCGCATCGCCGCCGACATCGTGGTTTCCAATGCCGACACGCTCTGGACCTACCGGCATCTGGTCGCGCCGCAGTGGCGCCGGCGCTGGACCGATCAGCGCATCGAGAAGAGCCGCCATTCGATGAGCCTGTTCGTCTGGTACTTCGGCACCAACCGCCGCTGGGACGATGTGCCGCACCACATGATGGTGCTCGGCCCGCGCTACGAGGGCCTGCTGCGCGACATCTTCAAGCGCCACGTGGTGCCGGCCGACTTCAGCCTGTACCTGCATCGGCCCAGCGCCACCGATCCCTCGGTGGCGCCGCCGGGCTGCGACGCCTTCTACGTGCTCAGCCCGGTCTCGCACCTGGCCAGCGGCACCGACTGGCCGGCCCAGGCCGAGGCCTACCGGCAGTCCATCGAACAGGCGCTGGAGCGCACCGTGCTGCCCGGCCTGAGCCGGCATGTGGTCACCTCCCGGGTCACCACCCCGCAGGACTTCCACGACCGCCTGCTCGCCTACAAGGGTGCGGCCTTCGGCATGGAACCGCTGCTGCTGCAGAGCGCGTGGTTCAGGCCGCACAATCGCAGCGAGGACGTCGACGGGCTGTTCATGGTCGGCGCCGGAACCCACCCGGGCGCAGGCGTGCCCGGTGTGCTCATGTCCGCCAGGACGCTCGAACAGGTGCTTCCCGATGTCCGCGCCTTCGCGTGAATCCGCTGAACCCGCCGTGCCGGCGGCCGACTTCGACCTGCGGGCCTGCCGCGCGCTGATGCGCGGCGGCTCCAAGACCTTCTTCGCCGCCTCGCTGCTGCTGCCGCCGCGGGTGCGTGCCCCGGCCACGGCGCTCTATGCCTTCTGCCGCCTGGCCGATGACGCGATCGACCATGGCGCCGATCCGGTGGCCGAGATGCGGGCGCTGCAGGCACGGCTCGACGCCATCTACCAGGGCCGTCCGGGCCCCGAGGATGCCGATCGCGCGCTTGCCCAGGTGGTGCATGCCTTTGCCGTGCCGCGCGCCCTGCTCGACGCGCTGCTCGAGGGCTTCCTCTGGGACACCCAGGGCCGCCGCTACCACACCCTGTCCGACGTGATGGCCTACGGCGCCCGCGTGGCCGGCACGGTGGGCGCGATGATGTCGCTGGTCATGGAGACGCGCTCGCCGGCGGCGCTGGCTCGCGCCTGCGAACTGGGCGTGGCCATGCAGCTCACCAACATCGCCCGCGATGTCGGCGAGGATGCCCGCAACGGCCGCCTCTACCTGCCTCGCGACTGGCTGGCCGAGGCCGGGGTCGATGCCGATGCCTGGCTGCGCGATCCGCGCTTCACGCCGGCGATCGCGGGCGTCGTGCGCCGGCTGCTCGACGAGGCCGACCAGCTCTACCGCCGCTCCACCTTCGGCATCGCCGAGTTGCCGCGCGACTGCCGGCCGGCGATCAACGCGGCGCGCAAGGTCTATGCCGAGATCGGCCACCAGCTTGCGCGCGACGGGCTTGACTCCGTCAGCCGGCGCGCGGTGGTGTCGGGCCGGCGCAAGCTGGTGCTCATCGCCGCATCCACCGGCGCCATGCTGCTGCCCGCGCCCGGCGGTGCCGACGGGCTCGCGCCGCTGCCCGAGATCGCCTTCCTGGTCGATGCGGTGCAGGCAGGTGGCCTGCCCTCGCGCATCGGGCGTGAGCCCGCGGTGCCGCGGCGCAGCTTCGATGAACGCATGATCTGGGCGGCCGATCTCTTCGCGCGCCTGGCCGAGCAGGACCAGCGCGGGGCGCGCTGAGACGCCACGCCGCATCCGCCATGAGCGAGTCGGTGCCCCTGCTCAAGCTGGTCGAGGTCCTGGTGGTGCTGGCCGCAGGGGCGGGCTTCGCCTGGTGGCAGTTCTCCGACCTCGCCCGCGCGCGGCGCGAGCGCGAGCGCCAGAGCCAGAGCCGCGCGGCACACGAGGGCGCGGCCGCGCCGCACGGCTTGCCTGCGCCCGATGCCTCGCCCGCGCCCCCCGAGGCCAACGCGCCGTCACAGGAGCGCCCGTGAGCGCCACGCTGAAGATCATCCATGTGCTCAGTGCCTGCCTGTTCCTGGGCAACGTGATCGTGAGCGGCACCTGGGCGGCGCTGGCCGAACGCACCCGCAATCACACCATCATCCAGTTCAGCAACCGCATGGTGCTGATCACCGATGTGCTCTTCACGCTGGCCGGTTCGCTCGGCGTGGTGATCACCGGTTACCTGATGGCCGATCGCTGGGGGGGCGAGGCCCAGCATCCCTGGATCCGCTGGTCCTATCTGCTCTTCGGGCTCTCGGGGCTGATCTGGCTGTTCGTGCTCATGCCGATCCAGCTCAAGCAGCGCCAGCTGCTGCGCCAGACCGACGTGATCACGCCGCAGTACCTGAGGCTCTCGCGGCAATGGCAGATCTGGGGCGCGGGCGCCACCGTGC
The DNA here is from genome assembly GCA_037146935.1 of Burkholderiales bacterium. GTDB lineage: Bacteria > Pseudomonadota > Gammaproteobacteria > Burkholderiales > Burkholderiaceae_E > Quisquiliibacterium. The sequence goes on from JBAWWD010000004.1 coordinate 26,408, forward strand.
TGCCGTTGCCCATCCTCTACTTCATGGTCACCAAGGCGGCATGAGCGCGGCCGGCGCCGGCCTGCACGGCCGCGTCATCCTGGTCACCGGCGCCGGCGCGGGCATCGGCGCGGCCGGGGCGCGCGAGTTCGCGCGGCGCGGCGCACTGCCGGTGCTGATGGATGTCGATGCGGGTCTCGCGCAGGCCGCGGCGCAGGCCATCGGCCCGCAAGCCATGGCGGTGGCCGGCGATGTCTGCGAGATGGCCGACTGCGAGGCCGCGGTGGCCGCGGCGCTGGCGCGCCATGGCCGGCTGGATGCGGCCTGGGCCAATGCCGGCATCGCATCGTTCGGGCCGCTCTCGCACACCGATCCGCAGGCCTGGCGCCGCTGCATCGATGTCAATGTCATCGGGGTGTTCAACACCCTGCGCGCGGCGCTGCCGGCGGTTCGCGCGCAGCGCGGCTTCCTGCTCGCCTCGGCGTCGGCCGCCAGCTTCGCGCACCCGCCGATGATGTCGGCCTACGCCGCTTCCAAGGCCGCGGTCGAGGCCATGTGCAACGCCTGGCGCATCGAGCTCGCCGCGCATGGCGTGGGCGTGGGCGTCATGCATGCGTCCTGGGTGCGCACGCCGCTGGTGGAGGAGGGCGAGATGCATCCCGGCTTCCAGCGCCTGCGTGACGCCGCCCCGCGGGCGATGCGCGCCCAGATGACCGCCGAGGAGGCCGGCCGGCGCATCGCCGACGGCCTGGAAGCCCGCGCCGATCGCATCTGGCTGCCCGGCTGGGTGCGGCTGCTGCACTGGCTGCGGCCGCTGCTGCATCTGCGTGGCGCCGAGCGCGAGCTGCGCCGCGCCGCGCCCGAGCTCGAGCGCATCTACCTGGAAGGCCTGCACACCCATGGCGCCCTGGCCTCGTCGTTCGGCCCGCGCGAGCACGAGCGCGCGCTGAACCGGCGCCGCTAGACGCAGCGGCTGGCGGAACGCTGCTGCCGCTGAATCGCGGCCGCTACCAGACCAGGGCCGCTGCCGGGCGGCGGCCGGCGCTCATGGCCGCCGTGGCATCCGCCAGGGCAGCATCAGCCGCACCGGCAGCGAGACCACGCGCGGCACATCCAGGGTCTCGTGGATCGACACCACCGATTCGCCCAGCAGCGAGGAGCGGATGGTCGATCGCACGTAGAAGGGCGTGTCCTCGAGCGTGTCGAGCAGCGTGGGTGGCGCCGCGGCATCGCCGCGCGCCTGGCGGCCGATGCGCCACATCGAGCCGGGCAGCGGGTGACGAGGCGGCACGGGGAAGGGCGCGTGGCTGCCGTCGGGCCGGAAGCGCTGCGCGATCACGCGTTCGCCCCCGCCGAGCGGACGCACGTCGTAGATGACCGTGGTGTCGCCATTGGCCATGCCGGCGCGGGACCAGTCCCAGTCGGCAAAGGCCCGCTCGACCGGCTCGGCGCCGTCGTTCGCGTCCATGTAGGCATGGCCCGACCAGCGCAGCGACGGTTGCTGCAGCTCGACCTCGACCCGCGCGCAGGGCGCGATCGGCCCCCAGCGGTGCCGGCCGGCCGCGTCGAGATCGGCCACGAAGCGGCACAGTCCTTCCGGCCACAGACGGATGCGGCCACGCACCGGGAAGGGAATGGGCGCGCAGCGCTCGTGGATGTCCACGCTCAGGCAGCGGCCGTCCCAGGTCAGGCTGCTCGGTCCGATGCGGAACCCCTCGCGTGAGCGCTGGCTGTGCCGGCGCGCGCGCTCGGTCATGGACCAGCGCTTGCCGCCCTCGCCATAGAGCGCGACGTTGAGCGCGCAGTAGTCCTCGGGATCGTCGCGGCCCAGCGCCCGGCCAAGCGCGTAATAGGGCGAGAACACGCTGCCCACGAAGGCGATCACGGTGAGGCCGTGTCGTCCGTCGTCGCTCAGGGCGTCGAAGTACCACCAGAGGTAGCCGCCGCGCGCGACCGCCTGGTCGAAACGCGGTGCCCCATCAGGACCACGCCCGCCGGCCGCGGTGTCGCGATCGGCGGGCGTGGGGCCCGAGGGGCCTGGGCTGACCGGCGGGTCGATCACTCGGTATCGACGCGCCGGCGCGCCCGCCCCGGTGAGGGCGAGGCCTACTTCTTGGCGTCAGCCGCAGGCGCGGCCGGTGCAGCCGGCGCGGCGGCGGGCGTCGCATCGGCTGCTGCCGGGGCCGCCGGGGCCGCGGCGGCATCAGCGGTGGCCGGCGCCGCGGCAGCCGCCGCACCGGAAACCGCCAGCAGCTCGGGATGGTCCTTGGCCATCTTCGCGCCATACAGGGGCTTGTAGGCGCCCTGGTGGCAGGTGCCGCAGGCCACCTTGGCCACATCACCCTTGGGCCCCAGACGCTCGGCTGGGAAGGTCTTGGTGAGCGGCTCGAGGTAGGCGACGTTGAGGTCGCGGGCCATGCGGATGCCATGCCAGGCGGTGACCCGCTGCGGCGGCGCCTCGCTCCAGGACTGGAAGCTGCGCGTGTTGTGGCAGTAGGTGCAGTTCACGCCCAGCGATTCGGACATGTGCACCATCAGCGCGTAGGTGTGCTCCGCCTGCTTGGTGGTGTTGCGGTTGAACGCAGCCCCGGTGAACCGCAGCGCCTCATCGCCATTGACCCGGATGGGCTTGTCGTCCTTCAGGTAGGGCGTGAAGGGATCGAATGGCAGCGAGCTGAGCGCGACGCTGGGCGCGGCGATGTTCTGACCGGCCAGATCACCCATCAGCGAGTTCTCATGACGGCGATCCTTGGGCGCGAACCAGACCTGCGCCGGCACCGGATTGCCCCGGTGACAGGTGTAGCAGGTGACCCCGGTGTCGCCGACGTGCTTCTTCCAGTCGGCGTTCACGTGCTGGGTCATCTGGATCATGCGCCGGGCCACCACCTTGGTGTACTTGCTGTCATCGGCGAGGTTCTGCAGGTTGTGGCAGTAGCCGCAGCCCTGCGTGGGGGCAACCCACTGCGTGATCGACGTCATGTGCCGGGTGAACTCGGCCACGCTGAGGTCGCCGAGCACCTGCACGTTCTGATAGATCTCCTTCGCCTTGGGCCCGTCGGACGCCGCGGCCGGCTGCGGGGCCGGGGCGGCGTTCAGGCTGGCCTGCTGGGCGAGGGTGCGCGGGTTGTAGACCTGCTCCATGCCCGTGCCGCGATAACCGGTCTGCACCGAGACGACCGGCGGGCGCTCGCACCCGGCCAGCAGCAGGGCGGCCAGCGGCAGGGCGAGCAGCCGGATGGATTTGGCGAACGCGCTCATGGTTTGACTCCCAGCAGGGCAGGGTCGACGCTCAGCGGATAGACGGCGGGGTAGGACGGGACCACGTGATGCTTCATCGACCACAGGTACCAGTTGTCCACGACGGTGCCGGTCAGCAGGATGCCGATGCCGCCGGTGATGGGGCACAGCACCGCGAACCACCAGGCCCAGCGGTGGATGGATTCCATGGTGGCGTTGAACCCCATGGTCCAGCGCCAGAACAGCGCCGCGCGCTCCGAGGCCGTGCCGCGATCGACGATCTGCTCGATCTCGCGCTCGCCACCGTAGCGGCCCACCGCGAGGATGGTCGCGCCGTGCATGGCGAACAGCAGCACCGAGCCGTACAGGAACACGATCGACAGGGCGTGGAACGGGTTGTAGAACAGGTTGCCGTGACGCAGCGACAGCGCCGAGACCCAGTCGAGGTGCGGGAAGATCCCGAAGGGCACCGCCTCCGACCAGTTGCCCATCAGCAGCGGCCGGAAGAAGCCGCACACCAGATAGAGCCAGATCGCCGCCGCGAAGGCCCAGGCCACATGCGTGCCCATGCCGAGCTGTCGGGCCCGCCGGTAGGTGCGCACCCACCAGAGGATCATCGACACCGTGAGCAGGAAGCCGGTGATGATCCACCAGCCGCCCTGCGCCAGCGGCGGGATGCTCAGGCCATAGGCCGGCGCGGGTGGCTCCAGCGCCAGCCAGAAGATCTGACGCAGCAGCTGGATGGGGCTGAAGTCGACCGCCGCCAGCATGTTGAAGCCGATGATGTTGAAGGCCAGCGTGCCGAAGACCAGCGAGGCCACGCCCAGGCCGCCGAGATACACCGGCCCGATCTGCGCGTTGCCGATGCGACCCAGCAGGTGCCACAGGAAGGGCTTGCCAGTGCGCTGCCAGTCGCCGCGCGGCAGCGCGACCCCGTCGTGCAGGGGGCCGACGGGCTGCACGGCCGTGAAGAGGTTCTGATATTCCGCCATGACTTCCTCCTGAGCGGCTAGCGCCAGATCGGCATGTTGAGCCACCAGCCCCACCACTCGGGCCAGCTGCGTGTCCAGAAAGGTCCGCTCGCCACGATGCACACCGCGGCGAACCACACCGAGGCGAGCGCCAGGAACAGACCCAGCCGGTGAATCCCCAGCGTGCCCACCGAGTAGCCGATGAAGTCGCGGAAGAACGTGTCCTCATGCTCCGGGGTCTTCACCACCTCGCCCTTGCCGGGATTGGTGGACGACAGCACCAGGCCGCCGTGCATGGAGAGCGCCAGCGTGGTGGCGAAGAACAGGCTCGCCGCGATGCAGTGCCACGGGTTGTAGTGGAAATGCAGGTACTGGTAGGCGACGTTGCTCACCCAGTCGAGGTGGCTGTAGATGCCGTAGGGGAAGGCATGCCCCCACGCGCCCAGCAGCACCGGGCGGATCACCTGCAGCGTGACGTAGGCGAGGATCGCGAAGCTGAAGGCGACGGGCACATGCAGCCCCATGCCCAGCTTGCGGCAGATCTCCACCTCGCGAAGCGCCCACGACGAGAAGGCGCCGAGCGCGCAGACCGTGATGATCTGCCACAGGCCTCCCTCCATCATCGGCGCGAGATTCAACCCGTACTTGAGGTCGGGCGGCGCGATGCTGATCTGCCAGAGGTTCCAGGTCGGGCCCATGGCCGCGCCCCAGAGAATCATGGCGGTGCCCACGAGCGTGAAGAACGCGGTGGTGACACCAAAAAAGCCGACGTAGAACGGTCCGATCCAGAAATCGAACAGGTCTCCGCCGACGAGGGTTCCCCCTCGAACTCGGTATTTTCTCTCGAAGCTCAGCATGGCCATGTCGGGTTCTCCAGTTGCTGTGCGCTGCGTGGCGGCCGATCGCGTTCCGGCGTTGTCGCGGAAGGCGGGCGGGGGCCGCAGCCCTGATCCGCCCGCCCGCGCGGCGTCAGACGCCGCGCCGCCGCTACTTGCCCGGGGGCGTCGGCGCGTTCTGCGAAGCCTTCGCAGCCGCGGCCTTGGCCGTGTCGGGGTGCCAGCTGTTGATGTTGTAACGATCGCCGCTGATCTGGATCAGATGGATGCTCGTCGAGACGAAAGCGATCAGCAGTCCGGTGAGGATGATCGCCTTGCGTGGGTCGACGATTCGCCAGTAACGCCACATGTTGGTGTCCTTTCGCTAGCTCAGATGGGAGATGACCGTGTAGACGGCAGACTTCACGCCGCTCCAGGTCGATTGCGCCCCCTCGGCCCCGGGGAGCCAGGTGCGCCAGTTCCAGTTCAGCAGCTGCCCGACGAGGGCAAGCACCAGGAACACGGCAAACAGCGCGACGAAGATCAGATGGAGCCCGTCGAGGGGCTTGCCGATCGTCATCGGCTGGTCAGCGGATTTCAGTGCCATCACTGCCTCCTTGGATTGCGGTCTACTTCAGATCAGAACCAGGGGCGCCAGATCCACACCAGGCTGTGCGCGAAGAACGCGCCAGCCGCCCAGAGCAGGTAGCCCTGGATGTAGTACTTGTGGAATTCCTGACACTCCGCGTCCGTCAGTCCGGACGGATTCACCTTGTCAGCCATAGTCGAAGTCCTCGTTGAATTGCCTCTCGGCAACGGCCTTGCCGACCGGCGCGGCCCATAACGCCTGCGCGTTTCCGCGCCGGCACCCAGACGCCGGGAGAACCCCGACGCATGCCCGACCGACCCTGGGGGAGGGCTCCGCCTGTCACGCGGGGCTCCCCATCCGGGGTCGACCAAACAACCTTGAAAGCTGCTCTTCCTGCACCTGCTCGAGCCCGGCGGCGCGCGCCTGCTGCTCGGCCGCATCGCGCATGCGCTTGGCCGCCGAGATGCGCACCAGCACCGGCTCGGACTCGAGCAGCTGCTCGAGCAGGCGGTGCGCGGCCGGGTCCCAGGGCATGGAGCCGGAGCCACTGGCCCGGCTGGGCGTGGCCTCGATACGGTCCATGTCGGTGGCCAGCGGCAGGATGTGGAAGAGCGCGTCGAACAGCGCGTTGCACACCTCCTGCACGAGATAGGTGGCGCCGGCGTAGCCCATGAAGGGCGTGCCGGTGTGGCGGCGGATGATCGCGCCCGGGAACGAGGCCGGGATGTAGGCCGCGCGCCCGCCGCACTCGGCGAGGTACATGCGCTCGTTGTAGCTGCCGAACATCACCAGCGGCGTCTGTTCCTGCACCAGCTGGCGCACCGTGGCGTTGTCGGTCTTCTCGCCTGGCTTGCGCGCCACCGCGAAGCGGCAGGGCAGGCCCATCTCGTCTTCGAGGAAGCGGCGGATGCCGCGGGCGTAGGTCTCGTTGGCCACCACCGCGAAGCTGGCGGTGCCGAAGAAGTCCTGGGTGACTGATCGCCACAGGTCCCACAGCGGCTTGATGGTGGTGTGCTTCTCGCGCTCGATGAAGGGCTCGGGGTCGAGGCCGAGCAGCTCGCCCAGCGTGCGCAGGAATCGGGTGGTGCTGTGCACGCCCACCGGCGCCTGCAGCCAGGGGCGATCGAGCGCCTCGCACAGCATCTGGCCGAACTCGCGGTACAGGCAGATGTTGGCGTCGGCCTCGACCAGGCGGGACACGTCGGCAAGGTGGCTGCCGAGCGGGAACACCATGTTGATCTCGGCGCCGATGCCCTGCACCAGACGGCGGATCTCGGCGAGGTCGCTCGGCGAGTTGAACACGCCGTAGCTCGGCCCGATCAGGTTGACGCGCGGCTTCTCGCCGGGCGCGCGCGGCTTGCGGGCCGGCACCTTGCGCATGCCGTACTCGGACCACAGCCAGAACATGGCGCGGTTGGCGCACTGCCACTGGTCTTCGTCGATGGTGCGCGGCAGGAAGCGCTTGAGGTTGGTGCCCTCGGGTGTGACGCCGCCGCCGATCATCTCGGCGATGGAGCCGGTGACCACCACCGCGGGCAGGTCGGGGTCGAGCACGCTGTGCGCGCGCTTCATGGCGCCTTCGGTGCCCTCGCGGCCGAGCTGCTCTTCGGCCAGGCCGGTGACCACGATGGGCAGCTCGTGCGGCGGCAGCGCGTCGCTGTAGTGCAGCACCGAGGTGACCGGCAGGTTCTCGCAGCCCACCGGGCCGTCGATGACCACCTGCAGGCCCTTGATCGCGGTGAAGACATACACCGCGCCCCAGTAGCCGCCCGCCCGGTCGTGATCGAGGACCAGCATCAGATCATCTCCTCGGACTTGAGCTTCTTCTGGAGCTTGATGACATGGCGACGGGTGTGCTCGCGGAACTCGGGGCGGTCCTGCGGCACGCCTTCCCAGACCCCAGAGGCGTGCCCCTGGCCGACATCGCCGAAGAAGGCCTTCATGTCGTCGAAGCGGGCCTTGTTGGCGATCGCGGTGTTGATCACCGTGGCGAGCGATCCCGCGCCGGCCGGACCCATCAGCGGTCGGGCGGAGATCAGGTTGGTGAAGTAGAGCGCCGGGATGCCGGCCTGCTTGGCGGCCTGCACCACCGGCGTGGTGCCCACGGCGAGATCGGGACTGAACTCGCGCATGGCGGCGAGGTCGTCCTCGAGCGAGGCGCGAAAGCGCACCAGCACGCCGCGCGACTCGAGCCATTCGCGGTCGGTCTGCGACCAGGGCGTGGCCGGGCAGGCGCTGCCCACGTAGCGCAGGTCGGCGCCGCTCTCGACCAGCAGGCGGGCCACCAGCAGCTCGCTGCCCTCGTAGCCGCTCAGGGTGATGCGGCCGCGGATAGGGGTGCGCTGCAGCGCCGCGCGGATGGCCGGCAGGAAGCGGTTCTTGGCCTCGTCGATGCGGGCCTGGGCCACGCCGGCGGCGCTGCCCACGGCCTGCAGCCAGGCCTCGGTGCCGTCGTGACCCACCGGCGCCGAGCCGACCACCGGCCGGCCGGCCGCCTCGAACTCGCGCACGCTGGCGGTGTAGAAGGGGTGCAGGGCGGCGGCCACGCTGCAGTCGAGCGCGGCATAGAGCTCGCGCCATTCACGCGTGGGCACCACCGGGCCGGCGGCCAGGCCGAGCGGGTCGAGCATCATGCCGATGCCCACCGGGTCGGCCGGGAACATTTCGCCGATGAGCGCCACCGTGGGCTTGTCGGCGCGGCCGGCGCGAGGCGCCTGCACCGGGCCGGCGGCGACCTCGCCGCGCGCGAACTTCAGCATCGCGCCGGCGAGCACGTCCTTGGCCTCGGCGTGGGTGGGCACCCCGAAGCCGGGCACGTCGATGCCGATGATGCGCACGCCGTTGATCTCGCGCGGGAGCAACTGCAGCGGCACGCCGCTGGCGGTGGGCACGCACAGGTTGATGATGACGATCGCGTCGAACTGGGCCGGATCGGCCTGGGCGTGCACGGCCTCGCGGATGTCCTCGAAGAGCTTGCCGGTGACCAGGGTCTCGGAGTTGAAGGGCACGTAGCCCACGCTGCGCCGCGCGCCGTAGAAGTGCGAGGTGAAGGTGAGGCCGTACACGCAGCAGGCCGAGCCCGACAGGATGGTCTGCGTGCGGCGCATGCGCAGGCCCACGCGCAGCGAGCCGAAGGCCGGGCACATGCTCTGGGGCTGGTCGTGCGGGCCCTTGGGGTAGTCGGCGGCGTAGCGGGCCAGGGTGTCGCTCTTGCCAGCCGAGGCGGCGGCCTCGCGCAGGGCCTGGGCGCCGGAATGGCAGCCCAGCCCGTCACCCTGCAGGGCCTGCGGGTTGGGGACGGGAGCCTGAGCGGGGCTGTCCATGGCCATGGTCTCAGGCGGCGTCGTAGACGACTTCGAGCGAGGGGCGCACGGTCTGGGTGCTGCCGGTCATGTCGGCCTGGGTGGCCGGCTCGAGCACGACATCGCGGCCGACCGCGGCGCCCGAGAACAGGCCGAGCAGCCGGTCCTGGGAGAGCGGCGCGGGGCGTACCGGCGGGGCCTCGGCGACATTGACCGCGAGCGCCTCGAACAGCGGCGCCCACTGCGTGCCGGGGCGGCCGATGATCTCGTAGCTGGCGCTCTTGCGGCGGATGTCCTCGTGGGCCGGGATGGCCGCGAGCACCGGGATGCCGGCCTCGCGGGCGAAGGCCGCGGCCTCGCCGGTGCCGTCGTCCTTGTTGATGACCATGCCGGCCACGCCGACGTTGCCGCCGAGCTTGCGGAAGTACTCGACCGCCGAGCAGACATTGTTGGCCACGTAGAGCGACTGCAGGTCGTTGCTGCCGACCACGATCACCTTCTGGCACATGTCGCGCGCGATGGGCAGGCCGAAGCCGCCGCAGACCACGTCGCCGAGGAAGTCGAGCAGGACGTAGTCGAAGCCCCAGTCGTGGAAGCCGAGCTTCTCGAGGGTCTCGAAGCCGTGGATGATGCCGCGCCCGCCGCAGCCGCGGCCGACCTCGGGCCCGCCGAGCTCCATGGCGAACACGCCGTCACGCTTGAAGCAGACATCGCCGATGGACACCGCCTCGCCGGCGAGCTTCTTGCGCGAGGAGGTCTCGATGATGGTCGGGCAGGCGCGGCCGCCGAACAGCAGCGAGGTGGTGTCGCTCTTGGGGTCGCAGCCGATCAGCAGGACCTTCTTGCCCTGCTGGGCCATCATGTAGGACAGGTTGGCGAGCGTGAAGCTCTTGCCGATGCCACCCTTGCCGTAGATCGCGATGATCTGGGTTTCCTTGGTGGCCGGCGCGGTGCTCACCGGGTCGGGTTCGATCGCCGCCTCGGCGCGCAGCCGCTCCTTCTGGATGAACTGCACGGTGGCGGTGGACGGGCCGTTCGGGGTCATGTGCTTTGCCTCCAGTCGAGAACCATCTTCAGACAGGCCGGGTCATCGAACGCCACGGGGTAGGCATGAGCCGCCCGGCTGGCGGGCTCCAGGTGGGTGAGCAGTCCGTCGAGCGAGAGCTGGCCGCTCTCGATCAGCCATTTCACGGCGAGCAGGTCGGCGCGCTTCCATTCGGCGGCCACGCGCAGGCGGGTCTCGCGCATGAAGGCCGGCGCGAAGGCGAAGGCGATCGGCTGGGTGTAGAAGCCGGCAAGCACGATCTCGCCGCCGGGCGCGGTGCGCGCGACCAGGGAATCGAGCAGCGAGGCATCGCCGCTCACGTCATGGATGACGCGGTAGTTGCGGCGGTCGTCGTCCTCGGGCCGGATGACCGGGTAGCCGATCGCGCCTGCCGCGCGCTGCGGGTTGCGTTCCCAGACCACCGGCGCAGGCGCGCCGGAGAGCACGGTGAGACGGGCCAGCAGGCGGCCGAGGACGCCGTGGCCGACGATGAGTTCTGGCGGCTGGTGCGGGCCGTGAGGGGCGCTGCCCGAGACCGCGTGGTAGGCCGTGGCGGCCAGCGCGAGCAGCACGCTGCGCTCGCCGAGCTGGTCGCTGATGGGCACCACCCGGTCGCCGGACACCGTCACGCGCGAGGCGGCGCCGCCGAACAGGCCGCGGATCTCGCCGAAGCAACGCGCGCCGGGCACGAAGACCGTCTGCCCCTCGCGCAGGCCGGAGGCGGCGCCTGCCTGGCGCACGCGGCCCACGGATTCATAGCCGGGCACCAGCGGGTAACCCATGCCGGGGAAGAACGGCATGCTGCCGCTCCAGAGGAGTTTCTCGGTGCCGGTGCTGATGCCGCTGAACTCGATGTCGACCACGACATCGGCCTCGGCCGGCGGCGTGATGCCGATCTGGTCGAAGCGGATGTGCCCGGGCTGCTCGAGCACGACGGCCATGGTGTTCACCGGTTTCCTCCCTGATTTGTGCGGCTCGCCGGATACGCTGGTGTTGCGCCGGCAGGCCGGGCGGATCGCGTGAAGACACGCCGCCGATCTTGTATGAGTGTCATCTTAGCCTTACAACAATACGTGTCAAGAAAAAATGACTTTCGGTGTCAGGAGTTGCGCTGGGTGAATCCGGGGTTGCAGCTGATGAATCAGCGCGACCGGCCGCGGGCCAGCATCACCCGGGTCTGCAGCGGCAGCCGGGTGGGCAGCAGCCGGGCCTCGGCGAACCCGGCGGCCAGCAGCAGCTCGCGGATGCGCTCGGGCGTGCGCGAACGGCCGCGACCCATGGCGAGCAGGTACAGGCCGTAGTAGGCGTCGCCGATGGCCTGCGCCCCCGGGGTGCCCGACATGGGCTCGCTGACCAGCAGCACGCCCTCGGGCGGCAGGGCTGCGCGGGCGGCCCGCAGGATGGTCAGCACGCGCTCGTCGGGGTGGTCGAAGAGCACCCGGACCAGGGTGATGATGTCGGCGCCGGTGGGCAGCGGGTCGGTGAAGAAGCTGCCGCCGTGCGTGCGCACCCGTGAGGCCAGGCCGCGCTCGGCGAGCCGCTCGCGGGCGCGCTCGGCCACCGCGGGCAGGTCGAAGAGCATGAGTTCCAGGTGCGGAGCGCGCTCGGCCACGGCCGCCAGGAAGGTGCCCTCGCCACCGCCAACGTCGAGCAGGCGCCGGTGACCGCGCAACGGATAGGCGTCGAGCACCTGCTCGGAGACCAGCGGCTGCGAGGCCGACATGAGGGTGGAGTACTCGGCCACCTTGTCGAGCGCCAGCGCCTCGGGGCGTGCGCCCGGGTCGGTGTCGGCATAGGGCCAGTAGCCCGACAGCGCGGTGGCCGGGCGCTCGCCGCGCAGCAGCGCCACCGGGTCGGCGAGATCCTGGTAGAGCGCGGCGTGGTGCTCGACCATGGCGGCCACTGCCGGCAGCGCGACCATGGGCGCCCCCAGCGGGCCGAGCCCCCAGCGTCCGTCGTCGTGGCGCTCGAGCAGCCGCAGCGAGGCCGCGGCGTGCAGCAGGCGCAGGGCGTTGTCCTCGGGCATGGCCAGGCGGTGGGCCAGCGCGGTGGCGGTCTCGGGGCCGCGGGCGAGGTGCTCGAACAGGCGCAGGCGCACGCAGGCGAACAGCACCTGCGAGTAGGTGAACCCGGCGACGATGTCGAACAGCGCCCGTGATTCGCGCCGGGCCATGGGGCGGGTGAGCGGAAAGGCCGCTGCCCAGCGGTGAAAGCGCGGGCTGCTGAACAGGCGATTGCGCAGGGCGCGCCAGCGGTCGCGCAGGCTCAGCGGACCGGGCGAGGGCAGACCGGCGCCCATGGGGGCGTGGTCGAGCGGCGGTGAGCCGGACACGGCGTGTGGCGGGCGGGCTGTGGCGTCAGGCGGCAACCCGCCGGGCCACGTCCTCGCACCAGGCGCGGGGCACCAGCCGCTCGGACTCGGCGCGCACCATGGCGCGCAGCAGCGGCGCGCCGGGGCATTCCGGCACCGCGGCGATCGCGCCGGCGACCAGCCCGTCGAAGTGGCGAATGGCGCCGTCGAGCCCGAGCTGATGCGCTGCGCTGGGCCGGCCGAGCGCGGCGTCCTGGCCGACCGGCTTGCCCAGCACATCGGGCTCGCTGAGCACATCGCGGATGTCGTCGGCCACCTGGTAGGCCTCGCCCAGGCGCTCGCCGAGCGGCCGCCAGGCCTGGGCATCGGCGCCGGCCGCGAGCGCGCCCGCGGCGGTGGCGGCGGCAAAGAGCGCGCCGGTCTTGGCGCGCTGGTAGTCGGCGAGCGTGACCCGCGGCTCGCATTCCCAGGCCTGACCGGCCACGATGCCGGCCGGCATGCCGGTGGCCGCGGCGACCGTGGCCAGCAGCGGGGCCAGGCGTTGCGGCGAGCGCCCGGCGGCGTAGCCGAGCGCCTGGAAGGCCATGACGATCAGCGCGTCGCCGGCCAGCACGGCCAGCGGCTCGCCGAAGGCGGCCTGCACCGAGGGCCGGCCGCGGCGCACGGCGGCGTCATCGAAGCAGGGCAGGTCGTCGTGGACCAGCGAGGCGCAGTGCAGCAGCTCGAGCGCGCAGGCGGCGGCGTCGGCCAGCGCGGGGTCGTCATCGCCGCAGGCCATGGCCACCGCCAGGCACAGCTGCGGCCGGATGCGCGCGCCGCCGGGAAAGACGGCGTGGCGCACCGCGGCGGCCAGCCGGGGCGGCGCGCCGGGCACATCATGCAGGTTGATGATGGCCGACAGGGATTGCTCGATCCGGTTCAGGATGTCCATGGGTCGTCTCCTCCCCGGATGTCGGCCGGCGAGAGTGTCACGCCGATAGGACGGTCTGGAGTGTAAGGGACGATAGACAGTTCCGCCGCGAGCGTCAACCGCTGGTCTGGCGGCGCGCGTGAAATCAGTCCGCCGGCGCGCGGCCCGGCATCGGCGGGGCCGCCGGCTCGGGGGGCTGCGATTGCGGCCGGCGCGGGGCGCCAGTCAGCCGGCGGCCAGGTCCAGGAAGGCGAGGATGGGCGCGGCGATCCGCTCGGGCTGCTCCTCGTGGGCGAGATGGCCCAGCCCGGCGAGCCGCTCGAGGCGGGCGCCGGGCAGGGCGCGGGCCACGCGCTCGGACTGGGCGCAGGGCACGGTGAGGTCGGCGCTGCCGGCGAGCAGCAGCAGCGCGGGCCGCAGCGCGGGCAGCTCCTCGAGCAGGCCGTCCAGCCGCCAGTGGGCCATCATCGAGAGCGCGGCCGCCACATGGTCCGGGCTGCGCAGCAGCCGGGCATAGGCGCGCTCGCCGAGCGGGTCGATGCGCGAGCCGGTGCCCGCCAGCAGCCGTCGGGCGAGCGCCGGGTCGCGGGCCAGGCGCGCGAACAGCCAGGGCGCCGCCCCGCTGGCCGCGAGCAGGCGCGCGGCCGGCGAGAACAGCCGGCTGGCCGGCCCGCCGAAGGGCAGCCAGGCGCCGTTGATGCCGATCAGGGCCTCGGGGCCGATCAGCCCCGACAGGCACAGGCGGGCGCCGATCGCCGCGCCCGCCGAGTGACCGACCACCGCCGTCGGGCGCGCCGCCAGCGCGCGCAGCAGCGCCGCGATGGCCTCGGCCATGCCGGGCAGCGAGAAGCCGCCCGCCCGCGGCATGCCCGAGAAGCCGTGTCCGGGGAGATCGAGGGCGATCACCTCGGCGTGTGCAGCCAGACGCGGCGCGAGGGCGCGCCAGGAGTGGGTGCTCGCGCCGGTGCCGTGCAGCAGCAGCACGCAGTGCCGCGCGCCGGCCGGGCCCGGAAAGCGCTGCACATGCCAGCGCAGCCCGCCGGCGTCGACGAAGCGGCTGTGCTCGGCATGCGGCCAGGTCGCGCCCTCGAGGGACCAGCGCAGCGGTCCGCTGCCAGGCCAGGGATCGGCGGCCGGGGCGGCCGTGGTGGTGCCTGCAGTTCCCGCGGGCATGGCCTCAGCCCTGGCGGGCGCTCCGCGCCGCGATCGCCTGCACCGCGCCCGAGACGCTGGCCGCGTCGGCGCGCGGCAGCGGCAGGTAGGCCGCGCCCATCTCGGCGGCGAGCTCGCGGGCCGTGGCCTGGGGCTGCGGCGAGGTGTCGATCAGCAGGCTGACCTGGCCGTCGGCGCGCAGCTGGCGGGCGGCTATGCGGGCATCGGCCGCGGCGCGCTCGCGGCCGCCGGTCCCGTCACGCGCGACGTTGGCGCGGCCGTCGGTGAGCACCACCAGCACCGGCGTGCCGCCGCGGCGGCGCACCGCGCCGGCGAGCGTGGCTGCCACCTCCAGCCCGGCGGCAAGCGGCGTGCCGCCCCCGCCGGGCAGGCCGGCGAGCTGGCGGCGGGCTCGCACCAGCGAGCGGGTGGGCTCGAGCAGGACCTCGGCGGCGCGGCCGCGGAAGGCCACCACCGCCACCCGGTCGCGGCGCACGTAGCAGTCGGCGAGGAGCAGTTCGACCGCGCCCTTGGCCTCGGCCAGCCGGTGCAGCGCCGAGGAGCCGGAGGCGTCGACCGCGAAGATGGTGGTGGTCTCGGTGCGCTGCTGCAGCCGGGCCACCCGGAAGTCGCTGGCGCGCACCGCGATCCGCCGCTGGCCTGCGGCGGCCGGGGTGATGGTACTGGCTGATTTGGCGGTTGCAGGTGCGGCTGCCGCCCCGTGCGGCGACTGGCGCAGCCGCTGCCAGGGCGCCGCCGCGCGCAGGGTGTCGACCACCGCCAGCCGGGCGCCGTCGCGCGGCAGGCCGGGGCGCGCGCCGGTGGGCCGACCCCGCAGCCGGTTCTCGCGCTGCGCGCCGGCGCGGCCACCGGCGCTGCCGCGCCCGGCCTGGGCCTTCTCGAGGGCCAGCGTGGCCAGCAGGCCGACGGGCACCGCGGCGCGCGCGGCCTCGAGGATGCGCTCGGGCAGGCCGTCGTCGGGGACCGGCGGTGGGGGTGTCTCTGCGGCGTCGTCGGCGCGGGCGTCGGCTGGCGGCGGGTCAGCCGGGGGCGGCGCGGGCTCAGGCGGGTCGTCGGGGGCTGGTGGCGGGGGCGCGGTGTCGTCGGGGGCCTCGGTGTCGTCGGGCGCCGGATCGGGTTCGGCCGGCGCTGGCAGCCGGGTGGCGCGCGGCGCCAGCACCAGCCGGGCGGCGAGTTCGAGGTCTTCGGCGTCGAGGGCGACCCGACCGGCCAGCGCGGCGGCGGCGCGCGCTGCCCGCAGCGCCAGCAGCTCGGCGCGGGGCGAGCCGACGCCCAGCGCGAGCGCGGTGGCCGACAGCGCGCTCAGCGAGGCATCGCTTGCCTCGGCGGCCGGCGCGTCGGGCGCGGCGGCGGCCTTCGCGGCCGCGACCCCGGTAGTGCCCGGGCGCGGCGCCGCCGCGGCAGGATCGTCGAGTTCCGTGATCCCCGGCAGGGCGGCGAGCTCGGCCAGCCCGACCGATCGCAGATCGAGTCGGAAGGCCAGCCGCTCCAGCAACCGGGCCGGGGGCGGCGGCTCGTCGCCGGTGTGTTCGTCGAGCGCCACCACGGCCACGCGGGCCGGGCGCCGGTCGCGCAGGCCGTCGCGCTCAAGGTGCACCTCGCCGGTGTCCAGCGCGGCGCACAGTCGCGCGGCGGTGCCATCAGACAGCCGCTCGGCCATGGCCACCACCAGCACCCCGCCGTCGGTCTCGGCGAGCAGCCCGGGCTGGGCCACCGGCCGGCCGCTGGCCAGGGTGGCGGCCAGATCGAGCCCACCCAGCAGCCGGTCGTCGCCGGCGTGCAGCGGCAGCTTGCGCATTGGCGCGCTGGCGGGCAGCGCCTGACGCAGCACCGCCAGCCAGCGCTCGCGGGCCGGGCCGTGGCCGGCCGTGATCAGCGCGCCGCCCAGCCCGAGCGGGTTGGCGGCCAGCAGCGCGGCCGCGCGCAACGCATCGGCCCACACGGCCAGTGCGTCAGGCGAACCGCTCACCGCGGCGGCTCCGATGGGCGCCGGGCCACCGGCTCAGGCCCCCAGAACCTCGGCCACCGCCCGCGCCACCCGCGCGCCCGAGCCGGTGTCATCGAGCGGATTGCGCCGCAGGCGATGGCGCAACGCCGGCGGCGCCACCTGACGCAGCTCGGCATCGGTCACGGTGGCGCGGCCCTCGAGCGCGGCCAGGGCGCGCGCCGCCCGCATCAGGGTGAGTTCGCCACGCAGGCCATCGGTGCCCAGCGTGAGGCACAGCCGCGCGGCCTGCTCGAGCACGGCATCGGGCGTGTCGACCTCGGCGAGCCGCTGGCGCGCACGCACGATCCGCCGCCGGATGCGCTCGTCTTCCTTGCGCCAGCGCTCGGTGAAGCCGGCCGGGTCGCGCTCGAAGGCGTCGCGTCGTTTCACCACCTCGACCCGCTGCGGCAGCTCGGTGGGCGTGCTGACCTCCACCGACAGGCCGAAGCGGTCGAGCAGCTGGGGGCGCAGCTCGCCCTCCTCGGGATTGCCGCTGCCCACCAGCACGAAGCGGGCGGGATGCCGCACGCTCAGCCCCTCGCGCTCGACCAGGTTCTCGCCGGAGGCGGCGACGTCGATCAGCAGGTCGACCAGGTGGTCTTCCAGCAGATTGACCTCGTCGACATACAGGAAGCCGCGGTGCGCCCGCGCGAGCAGGCCCGGCTCGAAGGCCTTGACACCCTGGCTGAGCGCCTTCTCGAGGTCGAGCGCGCCGACCACCCGGTCTTCGGTGGCGCCCAGCGGCAGATCGACCACCGGCACCGGCACCTCGCGCACCCGCGGCCGGCGCGCGGCGCGCAGCGCGGCGCAGTCTTCGCAGGCGCCGGGCGGGGCCGCCGGATCGCAGCCATAGCGGCAGTCGGCCACCGCGCGCATCGGCGGCAACAGGCCGGCCAGCGCGCGCACGGCGGTGGATTTCCCGGTGCCGCGGTCGCCGAGCACCAGCACCCCGCCCACCGAGGGATCGACCGCGGCGATCAGGATCGCGAGCTTCATCTCGTCCTGGCCGACGATCGCGGAGAACGGAAACGGGATGGCCATGTCAGCTGCCTGTGACGGTTGGAGGTGTCAGACGGATTCTAAGCCGAGGGATGGGCTGTCCGCGTGTCGATCCTGCCCTCGTCGCGCTTGCGTTCGCTCAGGCGGTGCCGGCCCCGGGCGCGGCAATCTGCCCTCATGGCCCGTGCCGCGGCCACCCCACCTCACCCGAAAGGAGCGCTCATGACCCCGTCCCCTGCATCCGCAACCCGCTTCGCCCCCGGCGCCCGCGCGTGCCACGCCGCGCTCGCCCTGGGCGGCCTGCTGGCCGGCGCCGCCGCCCAGGCCGGCCCGATCCTGCCCCCGCCCGGCGTGGCCTCGGACCGCTTCGACGACTTCTACCGCTACTCGACCCGGGTGCTCGACTACCTGCAGCCCTCGGTGGACTGGAGCGCCCACGGCGGGACCGGGCAGCTGGACGTGATCATCACCACCCGGTCCTCGGGCTAGACCAACGGCGGCACGCTGCTCGCCCCCTACGCCATGCCCGACCCAGTCACCAACAGCAACGCCGCCCAGATCGATCACCAGTGGGGCGAGTCGCCGGGCATGCGGGTGGCCGACCTCTATCGCTACCTGCGCCAGAACTTCAGCGCCAACGTGCCCACCTTCGGCTTCGACATGAACGAGACCGGCGGCAACCCCGACCTGCGCCTGGGCCTGCGAGTGGAGATCGTCGACGGGCCGGGCGGCGCGGTGCTGCACACCTGGGCGATGGACGGGGTGGAGAACACGGCCTCGCTCACCGACAGCGGCGTCTATGACCCCGACGCCCTGGTCGCGATGCCCGGCATCTCCTGCGCGCCCGGGGGCAGCCCCTGCTTCGACAACAATGTCGGCTCCGGCAAGTTCGATTTCCTGCTGTTCGCGCCCGAGATGAACCTCGGGCCCTGGGCCGACAGCGACAACCTGCTGCGGGTGTCCTGGCAGCTGCGCGACGTGGATGATGGCGGCGAGGAGATCACCATCGCCGGCCGCTTCTCGCCCGACCCGCCGGGCGTGGACGAGACGCCGGTGCCGCTGCCCGCTACCCTGGCGCTGGGGGTGATCGGGGCGCTGGCGGGCGGCGCAGGCCGAGCAGCGCGAGCGCGCCGCCCATGAGCAGTTGCGGCAGCACCACCCAGCCGGTGTAGATCAGCGACGCGGCCAGCGCCGGCTCGGGCGGGGTGCCCACCAGGCCCAGGCCGATCTGGAAGGCAAGCTGCGTGGTGCCCAGTTGCGCCGGCGCCGAGGGCAGGGTGAGGCCCAGCACCATCAGCGCGAACACCGCCAGGGCCGCGCCCGCCGACACCGGCAGACCCACGGCCGCCGCGCTGGTGGCCACCGCCGCGGCGATCGCCAGCCACTGCAGCAGCGACAGCGCCAGGCTGGCGGCCGCGGTGCGCGGGCTGATCAGGCCGAGCAGCCCGTCACGCCAGCCGCGGGTCTGGGCGGCCAGCCAGGCGGGCAGCCGGCGCCGCGGTGGCCCGGAGCCCTCAGGGCCCGTGCGGTCGCGGGCCAGACGCCAGACCAGGGCCAGCCCGATCAGCACCACCGCCAGGCCCACGCCGCCGATGCCGACCAGGCGCGAGGACACCCGCGGGTCCAGCCCGATGGCCAGCGCGCTCAGCACGGCCAGCGCGGCAAAGTCGAACACCCGCTCCACCGCGATCGAGGCCAGCGCCGCGCCGGTGCTCGCCGGGCTGCCGCGGCCGACCAGGCCGGCGCGCAGCAGCTCGCCGCTGTGGGCCACCACCAGATTGGCCGCGCCGCCCGCCCACACCGCGCGGTGCACCAGCCGCAGCGGCACCGGCGCCACGGGCCGCAGCAGCAGCGCCCAGCGCCAGGCCTTCAGGCCCATGTAGGCCACGCCCGCCGCCGCCGTGGCCGCCACCCAGAGCGGCTCGGCGCGGCCGGCGGCCGCCAGGATCGGCCCCGGCTCGGCACCGCGCAGCGCGAGCCACAGCCAGAGCGCGCCGAGCGCCAGGCCGGCGGCCATCCATCTGTAATGCTGCTTCACCGAGGGGAGTGTCCGAGGGGCCGCCACGCGGCCGGGCCGGCGGCGCCGGCAATGAAGGGTTCAGCGTGAACCCTAGCACGCGGCGCGATGGTGTCCGCTCAGTACTCGTTCATCGTCGAGCCGAGCACGTTCACCCCGGCGGTGGCGAAGTCGCCCGACAGCCGCGCCAGCTCGGGCACGCGGGTGTGGTGCTTGCGCGCGAGCAGCAGCGCCGCGCCGGCGCGCACCGCCACGCCGTGGACATCGGAGGCGGTCTGCGCCGCCGGCGTGTCGATCAGGATGACGCCGAAGTGCTGCGACAGCTCGGTGAGCAGCCGGCGGAAGGGATTGCCGGCGAGCAGCTCCTGCGGATTGGGCGGGCTCGCGCCGGCGGGCAGCACCGACAGGCCCGGCAGATCCTGGATGCGCCGCACCTGGCTCAGGCCGGCGCGGCCGGCGAGCAGGCCCGACAGGCCCATGCGCTCGCGCAGCCGGAAGAAGTGGTGCTGACGCGGATCGCGCAGGTTGGCATCGATCAGCAGGGTGCGCTCGCCAAGCTGCGAGAAGGCCACCGCGAGATTGGCGCAGACGAAGCTCTTGCCGTCACCAGGATCGACGCTGGTCAGCGCCATCGCGCGCTCGTGCGGCGAGCCGGTGAACCAGCGCTGCGCGAGCTGGCCGCGCAGCGCCCGCATCGACTCGGCGAAGGGCGTGCCGGGCTGGCGGGCCGACACCAGCACCTCGGGCAGCCGCTCGCGCTGGTGCGCCAGCCCGGCGTGGTAGCTGAACTGGCGGGCCAGCGCGGCGTCGATCGCCTGCTGGGAGACGAACTTCAGCTTGACCGCGAGTTCGCCGAAGCGGCCGCGGCGGCGCTTCTGCGCGATGAGCACCTGCTCGAGCTGCGCCTGGGTGAGATGGCCCTCCTGCAGCAGCAGGGCGCCGATCGCCTCCGAGGCGCTTTCCACCTCGTCGACGATCTCCGGTTCAGGCTGATGGGCGAGCGCGGCTCTCATGCCGTCCCCGCCGTGCGGCCGAGCGCGCGCAATCCGCCGGGTGCCACCCGGGTGAGCACCGGCAGGTCGGGCGCCACCGGCGCCGCCGCCTCCACCAGCGGCCGGCTGCGCTGCGAGCCGGCCTCGCACAGCGCGCCCAGCACCGGCACGCCGGCGGCGCGGGCAAGGTCGAGACTGTCGCGCACCGGTTGCTGGATGCGTTCAGCCAGCACCACGGCCATCAGGCCCACGCCCAGGCCGGCGCCCAGGCCGATCAGCGCCAGCAGCCAGGCCGGCGCCCGCGAGGGATTCTCGGGCGGCTGGGCCGGGCTGAGCAGGCTCAGGCGGGGCCGGGCCGGCGGATGCGCGGCGCCGCTGGCCAGACGCCCTGGCAGGGTCTCGAGCGCGCGCTGCGCCTGCTCCAGGCTGCGCTGCAGTTCGGCGATCTGCTCGCGCTGGCGCACCTGCTGCGCCGACGCCTCGCCGCGCGCAGTGTCGGCGACTGCCGTCCGGGTCGCGCCGGGCTCGTTGCCCGCATCGGGCTCGCGATGCAGCCGCGCGAGCCGTTCGCGGACCTCGGCCAGCCGACGTCGCGGCTCGGCGATCGCGTCCGGGCCGCCGGTGTTCGTCGGGGTCGCCAGGCTGGCGCTCAGCGCGCTCACCACGGCGTTGGCCGCGCGCGCGGCCAGTTCGGGGTCGCCCGCCTCCACGCCCAGGCGCAGCACCGGCGCCTCGCTGATGTCCACCCGCAGGCCGTTGCGCAGCCAGCGCACCCGGGGCGAATCGGCCGCGGTGCGATCGCCCGCGGCGTCGAGCTCGGCGGCGGCGCGCGCCAGCACGGCGTCGCTGGCGGCCAGGCCGGCCACCACACCGGCCTGCGCGGCCGCGCTGCCATGGCCACCGTCACGGACGGGCGGCTCCACCAGCAGGCTGGCGGTGGCGGTGTATCGGGCCGGTGCCGCCAGGGGCAGGGCGATCGTGGCGGCGCAGACCAGGGCGGCGGTCAGGCCCAGCAGGCGGATGCGGCTGCCCAGCACGTTCATCAGGCGTCGAGCGATCATCGGACGGAGATCCAGGCAGCGATCCGGGACAGGGAGCCCGAAGGTTGGCACGCCGCCCCGGCGCCCGGGAATGAAATAGTGCACGGCCGGCGCCAGTGCCGCGGCCGCTGCCGGCGCAAGGCGCTGCGTTATCCTCGCGGCTCGCCAGCGAGGGGAAACATGTCGAGCGTTCAGGCAGTGATCTGGGATTTCGGTGGTGTCATCTCCTCCAGCCCCTTCGAGGCCTTCGCGCGCTTCGAGGCCGAGCGCGGCCTGCCGGCCAACTTCCTGCGCACGGTCAACGCCACCAACCCGCACGACAACGCCTGGGCGAAGCTCGAGCGCAGCGAGTTCGACCACCATGCCTTCGATGCCGCCTTCGCTCAAGAGAGCCGTGCCCTCGGCCACGAGGTGCGCGGCCGCGATGTGCTGCCGCTGCTCTCGGGGCAGATCCGGCCCGAGATGGTCGAGGCGCTGCGCCGCATCGGCCAGCGCCTGAAGACCGGCTGCATCACCAACAACTTCACCGCGATGGGCGCGAGCCCCATGGGCAGCCTCTACAAGGGCGAGATCATGGCGCTCTTCCATCACGTCATCGAGAGCGCCAAGACCGGCCTGCGCAAGCCCGATCCGCGCATCTACCTGCTCATGACCGAAGCCCTGGGCGTGCAGCCATCCGACTGCGTGTTCCTCGATGACCTCGGCATCAATCTCAAGCCGGCCCGCGAGCTCGGCATGCGCACCATCAAGGTTGGCGAGGCCCGCCCGGCGCTGCTCGAGCTGCAGGGCCTGGTCGGATTCCCCCTCATCGACTGAGGGTTGCCGGCGCCGGCCAGGCCGGCGGCGCAGAGGCGGTGTCCGCCGCGCGCGCACGGCCTGCTGCCCGAACGACACGTCTGCCCGCCCGCGCTGATTGACGAATCCTGACATCACTGTCAGATTGGTTCGCACAATCACAACAGCATTTGCAGGAGACAGGCTTGGGCCCGCAGATCATCCGGCGGCTGATCATCTCGCTGCCCGCGCTCGTCGGCGTGCTGTTCCTGTGCTTCTGCCTGCTGCAGGTGGTGCCCACCGATCCGGCCCGCATCATCGCCGGCCCCGACGCCAAGCCCGAGGAGGTGGCGGCGGTGCGCGAGGAGCTCGGCCTCGATCGCCCCATCATCGTCCAGTTCGTCGAGTACATCACCCGAGTGGCGCGCGGCGATCTCGGCCGCTCCATCATCTCCAACAAGCAGGTGCTCGAGGAGCTCGCCGAGACCGTCGGCCCCACCGCCGAGCTCATGGTGGGCGCCATGGTGCTGGCCGTGCCCATCGGGCTGCTGCTGGGCACGCTGGCCGCGGTGCGGCGTGGCAGCGTGGTCGATCGCTTCATCATGGCGATCTCGGTGGCGGGCGTGTCCATGCCGGTGTTCTTCATCGGCCTGCTGCTCATCCAGTACGTGGGCTTCCAGTGGGATCTGCTCCCCTTCACCGGCCGCATCGGGCCGGTGTGGGCGGGCGGCCTGCCGGCGCTGGTGCTGCCGGCGCTCACGCTGGGCAGCGTGCTCATCGGCCCGATCGCCCGGATCACCCGCACCGCGGTGCTCGAGGTGCTGGGCGCTGACTTCGTGCGCACCGCGCGCGCCAAGGGCCTCACCGAGCGGGTGGTCATCATCCACCACGCGCTGCGCAACGCGCTCATCCCGGTGGTCACCCTCATCGGCCTGCAGGCCGCGTTCCTGCTGGGCGGCGCGGTCGTCACCGAGACCATGTTCTCCTGGCCGGGGGTGGGCCGTCTGGCGGTGGGCGCGATCATCTCCAGCGACTTCCCCACCGCGCAGGGCGCGATCATGATCCTGGCCATGGCCTTCCTGCTGATCAATCTCCTGGTCGACGTGCTCTACGTGTACCTCGACCCGCGGGTGGCCCGGTCATGAGCGGCGCGATCGCCTCGACGGCGCCCGCCGGCCTGGAAGGCCGCGCCGGCGTGATCGCCCGGCTGGCTCGAGATCGGGTCGCGCTGGTGGCCGCGGTGGTGCTGGCCGTGCTGGTGCTCGCGGCCCTCGCCGCGCCGCTGATCGCGCCCTACGACCCCTACTACACCGACCTGGCCAAGACCATGTCGCCGCCCGACGCCGAGCACTGGTTCGGCACCGACAACACCGGGCGCGACATCCTCAGCCGCGTGCTCTACGGCACCCGCAACACGCTCATGATGGGCCTGGCCGGCGTGCTCATCGGCGGGCTGATCGGCGCCGCGCTGGGCATCGTGGCCGCGTTCTACCGCCGGCTCGATCCCTGGATCATGCGGCTGGTGGACATCATGCTCGCCTTCCCGGCCATCCTCATCGGCCTGGCGGTGGCGGCCATCTTCGGCGCCGGGCTCACCGCGGTGATCGTCGCGCTGGTGGTGTCCACCGTGCCAGACGTCGCCCGCGTGTCGCGCGGCTCGGCCATCGGCATCATGGGCCAGGAGTTCATGGAGGCGGGGCGCGCGGTGGGCGTGTCCAACCGCACCCTCATCCTGCGCTACCTCACCCTCAACTGCATCTCCACCATCTCGGTGTTCCTCACGCTGCGCTTCGGTCAGGTGATCCTGGTGGGCTCGGCGCTGGGCTTCCTGGGCATGGGCGCGCAGCCGCCCGAGGCCGAGCTGGGCATGATGGCCGCGCAGGGCCGCGACTTTCTGCTGATGGCGCCGCACATCGCCACCATCCCCAGCCTGTTCATCTTCGTGATCGTGCTGGCCGCCAATCTGCTGGGCGACGCGGTGCGCGATGTGCTCGATCCCCGGCTGCAGCAGTAGACGTCGGCAGCATCCACTCCCCATAAAAAACGACCCAGACAGGCAGGAGACCCCATGAAGCCGTTCCTACGCGCCGCCGCGCTCACGCTGGCGGCGGCCCTCGCCCCGGCCGCGCAGGCGCAGACCCTGAACATGATGAAGTCGCTGGATGCGCCGCACTACGACGGCCACCGCACCACCTGGTCGCCCACCTCCGACATCGTCAACATGATCCAGGACACCCTGGTGGCCCTCGACTGGGACGGCAAGACCCCGCTGCCGCTGCTGGCGAAGTCCTGGACAGTCAGCCCCGACGGCAAGACCTACACCTTCAAGCTGCGCGATGACGTCCAGTTCTGCAGCGGCAAGAAGTTCACCGCCGCCGACGTCGTCTACAGCTTCAACCGCCAGCGCGAGGTGAAGGGCCCGTACACCTGGCGGGCCGGCAAGATCAAGGAGCTGCGCGCCCCCGATCCCTACACGGTGGTCTACGAGCTGCAGGAGCCCTACTCCGACCTGCTGGTGCAGCTCACCATGTTCAACAACGCCATCCACAACAAGGAGAGCGTCGACGCCCTGGGCAAGGACTACGGCATCAAGGGCGTCGATGGCACCGGCCCGTGGTGCTTCGTGTCCTGGCAGCCGCGCACCGAGGTCGTGCTCAAGCGCCACGATGCCTACAAGTGGGGCCCCAGCATGTACAAGAACCCGGGCCCGGTGAAGTTCGAGCGCCTGTCCATCAAGACCGTGCCCGAGGACTCCAGCCGGCTGGCGGCCATGCTCGGCGGGCGCTTCGACATCACCACGCACTTCCCCACCCAGTTCATCGACCAGGCGAAGAAGTCGCCGATGCTCAACGTGGAGGAGGCCAAGCCCAACTTCCAGCTGATGTACTTCGGCTTCAAGTCGGACCGCCCGCTGGTCAATGACCGCCGGGTGCGCGAGGCGATGAACATCGCCATCAATCGCGCCGAGCTGGCCAAGGCGGTCATGCTCGGCCAGGCCGATCCGGCCTTCACCTACATCGATCCCAATTCGCTCGACTTCGCGGCCTCCACCAAGGGCATCATCAAGGAGGACGTGGCCCGCGCCAACAAGCTGCTCGACGAGGCCGGCTGGAGCAAGCGCGGCCCCGACGGCATCCGCATGAAGGACGGCGTGCGCCTGGCGCCGATCGTGTACATCCCGCAGGTGTCGTACTTCCCGCGCATGACCGAGGCCATCCAGGGCTACATGCGCAAGATCGGCGTCGACTGGCGGATCACCGCGCTCGACTCCACCATCATGCCCGCGAAGCTCAGCGGCCAGGACTTCGATCTCTGGACCGTGACCGTGCCCTACCTGTCGGCGGGCGAGCTCATGAACTTCTACTTCGACTCGGCGCAGATCCCGGTGCCCAACCGCATGAACTACAAGGACGCGCAGGTGGACGAGTGGATGCGCCAGGGCCGCATCGCCACCACTGATGCCGACCGGGCCAAGGCCTACGCGCAGGTCCAGGAGAAGGTCATGAAGGAGCACCTCTGGATCCCGGTGATGAACGTCAAGATGTACCAGACCAGCAACAAGAAGCTCAAGGGCGTGCGTGCTCACATGCTGTTCCAGTACACCTTCTACAAGGGCCTGGACGTCTCGCCGTGACCGGCAAGCCCGATCCCGCTGCAGGGCCGGCCGGCGATGCCGGCGGGCCGCTGCTCGAGGTGCGCGAGCTGCGCACCTGGTTCGAGACCGACCGCGGCCTGTTCCGCGCCGTCGACGGCATCAGCTTCGAGGTCGGCCGCGGCCGCACCGTGGGGCTGGTGGGCGAATCGGGCTGCGGCAAGAGCGTCACCTCGCTGTCGCTGATGGGGCTGGTGGCCTCGCCACCGGGCAATGTCAGCGCGCAGGCCATCCGCTTCGAGGGCGACGACCTGCTCGGCATGTCGCCGCAGGCGCGTCGCCTGCTGCGCGGCGGGCGCATGTCGATGATCTTCCAGGAGCCCATGACCTCGCTGAACCCGGTGCACAGCATCGGGCGCCAGATCGTCGAGGCCATCCGTGCCCACACCAGCCTGAGCCCCGAGCAGGCGCGGGCCCGCGCCATCGAGGTGCTGGAGCTGGTGCGCATCCCATCGGCCGCGCAGCGATTCGACGACTTCCCCCACCACCTGTCGGGCGGCATGCGCCAGCGGGTGATGATCGCCATGGCGCTGGCCTGCGAGCCGGCGCTGCTGATCGCCGACGAGCCCACCACCGCGCTCGACGTGACCATCCAGGCGCAGATCCTCGAGCTGCTGCGCGACCTGCAGCAGCGCCTGGGCATGGCCATCCTGATCATCACCCATGACCTCGGCGTGATCGCCGAGCTCGCCGACGAGGTGATCGTCATGTACGCCGGCAAGATCGTCGAGAGCGCGCCCGTCGATGCGCTGTTCCGCGATCCCCAGCATCCCTACACCATCGGCCTGCTCGGCTCCATCCCGCGGCTCGATGTCGACCGCGAGCGGCTCTCCACCATCGAGGGCAGCGTGCCCAGCCCGGCCAACCAGCCGGCGGGCTGCCGCTTCGCGCCGCGCTGCCCGTTCGCCGATGCCCGCTGCCACGCCGAGGAGCCGCCGCTGCGGGCGCTGGGCGAGGCCCATCAGGTGGCCTGCTGGAAGGCGCCGGTCGAGGCGCTGGCCGGCGTGGCTGCGGCCAGCGCGCCGGCATGAGCGCCGACATGAGCGATCTCACCCCCATGAGCGAACCCATTCTCTCGGTGCGCGGCCTGGTCAAGCACTTCCCGGTGCGCCGGGGCGTGGTGGTCAGCCGCACGGTGGGCCAGGTGCGCGCGGTCGATGACGTGAGCTTCGACATCGCCCGCGGCGAGACGCTGGCGCTGGTCGGCGAGTCGGGCTGCGGCAAGTCCACCACCGGCCGGCTCATCCTGCGGCTGATCGACCCCACCGGCGGATCGGTGCGCTTCAAGGGCGAAGAAATCGCCAGCCTGCCGGCCGACCGCATGCGTCAGATGCGCCGGCACCTGCAGATCATCTTCCAGGACCCGTACGCCTCGCTCAACCCGCGCATGACGGTGGGCGACATCATCGCCGAGCCCATGCAGGTGCACGGCATCGGCACCGAGAACGAACGCGCGCAGCGCGTGCGCGAGCTGCTCGCCACCGTGGGTCTGCTGCCCGAGCATGCGCGCCGCTATCCGCACCAGTTCTCGGGCGGGCAGCGCCAGCGCATCGGCATCGCGCGCGCGCTGGCGGTCAACCCCGATCTCATCGTCTGCGACGAGCCGGTCTCGGCGCTCGATGTCTCCATCCAGGCGCAGGTGGTCAATCTGCTGCAGAACCTGCAGAAGCGCCTCGGGTTGTCGTACCTGTTCATCGCGCATGACCTCGCGGTGGTCAAGCACATCAGCGACCGCGTGGCCGTGATGTATCTCGGCAAGCTGGTCGAGATCACCGACAAGCGCACGCTGTACCGCACCCCGCTGCATCCCTACACCCAGGCCCTGCTCTCGGCCATCCCGGTGCCCGACCCGGGTGCGCATCGCCAGCGCATCATCCTTGCCGGTGATGTGCCCAGCGCCATGAAGCCGCCGCCGGGCTGCCGCTTCCACACCCGCTGCCCGCATGCCCAGCCGCGCTGCCGCGAGGAGGAGCCGGCGCTGCGCGAGGCCGCGCCCGGCCACCGGGTGGCCTGCCACTTCGCCGAGACCCTGCCGCGGCCGGTGGTGGCAGGAGCCGGTCAGGCGCCCGATCTGGGCCGTTTCCCGGCCCGGCTGGCCGCGTTCGAGCGGGCGGCGGCCGCGAAGTCCGGCGCCTGAGGGCGCGCACTGCGCCTGCTCCGCGGATCGCGCGGTATCCTCGCGCGATGACCGATATCCGCTACGACATGCACGGGCCGGTGTGCCTGATCACCATCGACCGGCCGCACAAGATGAACTCGCTGGACTTCGAGGCCAATGACCGGCTGGTGGAGGCCTGGCGACGCTTCGATGCCGACGAGAACGCCCGCGTGGCCGTGATCACCGGTGCCGGTGACAAGGCCTTCTGTGCCGGCGCCGATCTCAAGACCTACACCATGGACTTCGCGCGCCGGCCGGCGCCGGAGTTTCGCAGCCGCTTCACCAACGGGCCGGGCTTCGGCGGCATCACCCGCAACCTGGACATCTTCAAGCCGATCGTGGCGGCCATCAACGGCTTCGCGATCTCGGGCGGCTTCGAGCTCGCCCTGGCCTGCGACATCCGCTTCTGCTCGCCCAACGCGGAGTTCGCGCTCCAGGACGCGAAGTGGGGCTTCCATGCCTGCGACGGCGGGCTGATCCGGCTGCCGCAGATCGTCGGCATGGGCCACGCCATGGAGATCATCCTGTCGGGCGAGCGGGTCGATGCCGAGCACGCCTACCGCATCGGGCTGGTCAACCGGGTGATCCCGCAGGAGCGGCTGCTGCAGGCCACGCTCGACTACGCGCAGATGCTGGCCAGCCGCTCGCCGCTGTCGCAGCGCTTCGCGAAAGAGGTGGTCAAGCGCTCGGTGGGTCTGCACATGGACGAGGCGCTGCGCCTGGAGTCGCGCTCGTTCCACGACGTGGGCCTGAGCGAAGACCTCGCCGAGGGCACCACCGCCTTTCGCGAGCGCCGCGACGCCCGCTTCACGGGCCGCTGAGCGCCGGCGCGCGCCGCGCCGCGGGCGCCGGTTCGGGTGGCGGCTCGCCCGCGCCCGAGCCCGCGCCGGCATCGGCCGCGCGCACCGCGCGGGCCCAGTGCCACGATTCCTCGGCGCAGGTGCTCACCCAGTCGATGCCGCCGTAGAGCTCGGCCAGCTCGGTGGCTGCCTGCATGTCGCGCTTCTCCAGGCGGCGCACCAGGTCGAGCATCGGGTGCCAGGGGCCGTCGCCATTGACCAGCGCGCGGATCGCCGGCTGCGGCAGATGCAGCGGCGCCAGCGCCTCGCCGATCGGCATGCGCAGCATCACGTCCAGCAGCGAGAGCAGGCCGGTGGTGAAGAGCGGCGTGGCCGGAATCGATTGCGCCTCGCCGAGCAGCTCCATCAGCCGGGCGCGGGCGAGCGCCACCTCCTGCAGGGCGCGCGAGCTCGGGCGCTGCGCGGCCTGCGCCGTGAGCAGCTGGGTGAGCCAGCGAAACAGCCCGTCGCGACCGATCATCATCACCGCGTCGTCCACCGAGTGCGCGGTGCGCGGCAGCGCGTACCAGGCGCTGTTCACATGGCGCAGCAGCTGGTAGCTCAGCCCGATGTCGGCGCGCAGCTCGGCCGAGAGCTCCGAGAGCTCGGCGTCGCGCAGCACCTGGTTGATCAGCCCGCACACCCGCTGCACCTGCGGGGGCAGCGCCCGGCTGGGCTGCGGTCCGCGGCCGGCTTGCAGCGAGCCGGCGGCGAGATCGACCGTGCGCTGCAGCGCGCCTTCCACCGCGTCGATGTCCGCCAGGCCCACCGCCACCAGCAGCAGCGCCGCGGCATCGCGTCGACAGTCGGCTGCCGCCGCGGCCAGGCCGTCGGCGTCCAGCCCGCCGCAGTCCAGGAGGGTGAAGGCGCTGCCGGCCAGGGCATGTCCGCAGCCGCCGAGCTGCGCGCCACGGGCGCGCAGGGCGGCCATGCCCGCGGCGGCCGACTTCAGGTCGCGCGGCAGCACGTCGTCGAGCGCGAGCAGGGCGCCTTCGGGCACGGCGGTCAGCACCGCGGGCTGGCTGAGCACGGCCAGCGGAAGCGCCGCGAGCGCGAGCTGCCCCTGCGCGAGCGTGCCCCGCATGGCCTCCAGCACCGCCAGGGCGCCGGCCACGGGGCTGGCGGCCTCGCCTCGCGCGGCCTCGCGGCCGCGGCGCGGCGGGGTCAGGCTGAATTCGAAGCCGGCCACCTCGCCCTGGCGATTGAGCAGGGGACGGCGGGCCACGCCCGGGGGCTTCCCGGGCACTCCCCCGGCAGGGGCGGCGTAGGCCGAAGGCCGGGTGGCGGCATCGGCGGAATGGGACTGGGATGGCGTGCCGGCATCGGTCGCGACGGCGGCGCGACCGACCAGGCGACGCCACCACGACATCACGGAGCCTCTGGGGCCGGGTCGGTTCATGGCAGGGTCCTGGTTCGGTGCTGCATGGCAGGGTGGGTGCGGCAGCGGGATGGCCCATGTCGCCCCCTGATGTCAGGAGCCGCCACGGGCTGGCAAGCCATTGTCGAGCCTTCGGCGCCCCGGCGCCATGCGAAATGCCCGCTATCGCCCCTCGCCGTTCGGCCCCGTGCGGCATCGATTCCGGCTAACCTGCCGGTTTTGCCGGAGTGACCGATGCCCAATGACGGCGTTTCGCCGCGGCACATCCGCCTCACGTCCCACCCGGTCAGCGGCGCGGCAGGCGCACCGCCCTTGCGCTGGGGGGCGGCCACGGCGACCGAGCGCGGCCCGGTGATCGGCTCCACCACCGATCGCCTGCGGCGCAACGTGATCGGCAGCCACTCCGGCTCCTACGGCGTGTACCGCGCGCTCGCGGTGGCCGCCGGCGCGCTGCAGCGCGACCACCGTCCGGACCTCTCCAACACCGCGCCCACCGACGTCATCGGCCCCCATCCGCAGTGGGCCGACGCGCAGCGCATCGTCTCCCTCGACCCCTGGGGCGCGGTGGTGGCGCAGGCCTTCGCCACCGAGATCGCCGCCGGCTGCGACGTGCGGCCCACCATCGCGGTCACCAAGGCGCACATCGACCTGCCCGAGGTCCGCACCGCCATGGCCTTCCAGCGCCTGCGCCCTGACGGCCGCGTGCTGCTCGAGAACGGCTCGGCGGTGGTCACCAAGGCCGCCATCGAGCCGGTCTGGTGGCTGCCCGGCGTGGCCCGGCGCTTCGGCGTGGCCGAGACCGAGCTGCGCCGCGCGCTCTTCGAGGAGACCGGCGGCATGTACCCCGAGCTGGTCACCCGCTCCGACCTGCAGGTGTTCCTGCCCCCGATCGGCGGCCAGACCCTCTACATCTTCGGCGATCCGCGCCATCTGGCCGACCCCTCGGTGCCGCTCACCGCGCGGGTGCACGACGAGTGCAACGGCTCAGACGTCTTCGGCTCCGACATCTGCACCTGCCGCCCCTACCTCACCCATGCCATCGAGGAGTGCATCCGCGGCGCGCAGCAGGGAGGGGTGGGTCTGGTGGCCTACAGCCGCAAGGAGGGCCGGGCGCTGGGCGAGGTCACCAAGTTCCTGGTCTACAACGCGCGCAAGCGTCAGCCCGGCGGCGACACCGCCGACCAGTACTTCGCCCGCACCGAGTGCGTGGCCGGCGTGCAGGACATGCGCTTCCAGGAGCTGATGCCCGACGTGCTCCACTGGCTGGGCATCCGCCGCATCCACCGCCTGGTCTCGATGAGCAACCTCAAGTACGACGCCATCACCGGCTCGGGCATCGAGATCGGTGAGCGGGTGAACATCCCTGAGGAGCTCATCCCCCAGGACGCGCGGGTGGAGATGGACGCCAAGATGGCCGCGGGCTATTTCACGCCCGGTGCCGTGCCCGACGCGCAGGCCCTGCGCGAGACCCGGGGACGCGGCCTGGGCGAATGAGCGCCACGGCTGTCACCCCGCACCGGCCCGCGGCGCCCGATGCCGCGGCCGCGGCCGCGCTGCTGCGCCGAACCGCCACCGTGCGCGAGCGCGCCGGCGCGCTGCTGGCGCGTGCGCGCGAGGGCCGCAGCGAGTGCTTCGAGCTCGACGAGGCCGCGCTCGAGACCGCCGCCGCGCAGGTGGCCGCGGTCACCCGCCGCCGCTACCCTGAGCTGCGCATCCCTTACCACAGCCGCTGGCGGCACTTCGAGCCGGGCGGCGTCGCGCGGCTGGCCTGGATCGACGAGGCCTTGTGTGCCGGCGGCGCCGCGCCCGATGCCGCCGAGCGTGCCCGCGCGCACATCGACCTGGTGGTGGTCAGCGTGCTGCTCGATGCCGGTGCAGGGCCGCGCTGGATCTGGCGCGAGGCGCGCACCGGTCTGGCGCTGGGCCGCTCCGAGGGGCTCGGGCTGGCCAGCCTGCATGCCTTCCTGGCCGGCCGCTTCTCCAGTGATCCGGCGATCCCGGCGCGCTGCGACGCGGCGGCCCTGGCGGCGCTCCAGCCGCAGGCGCTGGCCGAGGCCTTCCAGGTCGGCCCCGACAATCCGCTGGTCGGTCTCGAGGGCCGCGCCGCGCTGCTGCGTCGCCTGGGCCAGGCGCTGCGCGCCCGCCCCGAGGTGTTCGGCCCGCTCGGCCGGCCGGGCGCCCTGTTCGACCATCTCTGTGCCGAGGGCCGCGGCAGCGTCGCCGCTCACGACATCCTCGCGCTGCTGCTCGACACGCTCTCGGGCATCTGGCCGGCCGGCAACCGGGTGGGCGAGATCGCGCTGGGCGACTGCTGGCCGCACCCGGCCGTGCGCGGACCAGGCGCCTCCGATGGCTGGATGCCCTTCCACAAGCTCTCGCAGTGGCTGAGCTACTCGCTGCTCGAGCCCTTCGAGTGGGCGGGCGTGAGCGTCACCGGCCTGGACGCGCTCACCGGCCTGCCCGAGTACCGCAACGGCGGGCTGCTGCTCGATCATGGCGTGCTGCGCCTGCGCGACCCTGCCCAGGCCGCGCGGCGCCATGCGCCCGGCTCGCCGCTGATCGTCGAGTGGCGCGCGCTCACCGTGGCGCTGCTCGATGCCCTCGCCCCGCGCGTGCTGGCGCGCCTCGGCCCGGCTGCCGCCGGCCTGCCGCTCGCCTGCGTGCTCGAAGGCGGCACCTGGGCCGCCGGCCGCGAAATGGCACGCGACTTGCGTGACGGCAGCCCGCCGCTGGACATCGACAGCGACGGCACCGTCTTCTAGACCTGCCCCGATACCCACCCGGAATCCGCCGATGACCCCCGTTCCCGCCAATGTCCGCCTGATCGACCACCCGCTGGTGCAGCACAAGCTCACCCTGATGCGCAAGAAGGAGGCCAGCACCAACAGCTTCCGGCGCCTGCTCAACGAGCTGGCCATGCTCATGACCTACGAGGTCACGCGCGACGTGCCCATGCAGACCGTGACCATCGAGACCCCGCTCGAGACCACCAGCGCGCGCGTGATCGACGGCAAGAAGCTGGTGTTCGTGTCCATCCTGCGCGCCGGCACCGGCATCCTCGACGGCATGCTCTCGGTGGTGCCGGGCGCCCGCGTCGGCCACATCGGCCTGTACCGCGACCCGGCCACGCTGGTGGCCGTGGAGTACTACTTCAAGATGCCGCAGGACATGCACGAGCGCGATGTCATCGTGGTCGACCCCATGCTCGCCACCGGCAACTCGGCCATCGCTGCGGTCGACCGCATCAAGGAGCTCTCGCCGCGCTCGGTCAAGTTCGTGTGCCTGCTCACCTGCCCCGAGGGCATCGCCGCCATGAGCGCGGCCCATCCCGATGTGCCGATCTTCACCGCGGCGATCGACCGGCAGCTCAACGAGCACGGCTATATCCTGCCCGGCCTGGGCGATGCCGGTGACCGCATCTTCGGCACCAAGTGATCCTGCCACCCCGCTCGCAGGCGCCCGCGCCGGCGACGGGTCTTTCTCCGTTCCTCATCGCCAACCCGCAACCCCTCTGGGAGATTCCATGAGCAAGTCCACCCGTGTCCTTCCCCTCAGCCGCCGGCAGCTCCTCGGTGGCGCCGCCGCCGTGGCTGTCGCCGCCGCCGCGCTCGGGCCGTTGCCCGCTGCCGCCCAGGCGAAGATCAAGGTTGCCGCCATCTACACCGTGCCCTTCGAGCAGCAGTGGGTGAGCCGCATCCACAAGGCCCTGAAGGCCGCCGAGGCGCGTGGCGAGATCGAGTACAAGGCCTCCGAGAACGTGGCCAACGCCGACTACGAGCGGGTGATGCGCGAGTACGCCAACGGCGGCAACCAGCTGATCGTGGGCGAGGCCTTCGCGGTCGAGGCGGCGGCCCGCAAGGTGGCCAAGGACTTCCCCAGCATCTCCTTCCTGCTCGGCTCCTCGGGCAAGCCGCAGGCGCCCAACTTCAGCGTCTTCGACAACTACATCCAGGAACCGGCCTACCTCACCGGCATGGTCGCCGGCGGCATGACCAAGTCGAACAAGATCGGCATGGTCGGCGGCTTCCCCATCCCCGAGGTCAACCGGCTGATGCATGCCTTCATGGCCGGCGCCAAGGAGACCAATCCCAAGGTCGAGTTCACCGTCACCTTCATCAACAGCTGGTTCGACCCGCCCAAGGCCAAGGAGGCGGCCTTCGCCATGATCGACAAGGGCGCCGACCTGATGTACGCCGAGCGCTTCGGGGTGAGCGATGCGGCCAAGGAGCGCAAGGTGCTGGCCATCGGCAACGTGATCGACACTCAGCCGCAGTATCCCGAGACCGTGGTGGTCTCGGCGCTGTGGCACATGGAGCCGAGCATCGACCGCGCGCTCAAGCTGGTGAAGGAAGGCAAGTTCACCGCCGAGGACTACGGCCCCTTCTCGATGATGAAGCACAAGGGCTCCGAGATGTCCAGGCTGGGCACCTTCGAGGGCAAGGTGCCGGCGGCCATCGTCAGTCGGGTGAAGGCCCGCGAGGCCGAGATCCTGTCGGGCAAGTTCGTCGTGAAGGTCGATGACAGCCAGCCCAAGTCCACCGCCCGCTGAGGGCGAGCGGTCGGAGGACACGGTCCTCGAACTGATCGACATCAGCAAGCGCTTCGGCGCGCTCCAGGCCAACGACGGCATCAGCCTGGAGCTGCGCCGGGGCGAGGTGCTGGCGCTGCTCGGCGAGAACGGCGCCGGCAAGTCCACGCTGATGTCGATCCTCTTCGGGCACTACACCGCCGACAGCGGCCGCATCCGGGTGTTCGGGCGGGCGCTGCCGCCGGGCGACCCGCGCGCGGCGCTTGCCGCGGGCGTGGGCATGGTCCACCAGCACTTCACGCTGGCCGACAACCTCGACGTGCTCGACAACGTCATGCTGGGCAGCGAGCCGCTCTGGCGGGCGTTCACGCGGCGCGCGCCGGCGCGCGCGCGCCTGCTCGCGCTGGCGCGCCAGTTCGGCCTGCCGGTGGACGCTGATGCGCCGGTGCGCAATCTCTCGGTGGGCGAGCGCCAGCGCGTGGAGATCCTCAAGGCGCTCTATCGCGGCGCGCGCATCCTGATCCTCGACGAGCCCACCGCGGTGCTCACGCCGCAGGAGAGCGAGGCGCTGTTCGGGGTGCTGGGCCAGATGGTGGCGCAGGGCCTGTCGATCATCTTCATCAGCCACAAGCTCGGCGAGGTGCTGCGGGTGTCGCACCGGATCGCGGTGCTGCGCGCCGGCCGTCTGGTGGCGCAGGCGCCCGCCGCCGAGTGCACCCAGGAGTCTCTGGCGCGCTGGATGGTCGGCCACGACATCGCCGCGCGCGAGCGGCGGCCGGCCCCGGCGCCGGGCCCGGTGGTGTGCGAGCTGCAGTCGGTGGTCACCCGCGCGCAAGCTGGCGCGGCGCGCGAGCGGCTCGCCGGCCTGTCGCTGAGCCTGCGCGCCGGCGAGCTGCTGGCGGTGGCCGGCGTCTCGGGCAACGGCCAGCTGCATCTGGCCGAACTGCTCTGCGGCGTGCGCTCGCCGGTCTCGGGAAGCCTGCGGCTGCAGGGTGATCCGCTGCGCGCCGACCCGGCCTGGCTGGTGGCCCGCGGCGTGGCCCGCGTGCCCGAAGACCGCCATGCCGTGGGCGTGATCGGCGATCTCCCGGTCTGGGAGAACGCGGTGTCCGAGCGGCTGCGCTCGCCGGCCTTCTCGCGGCTGGGCTGGGTGCGCCGGGCCGCTGCCCGCGCGCAGGCAGCGCGGGTGCTGCAGGCCTTCGACGTGCGGGGCGCGGGTGCCGCCGCGCCGGCGCGCGCGCTCTCGGGCGGCAACATGCAGAAGCTCATCCTGGGGCGCGCGCTGCTGCCGCCGGCGGGGGCGGCCGCGCCGCGGCTGATCGTGGCCCACCAGCCCACCTGGGGGCTGGACATCGGCGCGGTCGACTATGTGCAGCAGCAGCTGCTGCAGGCGCGCGACGCCGGCGCGGCGGTGCTGCTGATCTCCGATGATCTCGACGAGGTGCTCGCGCTGGGCGACCAGGTGGCGGTGATGCACGATGGCCGGCTGGTCGCGCAGCGCGCCGCCGCCGACTGGACCCGCGAGGCGATCGGCCTGGCCATGGCGGGCGCGGCCGGGGAGCGCCATGCGGCTTGAGAAGCGCGACACCGCCTCGGTGGCGGCGCTGCTGGCCGCGCCGCTGGGCGCGGTGGTGTTCACGCTGCTGGCGGCCACCGGGTTGGTGCTGTGGGCCGGCGCGCCGGTGGGCCGCACCTGGCTGCTGATGCTGCAGGGCGGCTTCGGCTCGGCCTTCGCGCTCACCGAGACCCTCACCCGCGCCACCCCCCTGATGCTCACCGGGCTGGCGGCCACCGTGGCCTTTCGGGCCCGGCTCTTCAACATCGGCGCCGAGGGCCAGCTGTATGCGGGGGCGATCGCCGCGGTGGCGGTGGGCGGACTGCACGGGGGCACCGGCTTCGATGCGCCGCCCGCGTTGCTGCTGGCCGGCGCGATGCTCGCCGCGGCCCTGGCCGGCGCGCTGCTGCTGCTCGGGCCGGCGCTGCTCAGGTCGCGCCTGGGGGTCGACGAGGTGGTCACCACCCTGCTGCTCAACTTCATCGTGCTGCTGGGCGTCTCGGCCCTGCTCGACGGCCCCATGAAGGACCCGCTCGCCATGGGCTGGCCGCAGAGCGTGGGCCTGAATCCGCTCATCGAGCTCTCGCGTCTGGTCGAGCGCACCCGGCTGCACAGCGGGCTGCTGGTGGCCCTCGCCGCCGCGATGGCGCTGTGGGGCCTGCTGCGCTTCACGGTATGGGGCTTCGACATCCGCGCCACCGGCGCCAATGCCCGCGGCGCGGCCTTCGCCGGCGTGCCGGTGGGCCGCACGGTGGTGCTGGTGGCCCTCCTCTCGGGCGCGCTCGCCGGGCTGGCCGGCGCCATCGAGGTGGCCGGGCGCACCGGCTACGTCACGCTCGACATGTCGCCCGGCTACGGCTACAGCGGCATCGTGGTGGCCATGCTCGCCGGCCTGCACCCGCTGGGCGTGGTTGCCGCCAGCGTGTTCGTCGCCGGCATCCTGGTGGGCGCCGACTCGATGAGCCGCGCGGTGGGCGTGCCCACCTATCTCGCCGATGCCATGGTGGCCATCGCGCTCATCGCGGTGCTGGTCGCCGGCCTGCTCACCCGCTACCGGCTGCGCTGGCGATGAGCGATGTCCTCGAGCTCCTGGGCAACGCCGCGTTCTGGGTGGCGGTGCTGCGCATTGCCACGCCGCTGCTGCTGGGCACCCTGGGCGTGCTGCTGTGCGAGCGCGCCGGCGTGCTCAACCTGGGCATCGAGGGCATCATGGTCGCGGGCGCCTTCACCGGCTGGCTCGCGGTGCACGCCGGCATGCCGCTGTGGGGCGGGGTGGCGGTGGCTGCGGCGACAGGCGCGGTGCTCGGCCTGCTGCACGCGCTGCTCACGGTGGGCCTGGCGCTGTCGCAGCACGTGGCCGGGCTGGGCATCACGCTGCTGGCCACCGCGCTCAGCCACTTCGGGTACCGGGTGAGCTTTCCCAAGGTGAACACGCCACCCACCATCACGCCGTTTGCCGAGATGGCCTGGCTGCCGGTGCCCGTGCTCTCGGCCCAGACCCCGCTCACGCTGCTGGCGCTGCTGCTGGTGCCGGCGATCGCCTGGCTGCTCTATCGCACCCCGGCGGGCCTGGCCCTGCGCATGGTGGGCGAGAACCCGCAGGCCGCCGAGGCGCAGGGCATCGGCGTGCTGGCCACCCGCACCGCAGCGGTGGTCGCGGGCTCGGCCCTCATGGGCGTGGCGGGCGCCTTTCTCACCCTGGCGGCCTTCAACTCGTTCTACTTCAACATGGTCAACGGCCGCGGCTGGATCTGCGTGGCCCTGGTGGTGTTCGCATCGTGGCGGCCGGGCAAGGCGCTGGCCGGCGCGCTGCTGTTCGCGTTCTTCGATGCCCTGCAGCTGCGCCTGCAGCAGGCCGGCGGCGCGGCGCTGCCCTATCAGCTCTACCTGATGCTGCCCTACCTGCTGTCGATCCTGGCGCTGGTGCTGGTCGCCCGCCGCGCCGCCTACCCGCAGGCGCTCATGAAGCCCTGGCGCAAGGGCGAGCGCTGAGCCGCAGCCTGCCCTCGGCCGCATCCCACCTCAACCCCGTACCGCCTCCGGAGATCCCCGATGAGCCAGGCCGATCTGATGCTGCGCCATGTCAACCTGCCCGATGGCCGGGTCGATGTCGATGTGGCCGTGCGCGACGGGCGCATCACGGACATCGGCCCGGCCCTGCCCGGCGAGGCGCATGAGACCGTCGATGGCGGCGGCATGCTGCTCAGTCCGCCCTTCGTCGATGTGCACTTCCACATGGACGCCACGCTCTCCTACGGCCTGCCGCGGGTCAACGCCTCGGGCACGCTGCTCGAGGGCATCGCGCTGTGGGGCGAGCTCAAGCCGCTGCTCACCCAGGAGGCCCTGATCGAGCGGGCCATGGCCTACTGCGACTGGGCGGCGGCGCGCGGGCTGCTGGCCATCCGCACCCATGTCGACACCTGCGATCCGCGGCTGCTCGCGGTCGAGGCCCTGCTCGAGGTCAAGCGTCGCGTGGCGCCCTGGATCGACCTGCAGCTGGTGGCCTTCCCGCAGGACGGGGTGCTGCGCTACGACCCGTCGCGCGATCACCCGGGCTGCCGCGACAGCGCGCTCGACCTGCTGCGCAAGGCGCTCGACCTCGGCGTGGACGTGGTCGGCGGCATCCCGCACTTCGAGCGCACCATGGAGGCCGGGCGCGAGTCGGTCCGGCTGCTGGCCGAAGAGGCCGCGCGGCGCGGGCTGCGTATCGACATGCATTGCGACGAGACCGATGACCCGATGTCCCGGCACATCGAGACCCTGGCCTTCGAGACCCGTCGGCTGGGGCTGCAGGGCCGGGTCAACGGCTCGCACCTCACCTCCATGCACTCCATGGACAACTACTACGTGTCCAAGCTGATCCCGCTGATCGCCGAGTCGGGGGTGTCGGCCACGGCCAATCCGCTGATCAACATCACCATCCAGGGCCGCCACGACACCTACCCGAAGCGTCGTGGCATGACCCGCGTGCCCGAGCTGCTCGCCGCCGGCGTGCCGGTGGCCTTCGGCCATGACTGCGTGATGGACCCCTGGTACAGCCTGGGCAGCGGTGACATGCTCGAGGTGGCCCACATGGGTCTGCACGTGGCGCAGATGACCGGCCAGCAGGCCATGCGCCAGTGCTTCGCCGCGGTCACCGAGGCGCCTGCGGCCATCATGGGCCTGCAGGGTTATGGCCTGGCCGAGGGCTGCCATGCCGACTTCGTGCTGCTGCAGGCGCGCGATCCCATCGAGGCCATCCGCCTGCGCGCCGCGCGCCTGGGCGTGTGGCGCCGTGGCCAGCTCATCGCCTGCACCGCGCCGGCGACCGCCGAGCTGCACCTGCCCGGCCGGCCGGGGCGGGTCGACTGGCTCGCCGCGCAGCGGGGCGCCGCGGGCTGACCTCGCGGCAGACCCGGCAGTTTGCCGTCCCCGTCTGCCCCCGCCTGATGCGCCCGCGCGCTCAGTCCGCGCGGATGCCGGCCTCCACGATCAGCCGCCGCCAGCGCTCGGTCTCCTCGCGCAGGAAGCGCCCGAAGGCCTCGGGGCCGGTGGGCTTCGGATCGATGCCCAGGGTCTCCAGGCGCGCCCGCAGTTCGGGCTCGGCCAGGGCTGCGGCCAGTTCGCGGCTGAGGCGGGCCAGCGCGGGTGCCGGGGTGCCGGCCGGCGCGAGCACGCCATACCAGCTCACCGACTCGAACTCGGGCAGGCCCGACTCGGCCAGCGTGGGCACCTCGGGCAGCAGCCGGTTGCGTTCGGCCGAGGTCACTGCCAGCGCGCGCACCTTGCCCGCGCGGATCATCGGCAGCGCCACCGTCACGCTGGTGAGGGCCACCGGTACTGCGCCGCCCACCAGGTCGGCCAGCGCAGGGGCCTCGCCCTTGTAGGGCACGTGCACCAGGTCCAGTCGGGCCCGCCGCTTGAGCAGCTCGGTGCTCAGGTGCGAGCCGGTGGCATTGCCGGCCGAGGCGTAGGCCAGTGGCGGCGAGGCCGCGCGTGCCGCCTCCAGGAACTCGGCCGCGGTGCGCGCCCGCACCGCCGGGTTGACCAGCACCACGAACGGAAAGCTGCCCACCCCGCCCACCGGCACGAAATCGCGGCCCACGTCGTAGGGCAGGT
Source organism: Burkholderiales bacterium (assembly GCA_037146935.1). GTDB lineage: Bacteria > Pseudomonadota > Gammaproteobacteria > Burkholderiales > Burkholderiaceae_E > Quisquiliibacterium. Next base: position 66,757 of record JBAWWD010000004.1, read on the forward strand.
TGGGCACCAGCGAGGGATTGACCGCCGCCACGCCCTGGTACACCAGCACCAGGCTGTGGCCGTCGGCGGGCGCGCGTGCGGCCGCCTGCATGCCGATGACGCCACCGCCGCCCGGCCGGTTCTCCACCACCATCGACTGGCCGAGCCGTTCGCCGAGCCGGGCTGCGAGGGTGCGGGCCAGCGAATCGGTGAGGCCACCGGCGGCGATCGGCACCAGCAGGCGCATCGGTTTCGTCGGGAAGTCCTGCGCGCGCGGAGCGCCGGTCAGGCCCAGGGCGAGCGGCGCGGCAAGCGCGCGGGCCAGACGGCGGCGGGTCGGGTCGGTCAGGGTCGGGCGCATGGGGCGACATCCGGAAGCGGTCGCAGCCGACCGATGCCGAATCATGCCGCAGGGCCTGCGCTGGCCCCGGTCGATTCGGGTACATTTCGACGCCCCCTCCGGAGATTGACGTGCCCCTGCCTTCCCCCCTCGATGCAAGCCGCCGCCAGGCGGTCATGGCCCTCTCGGCGCTCGGTCTGGCCGGGCTCACCGGCACCGCGGCGCAGGCCCAGGGATTCCCCGCCCGCAGCGTCACGCTGATGGTGCCGTTCCCGCCGGGCAGCGCCACCGACGCGGTCGCCCGCGCGCTCGCGCCGCAGGCCTCCAAGGCGCTCGGGCAGCCGGTGGTGGTCGAGAACCGCCCCGGCGCGGCGGGCACCATGGCCGCCAGCATCGTGGCCCAGTCCAATACGCCTGATGGATACGCCATCGCGATCGCGCCCGCGTCCATCTTCCGGGTGCCGCACGTGCAGAAGGTCAACTACGACCCGCTGCGCGACCTGACCTACATCATGGGCTTCTCGGCCTACACCTTCTCGCTGGTCGTGTCCGAGAGCCTGCCGGTGCGCACCATGGCCGAGTTCGTCGCCTATGCCAAGGCCAATCCCGGCAAGATCCAGGTGGGCGCGAGCGGCTCGGGCAGCACCGGCCACGTGGTCACCTTCCTGCTCAACAAGCTCGCGGGCATCGATCTCACCTTCGTGCCCTTCAAGGGCGGCTCCGAGGTGCTGCAGGCCTTCATCGGCGGGCACATCAATGCCGTGATCGACGGCGGCTGGGCCCAGATCGAGAAGCAGGGCAAGGGCCGCGTGGTGGTCACCTTCCAGGAAAAGCGCGTGCCGCGTCTGCCCGATGTGCCCACCGCGCGCGAAACCGGGTTCGATCTGGTTGCCAGCAGCCCCATCGGGCTGGTCGGCCCCAAGGGCATGGACCCGCGGGTGGTCAAGGTGCTGCACGACGCCTTCAGGGGCGCGCTCACCGATCCCACCTACCGCAAGTTCCTCGACACCTACGACCTGTCCGACGCCTACCTGCCGGCCGACGAGTACCAGAAGCTCGGGGCCAGGCTGTGGGTCGAGGAGAAGCGCAACTTCGACGCGATCGGCTTCAAGGCCCAGTGATGCCATGAGCGGCTCGCGGCCGGTGCCGGCCGAGATCGCGCGGGAGGTGTTCCGCCAGCTCGCGCGCATGCGCCGCCCGCCCACGCCCGAGAACTACACCCGGGTCTACGCCCAGCAGGCCGGGCTCACCCTGGCCCAGGTCCAGCCTGCCGCCGCCGCCATGGAGGCGCTGGCCCGCGGCCTGCTGGCCGATGCGCCGCGCGCCGAATTCAGCCGCGACCTGCGCCAGGCCCTGGAGGCCGGTCAGTGGGCGCAGGCGCAACGCGCGATCCGCAGCGCGTTCCTGCGCGCCGGGCCTGCGGAGCCGATGGGTGCGGCGGGTGGCGCCCCCCTGGGCGCTGCGGGTGGCGCGCTTGGCGTGCCCCTGGGCGGTGCTGGCCACCCGGACACCGCTGCCCCCGCCGTCCCGGCGGGTGGCACCCCTGCCGCGGGCGGTCCCGCTGCGCCGGTCGCGCCGCACCGCCCCGAGGTCCTGCTCGATCTGCTCTCGCAGGCGCTCTCGGCCCTCATCGACCAGCGCAACGGCTATCCGACCGAGGTGGCGGTGGAAGCCTCGCTGCTGGCCGACGCGCTGCGGCTGGCGCAGACCCCTGAGGACTTCGACCAGGCCGCCACCCGCCTCGCCGAGTTCTGGCCGGCGCTGGCCGAGCGGCCCGACGGCCCCGCGCCCACCCTGCGGGCGCTGCATGACCTCGCTCGGCTGATGGTGCGCAACATGGGTGATCTGGTGGTCGATGACGACTGGGTGCGCGAGCAGACCGCGGCGCTGCAGGCGCTGCTCGAGCGGCCGCTGGGCCCCGAGGTGCTGGCGCAGGCCGCGCAGGGCTATCGCGAGTTCGTGTTCCGCCAGGGCACGGTCAAGCATGCGGTCGATGGCGCGACCCGTTCGGTGCGCGAGCAGACCGCCTCGCTCGTCGACCGCGTGGGCGCGCTGTCGGCACGCACCGGCGAGTACCCCGAGCGCATCGCCGGCTATGCGCGGCAGATCCGCGAGGCCGACGGCCTGCCGCAGCTCAGCGGCCTGCTCGATGCGCTGCTGGCCGAGCTCGAGGCCATGCAGGCCGGCTTCGCGCAGGCGCAGCGCGAGCTCCTCGAGACCGGCGAGCAGATGCTGCGCCAGGAGCAGCAGGTGCGCGCGCTGCAGGCCGAGCTCTCGCGCGGCGAACTGCTGCCGGCCGACCCGGTCACCGGCTCGCTCAACCGGCAGGGCTTCGAGCGTCAGGCAACGCTGGAGCTGGCGCGCGCCGATCGCCACGCGGCGCCGATGTGCCTGGCGGTGCTCGATGTCGATTCGCTGCACGAGCTCGACGCGCGGATCGGCCCCGGCGCCAGCGACGCCGCGCTGCGTGAACTCGCGCTGGGCGCGCGCGATACCCTGCGCCCCACCGACACGCTGGCCCGCTGGAGCGATCAGGAGTTCCTGATCCTCATGCCCGACACCGTCCCTGACGAAGGCGAGCGGCAGATGGTCCGCGTGCAGCGCGAGCTCACCAAGCGGCTGTTCCTGCGTCATCGCGAGCGGGTGCTGATCACCTTCTCGGCGGGCGTTGCCGCCCGCGGCCCCGGCGAGAGCCGCGAGTCGCTGGTGGCCCGCGCCGAGCAGGCCATGGCGGCGGCCCGCCAGTCGGGCCGCAACCGCGTGCAGCGGGCGCCCGACCCCGGCCCCGCCGCCTGATCCGCTTTCCCGGCGCCCGTCTTTGTCGGGCCGGCCTTGCCCGGCTACCCTCGCCCACAGGCGCCGGCCCGCAGACCGGCCGCCGCACCGGTCACCGCGCCGTCGCGCGCCGACCGCCATGACAACCACTGGAGGGGAAACCATGAAAGCGCATCACCGGTCACGTCCGGCGCGGGCCACGCTCGCCGTGCTGGCGGCCTGCCTGGCCGCCGGCCTGTCGGCCTCACCCATCGCCGCGCGCGCGCAGCCGCTGCCCGCCGCCTCGCCCGAGTCGGTGGGCATGTCCTCGCAGCGCCTGGCCCGCATCACCGAGACCTTCAATGCCGAGGTCGCCCAGGGCAAGCTGCCCGGCGCGGTGGTGATGGTCGCCCGCAAGGGCAAGCTGGTGTACTCGCAGGCCTTCGGCAACCTGAACAGCGCCGCCGGCGGGCCGATGAAGACCGACTCGCTCTTCCGCATCTACTCCATGACCAAGCCGCTGGTCTCCACCGCGCTGATGATGCTGGTGGAGGACGGCAAGGTGCAGCTCACCGACCCGGTCTCGCGCTACCTGCCCTCGTTCCGCAACCCGATGGTCAGCGTGCCCAGTCTCGACCCGGTCTTCCATGCCACCAGCTTCCGGCTGGTGCCTGCGCTGCGCGAGCCCACCATCCAGGACCTGCTGCGCCACACCTCCGGCATCGCCTACGGCGAGCTCACCCGCAACACGCTCGTGCGCGAGGCCTACGAGAAGGCCGGCGTCTGGAAGTCCGACCTCGACTACGACTCGCGGCAGATGAGCGGCGCCGACCAGGCCGAGCGCCTGGGCAAGGCGCCGCTGGCGCAGCAGCCCGGCACCACCTGGGAATACAGCCTGTCGGTGGACGTGCAGGGACGGGTCGTCGAGGCGGTCACCGGCAAGCGGCTGGCCGACTTCATGGCCGAGCGGATGTTCAAGCCCCTGAAGATGACCGACACCGGCTTCTTCGTGCCGGCCGCGCAGGCCAGCCGGCTTGCCGAGCCCTTCGCGAAGGACCCGGCCACGGGCGCCGCCAACAAGCTGATCGACGTCAGCCGTCAGCCGGGCAACGACTCCGGCGGCGCCGGCGGAGTGAGCTCGGCGGGCGACTACCTGCGCTACTGCCAGGCCATGCTCAACGGCGGCCAGCTCGACGGCGCGCGCATCCTGTCGCGCACCACCGTGCGGCTCATGACCGCCGATCACCTGGGCACCGCGATCAACACCACGGTCAATCCCGGCATGCTGCTGCTCGGCTCGCCGGGCTACACCTTCGGCCTGGGCTTCCTGGTGCGTCAGGGCGATGGCGTGGCGCCGGTGCCCGGCAGCGCCGGCGAGTTCTCGTGGGCCGGGTATGCCGGCACCTTCTTCTGGGCCGAGCCGCGCGAGCAGGTCTGCGCGGTCTACATGAGCCAGGCGCCCAGCCCGCTGCGGGCGAGCTACCGTCGCCTGATGAAGGCGCTGGTGGCGCAGGCGATCGACGACTGATCGCTCAGGGCCGCCGCGCCTCGGGCAGGAATCGCACCCCGGGGCGGGCGAGCCCGCCGCCCACGCCCACCGGCGTGCCGTCGGCACGCCAGCAGGCCGCGCCCTGCAGGCTGCCGTCGGGCAGGAAGGCGATGGCATTCAGGCCGCCCCCCACGTTGGGCACCCGCTGCACCGCGTGGCCGCGCGCGGCCAGCGCCTGACCCAGCGCATCAGGGATCTGCGGCTCGAGCTCGAGCGCGTAGCCCTGGGTCCAGATGCGCGGCGCTTCCACGGCCTCCTGCAGGCTCATCTCGTGGTCGATGAGGTTGAGCACCGCCTGCAGCGCCGAGGGGAAGATCCGCAGCCCGCCGGGCAGGCCGAGCGCGAAGCGCGGCTGACCATCGCGCAGCACGATCAGCGGCGACATCGACGAGGTGACCCGCTTGCCCGGCGCCATGGAATTGGCGCGGCCGGGATGCGGGTCGAACACGTAGAGGTAGTTGTTCGGGATGGCGCCGGTGCCCGGCACCATGTAGCGCGCGCCGAACAGGGAATTGATGGTCTGGGTGGCGCTGACGATCCGGCCGTCGCGATCGGCGACGGTGAGGTGCGTGGTGTTGGCGCCCTCGGCCGGCACCACGCCCGGCGACCAGTCCCGGGTGCGGGCAGGGTCGATCTGGGCGCGCCGCTGCGCGGCGTACTCGGCCGACAGCAGCCGCGCCACCGGCACCGGCACGAAGTCGGGGTCGGCGGTGGCCGCGGACCGGTCGGCGAAGGCGATGCGCATCACCTCCGCGATCAGATGCAGGGTCTGCTCGCTGCCGAAGCCGCTGGCGCGCAGGTCGAAGCCCTCCAGGATGTTGAGCATCTGGCCGATGTGCAGCGGCCCGGCGCAGGGCGGCGGCGGGCCGGTGATCTCGAAGCCCCGATAGGCGGTGCGCAGCACCGGCAGCCGGTTGGTGCGGTAGGCGGCCAGATCGGACTCGGTCAGGAAGGCCTCGTGGCGGCGCATGTCCTCGGCCACCGCTGCGCCCAGGGCGCCGCCGTACAGCAGCGCGGGCCCCTCGCGCACCACGGCGCGCAGGGTGTCGGCGTACGCGCCATTGCGCACCCGCTCGCCGGCCTTCACCGGCGTGCCGGCGGGCAGGAACACCCGCGAGATCTCGGGGTCGGCCAGCATGTCGGCCGCGCAGTCGGTGACGCAGTCCGACAGGAAGGGCGTGGCCGCGAAGCCGCGCTCGGCGTGGCGGATCGCCGGCTCCACCACATCGGCCAGCGACAGCGTGCCGTGCTCGCGCAGCATCTCGCACCAGGCCATCAGGTTGCCCGGCGTGCCCACCGCGCTGCGGCCCACCGCGTTGCGCCGGCCCACGGTGTCGAGCACGCCGGGGGGCGCATCGGGGTCGGGGGTGAAGCTGTCGGGGCGGATGGCCGCGGGGCAGCGGGCCTGGCCTTCGAGGATCGTCTGGCTGCCGTCGGCGAGCCGGATGTTGGCAAAGCCCCCGCCCAGGATGCCGACCATCATCGGCTCGACCACCGTCAGCGTGAACAGCGCCGCCACCGCGGCATCGACGGCGTTGCCGCCGGCGGCGAGCATCTCGGCGCCGGCCGCGCTGGCCAGCGGGTGGTTGGTGACCACCATGCCGCGCGAGCCGGTGGCCGGCTGCTTCTCGTTGCTGAAGGGCGTGCCCGCCCGCTCTCGCCATTGGCTCATGCCGTTCTCCGTGCGCAGGATGGTCCGGGGTGGGGGGGTGCCGGCGCCTCAGCGCTGGCGGGTGAACTTCAGCGCGCCCTCGGGCGTGTCGATCAGCAGCCAGGGCTCTTCCAGGCGCAGACCGGTGGCCTGGCCGAGCAGACCCAGGTAGCGCTGCTCCTGGGTCATGGCGGCGGGGGCGCAGGCCATGCGGGTGGTGGCCAGCGGACCGATCGCGAGCCGGCCCTCGGCCACGCGTGCCGGGCCCATGAACCGGTTGCAGCCGCCCGAACCCGCGAGCTGGCCCGCCTGCGGGAAGCCCAGGGTGGACTGGAGCCGGTCGATCACGCCGCGCCCGGCGATGTCCTCGAGCAGCCACTCGGTGCCCTGCAGCCGGGCGAGCAGGGCGGCGGCGTCGGGCCGTGCCGCGGGCGCGGCCCCCGCCTGGGCGGGCCCGGCGCCTGCGGTCACCGCGGCGGGCGACGCTGCCGATGGGTTGGCTGGCGCCAGCGGCGCGCAGGCCGCGGGCAGGGTGGCCGCGAGCAGCAGCGCGAACATCCGGGTGGGGTGCAGGGGCATCGGGTTCCTCCGGGGTTCGGGCCAGTCTAGAGCAAAGCCGCGGCCCGGCCCGCGGCGCCGGGCTTAACTTGACACCCGCAGGCCCCCTCCTTAGGCTGGCGGCCTGCGCCGATTTGACGATCAGCTTGCGGGCGCATAACAAATACGGCTAAAGCGGCGTGGGAAGCCAGCCTTCCCGCCAGCCCGACCCGGCCGCAACAGCAAGCAGGTCGGGTTTTTTTTCGTGCAGTCGCGCCGCGTGTCCCAAGCCCCAGCCCCTTCACCCGCCGTACAGACCGATGCCGGTTCGGTCGGCGTGGTCACGCCCCAGCGCATGCGCTTCGCGCAGCCGCTGGCGCTGGCGAGCGGGGCCAGTCTGGCCGACTACGAACTGGTCTACGAGACCTACGGCGAGCTCAACGCCAGCCGGTCCAACGCGGTGCTGGTGTGCCACGCGCTCAATGCCTCGCACCATGTGGCCGGCGTGCATGCCGATGCGCCCGGCAACGAGGGCTGGTGGGACAACATGGTCGGGCCCGGCAAGCCGCTCGACACCCGGCGCTTCTTCGTGGTGGGCGTGAACAACCCGGGCAGCTGTTTCGGGTCCACCGGGCCCATGTCGATCAACCCCGCCACCGGCGGCCGCTACGGGCCCGACTTCCCGGTGATCACCGTCGAAGACTGGGTCCACGCGCAGGCCCGGCTCGCCGACGCGCTGGGCATCGAGCGCTTTGCGGCGGTCATGGGCGGCAGCCTGGGCGGCATGCAGGCGCTGGCCTGGTCCACGCTGTATCCGCAGCGGGTGGCGCACTGCATCGCCATCGCCTCCACGCCCCGGCTCTCGGCGCAGAACATCGCATTCAACGAGGTGGCGCGGCGCGCCATCATCACCGACCCCGAGTTCCACGGCGGCCGCTTCTACGACCACGGCGTGGTGCCGCGGCGCGGCCTGCAGGTGGCGCGCATGATCGGCCACATCACCTACCTGTCCGACGACACCATGGCCGAGCGCTTCGGCCGGGCGCGGCGCGGCCGCGCCGAGGGCGATGGCTACGACTTCGGCTTCGAGGTCGAGTTCGAGATCGAGTCCTACCTGCGCTACCAGGGCGAGAAGTTCTCGGCCTACTTCGACGCCAACACCTATCTCCTGATCACCCGCGCGCTCGACTACTTCGATCCGGCCGCGGCGCATGGCGGCAATCTGGCTGCGGCGCTGGCCCCGGCCACCGCCGACTTCCTGATCGCCTCGTTCACCACCGACTGGCGCTTCTCGCCGGCGCGCAGCCGCGAGATCGTGCACGCGCTGCTCGCCAACCGCCGCGCGGTCACCTACGCCGAGATCGAGGCACCCCACGGCCACGACGCCTTCCTGCTCGATGACCCGCAGTACCACGCCGTGGTGCGCGCCTACTTCGAGCGCATCGCGCAGGGGCTTGCATGAGCGCGCTGCGGCCCGACCTCGCCCTGATCGCCGGCTGGATCGCGCCCGGCTCGCGGGTGCTCGACCTGGGCTGCGGCGACGGCGCCCTGCTCGATCACCTCCGGCGCGACAAGGGCTGCCAGGGCTATGGCGTGGAGATCGACGATGCCGCGGTGCTCGCCTGCGTGCGCCGGGGTGTCGATGTCATCCAGCGCGACATCGAGGCCGGCCTCGACATGTTCGCCGCCGCCCAGTTCGACCTGGTCGTGTCCTCGATGGCCATCCAGGCCACTCACCGCACCGCCGATGTCCTGCGCGACATGAGCCGGGTGGCGCGCGAGTGCGTGGTCTCGTTCCCCAATTTCGGCCACTGGCGCCATGCCTGGTCGCTGCTGCGCGGGCGCATGCCCATGTCCAGCGAGATGCCCTACCACTGGTACGACACCCCCAACCTGCACCTGGCCACGCCGCGTGACTTCGAGGACCTGCTCGGCAGTCTCGGCCTGGTGGTGCGGGCCCGCGCGTTCCTCGCCGACGGTCAGCCGGTGGCCGGGCTGGCCGGCTGGCGCGCCACGCAGGCCATCTACCGCTTCGCGCGGCGCGACTGAATCATGACGCTGTCCCGCTGGCGGGCCGTGCTCGGCTATGGGGGGCTCGTGCCCTTCGTGACGTTCACCCTGCTGATCTGGCTGGCGCCAGCGCCGGTCGCCCGTTACCTGGTCTTCGCGCAGATCGCCTATGGCGCGGTGATCCTGACCTTCGTCGGCGCGATCCACTGGGGTCGCAGCCTGACAGCCGAACCCGGCAGCGGCGCGGGGGCGCTGATCTGGAGCGTGCTGCCGTCACTGTGGGCGCTCGCGGCGCTGCCGGTGGGGCCCCGCATCGGGCTGGTCATGCTGATCGGCGGCCTCGTGCTCGCCTGGGCGCTTGACCGCTGGGTGTTCTTCGCCTCTGAGCGCGGCAGCGCCTGGCATGCCGAGTTCATGCGCCTGCGCGGCCGGCTGAGCGCCGTCGCGGTGCTCTGCCTGCTCGCCACCCTCGCCGCGCCGGCCTCGGCCTGAGCGCCCGCTGGCCCGCGCCGCGGTCGCGCGGCCTGCGGTTGGCGGCGTTTGCGCGGGCCGCGCTCGTCTCCCGACCCTGAGGCCATTAGCCCCAGAGATGCACCGGGAATGGCTTTCGTGCACCATCGCGGGCTTGCCGTGTTCCGAAGCGGTGCGAATCGTGATCGATTGCGGTTCAGCGCAGGCCGGCAAACCCGCGCGGGCAGTCGCTTCGGTGGCCCCTCGCGCAGTGGCATGGGTATTGCATCGGCGTCGTGTCTTAACCACCACCGGCCTGGCCGGGTAGGAGACTCAGTCCATGAATCGTTTCGTCGTTTCGCGCCCGATGGCGGCGCTCGGTGCCGCGCTCGCGCTGGGTGCCTCGCTGCTGGCCGCGCCGGCGCAGGCGCAGGAGAAGGTGCTGCGCATCGCCATGACCGCCGCCGACATCCCGCGCACCCTCGGTCAGCCCGATCAGGGCTTCGAGGGCAACCGGTTCACCGGCATCCCGATGTACGACGCGCTCACCCAGTGGGACCTGTCGAAGTCCGACGCGCCCAGCGTCGTGATTCCGGGTCTGGCCACCTCCTGGGCGGTCGACGCCAAGGACAAGACCAAGTGGGTGTTCAAGCTGCGGCCCGGCGTGAAGTTCCATGACGGCTCCCCGGTGAACGCCGACGCCATCGTCTGGAACGTGCGCAAGGTGCTCGACAAGGACGCGCCGCACTTCGACGCCAGCCAGGTGGGCGTGACCGCCTCGCGCATGCCCACGCTGCGCAGCGCCCGCAAGATCGACGACCTCACCGTCGAACTCACCACCAGCGAGCCCGATTCCTTCCTGCCGCTGAACGTCACCAACCTGTTCATCGCCTCGCCGGCCCACTGGCAGAAGAAGTTCGACGCCGCCCCCGGCGCCAGCGCGGCCGACAAGGCCAAGGCCGCCTGGACCGCCTTCGCGGCCGACGCCTCGGGCAGCGGCCCGTTCCGCATGGCCCGCTTCGTGCCGCGCGAGCGTCTCGAGGTGGTGGCCAACAAGGGCTACTGGGACGCCAAGCGCGTGCCCAAGATCGACCGCGTGGTGATGGTGCCCATGCCGGAGGCCAATGCCCGCACCGCGGCCCTGCTGTCGGGCCAGGTCGACTGGATCGAGGCGCCGGCCCCTGACGCCATGCCCACCATCCAGCAGCGCGGCTTCAAGATGTACTTCAACCCGCAGCCGCACGTGTGGCCGTGGCAGCTCTCGTTCGCCGATGGCTCGCCCTGGCTCGACAAGCGGGTGCGCCATGCCGCCAACCTGTGCGTGGACCGCACCGGCCTGCTCAAGCTGCTCGGCGGCATGATGGGCGTGCCCAAGGGCACCGTGCCCCCGGGCCATCCCTGGTGGGGCGACCCGAAGTTCGACATCCGCTATGACCCCGAAGCCGCCCGCAAGCTGATGACCGAAGCCGGCCACAGCGCTGCCAAGCCGCTGAAGGTCAAGGTGCAGATCTCGGCCTCGGGTTCGGGCCAGATGCAGCCGCTGCCCATGAACGAGTTCGTGCAGCAGTCGCTCAAGGCCTGCCATTTCGATGTCCAGTTCGACGTCATCGAGTGGAACACCCTGTTCACCAACTGGCGCAAGGGTGCCAAGGACCCGTCGGCCAACGGCGCCAACGCGATCAACGTCAGCTTCGCCACCATGGACCCGTTCTTCGCGATGGTGCGCTTCACCAGCACCAAGGCCTTCCCGCCGGTCTCGAACAACTGGGGCTACTTCGGCAACGCCGAGATCGACAAGATGATCGCCGACGCGCGCACCAGCTTCGACGAGAAGGCGCGCAACGCGGCCCTGGCCAAGCTGCACGCCCGCATCGTGGAAGAGGCGCCCTTCGTGTGGATCGCGCATGACGTGGGTCCGCGGGCCATGTCGGCCAAGGTCAAGGGCGTGGTCCAGCCCAAGAGCTGGTTCATCGACATCGCCACCATGTCGATGGACTGACGCGGGTCTCCTGATCCGCTGCCCCCGCCACGCCGATGCTTGCCTATCTCGGTCGCCGCGCGTTCTACGCGCTGCCCATCATGCTCGGCGTGGCGCTCTTCTGCTTCCTGCTGGTTCATCTCGCGCCCGGCGATCCGCTGGTGTCGGTGCTGCCGCCCGACGCCTCGGTCGAGCTGCAGCGCCAGCTGATGACCCTCTACGGCTTTGATCGCTCGTTGCCCGAGCAGTTCGTGCGCTGGCTGTGGCGCGCGCTGCAGGGTGACCTCGGCACCTCGATCGCCAGCGGCCGGCCGGTGACCTCCGAGGTCACCAAGGCGGTGGGCAACACCCTCATGCTGGCGATGTTCGCCACCGCCATCGGCTTCGTGCTCGGCTCGCTCTTCGGGTTCGTGGCCGGCTACTTCCGCGACTCCTGGGTAGACCGCGCCGCCTCCGCGCTGTCGGTGCTGGGGGTGAGCGTGCCGCACTACTGGCTGGGCATGGTCCTGGTCATCATCTTCTCGGCCCAGCTCAACTGGCTGCCGGCCACCGGCGCCGGGCCCGGCGGCTCCGAGTCGTGGGTCTGGAACTGGGAGCACATGCGCCACCTCGTGCTGCCCGCCATCACCATGTCGGTCATTCCCATGGGCATCATCGCGCGCACCGTGCGCGCGCTGGTGGCCGAGATGCTGGCGCAGGAGTTCGTGGTCGGCCTGCGCGCCAAGGGCCTCACCGATCTCGGCGTGTTCCTGCACGTGGTCAAGAACTGCGCGCCCACCGCGCTGGCGGTGATGGGCCTGCAGCTTGGCTACCTGCTGGGCGGCTCCATCCTCATCGAGACCGTGTTCTCGTGGCCGGGCACCGGCTTCCTGCTCAACTCGGCCATCTTCCAGCGTGACCTGCCGCTGCTGCAGGGGACCATCCTGGTGCTGGCGATGTTCTTCGTGCTGCTCAACCTGCTGGTCGACGCGCTGCAGTCGTCGCTCGACCCGAGGATGTCCCGTGGCTGAGTCGGTGGTCTCGGCGCCGGGCTCGCCGGCGGCCACCCCCGCGCCCATGCCTGCGGGCGGCGCGGGCTACTGGGCGGGCGTGCTGCGCCGCCTGCTGCGTGATCCGGTCGCCATTGGCGCGCTGCTGGTGATCGCCGCGCTGGTGGTCATGGCGGTGTTCGCGCCCTGGCTCTCGCCCGCCGATCCGTTCGCCTCGTCGATGCTCAAGCGGCTCAAGCCGATCGGCGCCGAGGGCTACCTGCTCGGCTCCGACGAGCTCGGCCGCGACATGCTCTCGCGCCTCATGCTGGGCGCGCGGCTGTCGCTGTTCATGGGCATCACGCCGGTGATCGCGGCCTTCGTGGTCGGCTCCACCATCGGCATCGTGGCGGGCTACGCGGGTGGTGCGGTCAACAGCGTGATCATGCGCACCATCGATGTCTTCTACGCCTTCCCGTCGGTGCTGCTGGCCATCGCGCTGTCGGGCGCGCTCGGCGCGGGCATCGGCAACGCGCTGCTCTCGCTCACCGTGGTGTTCGTGCCGCAGATCGCGCGGGTGGCCGAGAGCGTGACCACCCAGGTGCGCACCCGCGACTTCGTCGAGGCGGCCCGCGCCTCCGGGGCCGGCGCGCTCACCATCGTGCGGGTGCACGTGCTGGGCAATGTGCTGGGCCCCATCTTCGTCTACTCCACCAGCCTCATCTCGGTGTCGATGATCCTCGCCTCGGGCCTGTCCTTCCTGGGGCTGGGCGTGAAGCCGCCCGAGCCGGAGTGGGGCCTCATGCTGAACACCCTGCGCACCGCCATCTACACCCAGCCCTGGGTGGCCGCGCTGCCCGGCGCGATGATCTTCATCACCTCCATCTCCTTCAACCTGCTCTCCGACGGGCTGCGCTCGGCCATGGACGTCAAGCGATGAGTGCCGGCACCGATCAGGCGCCGCGCGCCCGCGGCGAGTCCGCGCCTGGCGCGCCGCTGCTCAGCGTGCGCGGCCTGCTCAAGCACTTCCCGGTGCGTCACCGGGGTGGTGGCGCCGTGGTGCGCGCGGTCGACGGGGTCGACTTCGAGGTGATGGCGGGCGAGACCCTGGGCGTGGTCGGCGAGTCGGGCTGCGGCAAGTCCACCACGGCCCGGCTGCTCATGTCCCTCATCGAGCCCGGCGCGGGCGAGGTGGTGTTCGATGGCCGTCAGGTGGGCTCGCGCGATCTGCCGCTGCGCGAGTATCGCCGCCAGGTGCAGATGGTCTTCCAGGACAGCTACTCGTCGCTGAACCCGCGCCTGCCCATCGAGCAGTCGATCGCCTTCGGGCCGCAGGTGCACGGGCTGCCGGCGCGGGCCGCGCTGGCGCGCGCGCGCGACCTGCTCGCGCGGGTGGGCCTGGAGCCCTCGCGCTTCGCGGCCCGCTATCCGCATGAGCTCTCGGGCGGGCAGCGCCAGCGGGTGAACATCGCCCGCGCGCTCGCGCTCGAGCCGCGGCTGGTGATCCTCGACGAGGCGGTGTCGGCGCTCGACAAGTCGGTGGAGGCGCAGGTGCTCAACCTGCTGCTCGACCTGAAGCAGGAGTTCGGTCTCACCTACCTCTTCATCAGCCATGACCTGCATGTGGTGCGCTTCCTGTGCCATCGGGTCATGGTGATGTACCTGGGGCGGGTCGCCGAGATCGGCCCGTCGCGCGCGCTCTACGAGGAGCCCGCGCATCCGTACACACGGGCGCTGCTCTCGTCCATGCCCTCCATGGACCCGGATCACCGCACCGAGGAACCGCCGCTCTCGGGCGATCCGCCCAATCCCATCGACCCGCCTTCGGGCTGCCGCTTCCACACGCGCTGCGCGCAGGCGCGCGCGGTGTGCCGCGAGCGCACCCCCGCGCTGAGCGCGCCCGACGGGCTGCGCCGCGTGGCCTGCCTCATCCACGAGCCCGACAGCGGCTATGCCGCGTCGCCGGCACTGAGCATCGATGCCTGAGTCCACCGACATTCCCGCCGTCGAGATTCGCGGCCTGACCGTGCGCTTCCTCACCGGCGGCGCGCCGATCGACGCGGTCAATGGCGTCGACCTCTCGGTGCGGCGCGGCGAGGTGGTGGCGCTCATCGGCGAGTCGGGCTCGGGCAAGTCGGTCACGCTGCGCTCGGTGATGGCGCTGCACGCGGCCTCGCGCACCCGCATCGGCGGCTCGATGAAGGTGGCGGGCCGCGAGGTGCTCGGCATGGGCCGGCGCGAACTGGCCGACCTGCGCGGCGCCACGGTGTCGATGATCTTCCAGGAGCCGCTGCTGGCCTTCGACCCGGTCTACACCGTGGGCGAGCAGATCATCGAGACCATCCTGCGTCACGAATCCGTGAGCCGCGAGGCGGCGCGCGCGCGCGCGCTCGCGCTCTTCGAGCGGGTGCGCATTCCCAGCCCCGAGCGGCGGCTGCAGAACTACCCGCACGAGATGTCGGGCGGCATGCGCCAGCGGGCCATGATCGCGCTGGCGCTGGCCTGCAATCCGCAGGTGCTGCTGGCCGACGAGCCCACCACCGCGCTCGATGCCACCGTGCAGATCCAGATCCTGCTGCTGCTGCGCGAGCTGCAGCGCGACCTCGGTCTGGCCATCATCTTCGTCACGCATGACATCGGCGCCGCGGTGGAGGTGGCCGACCGCGTGGCGGTGATGTACGCCGGTCGCATCGTCGAGACCGGCCCGGTGCGCGACCTGCTGCGCGCGCCGCGCCATCCCTACACGGTGGCGCTGCTCGGCAGCCGCGTGCATGGCGGCTTCGATCTCGACGCGCGCCTGCCGGTCATCCCGGGCTCTCCGCCCGACTGCTCGGCCCTGCCGCCGGGGTGCGCCTTTGCCGAGCGCTGCTCGCAGGCCCAGGCCGAGTGCCGCGCGCGCCAGCCCGAGCCGGTGAGCGTGGGCCCGCAGCACCAGGCACGCTGCCTGCGCGTCACCGCCGCGGCCTGAGGCCCGGGCGAGGGCTGTTCGGCTGACGGCCCCCTGGGGTTGACCCCAGCAAGGGTTTCCCCGCGCTAGGGCACGCCCCATCTGGAGTCCACCCGAGGGCTGGGTGATATTTCGCACACACTCGGTGTGGTGTCCGAACCAGCGCCACACGCACGACAGGTGCCGAACGTCGAGTGCCCTCTCGAGGACCGCCCCCATGTCGCTTGCAACGCTAGACCGCAGCACGATCGACCTTCAGCGATTCCAGCCCGCCTGGCTGGACAACCCGCCCGCGCACCCGGCCGATGAGCCTCACGAGCCGCCGCTGCAGCCGGTGGTCTCGGGGCGCAGTGTCGAGGAGATCTTCGGTCTGGCATCGCCGCTGCTGCTGGCCAAGGCCCTGCCTCCCCCCGGTGGCAAGGCGGCGCCCGCGACGCCGCCCAAAGGGGCTCAGCCCGCTGCCGCGCAGGCCGGTTCCCAAGGTGCTGCCGCCAACCAGCCGATCGGCGGCCTGTTCTTTGGCGCCAAGGTGAGCATGACCGGCGATGACGGGAAGGTTGCCATTCCGGGCACCAATCGCCGGCTCGATACCCGTGGCTTTGATCCCGGGCTGCTGGTCTACTTCCCCGACTCGAAGGTTGTCTTCGCCTCGTCGAAGGGTCAGACCGGGTTGCTCCCCGAGGCCGCGCAGCGGAAGTTCGACACCGCCCTCGGGCCGCTGCAGAACCTGTCGTATCTGAAGGCGGTGGGCACCTACAAGCTTGATACCGGGAATGTTCAGATCGGAGTGGGCAACTCCGTGATCAACGGCAAGGGCGACGGCTTCTTCTACAACATCCGCGCCAATCCGGAGGGCATTGCCAAGGCGATCACCCAGTCCCGGCAGCACGCCGGGCAGGATGTTCAGGTTGGTTCGATGACCGCCGGCTTCCTTCATAGCCCCTATTGCGACGCGCCAGGCAAGACGCCCGGGTTCGGGACCAAGCTCGCTTCGGGCATCGCCTATCCCCTGCGGGTCGTCGCGCGAGACGGTCAGCTGTCGGTCAAGGACCTCAACAACGGGATGTCCATCCCTCTGGCGGTCCTCGACAAGGGAATGGAGTACCTGAGCAAGCTGGGGAGCAACGTGGACAACTTCAGCTGCGACAGCCAGAACCCCCTGCAATCCCTTGCGACCAAGGCCAAGGCTGCGCTGAAGGATGTCACGGGATTGGCCTTCAACAAGCTGGCCGAAGTCGGTGAGGCCGCGGCATACGGTGCAGTGGCGGCAGCGGGTGTGCTGGAGTTCCTCAATGCGCTGAACGGCAGAGACCTGAGCCCCGCTCACTGAGTCAGCGTCCGCCCTTCGGCTTGCGCTGCTGTGCCAGCCGCTCCCGGATCACCGGTGAGGCCAGGCTGCGCTGCGTGGCCTGACGCAGCGTGAGCTCATCGAAGCGGCCGCTGGCCACCTGCGCCAGATGCCGCTTCATCTCGCGCACCGCCACCGGCTCGGTCTGCAGCGCGGCCTGCAGGTAGGCATCCACCCGCGCGGCCAGCGCGTCGGCCGGCACTGCCTCGGTGAGAAAGCCGATGCGCAGCATCTCCTCGCTCTCGATGGTCATGCCCGTCAGAAAGAGCTTCTGCGCGGCGGGCAGGCCAAGCCGGGTCACGTAGCGGCGCAGCCCGCCCGGGTAGTAGTGCAGCCCGAACTTCGCCGCCGGCATGAACATCCGGCAGCCCTGCGGGCCCAGCCGGATGTCGCAGGCCAGCGCGAGGTCGGTGGCCCCGCCATAGACGCTGCCGTTCATCGCGGCCACGGTCAGGAAGGGCAGCTGCTCGAGCGTGTCGAGCATGCGCTCGAGCCGGTCGTCCAGATCGGACAGGATCGCGTCCAGCGTGTAGCCCGAGCTGAAGCTGCGATCGCCGCTGCCGGTGATCACCAGCACCCGCACAGCGGGGTCGGCCGCCAGCGCGCCGAACCAGCGGGTCATCGCGTCGAGGTCGGCGGGGTCCAGGCGGTTGTGCTCGGCCACGCGGTCCAGGCGCAACTGCGCCACGCCGTGGGCCACATGCACCCGCGGCGCGCCGGCGTGGGCGGCCAGCGGCCGCTCGGCCTGCGCGGGCACGGGCCACAAGGGGGCAGGGGCGGATGGCGGGGCGGAATCGGTCATCGTGACGGCCTGGAGAAAGACCGGGCCGATGGTAGCCCAGCGGCCCGCGCCGAGGCGAACGCGGTAAGCTAGCGGGTTCTCCTCACTCAATTCACCGCAGGCGCGTCCCGCGCCTGCCGGAAGCACTCGCCATGGCCCAGTACGTCTACACCATGAACCGCGTCGGCAAGACCGTGCCGCCGAAGCGCCAGATCCTCAAGGACATCTCGCTGTCGTTCTTCCCGGGCGCCAAGATCGGGGTGCTGGGCCTGAACGGCGCCGGCAAGTCCACGCTGCTCAAGATCATGGCCGGCATCGACACCGACATCGAAGGTCAGGCCACGCCCATGCCCGGCCTGAAGATCGGTTACCTGCCCCAGGAGCCGCAGCTCGATGCCGCCAAGACCGTGCGCGAGGAGGTCGAGGCCGGCCTGGGCGAAGTGATGCAGGCCAAGGAAAAGCTCGACGCCATCTATGCCGCGTACGCGGAGCCCGATGCCGACTTCGACGCCCTCGCTGCCGAGCAGGCCAAGTACGAGGCCATCCTGGCCACCGCGGGCGCCGACACCGAGCAGCAGATGGAGGTCGCCGCGGACGCGCTGCGTCTGCCGCCCTGGGATGCGGTCATCGGCAACCTGTCGGGTGGCGAGAAGCGCCGCGTGGCGCTGTGCAAGCTGCTGCTGTCGCGCCCCGAGATGCTGCTGCTCGACGAGCCCACCAACCACCTCGATGCCGAGAGCGTCGACTGGCTGGAGCTGTTCCTGCAGAAGTTCCCCGGCACGGTGGTGGGCGTCACCCACGACCGCTACTTCCTCGACAACGCGGCCGAGTGGATCCTCGAGCTCGACCGTGGCGCGGGCATTCCCTGGAAGGGCAACTACAGCTCCTGGCTCGACCAGAAGCAGACCCGCCTGAAGCAGGAGGAGTCCTCCGAGAGCGCGCGCCAGAAGGCGCTCAAGAAGGAGCTCGAGTGGGTGCGCCAGAACCCCAAGGGGCGGCAGGCCAAGAGCAAGGCGCGTCTCACGCGCTTCGAGGAGCTGGCGAGCCACGAGTACCAGAAGCGCAACGAGACCGCCGAGATCTTCATCCCGGTGGCCGAGCGCCTGGGCAACGAGGTGATCGAGTTCAAGGGCGTGAGCAAGGCCTACGGCGATCGTCTGCTCATCGACAACCTCAGCTTCAAGGTGCCGGCCGGCGCCATCGTGGGCATCATCGGCCCCAACGGCGCGGGCAAGTCCACGCTGTTTCGCATGATCACCGGCCGCGAGCAGCCCGACAGCGGCGAGATCACCATCGGCAACACCGTGCAGATGGCCTTCGTCGATCAGAGTCGTGATGCCCTGCCCAATGACAAGACGGTCTGGGAAGCGGTGTCGGGCGGGTCGGACATCCTCACCGTGGGCCGCTTCGAGATGCAGTCACGCGCCTACATCGGCCGCTTCAACTTCAAGGGGTCCGATCAGCAGAAGCTGGTGGGCAATCTCTCGGGGGGCGAGCGCGGTCGGCTGCACCTGGCCAAGACCCTGCTGGCGGGCGGCAACGTGCTGCTGCTCGACGAGCCGTCCAACGACCTCGACATCGAGACCCTGCGCGCCCTGGAAGACGCGCTGATCGAGTTCGCCGGCAGCGTGCTGTGCATCTCGCACGACCGCTGGTTCCTCGACCGCATCGCCACGCACATCCTGGCGGCCGAGGGTGACTCGCACTGGAACTTCTTCACCGGCAACTACACCGAGTACGAGGCCGACAAGCGTGCCCGCCTCGGTGAAGAGGGCGCCCAGCCCAAGCGCATCCGCTACAAGGCGCTGCGCTGAGGCTGGGGCCCGGGGCGCCGGCCGGGGGTCAGTCCCGGGCGCCGCGCGCGGCCGCGGCGCGCAGCTCGGCGGCCACGCGGTGGTCCTGGCGCGCCAGGTCAAGGTAGGCCGCCTCGGCGCGGGCGGCTGCCGCGCGCTCGATCATCGCGCTCAGCGAACGGCTGATGCGGGTGAGCAGCGGCGTGGCGGGCGCGGTGTAGGGGCTGGGCGCGCGGTCCAGACCATGGCCGACGACGCGGCCGATCTCCAGGATGCGTTCCAGGCCTTCATGGGTGGTGCTGAGGGTGCTCATGATGCGTTCTCCGTTGGGGAGGGCTGCGCGAACTGCGCTGCCCTATGCCCTTAATTTGCGGCACCGCAACAACGTTTTCAAGTTATCATTTGTCATGTCAAGTATCTGAAAGATAAATGTCATGGCCCTCAACTTCCGCCAGCTCGACCTGAATCTGCTGCGGGTTTTCGACGAGATCATGGTCGAGCGCAACCTCACCCGCGCCGCCCGCAACCTCTCGCTCACCCAGTCGGCGGTCAGCAATGCCCTGCGCCGGCTGCGCGAGGTGGTGGGCGATGAACTGGTCACCCGGGCCGGCTACGGGGTTCAGCCCACGCCGCTGGCGCTGAGCATCTGGCCCACCGTGCGCCAGTCGTTGGAAGCCATTCAGGAAGTGTTGGCGCCCACTGACTTCGATCCTGCCCGGACCGAGACCAGCTTCGTGCTGGCCATGGCCGATGCCACCGCCAGCCTGCTGATGCCGCCGCTGATCAACCGCATCGAGACCACCGCGCCGGGCGTGTCGCTGCGGGTGCTGCCGCTCACCACCCGCGATCCGCGCGAGCTGCTGGAGGGCGGCGAGCTCGATCTGGCGATCGGCTATTTCCCGGTGATGATGGCGGCCATCCTGCAGCGCAGCATGACCGATGCCGCGCCCGCGTCGTTCCTGACGCAGCGGCTCTATGACGGTCGCTATGTCTGCGTGATGCGCCGCGACCATCCCCTGGCCGCGGGTGAACTCACCCTCGATGCCTTCTGCGCCGCGCACCACCTGCTGGTGAGCTTCTCGGGGCGGCCCTATGGTTTCGTCGATCAGGCCCTGGCCGCGATCAAGCGCCAGCGCCGGGTGGTGCTCACGGTCAACCAGTACTTCACCGCCGGCCAGGTGGTGGCTGGCTCGGACCTGCTCACGGTGATGCCCGAGCGCTTCGTGCCGTCCACCGGCATCGCCGGTGAGCTGGCCATGCGGCCGCTGCCGGTGGAGATGCCGGCGCTGCATGTCGACCTGGCCTGGCATCGCCGCCAGCAGCAGCGCCCCGGCCACCGCTGGCTGCGCGACGCGCTGGCCGACTGCGCGGCGCGGGCGTTCGAGAGCGGGGCGACTACTTCCGCAACTCCTTCCCCACCCCCCGGTTGACGAACTCGTACGTCGCCACCTTGCGCACATCCACCTCGCCGGGCTTGAACAGGCCGGCCCTGGTCATCTTCTCGAGGAAATCGCGCACCCGGGCCTCGTTCATGGCGCCGATGCCGCGTTCCAGCGCCTCGCCGGAATCGACGATGCCCTGCTGCTTCATCAGCGCCACCGAGCGCTCGATCTCGTCATCGGTGAGCTCGGGGTTCTCCTTGCGCATCAGCGCATTGGCGGCCTTGCGGTCGCCATAGAGATACCCGTACCAGCCGGCGATCGAGGCATCGACGAAGCGGCGCACCAGATCGGGCTTGTTGCGGACGGTGTCGGTGCGGGCCTCGATCAGCGTGGAGTAGGTGGAGAAGCCGTGGTCGGCCAGCAGATGCACCACCGGCTTGAAGCGGCCCTGGTTCTCGATGTAGATCGGCTCGGCCACCGAGTAGCCCTGCTGCACCGCCGCCTTGTTCGCCAGGAAGGGCGAGAGGTTGTAGGTGTAGGGCTTGAGCTGCTCGTCGCGAAAGCCGTGCTGCACCTTGAGCCACTGCCACCAGCTGAACTGGCCGTCCTTGGCCACCAGTACCACCGGCGCCTTGGCCAGCGCGGCAAAGTTGTCGTAGCCCTGGCCGGGGTGGGCGATGAGCGCCTGCGGGTCCTTCTGGAAGATCGCGGCCACCACGGTGATGGGCAGGCCGTTCTTCACGTTGTCAAAGGAGTGCAGCAGGTTGCCGGTCATCAGGAAGTCGATCTTTCCGGCCGGCAGCAGCGGGCGGTTGTTCACCTGCGGCCCGCCCTGCTGGATGGTCACCTCCAGGCCGGCCTTGCGGTAGGTGCCATCGACCAGGGCCTGGTAGAAGCCGCCATGGGCGGCCTGGGCCTTCCAGTTGGTGGCGAACACCACCTTGTCCTGCGCATGCAGCGCGGGGGCGGCGGCCAGCAGCAACGCGAGCAGCGCGCGCGCCGCCAGTGAGCGGATACGGGTCATGCGGTGATCTCCGGAAGCGATGCGGGCGGAGGCGTTGGGCGGCCGACGCCCGCGCGCGGCCATGGCCGCAGTCTAGCGCCCCGGCTTGCGCCCGCGGCCGGGATGGCAGCTAGCGCTCGGACTCGTGCCAGCGCCCGAGCAGCAGCCGCGACAGCCCGTTGAAGAGCCAGAAGATGGCCACCCCGGTGAGCGAGACCAGCACCAGCGCGGCGAACATCTTCGGGGTCTCGGTGCGGAAGCTCGCCTCGAGGATGCGCGAGGCCAGCCCGGTCTCGCGTCCGGCCGCCCCGGCGGTGAACTCGGCCACCACCGCGCCGATCAGCGAGAGCCCGCCCGCGATCTTCAGCCCGCCGATGAAGTAGGGCAGCGCCGAAGGCGTGAGCAGCAGCCGCAGCCGCTGCCAGGGCGTGGCCCGGTAGAGCGTGAACAGGTCGCGCAGGTTGGCGTCGGCCGAGCGCAGCCCGATCACGGTGTTCGACAGGATCGGGAAGAAGGCCACGATCCACGCGCACAGCAGCAGGGCCGCCGTGGTGCTGTCGACATAGATGAGGATGAGGGGCGCGATCGCCACGATGGGCGTGACCTGCAGCACGATCGCAAACGGCAGGAAGGAGCGCTCCACCCACGGCGACAGCGCGAAGAGGCTTGCCAGCAGCACCCCGCTGGCCGCCGACAGCGCCAGCGCCCCGACGGTGATCTTCACCGTGTACCACCAGGCCGGCGCCAGCGATGCGAAGTGCTGCGCGAGCGTGGCCGCCACCAGGCTGGGCGAGGGCAGGATGTAGTGCGGCACGTCGGCCACGCGCACCCAGATCTCCCAGGTGGCAAGGGCGGCCACGAACACCAGCCAGGGCAGGGCGCGGTCGAGCTTCATGCGGGCAGGCGGGTCATCGCAGTCGGTTCAGGCGGTGGCGTCGTCTGGCGCGGCGGCCGCGGCGCGGCGCAGCGCCTGCGACACCCGCGCGCAACGCGCCGCGAAGTCGGGCGAGCCGCGCCAGTGATCATCACGCGGTTGGCCGCCGGGGTTGTCGATGATCTCGGCGATGCGCCCCGGGCGCGCGCTCATCACCACGATGCGCTGCGCCAGCGTCACTGCCTCGAACACGCTGTGGGTCACGAAGAGCACGGTCAGCGCGCGCGCGGCCCACCAGCCGAGCAGGTCTTCGTTCAGGCGCAGCCGGGTGATCTCGTCCAGCGCCGCGAAGGGCTCGTCCATGAGCAGCACGCCAGGCTGCGCCACCAGCGCGCGGGCGATCGACACCCGCATGCGCATCCCGCCCGAGAGCTCGCGCGGATAGGCGCGCTCGAAGCCCGCCAGCCCCACTGCCGCGAGCTGGGCCTGCACGGCGGCCTGCGCCTGCGCGCGCCCCTGGCCGGCCAGGCGCAGCGGCAGCCAGACGTTGTCGGCCACGCTTGCCCAGGGCATGAGCGTGGGCTCCTGGAACACGAAGCCCACCGGCGGCAGCCCACCGGGGCCCGCGGGCGCCTGCAGTTGCACCACCCCCTCGCTGGGCATGTCCAGCCCCGCCACCAGACGCAGCAGCGTGCTCTTGCCGCAGCCCGAGGGCCCGAGCAGAGCCACGAACTCGCCGGCGGCCACGCTGAGCGAGGCGTCGGTGAGCGCCTGCGTGCCCGAGGCGAAGCGCCGGCCGAGCCGCTCGACGCGGATGACCGGCGCGCTCATGCTCACAGCGGGGTGAGTCCCAGGCTCTTGACCAGGGAGATCCACACCGGCCCCTCGTCGTCATAGAGCTTGCGGAACTCCTGGTGGCTCACCGCGGCCTCCTCGATGCCGAAGGTGCTCAGGATCTTCTGCACCCGCTCGGTCTTGCCGCCCTCCACCATGAGATCGGAGATGCGCTGCACGATCTCCGGGGGCATGCCGGTGGGGCCCACCAGGCAGATGAAGCCCTTGAGCTGGAACGACTTGTCGGTGACGCCCTGCTCCAGGTAGGTGGCGGCCTCGGGCAGGTTGCGCATGCGCCGCGGCCCGGGCACCGCGATGGCCCGGCCCACGCCCGAGGACAAAACGGCATTGGCCGCGGCCGGGCTGCCGGTGCCGCCCTGGATCACGCCGGCGGCCACGTCCTGCCACATCGGCGCCTCGCCGCGGTAATGCACCGCCTCGATGTTCAGCTTGAAGATGCGGTTGATCTCGGCCACCGTGATGTGCGCGAAGGAGCCGGGCGAGTAGGTGCCCAGCGAGACCTTGTTGCGGCGCGCGTACTCCACGAAGTCCTTCAGGTTGCTCACGCCGAGATTGCGGTTGACGATCAGCGGCAGCGCGCCCGGGTACATGCTGGAGATCAGCACGAAGTCCTTGTCGGCGTCATAGGGCAGGGTCTTGTAGAGCACCCGGTTCATGAGCATCGTGGTGGCGATGGTGAACATCAGGGTGTAGCCGTCCGGGGTCGCCGTCTTGACCGCCTGCGCGGCGATCGAGCCGCCGGCGCCGGTGCGGTTCTCGATCACCACCTGCTGGCCCAGGCGCTGGCCGATGTGCTCGCCGTAGGCCCGCGCGAAGATGTCGGTGAGGCCGCCCGCCGGATAGCCGCAGATGATGCGGATGGGCTTCGATGGCCAGGCCTGCGCGCGCGCGGGCGCGGCGCCCAGCAGCGGCACGCTGCCTGCGCCCAGGCCGGCCAGCAGCTGGCGGCGGGTGAGGTCGGTGGTCATGACGGGTCTCCTGAGCGTCTATAGTGTGGGCCTTCGAACGAGGCCCGCGCACTATAGCCGCGCGGTGCCGCTCCTGGGAGAGCCGGTATGCGAATCGACGTGGTTTCCGATGTGGTTTGCCCCTGGTGCTTCATCGGCAAGCGCCAGCTCGAGGCCGCCCTCGCGGACTGGGCCGCGCGTCACCCTGATGAGCCCTCGCCCGAGGTGGTCTGGCACCCCTTTCAGCTCAATCCCGGCATGCCGCCCGAGGGCGCGTCCCGGGCGGAGTACCTCACCGCGAAGTTCGGCACCGCCGACACCAGCCGCCTCTATGCCAACGTGCGTGCGGCCGCTTCTGAAGTGGCCCTGCCGCTCTCGCTCGATCGCATCGCCCGTCAACCCAGCACGCTGCGCCCGCATGCATTGCTCGCGGCGGCGCTGCAGGCCGGCGGGCCGGAGCTGCAGTCATGCATGGCCGAGGTGCTCTTCACAGCCTACTTCCAGGAGGGCCGTGACCTCAGCGATGCCGCCGAGCTTGCCCGGCTGGGTATGGCCGCCGGGCTCACCGAGCCGCAGGTGGCCGCAGCCCTTGCCGACCCCGCGCTGGCCGACGAGGTGGCGCGCGTGGATGCCGGCATGCGTGACGCGGGCATCGGGGGCGTGCCCTTCTTCGTGGTCAACGGGCGGGTGGCGGTGAACGGCGCGCAGGGCGCCGAGGCCATCGGCCGGGCGCTCACCCGCGCCGCTACCCTGGAACCCGCGCCCTTCGCGCTCGCCGGCTGAGGCGCCGCGCGCAGTCCTGACCCCGTGGCGTGCGCAGCGCCCAACAGGAGACTGTCCATGACCCCG
Source organism: Burkholderiales bacterium (assembly GCA_037146935.1). Lineage (GTDB taxonomy): Bacteria > Pseudomonadota > Gammaproteobacteria > Burkholderiales > Burkholderiaceae_E > Quisquiliibacterium. The sequence goes on from JBAWWD010000004.1 coordinate 91,752, forward strand.
ATCTCCCGCCGTGATGTGCTTCGAGGCGCGCTCGCCGCCGGCGCGCTCGCCGCGCCCGCGCTGACCCGGGCCCAGGCCTGGCCCACGCGCCCGGTGCGCATCGTGGTGCCCTTCGTGGCCGGCGGCTCCTCGGACATCGTGGCCCGCACCGTGGGCGCGCGCATGCAGGCCGGCATCGGCCAGACCGTGGTGGTGGAGAATCGCCCCGGTGCCAACGGCGCCATCGCCGCCGAGCATGTGATGCGATCGCCCCCCGACGGCTACACCTTCATGGTGGGCTCGATCGGTACCTTCGCGATCAACGCGGCCCTGCAGCCCAGGCTCAGCTACGACCCCATCCGTGACCTCGAGCCGCTCACGCTCGCGGTGACCACGCCCAATGTGCTGGTGGCCTCGCCCGCGTTGCCGGTCAAGGATGTGAAGGAGCTCATCGAGCATGCCCGTCGCAATCCGGGCCGGCTCTCCTATGCCTCCTCGGGCACCGGCTCGTCCGATCATCTTTCGGCCGAGCTCTTCAAGCTGCAGACCAACACCTTCGGCGTTCACATTCCCTACCGCGGCGGCGCGGCCGCCATGGCCGACCTCATGGGCGGCAATGTCGATGCCTCGTTCCAGAACATGGGCGCGGCGGTGCCGCACATCAGGTCCGGCAAGCTCAAGGCGCTGGCAGTCACCAGCGAGTCGCGCCGGCCGCAGCTGCCCGACACCCCCACCATGATCGAGCAGGGTCTGCCCGGGTTCGTCGTCACCTCCTGGCAGGCCTTCATGGGGCCAAGGGGCATGCCCCGCGAGCTCGTGGCGCGCCTGAACGCCGAGCTGGTTGCTGCCCTCACCCACCCCGAGGTCAAGGCGCGATTCGCGCAGCAGGGCTTCGATGTGGTGGCCAACCGGCCCGAGGAGTACGCCGAGTTCCAGCGCCGCGAGATCGAGCGCTGGCGCGAGGTGGTGCGCCGCAAGGGCCTCACGCCCGACTGAGGTCGCGGCGGGTCTGCGGCGCGCGTGCAACCCGGCTCAGCCATGTCCGGCCATCTGCCTGAGCTGCGCTGCGATGCGCTCGTGGTGGGCGGCGGCATCAATGGCGCGGGCATCGCCCGCGACCTCGCCGGCCGCGGCCTGTCGGTGGTGCTCGCCGAGCGCGATGATCTGGCGGGGCACACCTCCTCGTCGTCCACCAAGCTGATCCACGGCGGGCTGCGCTACCTCGAGCACCGCGAGTTCCTGCTGGTGCGCAAGGCGCTGGCCGAGCGCGAGCGGCTGCTGCGCAGCTCCCCGCACATCATGTGGCCGATGCGGTTCGTCATGCCGCACGACCCCGGCATGCGCCCGGCCTGGCTCATCCGGCTCGGGCTGTTCCTCTATGACCATCTTGCCCGGCGCGAGCTGCTGCCCGGTTCGCGCTCGGTCGACCTGCGCCGTCATGTGGCGGGCGAGGTGCTCAAGCCGGGATGGCATCGCGGCTTCGTCTATTCCGACGGCTGGGTCGATGACGCCCGGCTGGTGGTGCTCAATGCCGTGGACGCGGCCGAGCGCGGCGCGCAGATCCTCACCCGCACAGCCTGCCTGGACGCGCGCCGCGCGGATGGCCGATGGCACGCCACCCTGCGGCACGGCGATGGCCGGCAGCAGACGGTGAGCGCGGCCGCCCTGGTGAATGCGGCCGGCCCCTGGGCGGCGCAATTCCTGGGTGAACAGGTGCGAGGTGGCCACCCGCGCGCGCTGCGGCTGATCCGCGGCAGCCACATCGTGGTGCCGCGGCTCTTCGCGCACGACCATGCCTATCTCTTCCAGAACCCTGACCGGCGCATCATCTTCGCCATCCCGTACGAGCATGACTTCACCCTGATCGGCACCACCGACGTGGAGCACCACGGATCGCCCGCCCAGCCCCGGGCCGATGCCGCCGAGCTGGCCTATCTGTGCGAGCAGGCCTCGCGCTACTTCGCGCGAAGCGTCACGCCGGCCGATGTGGTCTGGTCCTACTCGGGCGTGCGTCCCCTGCTCGATGATGCCTCGGGCGATCCGTCGGCCATCACGCGTGACTACGCGCTCGAGCTCGATGCCGCCGGCGCGCCCTTGCTCTCGGTGTGGGGCGGCAAGATCACCACCTTTCGCAAGCTCGCCGAAGAAGCCGCCGATCAGGTCTGCGCCGCGCTCGGCAGGCCGGCCCCGGCATGGACCGCCGAGGCCGTGCTGCCCGGCGGCGATCTCGCCGGCGATCGCCGGCCGCAACGCGGGGATGTCGTGGCCGCGTTCGAGGCCTTCGTGGCTGAGCTCGTGGCGCAGCATCCCGATCGCTCGCCCCTGCTGCTGCGTCGGCTGGCGCGCGCCCACGGCTCGCGGGTGCATCGTCTGCTCGCCCTGCCGCCCGGCGCCGAAGTGGCGCCCGGTCTGCATGAGTCCGAGCTGCGCTGGCTGCATCGCGAGGAATGGGCGCGCTGCGCCGATGACGTGCTCTGGCGCCGCACCAAGCTGGGCCTGCATTTCACGGCCGCGCAGCTGGGGGCGGTGGATGCGTGGTGCGAGACGCATTGGGCGCAGTCGCTGCATGGCGGCGAGCGAGGCGACGGTTTTCCGGGATAATCTCCGAAGGCCGCTGCAGTTGTCGCAGCGGCTCGCAGTTCCGGAGGTTCCCCGTGCCCAGCCTTGACGAACCCGTGTCCTCTGCGGACGCGCTCAGCGCCGCATTGTCGGTTCAGCCCGCCGCCCTCGGCGCGACCAGGCCGCTGTATGGCGATAGCCCGCCCGCAGGCTGGAGCGCCGCCATCAAGACCACGGCCGTGCGCGCGGAAGTCGATGCGCAGACCGCCGGCGGCAATAAGATCGACCACGCCGGTCTCCTTCGGGTGCTCGATGCCGCGCTGGGCGCGGTGTCGGTCGGCGCCGCGGTGGGCCAGGATGTGGTCGACGACCTCAAGGCAATTGCCGCCCAGTCGGCATCGGTGTTCACCTCCCCCGACCTCAACGGCGCCGAGACCGGCTACCTCGGGTATGTCTTCGGCCAGATGGTCAATGGCTCCACTGCCAATGCGGTGTTCACCGGGGGCGCCGGCACCACCACAGCGCTGGGCAATCTGTCGGCGGGCACGACGCGCGCCAGCCTGGAACTGTTGCGCGACAAGTGGCTGCTGGGCAAGGACCTGCCCAATCCGGCCGTCGAGGGCGACAAGGCCAACCCCGCGGCCGGCGCAGCTACCGGCGTCTATGAGCGCTTCTCGGCGCCGCTGATCGTCGGCGGCACCAGCTACCAGGATGTCAACCAGGGGCAGGCCGGCACCTGCTACCTGCTGGCGGCCGCGGCCGGGGTTGCTGCCACCTCGCAGACGGCGCTGCAGAGCGGCTTCGTGGCCAACGCGGGCGCAAACCGCACCTGGGGCGTGCGCTTCTTCGGCACGGCCGGCCAGGAGATCTGGGTCACGGTCGATGACCGGCTGGTGGTCGGCACCGCGGGCTCGGGCGCCTCGCTGTATGCGCAGGCCACGGGCCGCGACGCGGCGGGCAACGCCACGCCCGAGCTGTGGGCGCCGCTGCTCGAGAAGGCCTACGCGCAGGCCAACGAGCTCGCGGTGTTCGGTCGCACCACCAGCACCAACGCCATGATCGCCATCGAGGGCGGGCTGGCCGATCCGGTGGCCTCGCTGGTGGGCGGTCGCATGGTGCAGATCAAGGGCGATCCCTCGAGCACCATCAATGGCAATCCGCTGATGGCGGTGGTGGCCGCGCCCGAGGGCAGCAGCGCGCTGGCCGAGGTGGTGGCCGCCATGAACGCCGGCAAGGTGATCTGGCTGGGGTCAGACCTGGCGGCCACCAACGGACTGGGCGCCACCACCTACGTGGCGGGCCACGCCTTCTTCCTGGTCGATGCCGATCCCACCAACCCCACCAACACCACGGGCCTGGCCTACAACCCCTGGGGCACCAATGCGGGCACCGATCCCGCGGCGCAGCCCTTCTTCCAATCGCCGTTCCCGGTCACTCTCACCGAAGCCCTGGTTGCCGACGCCAAGCTGGATTTCTTCTTTGCCTCCTGGGGCACTGGCGGCAACGACAATGTGCTCGCCACTGACCGCGGCGACCAGATCGATGGCGGTGACGGGGGCGATCGGGTACGCGCTTTCGGCGGCAATGACACCCTGTTGGGCGGCGCGGGTGATGACACGCTCGACGGCGGTGCCGGCAATGACAGCATCGATGGCGGCGACGGCGCCGACACGGTGGTCTTCGCCGGTGCGCGTTCCCTTTACAGCGTGAGCTGGAACGCGACTGCCGGCCGCTTCACGGTGGTTTCCACCGCCGAGGGCACCGACACCCTGGCCGGTGTGGAACAGCTGCGGTTTACCGACATCACGGTGACAGCCGCCTCGCTGCAGGGCGCCAACACCGCGCCCACCATCAGCAGCATCACGCCGCTGACCGGCGCGAGCGAGGACACCGCCTTCACCATCACCTGGGAGGCGCTCAAGGCGGCCTCCAACGCGGCTGACGCCGAGAGCGATGCGATCTTCTTCCGGGTGGAGCAGGTCAGCAGCGGCACCTTGCGCCTGGGCGGTGTGGCGGTCACCGCGGGAGTCACCGCCATCGGCGCGGGCCAGTCGCTGAGCTGGACCCCGGCCAGCGATGCCAACGGCCTGCTCAATGCCTTCTTGGTGCGCGCGGCCGACGCCGGTGGCGTATCCACCGGCGTGGTGCAGGTGCAGGTCCAGACCACGCCAGTCAACGACGCCCCCACCGGCGCGGTGAGCATCACCGGCACCGCCACCCAGGGTCAGACGCTCACGGCCAGCAGCGGCGTGGCCGATGTCGATGGCATTCCAACCAGTGGCTCGGGCGCCATCCGATACCAGTGGCTGGCGGGAGGCACGGCCATCTCGGGCGCTACCTCGTCCAGCTATCTGCTCACCGCGGCCGAGGTGGGCAAGACCATCACGGTGTCGGTCTCGTACACCGACAACGGCGGCACCGCCGAGAGCAAGAGCAGCAGCGCCACCGCGGTGGTGGCCGCGCTGCCTGATGGCGCCATCAGCGGCACCGCGGGCAACGACAGCCTCAGTGGCACGAGCGGCAACGACACGCTGCGCGGCCTGGGCGGCGATGACACCCTCACCGGCGGCGCCGGCAACGACACCCTCGACGGCGGTGCGGGCACCGACACCGCGGTGTACAGCGGCATCCGTCGGCAGTACACGGTGAGCGGCAACGCCACCAGCGCCACGGTGAGCGGCCCGGATGGCAATGACGCGCTGGCCGGGGTGGAGCGGCTGCGCTTCGTCGACGGGGTGCTCGATGTGGGCACGCGCCAGTTCACGGTCAACGCGAACGCGGCCAGCGCCATGCGCCTGTACTGGGGTGCGCTGGGTCGCGGGCCTGACGCAGCGGGGCTGCAGGGCTGGGCGGGGGCGCTCGAGGGCGGCATGAGCCTGAATCAGGCGGCCGCCGGCTTCGTGGGCTCGGCCGAGTTCCAGGCCAAGTACGGCAGCCTGGACAACACGCAGTACATCAGCCTGCTCTACCAGAACGTGCTGGGCCGCGCCGCTGATGCTGGCGGCCTGGCGGGCTGGGTGGGCTCGCTCAATGGGGGCAACACGCGCACGGCGGTGCTCACCGGGTTCACCGAGAGCGAGGAGTTCAAGAACCGCACCGCCTTCCTCTCGGGCGAGGGCGTGCTCACCGCCACGCAGCTCGATGGCACGGCGGGCGATGACACGCTCGAGGGCAAGGGGCTGATCAAGGATCTGGCCGGGGGCGCGGGCGACGACACCTATGTGGTGGCCAACAGCGATGATCGCGTGATCGAGCTGGCCGGGCAGGGCACCGACACGGTGCTGGCCTCGGTGAGCTACACGCTGGCCGACAACGTCGAGAAGCTCACCCTCACGGGCAGCGCCGACCTCTCGGCCACGGGCAACGCGCTGGCCAACACGCTCACCGGCAACGCCGGGGCCAACCGCTTCACGGGCGGCGCGGGCGACGACACCATCGAGGGCGGCGCCGGGCGCGACACGGTGCTGGCCGGCGGGGTGCGCAAGCAGTTCACGCTCACCGGCAATGCGCTGACCGGCACGGCCACGCTGGCCGGCCCCGACGGGAACGATCGGCTCAGCGGCATCGAGGCGGTGCGCTACTACGATGGGGTGCAGTACTTCGACGCCACGGCGAGCATCGCGCGGGTGGCGCGGCTTTACGAGGCGGCGCTGGGTCGCGGTGGTGACGGCCCGGGGCTGAACTTCCATGCGGGGCGGCTGGATGCCGGCACCAGCCTGGAGACGGTGGCGCTGGACTTCGTGGGCAGTCCGGAGTTCATCCAGCGCTTCGGCAGCAATGTGAGCAACACCGCGTTCGTGCAGCAGACCTACCGCAATGTGCTGGCGCGCGAGGCCGACGAGGGCGGTCTGGCGGGTTGGCGCGGCGCGCTCGATGGCGGGATGAGCCGCGGGCAGCTGATCACCGGCTTCTCGGAGTCGGCCGAGTTCGTGGCGTCGTTCAGCGCGCGCAACCCCACGGGCTGGTGGGATGTGAACGAGACGGCCACCAGCGTGACGCGGCTGTACTGGGGGGCGCTGGGGCGCGCCCCGGACGCGCCGGGGTTGCAGGGCTGGACGGCGGCGCTCGAGGGCGGCATGAGCCTGAACCAGGCGGCGGGTGGTTTCGTGGGCTCGGCCGAGTTCCAGGCCAAGTACGGCAGCCTGGACAACACGCAGTACATCAGCCTGCTCTACCAGAATGTGCTGGGCCGGACCGCTGATGCCGGGGGGCTGGCCGGTTGGGTGGGCTCCCTCAACGGGGGCAACACCCGCACGGCGGTGCTCACCGGGTTCACCGAGAGCGACGAGTTCAAGAACCGCACGGCGGGGGTCACGGCCAGCGGTGTGATGACGGCAGACCTCTCGCCCACGCTGTCGTCGGCTGGGCAGGCGCTGGTGGTCACCCGTGAAGCGCCCAGCTTCGTGGTGCAGGGCCCGGCCGATGATGGCAAGGATGGCCCGCCGGTGGTGGTGAGCACGCCCAACTTCGGGCTGGGCGCGCAGGCCCCGGGCGCTGGGGCCGAGGGCGGGGCAAGCCTGGCGCAGGATGCGGTGACGGTGTATGGCGCCGCGGGTGCGGTGCTCGGTGGTGCCGAGGGCGTGCTCAGCGGCTCGGCGCTCATCCACAGCCTGCTGGGCAGCCCCCAGGTGCAGGCCATGTCGCCGCTGGCCACGCAGGGTTGAGGCACGGCGCGCGCAGACGGTCGGCGGGCGCTGCGCTGTGTCGCATGCAGGCGCGCCCCCGATGACCGGACCGGAAGCCCCGCCCACGGCCGATCCGCTCGGTTCGGCCTGCGTCTGCCTGGCCTGGGCGGCGCAGCCCCTGGGGCTCAGTCTCGACCCGGCCGCGCTGGCCCGCGGCGTTGCCAGCATCGCCGATCTTCCCGCGCTGGCGAAACTGGCCGCCGCCCATGACCTGGTCGGCCGCGTCTGGCGTGGTGATGTCACCCGCCTGGCCGAGCTCGAGCCGCGCCTTCCGGTCATCCTGCGGCTGAGCAACGGCAATTGCGTGCTGCTGGTCGGGCGCCTGCGCAAGGACGATCAGGACTTCCTGCTGGTGCGCGATCCGCTCGCGCGGCCCGCCGATCTGGTGCTGCAGGTGGCCGAGCCTGCGCTGGCCGCGGCCTGGTCGGGCGAAGCGCTGCTGCTGCGTCGTGCGCTGTCGCTCACCGATGAATCCCAGCCCTTCGGGCTGCTCTGGTTCCTGCCGCAGATGCTGCGCGAGCGCCGCAGCTTCAGGGCGCTGGCGCTGGCCGCGGTGATGCTGCAGTTGCTCGCGCTGGCAGTGCCCATCTTCATGCAACTCGTGATCGATCGGGTGGTGCCGCACGAGGCTGCCGCCTCGCTGGTCGTGCTCACCGTCGGCGTGGTGGGGGCGGTGGCCTTCGAGGCCGGCTTCCAGTTCCTGCGCCAGTTCCTGCTGCTGGAGGCCTCCAGCCGGATCGACCTGCGGCTGGTTCGCACCACCTTCGAGCGGCTGATGTCGCTGCCGATCACCTTCTTCGAGCGCGGCGCCGCGGGGGTCATTGCCCGCAACATGCAGCAGGCCGAGAAGATTCGCCAGTTCCTGACCGGGCGGTTGTTCATGACGCTGCTCGATGCCTCCGCGCTGGTGGTCGTGTTGCCCATCCTGTTCTTCTATTCGGCGACGCTGGCGGCGCTGGTGCTGGGCTTCGCGCTTGCGATCGGCGTGGTGGTGGGCGCGCTGGTCCCGCCGTTCCGCCGTCGGCTGCAGGCGCTGATCGCGGTCGAAGGAGAGCGCCAGGCGCTGCTGGTGGAATCCATCCAGGGCATGCGCGCGATCAAGGCGCTGGCCGCTGAAGGCCTGCGTCAGGGCCACTGGGAACGTCAGTCCGAGCAGGCGGTGGACATGCACTTCCGGGTGGGGCGGCTCTCGGCCACCGCCAATGCGCTGGTTTCGCTGATGGAAAAGCTGATGCAGATCGGCGTGATCGCCCTCGGAGCGGGGCTGGTGATCGAGCAGCAGCTGAGCATCGGTGCCCTGATCGCCTTCCAGATGCTGGCCGGGCGGGTGATCTCGCCGCTGGTGCAGGTGATCTCGCTGGTGCACGAGTACCAGGAGACCGCGATGTCGGTCCGATTGCTCGGCCAGATCATGGACGCGCCGCGCGAGCGTGGCGGCAGCGGACGCAGCCTGCGCCCGGCGCTGCGCGGGCGCATCGAGTTCGACGAGGTCAGTTTCCGCTACCCGGGCAGCGCGGCCGCGGCGCTCGATCGCATCAGCTTCACCATCCCCGAGGGCAAGGTGGTGGGGGTGGTGGGCCGCAGCGGCTCGGGCAAGACCACCCTTACCCGCATCCTCGGGGGCTTCCATGATGTGCAGGAGGGCGTGGTGCGCCTGGACGGCGTGGACATCCGCGAGATCGACCTTCAGCACCTGCGCCGCTCGGTGGGCGTGGTGCTGCAGGACAGCTTCCTGTTTCGCGGCACGGTGCGCGAGAACATCGCGTTTTCGATGCCCGAGGCGCCCATGGAGGCGGTGGTCGAGGCGGCCCGGCTGGCCGGCGCCGATGAATTCATCGAGCGCCTGCCCCTGGGCTACGAGACGCCGCTGGAGGAGGGCGGCTCAAACCTGTCGGGCGGCCAGCGTCAGCGTCTGGCGATTGCCCGCGCGCTGCTGCCCCAGCCTCGGCTGCTGATCCTGGACGAGGCCGCCAGCGCGCTCGACCCCGAGTCCGAGGCGATCTTCCTCGACAACCTCGCCCGCCTGGCCAAGGGGCGCACGGTGATCATCGTCTCGCACCGGCTCTCCACGCTCACCGGCGCCGATGCCATCGTGGTCATGCAGCGTGGCCGGATCATCGATGCCGGCCGCCACGCCGAACTGCTGCCGCGCTGCGCGGTCTATGCCAGCTTGTGGCAGCAGCAGACCCGCCATCTCTGAGACCGGCATGAGCGCACCCGTTGAACGCTCGGCCGCCGCCTGGGTGGTCTACCTGCTGGTGGCGCTGGTGGTCTCCATGATCGCCTGGGCCGCCTGGGCGCCGCTCGATGTGCGGGTGGCCGGCCGAGGCCGTCTGGTGAATCCGTCGCAGAACATGCTGGTCCGCACGCTCGAGCCCGGCCTGCTCAGCGCGGTACGTATCCGCCCGGGACAGGTGGTCCGGCGCGGCGAGGTCCTGGCCACCCTCGACCCCACCTTCACCGGCGCCGAGCAGTCGCAGATCGCGGGGCGTGAGCTCTCGCTGCGCGCGCAGGTCGAGCGGCTGCGGCTTCAGGCCGGTGAACGCTCGGGTGCCGAGGCGCTCGCGCGCCAGGGCGATCAGCGGGCGCTGCTCGCCGAGCGCCAGGCCGCGCATCGGGCCCGTCTGCGCCAGTTCGATGAGTCCATCGAGCGGCTGCGCGCCGCGCTCGAGGCCAACGCAGCCGATCAACGTGTGACCGGCGAACGGGTGCGCTCGCTCCTTGAGCTCGAGCAGATGCTCGAGAAGCTCACCCGCGACAACTTCATGTCGCGATCGCGGGTGCTCGAGACCCAGGAGAAGCGCCTCGAGGCCGAGCGTGACCTGACCACCGCGCGCGGTCGTCAGAAGGAGCTCGAGAAGGAGATCCGGGTCACCGAGGCTGAGCGAGACAGCTATGCGAGTTCGGTGCGGCAGCGGGTGCGCGAGGAGCTCGCGCAGGCGGTCACCGACAGCCAGGAGGCGCGCGAACAGCTCGCCAAGGCGCAGCGCAAGTCCGAGCTGGTGACCGTGGTGGCCCCGCACGACGCGGTGGTCCTCGAGGTGCGCCAGACCGCGCTGGGCAGCGTGCTCAACCCCGGCGATGTGCTCGCGGTGCTCGTGCCGCTGGACGAATCGCTGCTGATCGAGGCCGACATCGATCCCGCCGACATCGGCGAGATCCGGGTCGGCGATCGGGTCCGGCTCAAGATCGATGCCTACCCGTTCCAGAAGTACGGCACCCTCGAAGGGCGCCTGAGCACGCTCAGCGCCGATGCCCTCAGCCTGGAAGGCGGGCCCGCGGGCGCCACCCGCACCGTCTTCCGCGCGCGCATCGAGATCACGCGCCGCGAGTTCCTGCATGCCCGCCGCCAGCCGGTGCTGCTGCCCGGCATGACTCTCAGCGCCGAGGTGATCGTGGGCGAGCGCACGGTGCTCGCCTACTTCCTCTATCCGCTGATCCGCACCGTCGATGAATCCATCCGGGAAAGATGATGCCCGCACCCACCTTCGCCTTCGACAACACCTATGCCCGTGATCTGCCGGGCTTCTGGGCGGCGGTGCAGCCCGCGGCCGCGCCCGAGCCGCGGCTGCTGCACCTGAACCGTGAGCTGGCCGTGGAGCTGGGCCTCGACCCCGACGCGCTCGCGGGCGAGGCCGGCGCCGCGCTGTTCAGCGGCAACCGCCTGCCCGAGGGCGCGCAGCCGATCGCCCAGGTGTATGCCGGGCACCAGTTCGGCGGCTTCTCGCCGCAGCTCGGCGACGGCCGCGCGCTGCTGCTGGGTGAGCTCGTCGACGGCCAGGGTCGGCGTCGTGACATCGCCTTCAAGGGCTCGGGCCCCACGCCCTTCTCGCGCCGCGGCGACGGCAAGGCCGCGGTGGGCCCCATGCTGCGCGAGCTGCTGATCGGCGAGGCCATGCATGCGCTGGGCATCCCCACCACCCGGGCGCTCGCGGTGGTCGCCACCGGCGAGCCCATCTGGCGCGAGACCGTGCTGCCCGGCGCAGTGCTCACCCGCGTGGCGGCCAGCCACCTGCGCGTGGGCACCTTCCAGTACTTCGCGGCCCGCGGCGAGCTCGACCGGGTGCGTCAGCTTGCCGAGTACGCCATCGCCCGCCACGATCCCGCGCTCGTCGGCGCGCCCGAGCGCTACCCGCAGCTGCTCGAGGCGGTCGCGCGGCGCCAGGCCGCCTTGGTGGCGCGCTGGATGGACACGGGCTTCATCCACGGCGTGATGAACACCGACAACATGACGCTGTCGGGCGAGACCATCGACTACGGGCCCTGCGCCTTCCTCGAGGCCTACGAGCCCGAGGCGGTGTTCAGCTCCATCGACCATCAGGGGCGCTACGCCTACCGCAACCAGCCGACCATCGCGCGCTGGAATCTCGCGCGCTTTGCCGAGACCCTGCTGCCCCTGATCGATGACGATGCCGATGCGGCGGTGGCCCGGGCCATGACCGTGCTCGACGCCTTCCCGGGCTGGCTGGAGGCGCATCTGCGCCACGCCCGGCTGGCACGGCTCGGTCTGCCGGCGCCGGCGGCTGCCGATGAGCCCGCCGACCTTGCCCTCCTCGATGACTGGCTGGGCCTGCTGCAATCCCAGGGTGTGGACCACACCCTCGGCTGGCGGCGGCTGGCCGATGCCGCCGAAGGCAAGGCCGCACCGCTGCAGGCGCTGTTCGCCGAACCGGCCACCCTGGTGCCCTGGCTGGCCCGCTGGCGGGCGCGCTGCGCGATCATCGACGGTGGCCAGACCTCACCCGGGGCGGCCGCGGCGCGGGCCGCGGCCATGCGCCGTCGCAGTCCCTGGATCATCGCCCGCAACCATCGGGTGGAGGAGGCCCTGGCCGCCGCCTCAGACAACGGCGATCTCGGGCCGCTGCAGGCCCTGCTGCAGGCGCTGCGCGACCCCTTCGAGGAGCGGCCCGGCCGCGAGCACCTGGCCGAGCCTGCGCCGCGCGAGGTGACCGCCGCCTACCGCACCTTCTGCGGCACCTGAGCCGGCCGCGCGCGCCCGCTACAGCGTGCGCGCGATCACTTCCTTCATGATCTCGCTGGTGCCGCCATAGATGCGCTGCACCCGCGCATCGGCATACGCCCGGGTGATCGGGTACTCGAGCATGTAGCCGCTGCCGCCGTGCAGCTGCACGCACTCGTCGACCACCTTGCACTGCATCTCGGTGCACCAGTACTTGGCCATGGCCGCCGTGGCCACGTCGAGCTCGTTGGTGAGCACGGCCTCCAGGCACTGGTCGGCGAAGGCCCGGCCCACCTGCACCTGGGTGCGGCATTCGGCCAGCTTGTGGCGGGTGGTCTGGAAGTCGAACACCGGCTTGCCGAAGGCCTTGCGGTTGCGGGTGTAGTCGAGGGTCCAGTCGATCGCCGCGTCGGCGGCGGCCACCGCCCGCAGCGCGATCATCAGCCGCTCCCAGGGCAGCTCCTGCATGAGGCAGATGAAGCCCTCGCCCTCGCGGCCGAGCAGGTTCTCGACCGGCACCTTCACGTTGTCGAAGAACAGCTCCGATGTGTCCTGGGCCTTCAGGCCCAGCTTCTTCAGGCGCCGGCCCTTCGAGAAGCCCGGCGAGTCGGCCGGCACCAGCAGCAGGCTGGTGCCCTTGGCCCCCAGGCTGGGATCGGTCTTGGCCACCACGATCACCAGGTCGCTGTTGTAGCCGTTGGTGATGTAGGTCTTGGAGCCGTTGAGCAGGTAGTGATCGCCCTGGCGGATGGCCGTGGTGCGAACCGACTGCAGGTCGGAGCCCGCGCCCGGTTCGGTCATGGCGATGGCGCCGATGATCTCGCCGCGCGCCATGCGCGGCAGCCAGGCCTGCTTCTGCGCCTCGGTGCCGTAGCGGTTGAGGTAGGGCGAGACGATCTCGGAGTGCAGCGAGAAGCCCGGCCCCGAGGCGCCCACCCGCGCGGCCTCCTCGATGAGCACGGTGCTGTAGAGCCGGTCGGCGCCGGCGCCGCCATAGGCCTCGGGCATGCTCATGCACAGCAGCCCGGCCTGTCCGGCCTTGAGCCAGGCATCGCGATCGACGAAGCCCTGCTCCTCCCAGCGCTCGTGGTGGGGCATGATCTCGCGCTCGAAGAAGCGGCGCGCGGTGTCGCGGAACTGCTCGTGCTCGGCGGTGAACAGCTTGCGTTTCAGGGGGCGTGCGGCGGCCATCTCAGAGCACCTCTGCCAGGCCGTTGTTGAGCACGACCACGTCGCGCGGCATCGCCTTCACCCGGAAGTGCACGTTCGTGCCGCGCACCCACATCTCCACCCGCAGGGTCTCGCCGGGATACACCGGGCTGGAGAAGCGCAGGCCGAAGCGCTTGAGCCGGGTGGAGTCGTAGTCGCAGCAGGCGGCCAGCACCGCGTGACCGGCCGCGCCATAGCTGGCCAGACCATGCAGGATCGGCGCCTTGAAGCCGGCGGCCGTGGCCACCGCCGGATCGGCATGCAGCGGGTTCAGGTCGGCGCACAGCCGATAGATGAGCGCGGCCTGCGGCATGGTGGGCATGTCGCGCACATGATCGGGCGGGCCCTCGGGCACCGCCGGCTTGGCCGCGGGCGAGGGATCGCCGCCCTTCGGGCCGTTGCCCTCGCGCTCGGAGAAGCCGCCGTCGCCGCGGCAGAAGGTCAGGCCCTCGAGGGTGGCCAGCAGATCGCCGCTGGCCTTGTCGTAGAGCCGGCGTTCCTGGACCAGGATGGCGCCCTTGTCGCGCCCCTTGTCGACGATGCCGGTCACCTTGAGCGTGCCCACCACCGTGCCGGCCACCGGCAGCGGCTTGTGCACCGTGAGGCTCTGCTCGCCGTGCAGCACCTTCACCCAGTCCACGCCCGAGTCGGGCTCCTTGACCCAGAAGCCCGGCGTGGCCAGCACCACCGGCATGGTGGGCACCGCCCGCATGTCGTCTTCGTACACGAAGCGCAGCTGGCGCGTGTCGAGCGGGTCATGCCCGAAGCCGATGCCCAGCGCGTAGAGCGCCGAGTCCTTCCAGCCGTAGGTCTGCTCCACATCCGGGAAGACCCGGTTCTTCAGCTTCTGGTAGTCGATGGCCATGGCCTCATTGTCCTCCGTGACAGTTCTTGTACTTGCGGCCGCTGCCGCAGGGGCAGGGATCGTTGCGGCCCACCTTGGGCTGGTCGCGGCGCACGGTGGCGGGCGACAGGGCGCGTTCGCGCGCCTCCTGGAAGAAGGCGAACGCATCCATGGCGTTGCCGATCATCTCCTCGACCAGCGCGGCGCGCTCATCCACCGGGATGGCCTCGCGCAGCTCGCCGGTCTCGGGGTCGAACTCGTCGGCCAGACGCACCATGGGGTCGAGGATGTCGGCGAAGTCGTCGTCGTCATCGAGCGGGGTCCAGTCATCGGCGCGCAGGCCCACGCCGCGCAGGTAGCCGATCGCCCAGCCGCGGCCGTCGACCCGGCCGGCTTCGTCATAGGCCAGCACCGGCGAGAAGCCCTCGCCCTCGTGCAGCTGCTGCGAGACATGGTCGCGATGCCGGCGCAGCAGCCGCAGCAGGGTCTCGCGATCGTCGGGCGGCATGCCGGCGGTCGCGGTCTCGGGGGCCGCGCCGAGGATCTCGCCGAGCAGTTCATCGGCGCCGATCGGTGTCGGGCTGCTGAGGGTGGCGGCGGTGAAGCCGTCGAACTCCTCGAGCGTCATCGACTCCTCTTCGTTCGCGCCGGCGAGCAGTTCATCGAGGCGGGCGAGCTCCTCGTCGTTCAGGGCAAGGGGCTTGCCGCCGCTGGAGGGGATCATCAGGGGGTCCTTTCTGTGGTCGAATCCTACCTTTGCCTGGATGCCGCCACGCGCGGCAGCGGTCCGATGCGCGGCTTGCGCGGCTCGGGTCGGTTCCGAGGATGCCATAGGGAGACCGCATGACCCTCCGCGCGCGCAGCGAGCGCTTTCGCCCGGCCCGGCGGGCACTGCTCGTCCGCAGCCTGCCCCTGGCCGGCGCCCTGGTGCTGAGTGCAGCGCCGACGGCGGCCGAGGAGCCCTGGCCGTCGCGGCCGCTGTCGCTGGTGGTGCCGTTTCCGCCCGGGGGCGTGGCCGACACCGTGGGCCGGCCGGTGGCCGAGGCGATGGCTCGCGTGCTGGGCCAGCCGGTGGTGGTCGAGAACAAGGCCGGCGCCGGCGGCGGCATCGGCATGGCCGCGGTGGCCCGCGCCCGCCCCGATGGCCACACCCTGCTGATGGCGCTCTCGTCGGTGACCATCATCCCCGAGGCCGATCGGGTGCTGGGCCGCGCGCCCATGTACCAGCTCGGCCAGCTGGTGCCGCTGGCGCGGTTCACCGCCGACCCCACGGTGCTGGTGGTGCGCGCCGACAGCCCCATCCGCACCCTGGCCGAGTTCCTGGCGCAGGCCCGCGCCCGACCGGGGTCGCTCACCTTCGGGTCTTCGGGCACCTACGGGACCATGCACGTGCCCATGGAGATGCTCAAGCAGGCCACCGGCACCTTCATGGTCCACGTGCCCTACACCGGCGCCGGGCCGGCGGTGGTCGGGCTGCTCGGCGGTCAGGTCGATGCGCTCGCCACCGGCCCGGCCACCATCGTGGGTCATGTGCGCAGCGGCCGTCTGCGCGCGCTGGCCCACTGGGGCGAGGGTCGGCTGGCCGCCCTGCCCGAGGTGCCCGCCCTGCGCGAGCTCGGCGTGCCGGTGGCCTTCTCGCAGTGGTCGGGCCTGTTCGCGCCCGCGGGCACGCCCGAGCCGGTGCTCGCGCGCCTGCGCGATGCCGCCCGCCGCGCCGCCGAGGACGACCGGGTCCTGCGCACCCTGGGCGCGGTCGGCTCGCCGATCCAGTTCCTGGACGCGACCGCCTTCGCCCGCTTCGTCGAGGCCGACGCGATCGCCATGGCCGCGGTGGTGCGACGCATCGGTCCGCAGCAGTAGCGGAACGGCGCCCCGGCGCGCTCGACTACCATGGCCGGGCACATCCGCCCAGGAGACCCCATGAGCACCACCACCGCCCCCGATGCCCCCGCCACCGAGCGTCTTGACCTGCCCGCCCTCGGCGCCCAGCTCGAGCGGGTGCTGCGCCTGCGCAGCAACCCCTTCGGCATGAAGCTGTTCGAGACCGAGGCCGAGATGGCCGCCATCCCGCGCATCCGCCGCCCGAAGTCGGTCCACACCACCGACCAGATCGTCGGCCAGGCGGCCCGCCTGGGCTGGACGGTGGGCATCACCGCCGCCGACCTGGTGGGCGCGCAGTGCAAGGCCGTCATCGGGCTGGGCGGCCAGGACGAGGACTGGCGCTCGGGCAAGTCGATGGTGGGCGTCTGGTACGCCACCCAGCCCGACTCCGCCGCGCACCAGGCGGCCATGAGCGTCGTGCCGGTGGGCCGCTACCAGGCCATGGCGGTGTCGCCGCTGTCGGCCGGCCGGCTCGACCCGCCCGACATCGTGCTGTTCTATGCCACGCCGGGCGCGATGATGTACTTCATCAACGGCCTGCAGTGGAGCGGCTACAAGCGATTCGACTGGAGCGTGGTGGGCGAGTCGGCCTGCGCCGACTCCTGGGGCCGGGCGCTGTCCACCCGCCAGCCCAGCCTGTCGATCCCGTGCTTCGCCGAGCGCCGCTATGGCGGCGTGCTCGATGACGAGATGCTCATGGCGATCCCGCCGGAGTATCTGCCCAAGGCGCTGGCCGGCATGGCCGCGCTCGGTGGCAACGGCCTGCGCTATCCGTTCCCGCAGTACGGCATCCAGCAGGACGTCCGCGACGGCATGTCCGCCAGCTACCCCGATCGGGCGCGCAAGTGAGCGGGGCCCGGTTCGCCGACGCGATCGCCTGGGCGCAATCGCACGAGACAGCCTGGCCGCGCGACCCCGACGACCCCAGCGGCGCCTGGGGCGTGCACGGCGCCGATCCGCCGCCGTACAACCGCCTGCTCGGTCCGGTCCATGCCCGCGGACCGGCCAGCGGCGTGGTCTGGCGTGACGGCCGGGTGCTCGCGCAGTGGGGAGACCCCTGGCGGGTCGATCTCACCTTCAGCGTGGCCAAGACCTACCTCGCGCTGCTCGCCGGTGTGGCCCATGACCGCGGCCTGCTGCCTGATGTCCATGAGCCGGTGATCCGGCGCGTGCCCGGCATCGGCTTCGAGGGTGGGCGCAACCCCGAGATCACCTGGCACCAGCTGCTGCAGCAGACCAGCGAATGGGAGGGGTCGGTCTTCGGCCTGCCCGAGCAGGTCGATCGCTGGCGCGCGGTGCAGTACCAGCCGGTGCCGCCGGCCGGCCGCAAGGGCGACGCGCGCCCCTTGCAGGCGCCGGGCAGCTACTGGGAATACAACGATGTGCGCATCAACCAGCTCTCGCTCGCGCTGCTGCACCTGTTCGGCCGCCCGCTGCCCGAGGTCTTCGCCGAGGCGATCATGCGGCCGATCGGCGCGAGCGACCGCTGGCGCTGGGAGGGCTATCGCAACGCCTGGGTGACGGTGCGCGGCCGGCGCATGATCTCTGTGCCGGGCGGCACCCACTGGGGCGGCGGCATCTCCATCGACAGCCTCGACCAGGCCCGGGTGGGCGCGCTGATGCTTGCCGGCGGCGCGGCTGGCTCGCAGCAGGTGCTCGCGCGCGAGTGGCTCGATCGGATGCGCGAGCCCTGCCCGATCGCGCCCTTCTACGGCTATCTCATCTGGCTCAACCGCGATGGCGTGATCTTTCCCAGCGCGCCGCATGACAGCTTCTTCGCGGTGGGCGCTGGCAGCTCCATCACCTGGGTCGATCCGCAGCGGCGCGCGGTCACCATTGCCCGCTGGATCGACGGCGCGCAGGCCGACGGCCTGTTCGCGCGGGTGGGCGCCGCGCTGGACGCGTCGTGATCGCGCGGCGATTCGTCGGCGGGCTGCTGCTCGCCGTCGCGGCCTGCAGCGTCGGCGCGCAGACCCTGTCGGTGCAGGTCGACAACGACGAGTTCGCCGGTCTGAACCGCCATGACCGCTGGTACTCGCAATCGCTGCGCGCGCACTGGTTCCGACCGGCGCTCGCCGACGGCCCGGTGACCCGCATGGCTGATGCCTGGTGCGCCTTGCAGGCCTGCGATGCCGGCGCCATGCGCAGCGCGCGCTGGTCGATCGGCCAGACCATCTTCATGCAGAACCAGCGTCGCCTGGCCGCGCACGATCCGCTCGACCGGCCCATGGCCGGCTGGCTGTTCGCATCGGCCGCGTCGCTGGTCGAGTCGCGCGACCAGACTCGCCTGGCCGAGCTGCAGGTGGGCGTCACCGGGCCGGCCTCGCTCGCCGAGTGGGTGCAGACCCGCTGGCACCGCGACGTGCTGCACGTCGATCCGGCCCTGGGCTGGGAGCACCAGCTGCGCCCGCGCCTGGGCGTGCAGTGGCAGCTCGCGCACGAGCAGCGCTGGCCGCTGCTCGGTCAGCACCTCGACCTGGTCGGCCGCGCCGGCGGCACGCTGGGCACCTTGCAGGGCCACGCGCTGGCCGCGCTCAGCCTGCGCGTGGGCGACCGGCTCGCGGGCACGGCCATGCCGCTGGAGGCCTCGGCAGCCACTGGCCGCATCGGCACCGGCGGGCGCTGGTCGGTGCAGGCCGGCGGCGCGCTGCGCCTGGTGGGCTGGGACCGCTTCATCGATGGCTCGCTCTACGGCGCGGCCTCGCGCGCGCGGCCCGCGCCCTGGGTGGCCGAGGCGCACCTGGGCGCGACGGTGGCGCCCGCGCCGGGCTGGCAGCTGCGCTTCGCCCTGGTTCGCCGCACCATGGAGTTCGACTCCGAGGCCGTGGCCCAGGGTCGCTTCAAGCCCCAGACCTTCGGCACCCTGCAGGCCTCGGTCGACTGGCGCTGAACGCCGCCCGGGCGTGCACGACGGGGCGCGCCCGGGACTACACCGTGGCGATGGGGGTGGCCGGCGAACCCACCGCGCCGGGCAGGCGCAGCGGCGGCGCGGTGAGCAGGAAGCGGTTGCGGCCGTGCGCGCGCAGCCAGTCGGCCAGCGGCGTGAGGTGCCAGATCTCGCCCAGGTGGATGCCCAGCTTGAACAGGCAGTGCTCGTGCAGCGGCAGCGTGGCGCAGCAGCCCAGCATGTGCCCCTTGCGGGACGGCGTCATCTCCACCGCGTAGTTGTCGGCGATGAGCACCGACAGCCCGCTGTCGGTGATCCATTGCAGCAGCTTCGCGTCACGGCCATCGAGCGCGGTGCAGCTGTTCTCCACGGTGTGCGCATCGGGCTGGCGGTTCATCTCGAGCAGCATCTGCGAGAAACCGGTGTGCAGGCAGACCATGTCGCCGGTCTCGACCACCACCCGGTCGGCCTCCATCACCCGCATCAGGTCGTCGTAGCCCACCGCATGATGGCGGCGCCCGAAGTGCGCGTGCAGGTCGATCATGACGGCGCGCCCCTGCACGCCGTGCTCGGCCATGGTCTCGATGCCCAGCGCGCGTGCCTGCGAGCTGCCCGCGGGCAACAGGCCCTGCGGCACGCCGGCATCGGCGACATCGGCCGGCCCGATCACGTGCTCGCCGGGCCGAAAGCCGTTGTAGTACACCGGCTCCGGGAAGCCGTCGCCGTCGGCGTCGAAGAGCTGGCCCACGTGCGCGAAGCTGTCCCACTGCGTGGAGTACTGCAGGTGCATGACCACCAGGTCGTCGCTGATCACGTCGCTGGCGTCGGGGTCGTCCTGGAACAGCCGGTAGTTCATGTTCGGCCGGCCGTTGCGCACCGTGGGCCGCACCACCGGCGGGTGACGCCGCGGGTTGAGCACGTTGCCGCCGGGGAAGTCCAGGGGCAGGCTCAGGCAGAAGGTGAGGCCCTCGCGCACCTCGGCCACGCCCTGGCGCACCTTCTCGGGGGTGATGAGGTTCATGCGGCCCTGCTGGTCATCGGGGCCGAAGTCTCCCCAGTTGGAGCCGGGGGGGCGTTGCTTCCAGCGCGGGTTGGCGGTCATGGCGGGCTCGGGTCTCAGGCGCGAACAGGGGCTGCGGCTGCGCGCTGCGCGGCACGCACGCGACGGAACAGCCAGCCCATGATCAGCAGGTTGAAGAAGTTCCAGAACGCGCCGTTGGCGAACGCCGCGTGGTACGAGCCGGTGAGGTCGAAGATGGCGCCCGAGAGCCAGCCGCCCAGCGCCATGCCGGCCATGGTGGCGGTCAGTGTGATGCCCACCCGCGTGCCGGCCTCCTCGGGCGGGAACTGCTCGCGCACCACGATCGCGTAGGCCGGGATGATGCCGCCCTGGAACAGGCCGAACAGCGCCGAGGCCACATAGAGCGAGGCCAGGGAGTCGAAGGGCAGGTAGAGCAGCAGCGCCACCATCTGCAGGGTGGAACTGATCAGCACCGTTCTCAGCCCGCCGATGCGGTCGCTGATCAGGCCGAACACCAGCCGGCTGACCACGCCGCAGGCAAGCATCAGCGAGAGCATCTGCGCGCCGCGGGCCACGCCGTAGCCGAGGTCTCCGCAGTAGGCCACGATGTGCACCTGGGGCATGGACATGGCCACGCAGCAGGCCACGCCGGCGGCGCACATCAGCAGCTGGGCCGTGCCGGGCGTCAGACCGAACGGCCGGTTGCCGCCCGCGCCGGCGCCACCCGCCGCGGCCGGCATGGCCTGCAGCGGCGGCCGGCGCCGCAGCACCAGGCACAAGGGCAGCATGGTGACAAGGCATAACAGGCCCATGCCCTGGAAGGTCTGGCGCCAGCCGGCCACCTGCACGAAGTGCTCGATCAGCGAGGGCCAGATCGCGCCGCCCACGTAGTTGCCGCTGGCGCAGATCGCCACCGCGATGCCACGCCGGCGGGTGAACCACATGGAGGTGTCGGTCATGAGCGGCGCGAACTGCGCCGAGATGCCCATCAGGCCGATGAACACCCCGAACACCAGGGCGTAGCCGAGCATGGACTGCATGATGCTGGCGAGCCAGAAGCCCGTGCCGAGCGAGGCCGCGCCGATCAGGCTGGGCACCATCACGCCGAAGCGGTCGCTCAGCTTGCCGGCCAGCACGCTGCCGATGCCGAAGCCGATCATGAGCAGGGTGAAGGGCAGGGAGGCATCGGCGCGCGACACGCCGAACTCGGCCTGCACCGCCGGCAGCACCACCGAGGCGGTCCACATGCCGCAGGCTCCGATGGTGGTGAGCGTGAGGTTCGCCGCCAGCCGCAGCAGCGGGTAAAGTTCGGTGCTCGAAGCCATCCGCTCCGACTATACCCGCGCCCTTGCGGCCGGCATTCCACATAACACCCATCCACGGAGTCAGCGGCGATGGCCGATGATGTCGACTGGTCGTTCCCCGAAGCCCTGCAGCCGCCGCGCGAGGGGCTGGCCTTCGATCTCGACCAGGCGCTCGATGCGATGGTCGCGCTGCGCGCCGAGGTGCCCGACGAGGCCTTCACCGCCGGCACCCTGGGCACCGATCGCGGCGGCAACGGCATCGTGATCGGCGCCGACGGCACCATCCTCACCATCGGCTACCTCATCACCGAGGCCCGCAGCGTGTGGATCACCACCCAGCGCGGCGCGGTGCTGCCGGCCTATCCGCTGGCCTACGACCAGGCCACCGGCTTCGGGCTGGTGCGGGCCCTGGGCCGGCTCGACGCCGCGGTGCTGCCGCGCGGTCGGGCCCAGGACAGCGCCCCCGGTGACCGGGTCTATGTCATCGGCCATGGCGGCCGGCGCCACGCGCTGCAGGCGCGTCTCGCGGCCCGGCGCGAATTTGCCGGCTACTGGGAGTACCTGCTCGAGCAGGCGCTGTTCACCACCCCCGCGCACCCCGAGTGGAGCGGCGCGGCGGTGCTCGACACACAGGGGCGGCTGATCGGGGTGGGGTCGCTGCTCACCGAGGAGGGCAGCGGCGAGGCGCACGCGCAGGCCAACATGGCCGTGCCCATCGACCTGCTCGAGCCCATCCTGAGCAGCCTCGTCGAGACCGGCCGCAGCGGCCTGCCGGCGCGGCCCTGGCTGGGGCTGTATGCCGGCACCGCCGACGGTCAGCTGGTGGTGGGGGGCACGGCGCAGGGCGGCCCGGCCGAGCGGGCCGGGGTGCGCCAGGGCGATCTCATCCTCGAGGTGGCAGGGCGCCGGGTGGCCACGCTGCCCGACTTTCTGCGCGCGGTCTGGGCGCTGGGCCCCGCGGGTGCCCGGGTGCCGCTGACCCTCGGGCGCGAGGGCGATCTGGTGCGCCCGGTGATCGGCTCGGTCGACCGCAACGACGTGCTGCTGCGGCCGCGGCTGCACTGAGGCGACCGCGCCCCGCGCGCGGGCTCAGTCCCAGCCGATCTCGTGACGCACCGGCAGCGGTCCGAGCCGCTCGCCGATCGCCTGCGCGAGCGCCGGCTGCTGCGCCGCCGGCACCCCGGTGAGCTGCACGCGGATCAGGCTGCCGTGGGTGCCGTGCGCGCCGGTGTCCACCGAGAGCGCGCCGCCGTGCAGCGGCAGGTCGGCCAGCGCGGCGCTGGCCACACGGGTGGCGGCGTCCCAGCGCAGCGCGGGCTTGAAGACCTTGCCCACGCCGGTCAGCGGCATGGGGTCGATCAGGTGGATGGCCACCGGCACCGCGGCCCGTTCAGGCGTGCGCTCGCGCACCCAGTCGATCAGCTCGCCCGGGTCGGGCTGCATGCCGGGCTTGGGCTGCACATAGGCCACCGGCAGCTCGCCCGCGTAGGCGTCGGGTCGCCCGACCATGGCCGCCAGGCCCACGGCCGGATGGGTGTAGAGGATCTCCTCGATGGGTTGCGGGTCGATGTTGTGGCCGCCGCGGATGACCAGGTCCTTGGCGCGACCGGTGATCCAGAGGTAGCCCTCGGCGTCGAGGCGGCCGAGGTCGCCGGAATTGACCCAGCCCGGCTCGACGAAGGCCTGCCGGTTATGAACCGGGTTGAGATAGCCCGAGAACACGCCCGGCCCGGCCATGGCCACCACGCCGATCTCGTCGGTGGCGCACTCGCCCAGGCAGCGGCCCTCGGCGTCCACCCGCACCACCCGCACGCGGGCATAGGGCAGGGCCTGACCCACCGAGCCCACCTTCACCGGGCGATCGGGGTAGCCGATGGTGTGCACGCTGGAGGTCTCGGTCATGCCGTAGACCTCGAGCACCGGCAGCTTGAACCGGTCGATGTAGGCCTGGGCCACCGCCACCGGAATCGCCGATCCGCCGCCGGTGGCCCGCACCAGGCTGGAGAGATCGGCGCCATCCACCGGCACGCTCAGCGCCGCGGCCAGCACCGTGGGCACGCCGGTGAGGGTGCGCGGCCGGTATCGGGCCACCAGTCGCCAGAGGTTGCGCAGCGCCGCCGGGTTGCGCCAGCCGGCGGGTGAGAGCACCACCAGCGTGCCGCCGCAGGCCAGCCCGGCCAGGGCCTGCGAGAGCGCGCCGCCCACGTGGAAGAGCGGCAGGCCGAACAGCGTGGTGTCACCGGGTTCGGCGCGCAGGATCAGGCCGATCCCCCAGGCCTGCGAGACCTGGTTGCGGTGGGTGTGGCGCACCAGCTTGGGCGTGCCGGTGGTGCCGCCGGTGTGGAAGTAGCCGGCGATCTCGTCGGGCTGGATGTCGCGGCCACTGACCAGCGCATCGGCGCGCTGCGCGGCGATCAGCGTGTCGAAGTCGAAGATCGGCACCGGCTCGCCGGGCGCGCGGGGCCGGCCCGCCTGATCGGGCGTTGCCGTGGCCACGCCGGCTGCGCCCACCACCACCACGGCGGCCAGTTGCGGCAGTTCGGGCAGGATGCGCTGCACCTTGTCCCAGGTGTCGGTGCCCGGCACCGGGCCGAGCGCCACCAGCACGCGGGTGTCGGCCGCGCGCAGGATCTCCACCAGCTGGTGCGGCTCGAGCAGCGGGTTCACCGGGTTGGAGATGCCGGCGGCTTCGGCGCCGTACAGCGTCCAGAAGGCCTGGGGCACCAGCGGCAGCAGGAAGCTCACCGCGAGGCCGGGCCGCACGCCGAGCGCGTGCAGCGCGTTGGCGGTGCGGGTCACGCCCTCGAAGAAGGCCTGATGGGAGATGTCGACCGGGGTCTCGTCGGGGTCGGCACTGGGCAGCAGGCGCAGGGCGGGTTGCTGCGGCGCGTGCTGGCTGCCCAGCTTCAGCGCCTGATAGGTGCTGGCGGCGGCCATGCGCTGATCGAAGGGAACGGCCTCGAGGGCGCGTACCGCCTCGGGCGTGGAGAGATCGGGCCAGTGCTCGCCGAGCTGGCGATCCAGCAGATGGACTTGGGGCATGAGGGGCGTCTCCGGGCTGAACGCCGCCCCGCTGGCGCGGGGGGCACCGCGCCGCCCCTTCTGCGGGGGCGTGGCGGTGGCTGCACGGTAAGACGCCGCCCCGGGCCGAGTCAATCGGCCCGGGGCGCTGCGCGCGTCTAGCGCAGCAGCGAGAGCACCTGGTTGGGTGCGGCGTTGGCCTGCGAGAGCATGGCGATGCCGGCCTGCTGGAGCACCTGGGCGCGGGCGAGAGTTGCGGTCTCGCGCGCGTAGTCGGTGTCCACGATCCGGCTGCGGGCGGCGGCCTGATTCTCGATCGAGATGTTCAGGTTGGAGATCACCGCGTCGAACCGGTTCTGCACCGCGCCGAAGGTGGAGCGTGCCGAGTTCACCTGGGCCAGCGCGAAGTCCAGCACTTCCACCGCCCCGAGCGCGCCGGTGCCCATGGTCTGCGTCGAGTAGGTCGCGAAGTTGGTGGAGCTGGCCATGCTGCCCCGGGTTCCCACCGAGCTGATGTCGATCGATGAACTGTTCGTCACCCGCGCCAGCGCGCCGACATCGGTTGTGCCGCTCGTGCTGCTGTTGAGCACGTTCAGCGCACTGACCGAGATCTGGTCGTTGGTGGTGGCGTTGGCGCCGATCTGGAAGTCGAAGCTGGTGGTCTGCGTGAGGATGAGAACGCCGTTGAACCGGGTGGTGTTGGCGGTTCGGGTGATCTCGGTCTGCAGCTGGTTGAACTCGTTTTGCAGCGCAGTGCGGTCGGTGGAGCTGTTGGTGGCATTGGTCGACTGCACCGCCAGTTCGCGCATGCGCTGCAGCATGCCGTTCATGCTGCCCAGCGCCCCTTCAGCGGTCTGCGCGAGCGAGACCGCGTCATTGGCGTTGCGGCGGGCGATCTCCATGCCGCGCGCCTGGGCGCTCATCCGCTCCGAGATGGCAAGGCCGGCAGCGTCGTCCTTGGCGCTGTTGACCCGCATGCCGGTGGACAGGCGGTTGATGGAAGTGGCCAGATTGGTTGAGTTGCTGGCCAGGTTGCGCTGCGCGTTCAGCGACAGCACATTGGTATTGATGATCGTCATGATCGTCCTTTCAAGCTCGAGACAATGGGTTGTTCATCTGCCTTGTCATGGTCCCCTTGGACTTCAATTGACATGCGCATTGCGCAGCCAGACGCGGCACCGGCGGACCGGTGAAGTCCGGCCGCTCGCGATGCCGCTTGCCCCTGGGCGGCGGCCGTGCCGGGCGCTGGATGGCTGACTGGCGTGGCGCCACGGCAGGTCGGTTCGGGCACTGGCTCATTTCGATTCCTTCACCAGCCGGTCACCGATCGGCTGCAGGGGTCGGGCGTTCATGGGGTACAGCCGCGAGAAGATCGCGATCTGTTCCGTGGAAACCGTCACCGGCTCCTTCATCACCAGCCACAGCACGCCCTCGCTGCAGGGCGGCGTGGTGAGCGATCCCATGTAGGTGTAGTAGCTCCGGTTGGCCGGCAGCAGCTGCTCGAGCTCGAGCGGCGCGGTGCCGGCCAGGGCTTCATTGCGCTCCAGCGGCAGGCTGTTCCAGACCGACTGGATGATCGGATTGGGCGGGCCGCGATCGAGCAGCACCGCCACCACCGCCAGCCGGCCGTCGGGGTCTCGGTGCACCAGGTGCGCCACCATGTCGAAGACCCGTCCGTCCACGCGATCCTCGGCGGGCCGATGGAAGTGGAACTGGATCAGCTCGTAGCGGCGGCCCATCACCGACAGGGTGTTGCCCGGGCTGGTGGTCACCTGCACGGTGTGGCCGTTGTCGATCACCGAGAAGGCGCTTGCCCGGTACTCGAATCGGATGGGCTCGAGGTCCACCTGGATGCCGCCGCGGATGTTGATCGGTGACTGTCGCGCGCCCTCGGCGCAGCGCGCGAATTCCGGCTTCAGGCGCCACCAGTTCTCGGGGCCGCCCTCGCCGCTGTAGCTCCAGTGAACCGAATGGCCTTGCCCGTGCGCAGCCGCCTCGCGACCGGCGCCCGACGGCGGGCCGGCAGCCGCGCCGTGAGTGGCGCCGTGGCTGCCAACGGCGGCGGTGACGGTGGGTGGCCGTGGTCTTGGTGCGGCGCTTGCCGCGGGTGGCTCGGGCGCCTTGACCCGGATGACCAGGCCATTGGTGGGCGAGCTTCGCGCATCGCGTGAACGCGACAGCGACTCTGCGATCTTCGCGCTCAGGCTCTGAAGCTGCGCCGCTTCCTGCGCCTCCTTCGCGCCTGCGGCTGCCCTGGCCTCGCGGGATTCCTTCGCGGGCTTTGGCTCGACAGCGTCGCGCGGACTTCGCGAGGTCTTCGGCTCGGGGGCATCGCTCGCAAGCGCGAGCGCGGGCAAGGCCAGGCTCGCCGCGCTCAGCAGCGCTGCGAGCAGATGGGCACGGCCTCGCCCGCCAGGGGCTGGCGGCGCATGCGGCAGGCGAAACGGGTCACAACCGGTTGTCATGGCGGCAGGAGTCCTCAGTCGAACGCGGGACGCGGCCACGATGGCGGCGATCCGGGCGTTCGCTTGGGCTTCGGCACCATGGCCGAAGACTTGAGGAGCCGGCGGCGGCCGGCCGCCTGTCGCCTACTGGCGGTCGGTGTCGCGCCCGCCCTCGGACAGGCCGGGCTTGAGCACGCGCACGGCAATGGCCGCGCTGCGCTGACCGTCGCTGGCGAGCACCTCGCCCTCCTGCACGGTGCACGACAGGCTCATGGTCCGCTGCACCATGGCAGCCAGCGCCCGCGTGCCTTCCTCGTCACACTGCAGCACCCGCAGGTGGGCATGACGGGCGAGCGCGCTCTCGTTCTGGCGCCACCAGAGATCGGCCCTGGCGCCGCCGTAGATGAGCAGCACCACGCGCGGCGCGCGCGCGGCGGCCTTGCGCAGCCACTTCTCATCAGGCAGCCCCACCGCAATCCACAGTCGAAGCTGGCCGGTATCGTCGCTGATGGCCAGATCGGGTTCGTCTTCGCTGGACAGGCCGCGGCCGAAGCCGAGCGCGGGATCGGCATGCAGCGCGAAGGCCAGCAGGCGCACCATCAGCCGCTCCTCGGTCTCGGAGGGGTGACGGGCCAGCGTGAGGGCGTGGTCGGCGTAGTAGCCGCGGTCGAGGTCGGCCACCGACAGCTGGGCCTTGTAGATCGTGGATCGCAGCGCCATGGTGCCGCAGGGTAGCAGAGGGCGGGTGGCGGTTAGGATAAGCGTGGCCGGCGGTCCGGCGCGGAGGCGGGATGTTCGACTATGTGATCGTGGGTGGCGGCTCGGCCGGCTGTGTGCTGGCCAGGCGCCTGAGCGAAGACCCGCGGGCGCGGGTGTGCCTGCTCGAGGCGGGCCCGCCCGATGACAGCGTGCTCATCCACATGCCGGCCGGCCTCGCGCTGCTGGCGCGCACCGGTCAGGCCAACTGGATGCTGCAGACCGTGCCGCAGCCCGGCCTGAACGGCCGGCGCGGCTACCAGCCGCGCGGCAAGGTGCTGGGCGGCTCCAGCTCCATCAACGCCATGATCTACGTCCGCGGGCATCCGGCCGATTACGACGGCTGGGCCGCGCAGGGCAACCCCGGCTGGGCCTGGGCCGACGTGCTGCCCTGCTTCCGGCGCGCCGAGAACAACGAGCGCGGCGGTGATGACTTCCATGGCGTGGGCGGGCCGCTCAATGTCATGGACCTGCGCTCGCCCAATCCCTTCGGTCCGCGCTTCATCGAGGCGGCGCGCCAGTGCGGCCACGCGGTCAATCGCGACTTCAACGGTGCTGACCCCGAAGGCGTGGGCCCCTACCAGGTCACCCATCGCAACGGCGAGCGCTTCAGCGCCGCGCGCGCCTACCTCGATCCGGCACGCAGCCGGCCCAACCTCAGCGTGGTCACGGGTGCGCAGGTCACGCGGGTGCTGTTCGAGGCCGGCCGCGCCTGTGGCGTGGAGTACCGGCTCGGCGGCGAGACCCGTCAGGCGATGGCGGCGGCCGAGGTGCTGCTGTCGGCCGGCGCCTTCGGCTCGCCGCAGCTCCTGATGCTCTCGGGCATCGGCCCCGGAGCGCATCTGCGCAGCCTGGGCCTGCCGGTGCTGGTCGATCAGCCGGGCGTGGGCGCGCAGCTGCACGACCACATCGACGTGGTGCAGGTGTTCGATGCCCCCGGCGCGCATGATCTGTTCGCGCTGTCGCTGCCCGGCGCGGTGCGCGCGCTGCGCGGCCTGATGCAGTGGCGGCGCGAGCGCAGCGGCATGCTCACCACCAATTTCGCCGAGGCCGGCGGCTTCATCCGCAGCGACCCGGCCGAGCCCATTCCCGACCTGCAGCTGCACTTCGTGATCGGCAAGCTCGTCGACCATGGCCGCAAGACCGTGTTCGGGCCGGGCTTCTCGTGCCATGTCTGCCTGCTGCGTCCGCGCAGCCGCGGCAGCGTCCGCCTGGCCAGCGCCGACCCGACGGCAGCCCCGCTGATCGACCCTGCCTTCCTGACTGACCCCGATGACCTGCGCCGACTGGTGCGCGGCTTCCGGCTGATGCGCGAGATCATGCACGCGCCTGCGCTGGCGCCCTGGCGCGGCCGCGAGCTGGGCGGCTCGGCGCAGGCCACCACTGATGCCCAGATCGAGGCCTTCATTCGCGACCGTGCCGACACCATCTATCACCCGGTGGGCAGCTGCCGCATGGGGCCTGACGATCACGACGTGGTCGATGCGCGGCTGCGGGTGCGCGGCGTGAGCGGCCTGCGGGTGGTCGATGCCTCGGTGATGCCGACGATCGTGGGCGGCAACACCAACGCGCCCACGATCATGATCGCCGAGCGCGCGGCGGACTTCATCCGCGACGCCCGGGTCTGAGCGCGGGGGTCAGCCCAGCGCGCGCCGCAGCGCGGTAGCGCAGAACGCCACCGCGGTGTTGGCCTCGGCGAGCACCTTGCCCATGGTGATGAAGCCATGGATCTGGCGCTCGAAGCACACGTACTGGGCCTGGTTGCCGGCGGCCGAGAGCGCGTCGGCGTAGTGCAGGCCCTCGTCGCGAAGGGGGTCGAAGCCGGCGGTGAGCACCAGCGCCGGCGGCAGCCCGGCGAGGTTCGCGTGCAGCAGCGGCGAGCCGCGCCAGTCGAGGCGCTCGGCCTCGTTGTTCAGGTAGTGGCCGTAGAAGTAGCTGATGGTGTCGTGCGTGAGCAGATAGCCCTGGCCGTTCACGCGATGCGAGTCGCTGCCCATGCGGAAGTCGGTGCAGGGGTAGATGAGCAGCTGGAAGGCGAGCGGGGTGTCGCCGGCCTCGCGCGCACCGATGGCCACCACGGCGGCGAGATTGCCGCCGGCGCTGTCGCCGCCGACGGCCAGCCGGTTGCGGTCGATGCCGAGCGAGCCCGCGTTGGCCGACACCCATCGCGTGACCGCGAGGCAGTCGTCCACCGCTGCCGGGAAGCGCGCCTCGGGGCCCATGCGGTAGTCCACCGAGATCACGGCGCAGCCGCTGGCATTGCTCAGCTCGCGGCACAGCACGTCGTGGGTGTCGAGATCGCCGATCACGAAGCCGCCGCCGTGGAAGTACACCAGGCCGGGCAGCACCTGGCCCGGCGTGCTGCCCCGGGGCCGGTAGCTGCGGCAGGGCACCGCGCCGGCCGGGCCGGGCACCGGGAGGTCTCGCACCTCGGCCATCTCGGGCGCATCGGGCTGGGTGAAGAAGCGGCGCTCGCGGTACGAGGCGCGCGCCTCGGCGGGCGTCTGCTGATGCACCGCCGGCAGACCGCGCTGCTCGATGAGTTGCAACAGGGCCTTGGCTTGCGGGTCGAGCATGGTGTCTCCGGAGTGGCGGGTGGGGAGGGCAGCATAGCGCCGACTGCTACCATCGGCACCCGCGGCTGTTCCACCGGGCAGCGGCCCGCGCCGCGCCCGCGTCCTCGCCCGCGCCACCCATCCTCGCCAGGGAGTCCCTCGTGTCAGTCATCGCCTTCATCGGCCTGGGCGCCATGGGCGGCCCCATGGCCGCCAACCTGATCGCCGCCGGTCACGCGCTGCGGGTCTGGAACCGCAGCCCTGCCCGGGCCCAGCCGCTGGTCGCGGCAGGGGCCACCGCCTGCCCGAGCATCGCCGAGGCGGTGCGTGGTGCGCAGTTCGTGGTCTCGATGGTGGCCGACGACCTTGCCACCCGCGAGGTCATGCTCGGCGAGGCCGGCGCGGTGGCCAGCGCCGCCCCTGGCACGCTGATCCTCGACTGCAGCACCAACACGCCCGCGATGGTGCGCGAGGTGGCCCGCGCCGCCGCGGCGCGCGGCATCGCCCATGTCGATGCGCCGGTGTCGGGCAGCCTCGCCCAGGCGCGCGGGCGCGAGCTGGTGTTCATGGTCGGCGGCGAGCCCGCCGATGTCGAGCGGGCACTGCCGCTGCTGCAGGCCATGGGGCGCTCGCACCGCCACATGGGGTCTTCGGGCGCGGGGGCCACTATCAAGCTGATCAACAACATGCTCTCGGGCACGGTCAATGCCGCGATCGCCGAGGCGCTGCTGGTGGCGCAGGCCGCGGGCCTCGACCCCGAGGCCACGCAGTTCGTGCTCGGCGAGGGCGCGGCTGGCTCGCGCCTGTTCAAGACCAAGATGCCCAAGATCTACGCGCGCGACTTCTCGCCGCAGTTCCAGCTCGCGCTCATGGAAAAGGACCTGCGCTACTTCCTGTCGCTCGCCCAGGAGCTCGACCGTCCGGTGCCCATCGCGTCGCTGGTGCGCAGCCAGATGCAGGCCGCGCGCCGCGCCGATCTCGGCGGGCTGGATGTGTCGGCGGTGTTCCTTCAGGTGTCGGGCGAGCGGCCGCCGGGCGACGCCTGAGCGCGGCGCAGCCGCACGCAGCTGTGATCGGGCGGCGCCCGGTGCCCTGTCAGTTGCGCGCCGCTCGGGCCGCCGCGCGCGCTGCCAGGAACTCGCGCATGAGCCGTCCGGGCTCGCCGCTGCGATAGCTGCTGGCAAAGGCATCCACGCCGGCGGTGATCGCCTCGTCGCGCGGCAGGTTCTCCCAGGCCAGCATCAGCTGCTTCTGCGTGCGCAGGGCCCGGGTGCCGCCCTTGGCCAGGCTGCCCAGCCACTGCGTCACCGCCGCATCGAGCTCGCCCTCGGGCACCACCCGCTCGAGCAGGCCCCACTGCAGCGCCTGCGCCGCGTCGAAGGTCTCGCCCAGCAGCAGCATCTCGCGGGCCCGGCCCCAGCCCACCAGATGCGGCAGCAGCGCCGCCTCGACCACCGAGGGTATGCCCAGGTGCACCTCGGGCATGCCGAAGCGCGCGCCCGCCACCGCCACCCGCAGGTCGCAGGCGGCGGCCAGTTCGAGCCCGGCGCCCAGGGTGACGCCGTTGATGCGCGCGATCACCGGCGCCGGGAAGCGCCGGACCGCCTCGCAGCAGCGATGCACCTCGGTGATGAAGGCGCGCGCGCCCTCGACATCCAGGCCCGACATCTCGCCGATGTCGGCCCCGCCCACGAAGGCCCGCTGGCCGGCGCCGGTGAGCACCAGGGCCTGCAGCGACTCGTCGCCGGCCAGTTCGGCGAGCACCGTCTGGAACCGGCCCATCAGCGCGCGGTTCATGCTGTTGGCCCGGGCGGCGTTCTCGAGGGTGACCCAGGCCACCCGCATGTCCGCGCGCAGGGGCTCGACGCGCACGCTCACGTCGGCGGCTAGCATGCGGACCCCGCCGGTGCGGTCGGGCGCGTGCGCAACACGGTGGTCTTCATGGCTTTCCTTCCTGGCCGCCGATGGCGGTGCCGCGGGTGTCGCTGAGGGGCGGGCCCGTGGAGGGCCTCGTCGCTGGGCGCGCAGCATACGGCAGCCTGCTCGGCGGGCCTGCTCATCGCTGCCAGACATCGAGACGGACGCCGGCACGGCCATCGCGACCGGGGGCGCGCTTTCGCGCTATCGTCGCGCCTGTCGCCATTCCCAGCGCCGCCCTGCCGCGGCCCGCTTCCGTGTCCACCACCCCCTCCTCTCCGGTCGCCCCGCCGCGCGCCGATTTCGGTCGCGTCTCGGTCTTCTTCGGCGACAAGAACGGCAAGTATCCCGACGGCAACCAGGTGGTGGTGCGCGGCACCGACACCCTGGCGGTGTTCGATTCCCCGCCGGTGTCCAACCGGGTGGGCGAGGCCTTCGACCGGGCCGACCTGTGCGTGCTCGGCCACGTCCACGAGGACCACATCGCCGGCCTGCATCGCCTGCCGGGCGTGCCGGTGCATGCGCATCGCGCCGATGTCGATGCGCTGCGCAGTTGGGAGGGCCTGGCGCGCCACTACGGCCTGTCCGAGGATCGCCGCGCGCCGATGCTCGCCAAGATCCGCAAGGATTACGACTACGTCGCCCGCCCCGACGCGCTCGCCTATGACGACGGCGCCTGCTGGGATCTCGGCGGCTCGCGCGTGCGGGCCATCCACATGCCCGGCCACACCGCCGGCCACTGCGTGCTGCTGGTCGAGCCCGAGGGCGTGGCCTTCATCGGCGACATCGACCTCACCGGCTTCGGCCCCTACTACGGCGATGGCACCTCCAGCCTCGCGGACTTCCGGCGCTCGCTCGCCCGCCTGCCCGCCATCGAGGCCCGGGTCTGGGTGACCTCCCATCACCGCGGCGCCTACACCGACCGTGATGCCATGCTTCAGGCGCTGGCCGCCTTCACCGCCAAGATCGACGAGCGCGAGCGCCGCCTGCTTTCGCTGCTGGCGCAGCAGCCGCGCACCCTGCCCGAGCTGGTCGCCTGCCGGCTGATGTACCCGCCCGACTACGAGGAGCTGTGGGTCGATGACGCCGAGCGCCGCAGCATCGTCCAGCACCTCGACGAGCTGGTGGCCGATGGCCGCGTGGTGGCCGAGCCCGACGGGCTGTTCCGGCTGGGCTGACCCGCCGCACCCACGCAGGCTCGTCCCGCCGGTCCTCACCCTGCCTTCGCCTCACTCTTCGGACCCTGACATGAGACGTCGCATCACCACCGGCCTGCTGGCTGCCCTGGGCCTGTCGGCCCTGCCCCTGGGGGCGGCCCGCGCCCAGGCCTTTCCGAACAAGCCCCTGAAGTGGATCGTCCCCTTCCCGCCGGGCGGGCCCACCGACTCCTTCTCGCGCCCCGTGGCGCAGAAGCTCGCCGATGTGTTCGGCCAGCCGGTGGTGGTCGAGAACGTGCCCGGCGCCGGCGCCTCCATCGGCATGGAGCGGGTGGCCCGCTCGGCCCCCGACGGCTACACCATCGGCCTGGCCACCACCGGCACCCACTCCATCAATCCGCATCTCTACGGCGCGCGCCTGCCGCACGACACCAGCCGTGACTTCACCCCGCTCACGCTGGGGGTGCGCTACATCAACGTGCTGGTGGTCAATCCCCGGCTGCCCATCGGCAGCGTGGCCGAGCTGGTGGCCTACGCCAAGGCCAATCCCGGCAAGGTCACCTTCGGCTCGGCGGGCAACGGCTCGTCCAACCACCTCGCCGGCGAGGCGCTGCGCTATGTCACCGGCGCGCCGATGCAGCACATCCCCTACCGGGGCAGCGCGCTCGCCATGGCCGATGTCATCGCCGGCAACATCACCTTCATGTTCGATGTCACCGTCACCGCCATGCCGGCGGTGAGCGCGGGCCGGGTGCGCGCGCTGGCGGTCTCGGGCGCCCGCCGCTCGCCCTATGTGCCGGGCGTGCCCTCGATGAGCGAGGCCGGCTATCCCGGCTTCAGTGAGGTGGGCAGCGACCTCTGGTTCGGCATCGTCGGCCCGGCCGGCATCCCGCGGCCGGTGGTGAGCCGGCTCAACCAGGCGCTCATCCAGTCGCTGCGCTCCACCGAGGTCCGCGAGCGGGTGGCCCTGCAGGGCTTCGAGCTCTGGACCAGCACGCCCGAGGAGTTTGCCGAGGTGATCCGCGCCGACCGCGAGCGCTGGGGCAAGCTGGTCAAGGCCTCCGGCGCGCGCATCGACTGAGGAGATCCGCATGGACATCAGCGCTCCCGACCTTGCCGCGGCTGCGGCCTCGGCGTCAGCCTCGGCCTCGGCCGACTCGCCGGTGCCCGACGCTCGCGGCCTGAACCTGTATCGCGCCGACCCGATGGCCGCGCCCATGTTCGCGGCCTACCTGCCCGGCCCGCTCATGGCCCACCTCGCTCCGCACTTCGATCGGCTGGGGGCCCTGGCCGGCGGCCGGCTCGACGAGCTGGCGGGCATCGCCGACCGCAATCCGCCCACCCTCTCGGTGCGCAGCCGGCGCGGCATCGACGAGTCGCGCATCGACAAGCACCCCGCCTATGTCGAGATGGAGCGCCTGGGCTTCGCCGAGTTCGGGCTGGCGGCGCTGTCGCACCGCGGGGGCGTACTCGGCTGGTCCGAGCCCATGCCGCCGGCGGCCAAGTACGCGCTGACCTACCTCTTCGTGCAGGCCGAGTTCGGCCTGTGCTGTCCGATCAGCATGACCGATTCGCTGGCCCGCACGCTGCGCCGCTTCGGCGAGCCGGCGCTGGTGCAGCGCTACCTGCCGCAGGTCACCGCGCTCGACTTCGACGAGCTGCGTCAGGGCGCGATGTTCATGACCGAGCAGGGCGCGGGCTCTGACGTGGCCGCCACCGCCACGCTGGCGCAGCCGCTGGCCGATGGCAGCTGGGCGCTCACCGGCGACAAGTGGTTCTGCTCCAATGCCGACGCCGGCCTGGCCATGGTGCTCGCGCGCAGCGAGGACGCCGCCGGCATGGGTGGCATCTCGCTCTTCCTGCTGCCGCGCGAACTGCCCGACGGCTCGCGCAACCACTACCGCATCCTGCGGCTGAAGGACAAGCTCGGCACCCGCTCGATGGCCAGCGGCGAGATCCGGCTGGAAGGCGCGCGGGCCTGGCTGGTGGGCGAGCGCGGCCGCGGCTTCAAGCACATGGCCGACATGATCAACAACTCGCGCCTGTCCAATGGCGTGCGCGCCGCCGGTCTGATGCGCCGCGCGCTCACCGAGGCGCTGCACGTGGCGCATCACCGCCAGGCCTTCGGGCAGCCCCTGGCGGCCCTGCCGCTCATGCGCCGGCAACTGCTCAAGATGAGCGTGCGCGCCGAGCAGGCCCGCACCATGGCCTTCCTGACCGCGCAGGCGCTGCAGCGCGCCGATGCCGGCGAGACTGGCGCGGCGGCGCTCGCGCGCATCCTCACGCCGCTCATCAAGTTCCGGGCCTGTCGCGATGCCCGGGGGGTCACCGGCGATGCCATGGAGGTGCGCGGGGGCTGCGGCTACATCGAGGAGTGGAGCGATCCGCGGCTGCTGCGCGATGCCCACCTCGGTTCCATCTGGGAGGGCACCAGCAACATCGTCGCGCTCGACGTGCTGCGCGCCATCCGTCGCGAGGGCGCGCTGCCGGTGCTTCAGGAGCACATCGGCCGGCTGCTGGCCGCCGGCGTGCCGGTGTCGTCGGCGCTGGCCGCGGCGCAGTCGCAGGCCCTCGAGCGCGCGTTCGACTTCGCCCGCCGCGCCGCGCAGGGCGGACACGACCACCTCGCGCGCCAGACCGCCTCGGCGCTCTATCACGCGGTCACGCTCGCCGGCATGCGCCACGAGGCCGCGCAGCCCGGCCTGGCGCTGCGCGCGTGGCTCGCCGATCTGGTGCTGGCCCATCGCCTCGGCCCCCGCGACCCCCTCGCCGACGACGACGGCGCCCATGACGACCCGCGCTGCGCGGCCCTGCTTGCCCTCGGAGACACGCCAT
This sequence comes from Burkholderiales bacterium, assembly GCA_037146935.1. GTDB lineage: Bacteria > Pseudomonadota > Gammaproteobacteria > Burkholderiales > Burkholderiaceae_E > Quisquiliibacterium. The sequence goes on from JBAWWD010000004.1 coordinate 127,766, forward strand.
GACCTCCACCTCCCCCCTGCCGCTGGCCGGCATCCGCGTGCTCGATCTCTCGGCGGTCTACTCCGGCCCCATGGCTGCCGCCCTGCTGGCCGATCAGGGCGCCGAGGTGATCAAGGTCGAGACCGCCGGCGGCGACATCGCCCGACGGGTGGGGCCGGCCAAGGGCGACATCTCGGCGGTGTTCGCGGCCATGAACCGCGGCAAGCGCTCGATCGTCCTCGACCTCAAGAGCGAGGCCGGTCGCGAGGTGCTGCGTGATCTCATCGGCCGCGCCGATGTCCTGATGGAGAATTTCCGTCCCGGCGTGCTGGCCCGCCTGGGCTTCAGCCGCGAGGCGATCCGCGCGCTCAATCCGCGCCTGGTCTACCTCTCGATCACCGGCTTCGGCCAGGACGGCCCCTACACCGAGGCCCGGGTCTACGACGCGGTCATCCAGGCGGTCTCGGGCATGTGCGCCTCGCATCTCGAGAAGCCCGGCATGGAGCCCGGTCTGGTGGCCACCACCATCTGCGACAAGCTCACCGCCATGACCGCCGCGCAGGCGGTCACCGCGGCCCTGCTCGCCCGCGAGCGCGACGGGCAGGGCAGGGTGGTCGAGCTCTCCATGCTCGATACCGCGCTGGCCTTCAACTGGCCTGACGCGATGTACAACCACATGTTCCTCGATGAGCCCCCTGCGGCGTTCCCCGAGGTGGGCGGCACCCTGCGGCCGTACCGCACCCGCGACGGCTACCTCGCCACCATGACCCCGCAGCAGGACGAGTTCGAGGCCCTGTGCCGGGGCCTGGGCGAGCCCGCGCTGGCGGCCGATCCGCGCTTCTCGTCCACGCAGGCGCGCTCGCGCCACCCGAAGGAGCTGCGCGCCGCGCTCGAGCCGCTGTTCGCGCGCCACGGCACCGACGAGCTGGTCGCCCGACTGCACGAGGCCGATGCGCCGGTGGGCAAGGTCAACCTCAAGCCCGAGGTCATCGATGACCCGCAGGTGGTGCACAACCGCGCGCTGGTCGAGATCGACCACGGCGCCATCGGCCGGGTGCGCGTGGCGCGTGCCGCGGCCCGGTTCGGCGAGACCGACGCGCCGGTGCCCGGACCCGCCCCGCACCTCGGCGAGCACGGCCGGCAGGTGCTCGAGCAGCTCGGCTACGATGCCGCGCGCATCGCCGCGCTGCAGGCCGCCGGCGCCGTTCGCCTGCCCTGATCCCGCCTTGTCGGCCGCCACGATTTCTCACCCGCACTTCCGCTTCACCAGGAGACACATCCCATGATCCGCTTCATCGACCGACGCCGCGCACTGATGGTTCTGGCCTGCGCGGCAGTGGCCCTGCCGGCCACCGTGCCGGCCCAGAGCGACTTCCCCAACAAGCCCATCCGCGTGATCGTGCCCTTCGCCGCCGGCAGCGGCGCCGACGGCGCCACCCGCGTGATCGCCGAGCAGATGCAGCGCACGCTCGGCCAGACCCTGGTGGTCGAGAACCGCCCCGGCGGCAGCGGCGCGGTCGCGGTGCTGGCGGTCAAGCAGGCGCCGGCCGACGGCTACACCATCCTGGTGGGCACCAACTCGCCGATGTCGGTGAACCCGATCGTCATGAAGAACCCGGGCTACGACTCGGTGAAGGACTTCAAGCCGGTCAACGGCATCCTGCGCAGCATGAACGTCTGGTACGTGGCCAACGAGTCGCCGATCCGCTCGATCCCCGACCTGGTCGCCGCGGCCAAGAGCAAGCCGGTGTCGGTGGGCAGCTACTCGGCCGGCTATCACCTGGGCATCGAGTGGGTGGCAACCCTGGGCGGCGTCAAGGTCAACTACGTCAACTACAAGGGCCAGGCGCAGGCGATCACCGACGTGATCGGCCGGGCGCTCGATGTCGGCATGGGTGACATGTCGGGCGCGCTGCCGCTGATCCAGTCGGGCAAGATCCGCGCGATCGGAGTCTCGGGAGCCACCCGCCATCCCGGGCTGCCCAACGTGCCGGCGATCCGCGAGACCTTCCCGGAGTACGAGAACTACGCCTGGACCTCGTTCTTCGTGCGCGCCGAGACCCCTCCCGAGGCGCACGGCAAGCTGGTGGCCGCGATGCAGACCGCGCTGCGTTCGCCCGAGATGAAGCGCTATTTCGAGGTGAACGGCAGCGATCCGATGGTCGACTTCGGCCCGGAGCGCATGGGCGAGCACCTGCGCCAGGAGATCGCGCGCTTCCGACGGGTGGCCGACGCGGCGGGCATCAAGGCGGAGTGAGCGGGGTACTGCTGCCAGGGGGCTGGCCGGGTGCTATCGTGGGCCATCGGGCCACTGCCCTCTTTTCCCGTGAAAGCTCGCCATGATCGGCTATGTCACCTTCGGCACCAATGATCTCCCGCGCGCCGCGGCCTTTTATGACGCGCTGCTGGCCGAGATGGACGCCAAGCGCGTGTGGGACACCGACCGTGGCATCGGCTGGGGCGTCTCGCGCGGCCAGCCCTCGCTGGGCCTGCTCGCCCCCTTCAATGGCGAGCCGGCCTCGCCCGGCAACGGCACCATGGTGGCCCTCATGGCCGGCAGCCGCGAGATGGTCGACAAGCTCCATGCCCGGGCCCTGGCCCTCGGCGGCGCCGACGAGGGCGCGCCCGGCGATCGCGGCGGCGGCTTCTATGGCGCCTACTTCCGCGATCCCGACGGCAACAAGCTCTGTTTCTTCCACTTCGGCTGAACGGCCGGCTCCGGCCGATGCCCGTGTCAGCCGGCCACGATGCCGCGCGCGCGCAGCGCGGCAATCTGATCCTCGGTGAGGCCGATCTCCCGGAGCACCGCGTCGCTGTCCTGCCCGAGCGCGGGCGCGTTGCGTCGGTGGCCGCCGGGCGTGCGCGAGAGCTTGGGCACCACGCCCGGCACCGCCAGACGGCTGCCGTCGGGCAGCGTCACCGAGTCGATCATGCCCCGCGCCCGGTAGTGCGGGTCGGCGGCAATGTCGGCCACGGTATAGATGCGCCCGGCCGGCACCGCGGCGGCATCGAGCGCCTCGAGCACCTGGGCCACGCTGCGCTGCGCGGCCCAGTCGCCGATCGCCGCATCGATCTCGGCCACCCGGGTCACCCGTCCGGCGTTGCCGGCCAGCGCCGGGTCCTGCCCGAGGTCATCGCGCCCGATCGCGCTCATCAGGCGCCGGAAGATGCTGTCGCCATTGCCGGCGATGAGCGCGTAGCCGCCGTCGGCGCAGCGATAGGCGTTGCTCGGTGCGATGCCCGGCAGCGCGCTGCCGGCAGGCTCGCGAACCACCCCGAAGGCGCTGTGCTCGGGCAGCAGGCTCTCCATGCAGTTGAACACCGCCTCGTAGAGCGCCACGTCGATCACCTGCCCCAGGCCCGAGCGCTCGCGCTCGCGCAGCGCCATCAGGATGCCGATCACGCCGTGCAGCGCGGCCAGGGTGTCGCCGATGCTCACGCCCACTCGCACCGGCACCCGGCCGGGCTCGGCGGTGAGGTGGCGCAGCCCGCCCATGGCTTCGGCCACCACGCCGAAGCCGGGCTTGTCGCGGTAGGGGCCGGTCTGGCCGAAGCCGCTCACCCGCAGCATCACCAGCCGCGGGTTGATCGCGAGCAGTGCCTCGGGGCCCAGCCCCCAGCCCTCCATGGCGCCGGGGCGGAAGTTCTCGATCAGCACGTCGGCCTCACGGGCCAGACGACGCACGATGTCCTGGGCCTGCGGCTCGCGCAGGTCGAGCGCGAGCGAGCGCTTGTTGCGCGACTGCACCTGCCACCACACCGAGGTGCCGTCGCGGATCAGCCGCCACTGGCGCAGGGGGTCGCCCACGCCGGGCGGCTCGATCTTGATGATGTCGGCGCCGAAGTCGGCCAGGGTCTTGGCCGCGAACGGGCCGGCGATCAACTGGCCGAGTTCGATCACCTTCAGGCCGGCGAGCGGCCCGGTTGCCTGTGTGTCCATGGCTGCCGACTCTGATGCCCCCGGCGCCGGTCGTCCACCCCTGCTCAGCGGGCGCGGTTTCGCAAACGCCCTGCCAGCCCGAGCAGCGCGGCCAACCCGAGCAGCGACAGGGTGGGCGGCACCGGCACCTCGCCGCCGCTGAGGTCGACCCGCAGGAAGTCGTTGCCGCAAGCCTCGCCCCAGTGGACCACCAGTTCGCCCAGGCCGTTGAGCGAGCCCAGGTCGCTGAGCTTCACGATCGCCTGGTAGGCGGTGTGCTCGCCGATGGTCTCGTAGGCCAGGGTGGCCAGCCGCGCCAGGCTGAAGCCCACCGTGTAGTCGTCGCTGATCTGGCTGGGCGCGCCCACCCCGAGCAGGTTGCTCAGGCCGCTCTCCCAGCCGACCTGGCCGGTGGTCAGCGGGCTGGTGGCCACGCCGCTCACGTCCACGATGCCGCCGGCGCGCAGGGGGCTGGTCCAGCCGCTGGTGTAGCCCAGGCTGTTCGACATGAAGGCATGGCCGGTGAGCTCCACGCCCACCCGCGGCGCGAAGGCGCCGCCCACCCGCACGCCGAGGAAGAAGTCGCCCATCCCGAAGCTGGGGTCGCAGGCCGGCGGGAAGCACATGGTGGAGCTGGTGCCCGCGGCCGGGTTCAGCGCGATCGGCGCGCCCGACACGCCGGTGATGATCAGCTGGGTGGCGGTGCGCTGCACGTAGAGCGCCTCCAGGTCGAAGGGCTGGCCGCCGATGCCGGGGCCGACCAGGCCGCCAGCGCCCACCGAGTCCTCGATCTGGAAGCTCACGCCGGCCGCGCTCGGCGTCCAGGCCGCCGCGGGCCGGTCGATCGCGCCCATGTTGCTGGTGATGTCTACCCCCAGACCCTGCAGGTAGGTGAAGGGGCCGGCCCAGGCCGCGCTCATCGAGGCGATGCCCAGCGCAAGCGCCATCGCGATCCGGCGCCAGGCGGCGGCCAGGGCCGGCGCGCGGCCGAGGCCGGCGGCGTGGGTCGGCGACTGCCGGCGGGCAGGCGGCGCCGGGGTGGGCGTGGGCAGGAGGTGGGCGTGCGAGGGGCGTGGCATGACAGGCATCCGGGTCGGGTGCCAGTTGCTCTGCAAGCTTCGTGCCGGCGCGTTCTGCTGAGCAGGATCAATGACTTGGCGTTGCCGACTTGACGGCGGCGCGCGGCCCTGTCAAAGCCGCCGACATGACTTTCGTCACGCCGCGGGTCGCTCGCACGGTGCGCGTCGGGAAAAGCGGAAATCGGTCACGCGATGCCGTGCCGCCTGCCCGCTTCCCGGTCCCCCGGGCATGGCCGATGGTGTCAAGATCGCCGACATGACACCGATCACGCCAGGGCGTGATCGATTCCCGCCTTCCGCCTTCCGGGGTTCCCATGATCGTCTACAAGTGCCTGGTCAACGGCCGTATCGCCGAGCCCGCCCGCGAACAGGTTCGGGAGGGCCTGCGGCGCATCAACGCCGAGCGCTTCGGGGTGCCGCCCGAGTCGCTCTCGGTGGAGTTCACCGAGGTCACCCCGGGCCTGTGGTTCACGGCCGGCGAGCCCTCGCAGGCCTCGATGGTGCTGGGCAGCGTGCCGCCTGGCACGGCCCAGCCGGCGCGGATCGCGCTCATGGACGAGGTGGCCAGGATGTTCAGCGAGATCACCGGCGCGCCCTACCACGATGTCATGGTGGTGGCGGCCGACCGTTCCGGCGCCTGAGCGCGCCCCTTCTGCCCAGGACCCAGACCATGCCGCTCTACCGCTGCACCACGCCCGAAGGCTCGCTCGACGACACCCAGCGCGCTGCCATCGCCCGGGCGATCACCGCCATCCACTGCCACGTCACCGAGGCGCCGCCCACCTTCGTGCACGTGCAGTTTCATCACCAGCCGGCGCCGGCCAACGGGCCGGCCATCCGCCTGCACGGCGGCATCCGCGCCGGCCGGCCGCAGTCCCTGGCCGACGAGATCGTCGCCCGTTGCGTGCAGGTGGTGGCCGGCATCGCCGGCGTGCCCGCCGAGTCGGTGGGCATGCGCACCTCCACCACGCCGGCATCGTGGATTCTCGAGGGCGGCCGGGTGCTGCCCGAGCCCGGCGAGGAAGCCGCCTGGCTGGCCGCGCAGGCCTGAGCCATCTCGCACGGCTGGCAGGTCCGGCCGTTCCGGCCGACAATGCCGGATTCCCGATCGTCTTCCGAGATCCCGCCATGATTCCCCTGTCAGTCCTCGACCTGGTGCCGGTGCGCCGCGGTGACACCCCTGCCGACGCGCTTCGCAACACCCTCGATCTCGCTCGCCACGCCGAGGCCTGGGGCTACCAGCGCTACTGGATGGCCGAGCACCACAACATGACCGGCGTGGCCAGCGCGGCCACCGCCGTGGTCATCGGACATGTGGCCGGCGGCACGCGCAGCATTCGCGTCGGCGCCGGCGGCGTCATGCTGCCCAATCATTCACCGCTGGTGATCGCCGAGCAGTTCGGCACGCTCGAGTCGCTGTATCCGGGCCGCATCGACCTCGGCCTGGGGCGCGCCCCCGGCACCGACCAGGTCACCATGCGCGCCATGCGCCGCGACCCGCGTTCCGCGGAGCGTTTCCCGCAGGACGTCCTCGAGCTGCAGGCCTTCCTCGGTCCGGTGCAGCCCAACCAGGCGATCCGCGCGGTGCCCGGGGCCGACACCCATGTGCCGCTCTGGATCCTCGGCTCCAGCCTCTATGGCGCCCAGGTGGCGGCCCACTTCGGTCTGCCCTATGCCTTCGCCTCGCACTTCGCGCCTGAGGCCCTGCACGAGGCGCTGCAGGTCTATCGCGAGCACTTCCGGCCCTCGGCGCAGCTGCAGCGGCCGCACGCGATGGTGGGGGTCAACGTCATTGCCGCCGACACCGACGAGCAGGCGCGGCGCCTGTTCACCAGCCTGCAGCAGCGCTTCACCGACATGATGCGCAACGCCCGCGGCCAGCTGCCCCCGCCCATCGATGACATCGACCAGTACTGGTCGCCCATGGAGCGGGTGCAGGTCGAGCGCATGCTCACCTGCTCCTTCGTGGGCTCGCGCCAGACCGTCGGGCGCGCGCTGCGCCGCTTCGTCGAGCAGACCGGCGCCGACGAGCTGATGGCCAGCGGCGCCATCTTCGATCACGCCGCGCGCCTGCGCTCCTACCAGATCCTGGCCGAGATCGGCCGCGATGAAGACCTCGCACCGGCCGCGCCCGCCGCGGTCGCGCTCGCCTGAACACGCTCACGGAGACCCGCATGGACAAGGTGCTGATCGAAACCCTCAAGGACGGCGTGCTGACGCTGACCATGAACCGGCCCGAGGCGCGCAACGCGCTCAACCTCGAGATGTCCGACCTCATGGTGGCCGCGCTGCAGCGTGCCCAGCTCGACCCCGCGGTGCGCGCCATCGTGCTCACCGGCGCGGGCAGCGCCTTCTGCGCCGGCGGCGACGTCAAGTCGATGGCCGCCGGGCGCGATGCCAGCCAGACCTTCGAGCAGCGCGCCACCCGGCTGCGCGACCGCGCCGAGGCCTCGCGCCTGCTGCACGAGATCCCCAAGCCCACCATCGCGGTCATCCCCGGGCCGGCGGCCGGCGCGGGTCTGGCCCTGGCCATGGCCTGCGACTTCCGCATCGCGGTCGACAGCGCCCGGCTCACCGTGGCCTTCGCCAAGGTCGGCCTGTCGGGCGACTATGGCGCCAGCTGGTTCCTCACGCAGCTGGTCGGCGCCGCGCGGGCCAAGGAGCTGCTGATGTTCTCGCCCCTGCTCGATGCCGAGGAGGCGCTCGCGCTCGGACTGCTCCACCGCGTCTACCCGCCGGGGCTGTTCCAGGAGCAGGCCGCGGCCTTCGTGGCGGCGCTGGCCAACGGGCCCTCGGTCACCCTGGGCTACATCAAGCAGAACGTGAACCTGGCGGCGCGCGCCGATCTTCGCACCTCCATCGACAGCGAAGCCACGCACCAGGTGCGCTGCATGGGCACCGCAGACCACGCCGAAGCCGCCCGCGCCTTCGTCGAGAAGCGTCCGCCGAAGTTCGTCGGCGCCTGACCGTCCACGGCCGGCCGCAGCCGGCCTGTCTCACCCCGGGAGCCCGTCGATGGACATCTCCACCCCTGCCGTCTACCGCAGCCTCAGCCGCGACGAGATCAACGCCATCCCGCTCGACGAGCTCGACGTCAGCAGCGGCTACATCTTCGAGGACGACACCGTCGGCATGTACTTCGAGCGGCTGCGCCGCGAGGCGCCGGTGCACTTCTGCGCCCGCAGCCGCTTCGGGCCCTTCTGGTCGGTCACCCGGTACAAGCACATCATGGAAGTCGAGGTGAACCACCAGGCGTTCTCCTCCGAGTCCTCGCTGGGCGGCATCACGCTGGCCGAGCCGCTGCCCGACGAGCGCCTGCCCAGCTTCATCGCCATGGACCCGCCGCAGCACGACGAGCAGCGCCGCACGGTCAGCCCGATCGTCGCGCCGGGCAATCTCGCGCTGCTCGAGGGCACCATCCGCAGCCGCGCCGCGGCCATCCTCGACGGCCTGCCGATCGGCGAGGAGTTCGACTGGGTGCGGCGGGTGTCCATCGAGCTCACCACCCAGATGCTGGCCACGCTGTTCGACTTCCCCTTCGAGGAGCGCAGCCTGCTCACCTGGTGGTCCGAGATGGCCACCGGCCACCCCAAGGCCCGCGGCGCGGTCACCTCCTGGGACCAGCGGCGCGAGGAGCTCGGCAAGTGCCAGGCCTACTTCACCCGCCTCTGGAACGAGCGCGTGAACCAGCCGCCAAGCAACGACCTCATCTCCATGCTCGCCCACTCGCCGGCCACGCGGCACATGGACGAGCGCCAGTTCCTGGGCAACGTGCTGCTGCTCATCGTGGGCGGCAACGACACCACCCGCAACTCGATCACCGGCGGCCTGCTGGCGCTGAACCGGCACCCCGAGCAGTACCGCAAGCTGCGCGAGAACCCGGCGCTGGTCAGCAGCCTGGTGCCCGAGATCATCCGCTGGCAGACGCCGCTCGCCCACATGCGGCGCACCGCCACCCGCGATGTCGAGCTCGGCGGCCAGCTCATCCGCAAGGGCGACAAGGTGGCCATGTGGTACCTGTCGGGCAACCGCGACCCCGAGGCCATCGAGAACCCCGACCAGTTCATCATCGACCGTGCCCGGCCGCGTCAGCATCTGTCGTTCGGCTTCGGCATCCACCGCTGCGTGGGCAACCGGCTGGCCGAGATGCAGCTGCGCATCCTCTGGGAGGAGATCCTCAAGCGGTTCCCGGTCATCGAGGTCACCGGTCAGCCGCGGCGGGTGCTGTCCAACTTCGTGCACGGCTTCATGTCGATGCCGGTGCGCATCCCGGCGCGCCAGCCCTGAGCGCGTCAGGCGCGGGGCCGACGGCCCCGCCCGCTCAGTTGCGGCGCAGGCCCAGCTTGCCCGCGAAGCGCCGCATGCCGCCCAGCCAGCGGTCGTAGTCCTGGGCCTTGCGCTGGAAGTAGGTGAGCACCTGCGGGTGCGGCAGGATCAGGAACTGCTCGCTGGCCATGCCGGCCACCACGCAATCGGCAAGGTCCTCGGCCGAGATCACGCCGTCGGCGCGGGCCGCCGACGAGCCGCCGCGGCCGGCGATCATCGGCGTGTCCACCGCCTGCGGGCACAGCACCGACACCCGGATGCCGGCCTCGCCGTGCTGGATGGACAGCCATTCCGCGAGGGCGATCGCGGCGTGCTTGCTCACCGCGTAGGTGGCCGAGGGCAGCGAGGTGAGCAGGCCGGCGGCCGAGGCGGTGTTGACCAGGTAGCCGCCGCCGCGCTGCTTCATGCCGGGCATCACGGCGCGGGCGGCGTACACATGGGCCATCACGTGCACCTGCCAGTTCAGCGTCCAGTGCGCCTCGGGGGCGTTCTCGTCGCCGTCGCGGATGATGCCGGCGTTCGAGCAGAACACGTCCACGCCGCCAAAGCGCTGCTCGGCGGCGGCCACCAGAGCCTGCACCTGCGCCTCCACGCCCACATCGGTGGGCACGGCCAGGGTGGGCACGGCGGCGCCGACGCCGGCCTGGTCGGTAGCCAGCGACTGCGCGAGCGCATCCAGGGCGGCGGCCTGGGCGGGCAGGTCGGCGAGCACCAGCCCGCGCGGCCGTTCACGCGCGAAGCGCAGGGCGAGCGCGCGGCCGATACCGCTGGCAGCGCCGGTGATGACGAGGGTCTTGTCCTGCAGGTGCATGGCGGTCTCCGGTGGGATGGCGGCGCGGTCAGGCGGTGATGCCGGTGGGCTGATTGGCGGGTGGCGTGCCGGCGGGGCTGGCCGGCTCGGCAATCAGCGTCGCGAGATGCGTGTGGAAGCGCCGCAGGTTCTGCTCGAAGCGGCCGAGCGCGAAGCGCTGGTTGGCGCCGGCGCCGATCGCGCTCTGGATCTGCTCCGAGATGTGCAGGTCTTCGGCGCTGAAGACGCTGCCGTCGATGAGTTCGAAGGAGCGCTCCCAGTGGGCGCGCTCCTTCTCGCTGCGCGGCGCGTGCGGTGTGAACAGGCTGTGCACGAACAGCACCTCGCCGGGGGCGGTCGGGAACAGCCCCAGGTGGCTGGTGAAATCGGGGTGATAGATGATCAGGCTGTTCGGGAAGATGGCGTGGGTGAGCGTGGCGTGGTTGCGCACATCCCATTGGTCTTCGGGCAGGTCCTGTGCCTGGGCGAGCAGCTCGCGGCCCACCAGAATGCGGGTGTGCAGGCCTTCGCCCTCGGCGGTGAACCGCGAGCCCGGGAAGTAGCTCGCGATCGAGCCGGCATGCAGCCGGCGGATGTGATAGACCTCCTGGAAGGCGTCCATCACCAGCTTCCAGTTGCAGGCGCGGCGCTGCACGCGTTGCTGGAAGAAGTGGTGCCCCGCCAGACCGAGCGAGGCCAGGTCGCGGTCGATGTCTCCCAGGAACCCGGCCACATCGATGTCGCTCGCCTGCGGGTCGAGCACTGCCCAGATGAAACCGTGGCGCACCGCGCTGGGCAGCCGGCGAAGGCCGCGCTCGGCGCGCTGCAGGCAGGGAAAGCCTTCTGCGCCGGGGATGCCGCGCAGCGCGCCGTCGAGCTCGTAGGTCCAGGCGTGATACGGGCACGACAGGGTCGATTGCCGGCACACCGTTTCCTGGGCCTCGAGCAGGCGCGCGCCGCGATGACGGCAGACATTGAGCAGCACCCTGACCTCGCCACCGCGGTCGCGCGTGATGAGCAGCGGCAGACCCAGCAGATCGCGGGCGATCATGCTCCCCGGTTCGGGCAGCTGGTCGGCTCGCCCCAGGCAGAGCGGCATGCGGCGGAACACCCGCTCGATCTCCCGGCGATGGATGTCCGGATCCTGGTAGACGGCGCAGTCGAGCTCGCTGTCGGTGGCATCCCAGTCAGCGCCTTCGGTCTGGTTGCGCTCTGCCAGCAGGCGACGAAACAGCCCGATGATCGGCGGGTTCAGGTCCATGGGGTCTCCTTCATGCAAGCCTAGCAGCGGCGCCGCGCGCGCAGCGCTCGCCCGATCTCGCTTTCACGCGCCGTGGTCATCGCCGGGCCGGCCGGGACGAGGGCGTAGAATCGTGGCCGAGCGATGCTGATCACCGACCCCGAAGTCCGCACCACCACCCTGCCCAACGGGCTGCGCGTGGCCACCGCCGCCATGCCGGGTTTTCGCACCGTGGCCATCGGCGCCTGGCTGCGGGTGGGCTCGCGCGACGAGCCGACCGAGCTCAACGGCCTGTCGCACTTCTACGAGCACATGGCCTTCAAGGGCACCGCGTTGCGCGATGCCCGTGCCATCACGCTCGAGATCGAGCGGCTGGGCGGCAGCATCAATGCCTACACCGCCAAGGACCACACCGCCTGCGAAGCCCTGATGCTCTCGGGCCATGCCGACACCGCGCTGGCCGTGATGGCCGATGTGCTGTCGCGCTCGGTGTTCCCGCCCGAGGAGATCGAGCGCGAGCGCCAGGTCATCCTGCAGGAGCTCGGCGATGCCGCCGACGATCCCGAGTCGGTGGCCCAGGATGTCTTCGATGCCCTGGCCTTCCCGCGCCAGGCGCTGGGCCGACCCATCCTGGGCCGGCCGCGCAATGTCCGGCGCATCGGCCGCGAGCACCTGCTCGATCACCAGAGCCGGCACTGCACCGGCGCCAATCTCGTGGTCAGCGCGGTCGGCGCGGTCGAACACGAGGCCTTCGTGGCCATGGTCCATGCGCACTTCGGCGGGCTGCCGCGCGGCGAGCGGCCGGCGCGCGCCGCTGCCCGCTACGTGGGCGGCTTCCGTCATATTGACGACGATACCGAGCAGACCTCGGTGGTGCTGGGCTGGCCGGTGCCGGGTCGCGCCGATCCGCAGCACATCGTGCACGAGCTCGCCGCCGAGCTGCTCGGCGGCGGCATGTCCTCGCCGCTGTTCCAGTCGGTGCGCGAGCAGCGCGGCCTTGCCTATCAGATCGACGCCTGGACCGACGGCCTGGAAGACGGCGGCGTGCTGCAGGTGACCGCGGGCGTGTCGCCGCGCAACCTGCGCGAGCTCCTCAAGGTCGGGCTCGACGTGGTGGTGCAGGCGGCCGCGCGCATCGACGCCGACGACCTGGAGCGCAGCCGCAACCAGCAGGCCATGCGGCTGGCGCGCAGCCTGGAGCGGCCCGCCTCTTTCGCCGAGTGGCTGGGCCGTGACCTGCTGATGCACGACCGCGTGGTGCTGCCGGGCGAGCGGCTGGCGCAGCTGCAGGCCATCGACGCGCCCGCGCTGCGCGCGGCGCTCACCGGCATGCTTGCCCAGCGGCCCACGCTCGCCCTGGCCGGGCGGCTGGGCCGGGCCGATCCGCCGGCGCTGCTGCGCGAGGCCCTGGGCGCGGCGGTGCCCGCCTGATCGGGTCTGCGCCTGCGCATCTGCCAACCCGCAAGACGCCTTCTCCACCCTGACCAGGAGCCGCCCTGATGTCCGTTTCCCTGTATGACCTGAGCGTTGCCAGCTATCTGCAGACCCTCACCGCGATCAGCGGCTGCCTCGACAAGGGCCTGGCCCATGCCACCGCGCAGGGCATCGATCCCGAGACCCTCGTGCAGGCGCGGCTCGCGCCCGACATGCTGCCCTTCCGGTTCCAGGTGGAGTCGGTGGCGCACCACTCCATCGGCGCCATCGAGGGGCTGCGCCGCGGCCTGTTCACCCCGCCCGGCGAGGCACCGCCGCGCGGCTATGCCGACCTGCAGCGGCTGCTCGCCGACGCGAAGGACGCGCTGTCGCAGGTGAGCGCGGCCGAGATCAACGCCCTGGCCGGCCGCGACATGGCCTTCGAGATCCGCGGTCGGCAGATCCCGTTCACGGCCGAGACCTTCATCCTGTCGTTCTCGCTGCCCAACTTCTACTTCCACGCCGCCACCGCCTACGACATCCTGCGGCACCTCGGGGTGGCGGTGGGCAAGCGCGATTTTCTGGGGCCGATGCGCACCCGGACCTGATCCGGGCGCGATCACCGGGCCGGCGCCGATCAGGCCGCCGGCACCGGGGTGGATTGCCAGGACACCACCTGCCAGCGGCCGTCGCGGCGCGCCCAGGCCTGCAGGTAGCGGCTGACGAAGTCCTTCAGGCCGCCCTTGACCACCACCTGGATGCGAACGTCACCATCGACCAGCGCCACGTCGCCATAGACCCGGAAGTTGCGGCGGATGTGGGTGAAGCCCTTGTAGTCGTAGAAGCCGCTGACCACCCGGTCGATGTAGGTGGCCTTGTCCTCGGCGGTGGCGCTGCTGTGCACGTAGAGCAGGTCATCGCCCATCAGTTCGCGCAGCGTGGCGGCGTCCTTGTCCAGTGCGGCCTGGCAGCGGCGGGCGTCGGCGGCCTCGATGGCCTGGATGTCGGTGGCGCTCATGGGGGTCTCCTGGGAGTGATGCGGGGATGGGGGGCTGACGCCGCACGGTGGCCGCGGCGCGCCGATCGAGCATAGCGCAGGCCGCGCGCCGCCCCGGTTCGTTCTCAGGCCACGCGGTCGCGGATCAGGCCGGCACCGGCCGGCTCACGGCCGGCCCACGGCCGGCAGCGCGCCGATGCGCACCCGCACCCGCCAGCTGTGGGCCCGGCCCACCGGCTCGCCGTCGGCCGCTAGCGGCACGGCGGTCTCGCTGTCGACGATCATCTCGGTGAAGGTCGCGGTGCTCACGCGCGGATGGGACAGGTGGCGCCCGAGCATCAGCCGCGGCAGCATCGCGAGGGCGCCTGCCCGACCGAAACGCCCGGCCAGCAGCGCGTCGAGCTGGCCGTCATCGGCCCGGGCCTGCGGCACCGCGGGCAGGCCGGCGCCATAGGTGGGCGTGTTCAGGGCCGAGGCGAAGAGCGTGCGGCCCAGATGCACCTCGCGGCCATCGAGCCGCACCCGCATCCGCCAGGTCTGCAGCGCCTGCAGCTCGCGCAGCGTGGCCCACAGGTAGCGGGCGGTGCCGCCCAGCCAGGCCGGCGCCTTCAGGGCGCGCGCGCCGACTGCTGCGTCGAAGCCGCCGGTGAGGCTGCTCAGGAACAGCACGGAGCGTCCGCCGAAGGCGCACTCCCCCACGTCGATCGGCGCGCTGGGCGCGTGCAGGGCATGGTCCAGCGCCCGCTCCCAGCCCATCGCGGCGAGGCCCAGCGCGCGGGCGATGTCGTTGCCGCTGCCGGCGGGCACCAGGCCGAGCTCGCAGCGGCGCACCAGCAGCGAGGCGAGCATGCGGTGCACCGTGCCGTCGCCACCGACGAGCACCACCCGCAGCCCGATCGGGCCGGCCTGGATCAGCTGCTCGGCCTCGTCGACACCATCGATGGCCTCCAGGCGCACGCCGGGCGCGTGGCTGAGCAGCCAGCGCCGCATCGGCTCGACCAGCAGGCGCCCGCGCCCGCCGCCGGCGCGCGGATTGGCCAGCACCAGAACCTGCGAGGGCGCCATGCCGGGGGAGTCGGGCCGAGGCACGCGGCGGCGCGGACTCAGGACAGGCCGATGATGCGGCCCTGCTCGTCGAGGTCGATGCGCTCTGCCGCCGGCACCCGCGGCAGCCCGGGCATGGTCATGACCTCGCCGCAGATCACCACCACGAAGCCTGCGCCGGCGGCCAGCCGGACCTCGCGCACGTCGAGCACATGGCCCTCGGGCGCGCCGCGCAGCGTCGGGTCGGTGGAGAAGCTGTACTGCGTCTTGGCGATGCACACCGGCAGTCCGCCATGGCCCTCGGCCTGCAGTTGCGCGAGGCGGGCGCGCGCCGCCGGGCTGGCCCGCACCTCGGCCGCGCCGTAGACGCGGGTGGCCAGCGCGCGGATCTTGTCCCAGAGGGGATCGTCGTCGGCGTAGGCGAAGCGCAGCTCGGTGGGCTGCGCGGCCAGCCGGACCACCTCGCGGGCGAGGTCTGTCGCGCCCTCGCTGCCCTGCGCCCAGTGCCGCGCGGTGTGCGCCGGCACGCCCAGGGCCGCGACCCGCTCGCGCAGCAGCGCGTGCTCGGCTTCGGTGTCGGAGGCGAAGTGATTGATGGAAACCACGCAGGGCAGGCCGAACACCTCGCGCAGGTTGCGCAGGTGGCGCTCGAGGTTGGCGAGCCCGCGGCCCAGGGCCGGCAGGTCTTCGGCGCCGAGCGCATCGAGCGGCAGGCCGCCGTGGTACTTGAGCGCGCGCACCGTGGCCACCACCACCGCGAGCGCCGGGCGCAGCCCGCTCAGCCGGCACTTGATGTCGATGAACTTCTCGGCCCCGAGGTCGGCACCGAAGCCGGCCTCGGTGACCACGTAGTCGGCCAGTCGCAGCGCGGTGCGGGTGGCGATCACCGAGTTGCAGCCGTGGGCGATGTTGGCGAAGGGCCCGCCGTGCAGCAGCGCAGGGTTGTTCTCGAGGGTCTGGACCAGGTTGGGCGCGATCGCATCGCGCAGCAGCACCGCCATGGCGCCGTGGACCTTGAGGTCGGCGGCGCGCACCGGCCGGCGATCACGGGTGTGGGCCACCACGATGCGGCCGAGCCGCTCGCGCAGGTCGGCGAGCGAGGTGGCCAGGCACAGGATGGCCATGACCTCAGAGGCCACCACGATGTCGAAGCCGTCCTCGCGCGGATGGCCGTTGGCCGGCCCGCCCAGGCCCACGGTGAGCTGGCGCAGCGCCCGGTCGTTCATGTCCATGACCCGGCGCCAGGTGACGCGACGCACGTCGATGTCGAGCGTGTTGCCGTGATGGACGTGGTTGTCGATGGCCGCGGCCAGCAGGTTGTTGGCGAGCGCGATGGCGTGGAAGTCGCCGGTGAAGTGGAGGTTGATGTCCTCCATGGGAACCACCTGCGCGCGACCGCCGCCGGTGGCGCCGCCCTTCAGGCCGAACACCGGGCCCAGGGACGGCTCGCGCAGCGCGATCATGGCCCGCTCGCCGATCCGGTTGAGCGCGTCGCCCAGGCCCACCGTGGTGGTGGTCTTGCCCTCGCCGGCGGGCGTGGGGCTGATCGCGGTGACCAGGATCAGCTTGCCCTCGGGCCGCTCGCGCAGCGACTCGATGTAGGGCAGCGTGAGCTTTGCCTTGTGGTGCCCGTAGGGCACGAGGTGCTGATCGTCGATGCCCAGCCGGTCGGCGGCCAGATCGGTGATCCGCCGCAGCGTCGCCTCGCGGGCGATCTCGATGTCGCTCAGTGCCACCCCTCGCTCCCCGGTCACATGCTGCGGCGGTACTGCCCGCCCACTTCGAACAGCGCCTCGGTGATCTGGCCGAGCGAGCAGCAGCGCACCGCATCCATCAGCACGGCGAAGACATTGCCGTTGTCGATCACGGTGCGGCGCAGGCGGGCCAGCATCTCGGGCGCGCTGGCGGCGTGACGCGCATGGAAGTCATCCAGGCGGGCAAGCTGCGAGCGCTTCTCGTCCTCGGTGGAGCGGGCGAGCTCGAGCTTCTCGGGGATGGGGTCGCCCTTGGGGTTGCGGAAGGTGTTCACGCCGATGATCGGGTACTCGCCGGTGTGCTTGAGCATCTCGTAGTGCATGCTCTCGTCCTGGATCTTGCCGCGCTGGTAGCCGGTCTCCATGGCGCCCAGCACGCCGCCGCGCTCGGCGATGCGCTCGAACTCGGCCAGCACGGCCTCCTCGACCAGCTCGGTGAGCTCGTCGACGATGAAGCTGCCCTGCAGCGGGTTCTCGTTCTTGGCCAGCCCCCACTCACGATTGATGATCAGCTGGATGGCCATCGCGCGGCGCACGCTGTCTTCGGTGGGCGTGGTGATCGCCTCGTCGAAGGCGTTGGTGTGCAGGCTGTTGGCGTTGTCGTAGGTGGCGATCAGCGCCTGCAGCGTGGTGCGGATGTCGTTGAACTGGATCTCCTGCGCGTGCAGGCTGCGTCCGCTGGTCTGGCAGTGGTACTTCAGCTTCTGGCTGCGGTCGTTGGCGCCGTAGCGATCACGCATGGCCACCGCCCAGATGCGACGGGCCACCCGACCCATCACGGTGTACTCCGGGTCCATGCCGTTGCTGAAGAAGAAGCTCAGGTTGGGCGCGAAGTCGTCGATGTGCATGCCGCGCGCGAGGTAGGCCTCCACGAAGGTGAAGCCGTTGGACAGCGTGAAGGCGAGCTGGCTGATCGGGTTGGCCCCGGCCTCGGCGATGTGATAGCCGCTGATGCTCACCGAGTAGAAGTTGCGCACGTCGTGCTGCACGAAGTACTCGGCGATGTCGCCCATCACCTTCAGGCTGAACTCGGTGCTGAAGATGCAGGTGTTCTGGCCCTGGTCTTCCTTGAGGATGTCGGCCTGCACCGTGCCGCGCACCGACGAGAGCGTGGCCGCGCGCAGGCGCGCCGACTCGGCGGCGTCGGGTTCGCGGCCCTCGCGCTGGCGGAAGGCCTCGAGCTGCTGCTCGATGGCGGTGTTCATGAACATGGCCAGCAGGGTGGGCGCCGGCCCGTTGATGGTCATGC
The DNA here is from genome assembly GCA_037146935.1 of Burkholderiales bacterium. Taxonomy (GTDB): domain Bacteria; phylum Pseudomonadota; class Gammaproteobacteria; order Burkholderiales; family Burkholderiaceae_E; genus Quisquiliibacterium. Next base: position 145,556 of record JBAWWD010000004.1, read on the forward strand.
TCACGCTGGTGGCGGGGTCGCAGAGATCGAAGCCGCCGTAGAGCACCTGCATGTCATCGAGGGTGGCGATGCTCACGCCGCTGTTGCCCACCTTGCCGTAGATGTCGGGGCGCAGCGCGGGGTCATGGCCGTAGAGCGTGACGCTGTCGAAGGCGGTGGACAGCCGCTTGGCGGGCATGCCCTCCGAGAGCAGCTTGAAGCGCCGGTTGGTGCGGAAGGGGTCGCCCTCGCCGGCGAACATGCGGGTGGGGTCCTCGCCCTCGCGCTTGAACGAGAACACGCCGGCGGTGTAGGGGAAGGCGCCGGGCAGGTTCTCGAGCAGCAGCCACTTGAGCAGCTCGCCGTGGTCCTCGAAGCCCGGCAGCGCGACCTTGCGGATGCGCGTGCCCGACAGGCTGGTGCGGGTGAGTTCGGTGCGGATCTCGCGGTTGCGCACCGTGACCACCAGCTCGTCACCGGCGTAGTCCTCGCGGATGCGCGGCCAGGCGGCGAGCAGCGCGCGCGAGTCGGCCTCGAGCCGCGCCTCGCGCAGCGCCGCCTGCTCCTCGAGGGCCTCGAGCGCGCGGTGCTTCTCGGGGTTGGCCTCGTGCAGCATGCGCCGGCTCTCGCGCAGCTGCTGCACTTCGCGGGCGAGCCTGGCCTGCGCGCGGGCGCGCTGCTTGTAGCCGCGCACCGTGTCGGCGATGTCGGCCAGATAGCGCGTGCGCTGCGGCGGCACGATCACCACCTGGCTGGAGGAGTGGCGCGCCACCACCGCGGGCAGCCGGCCCGGCCGGGCGGGGTCGGTCTGGTCGGCCAGCGGCAGGCGCAGCCCGAGCTCGGTCAGGCGCGGCAGCATGCCCTGGTAGAGCGCGGTGACGCCGTCATCGTTGAAGCGGCTGGCCTGGGTGCCCCACACCGGCATCTCGTCGGGGCGGCGATGCCACTGCTCGCGGTTGCGCTGGTACTGCTTGGCGACGTCGCGCAGCGCGTCGGCCGCGCCCTTGCGGTCGAACTTGTTGATCGCCACGAAGTCGGCGAAGTCGAGCATGTCGATCTTCTCGAGCTGGCTGGCGGCGCCGAACTCGGGGGTCATGACGTACAGGGTGGCATCGACGAGCGGCACGATCGCCGCGTCGCCCTGGCCGATGCCGGAGGTCTCGACCACGATCAGGTCGAAGCCGGCCACGCGGCAGGCCGCGATCACGTCGGGCAGGGCGCGGCTGACCTCGCTGCCGGCCTCGCGGGTAGCCAGCGAGCGCATGAACACGCTGGGGTGGTTGATCGCATTCATGCGGATGCGGTCGCCCAGCAGCGCGCCGCCGCTCTTGCGGCGGGTGGGGTCCACCGAGATGATCGCCAGGCGCAGGGCGTCGTCCTGGTCGAGCCGGAAGCGGCGCACCAGCTCATCGGTGAGCGAGCTCTTGCCGGCGCCGCCGGTGCCGGTGATGCCCAGCGCCGGGGTGCGCACGGTGTCGGCCTGCCGGTGCAGGGCCTGGCGCAGCGCGTCGAAGCCGGCGGCATCGAGGCCCTCGGGCGGCGTGCCGTTCTCGAGCGCGGTGATGAGCTGGGCCAGCGCGCGGCGCGAGCGGGCCAGGCCCTCGGCATCGCCGGCGGGCGGCGCCTGGATGGCCGAGAGCGTGGCCGGCGCGAGCCGGGCGAGGTCGGTGTCGCAGCGCTGGATCATGTCGCCGATCATGCCGGCGAGCCCCAGCCGCTGGCCGTCCTCGGGCGAGTAGATGCGGGTGACGCCGTACTCGTGCAGCTCGCGGATCTCGGCCGGCACGATCACGCCGCCGCCGCCGCCGAAGACCTTGATGTGCGCGGCGCCAGCCTCGCGCAGCAGGTCGATCATGTACTTGAAGTACTCGACATGGCCGCCCTGGTAGGAGCTGACCGCGATGCCGTGCGCGTCTTCCTGGAGCGCGCAGTCGACGATCTCGCGCACCGAGCGGTTGTGGCCGAGGTGGATGACCTCGCAGCCCATGCTCTGCAGGATGCGCCGCATGATGTTGATCGAGGCATCGTGGCCGTCGAACAGCGAGGCGGCGGTGACGAAGCGAACCTTGTTCGTGGCGCGGTACTCGGCGAGTTTCTTCGCCTCGGAGAGATCGGTCATGGTGGCGGTCCTGCGGTGGGTCGCGGGGGCGGCGCGGATCGAGCCGGCAAGCCGGAATTATCGACGATTTCAGGGCGGGGCGCGGGCTGGCTGGCGTATCCTTGCGGGCTTCGCTCAGGGAGGAAACCCAATGGCAATCGAGACCGTCGGCGTGATCGGCGCCGGCACCATGGGCAACGGCATCGCGCAGGTGTGCGCGCTCGCCGGCCTGCAGGCCATCGTCCAGGATGTGAATGCCGATGCGCTCCAGCGCGCGCTCAACACCATCTCGGGCTCGCTCGACCGCTCGGTGCGCAAGGGCGCGCTCACCGAGGAGGGCAAGGCCCAGGTCATGGCCCGCATCCGCACCACCACCGAGGCCGGCGATCTCGCCGGCGCCGACCTGGTGATCGAGGCGGCCACCGAGAACGAGGCGGTGAAGATCCGCATCCTGCAGGCGGTCGACCGCATCCTGCGGCCGGGCGCCATCATCGCCACCAACACCTCGTCGATCTCCATCACGCGCCTGGCGGCTGCCACCAGCCGGCCCGAGCGCTTCGTGGGCATGCACTTCTTCAACCCGGTGCCGGTGATGGCGCTGGTCGAGATCATCCGCGGCCTGCGCACCACCGAGGCCACGGTCGAGGAGGTGGCCGAGCTCTCGCGCGCCCTGGGCAAGACCCCCATCGGCGTGCGCAACAGCGCCGGCTTCGCGGTCAACCGCATCCTGTGCCCCATGCTGAACGAGGCGGTGTTCACGCTGCAGGAGGGCATTGCCAGCGCCGAGGAGATCGACGCCGGCATGCGCCTGGGCTGCAACCACCCGATCGGTCCGCTGGCGCTGTGCGACATGGTCGGACTCGACGTGCTGCTCGCGGTCATGGAGGTGCTCTACGGCGCCTTCAACGATCCCAAGTACCGCCCGGCGCCGCTGCTGCGCGAGATGGTCGATGCCGGCATGCTCGGCCGCAAGAGCGGCCGCGGCTTCTTCGTCTACGAGAAGTAGCCCCGAGTAGCCCCCGGCCTCGCCGGGGCTTGCTTGCGTCCGGGTCAGCCCTGGGTAAGTCTCGCGTGCTCTCATCCAGGTGCCGGCCTGTGCCGGCGGCCATTCGAGCCACTGCCGCGAGAACCCGATGGATCCCCAGAACAGCGATACCGAGCGCGTCCGAGCGCTCGGCAACGCCACCTTCCCCGCGCTGGCGCTGCGCCATGCCGCCGAGCGCCCTGACGCGCCCGCCCTGCGCGAGAAGCGCCTTGGCATCTGGCAGACCCTCACCTGGCGCGAACTCGCCGAGCGCGCCGAGGCCGCCGCCGCCGGGCTCTCCAGCCTGGGGCTTGCGCGCGGCGCGCATCTGGCGCTGGTGGGCGAGAACCGCCCCAACCTCTACGTGGCCATGCTCGCGGCCCAGTCGCTCGGCGCGGTGCCGGTGCCCCTCTACCAGGATGCCGCCGCGGCCGAGATGGCCTTCGTGTGCCGCAACGCCGACATCGGTTTCGCGGTGGTCGAGGACCAGGAGCAGGTCGACAAGATGCTCGAGGTGCTCGCCGGCCACCCGGCGCTCGGGCATGTGGTGTTCGATGATGCGCGCGGGCTGCGCAGCTATCGCCAGCCGCAGCTGCTCTCCTTTGAACGGCTGATCGAGATCGGTCGCGGCCTGCTGGCCAGCCACCCGGGCCTGGTGCGCGCCGAGATCGACAAGGGCTCGCCCGACGACCCCGCCGCCATGTTCTACACCTCGGGCACCACCGGCACCCCCAAGGGCGTGGTGCACACCCACCGCAACCTGCTGTCGATGTCGGCGGTGGCCTCGCGCCTGGAGGGCCTCGGGCCCCGCGAGGAGGTGCTCGCCTACCTGCCCATGGCCTGGCTGGGGCAGAACATCTTCTCCTACGTGCAGTGGCTGCTCAACGGCTTCACGGTCAACTGCCCCGAGTCGCAGGCCACGGTGGCGTCCGACATGCGCGAGATCGGGCCCACCTACTACTTCGCCCCGCCGCGGGTGCTCGAGGCGCTGCTCACCCAGGTGACCATCCGCATGGAGGACGCGGCCGGGCCCAAGCGCTGGCTCTACCGCCACTTCATGGCGCTGGCGCGGCGGGTGGGCGGGCGCATCCTCGATGGCGATCCCGGCGTGGGTCTGGCCGACCGTCTCCACTACGCCCTGGGCCGCCTGTTCATCTACGGGCCGCTGCGCAACTCCCTGGGCATGAGCCGGGTGCGGCTCGCCTACACCGCGGGCGAGGCGATCGGGCCCGACCTGTTCGAGTTCTACCGTTCGTTGGGCATCAATCTCAAGCAGCTCTACGGCTCCACCGAGACCGCGGTGTTCGTGTGCGTGCAGCCCAACGGCCAGGTGCGCGCCGACACCGTCGGGCCGCCGGTGGATGGGGTGGAGCTGCGGGTGTCGGAGGCCGGCGAGGTGCTCATCCGCAGCCCCGGGCTGCTGCGCGAGTACCACCGCAATCCCGAGGCCACTGCCGAGGTGCGCGACGCGCAGGGCTGGTTCCACACCGGCGACGCGGGCTACCTCGGCGCCGACGGTCATCTGCGCATCATCGACCGGGCCCGCGACGTGGGCAAGCTCGCCGGTGGCGGCCTGTTCGCGCCGAAGTACATCGAGAACAAGCTCAAGTTCTTCCCCTTCATCAAGGAGGCGGTGGCCTTCGGCGACGGGCAGGACCGGGTGGTGGCCTTCCTGAACATCGACTTCGACGCCTGCGGCAGCTGGGCCGAGCGGCGCAACCTCTCCTATGCCGGCTATGTCGATCTCGCCTCCCGGCCCGAGGTCTACCAGTTGCTGCGCGAGTGCGTCGAGAAGGTCAATGCCGATCTGGCCTCCGACCCGGTGATGGCCGGCGCGCAGGTCGCCCGCTTCCTGGTGCTGCACAAGGAGCTCGACGCCGACGACGAGGAGCTCACCCGTACCCGCAAGGTGCGCCGCCGCTTCATCGCGCAGAAGTACCAGGTGCTGGTCGAGGCGCTGTACGCCGGGCGCGCCGAGCAGTTCATCGAGACCCAGGTGCGCTTCGAGGATGGCCGCACCGGCTCGGTGTCGGCCACCGTCAGCCTGGCCGATGCCGCCACCTTCCCGCCCGCGGCCCAGCCGCTGGCCGCCTGAGCCCGCCCCCGGAGCTGCCGCATGAACCAGCGCCCGATCGGTGAAGTCGTCCTCGACCTGAAGAACATCTCGCTGTCGTTCGGCGGGGTCAAGGCGCTCACCGACATCTCCTTCGATGTCCGCGAGCACGAGATCCGCGCCATCATCGGCCCCAACGGTGCCGGCAAGAGCTCGATGCTCAACGTGATCAACGGGGTCTACACCCCGCAGCAGGGCGAGATCGTGTTCCGCGGCCGGCACTTCAACCGCATGAGCTCGCGCCAGGTCGCCGAGATGGGCGTGGCGCGCACCTTCCAGAGCCTGGCGCTGTTCAAGGGCATGAGCGTGCTCGACAACATCATGGCCGGGCGCAACCTGCGCATGAAGTCGGGCATCCTGGCGCAGATGATCCGGGTGGGCCCGGCGCTGCGCGAGGAGGTCGCGCACCGCGAGCATGTCGAGCGGATCATCGACTTCCTTCAGATCCAGAGCTTCCGCAAGACTCCGGTGGGCCGCCTGCCCTACGGTCTGCAGAAGCGGGTCGACCTGGGCCGCGCGCTGGCCATGGAACCCAGCCTGCTGCTGCTCGACGAGCCGATGGCCGGCATGAACCTCGAGGAGAAGCAGGACATGAGCCGCTTCATCCTCGACGTCAACGACGAGTTCGGCACCACCATCGTCCTGATCGAGCACGACATGGGCGTGGTGATGGACATCTCCGACCGGGTGGTGGTGCTCGACTACGGCCGCAAGATCGGCGATGGCACGCCCGACGAGGTCCGCAGCAACCCCGACGTGATCTCGGCGTATCTCGGCGTGGCCCACTGAGCCGCGCGCCCCTTCAGGACTGTCGCTGATGAATCTCGGATTTCTGCTGGAAGTGGCGATCGGCGGCCTGATGGCCGGGGTGCTCTATGCGCTGGTGGCGCTGGGCTTCGTGCTGATCTTCAAGGCCTCGGGCGTGTTCAATTTCGCGCAGGGCGCGATGGTGCTGTTCGCGGCGCTGTCCATGGCCCGGCTCTCGGAGTGGATTCCCGCGTGGTTCGGCTTCGACAACCGCTGGCTCGCCAACGGCATCGCCTTCGCGCTGTCGGTGATCATCATGATCGCGCTGGCCTGGCTGATCGAGCGGATCGTGCTGCGCAAGCTGGTCAACCAGGAGGGCGTGGTGCTGCTGATGGCCACGCTGGGCGTCACCTACTTCATCGACGGCTTCGGTCAGACCCTCTGGGGCTCCGACATCTACAAGATCGACCTGGGCATCGCCAAGGAGCCGCTGCTGCTCTTCGAGGATGTGTTCCAGGGCGGCGTGATGGTCAACCGCGACGACATCGTCGCCGCGGTGATGGCCACGGTGCTGGTGGTGGTGCTGGCGCTGTTCTTCCAGAAGACCGCCACGGGGCGCGCCCTGCGCGCGGTGGCCGATGACCACCAGGCCGCGCAGTCGATCGGCATTCCGCTCAACCGCATCTGGGTGATCGTCTGGTCGGTGGCCGGCTTCACCGCGCTGGTGGCCGGCATGGTCTGGGGCAGCAAGCTCGGGGTGCAGTTCTCGCTCGCCATCCTGGCGCTCAAGGCCCTGCCGGTGGTCATCCTGGGCGGCTTCACCTCGGTGCCCGGCGCCATCGTCGGCGGCCTGATCATCGGCCTGGGCGAGAAGCTCTCCGAGGTCTACCTCGGCCCGATCATCGGCGGTGGCATCGAGAACTGGTTCGCCTACGTGCTGGCGCTGGGCTTCCTGCTGGTGCGGCCGCAGGGCCTGTTCGGCGAGAAGATCATCGACCGGGTCTGAGACAGCACCCGCCCGCGCCCCGCCCCTCGCCGCTCTCACTCAGGTCAACCCGATGCTCTACCGCGAAAACGGCCAGTTCAAGACCGGCTACCCGGCCGACCAGCAGATCTTCCCGATCGCGCAGGACCGGCTGGTGATGGGCCTGCTGCTCGCCTTCGCCTTTCTGGTGGTGCCGCAGATCGGCAGCGAGTACCTGTTCAAGGCCATCCTCATCCCCTTCCTGATCCTGGCGCTGGCGGCCATCGGCCTGAACCTGCTGGTGGGCTACTGCGGCCAGATCTCGCTCGGCTCGGGCGCCTTCATGGCGGTGGGCGCGTATGCCGCCTACAACCTCACGGTGCGCATCCCCGACCTGAACCTCATCGTCGCCTTCGTGCTCGCCGGCCTGGTCGCCATGGCCGCCGGCGTGGTCTTCGGCGTGCCCAGCCTGCGCATCAAGGGCCTGTATCTGGCAGTGGCCACCCTGGCCGCGCAGTTCTTCTCCGACTGGCTGTTCACGCGCGTGAAGTGGCTGAGCAACGACTCCACCTCCGGCTCGGTGCAGGTGCCGGCGCTGGAGATGTTCGGGGTGAGCCTCGACACCCCTGCCCGCAAGTACCTGTTCGTGCTGGCGATCGTCTGCGTGTTCGGCCTGATGGCCAAGAACCTGGTGCGCGGCCACCTCGGCCGTTCCTGGATGGCGATCCGCGACATGGACGTGGCCGCCGCCGTGATCGGCATCCGCCCCATGCACGCCAAGCTCACCGCCTTCGCGCTGAGTTCGTTCTTCATCGGGGTGTCCGGTGCGCTGTGGGGCTTCGTGCACCTGGGCTCCTGGGAGGCGCTCGCCTTCGATGTCAACCGCTCGCTCAACCTGCTGTTCATGATCATCATCGGCGGCCTGGGCTCCATCCTGGGCAGCTTCCTGGGCGCGGCCTTCATCGTGATCCTGCCCATCCTGCTCAACCAGATCCCGGCCTGGCTGGGCATCCCGATCTCCGCGGCCATGACCTCGCACCTCGAGTTCATGATCTTCGGCGCGCTGATCGTCTTCTTCCTGATCGTCGAGCCGCACGGTCTTGCGCGGCTGTGGTCGGTCGCCAAGGAGAAGCTGCGGCTGTGGCCCTTCCCGCACTGAGCGGCCGTGGTGCCTGCCGTCCACCGTCACTTCCCGAGCCGGCCGAAGACGCCGGCGCCCCTGATCCAGAAGCACACATCCACACCAAGGAGATACCCATGAGGCAGACGATCCGCCACACGCTGATGGCCGCGGCGCTGGTTGCCGCCGGCGCGCTCGCCCCGCAGGCGCCTGCGCTGGCGCAGGCCAAGAAGGCCGACGCGCCGGCCGCCGGCGCCAAGGAGCAGTTCATCCCGGTGCTGTCCTACCGCACCGGCGCCTACGCGCCCAACGGCATTCCCTTCGCCAACGGCTTCATCGACTACCTGAAGCTGGTCAATGCCCGCGACGGCGGCATCAACGGCGTGAAGATCACCTACGAGGAATGCGAGACCGGCTACGCCACCGACCGCGGCGTGGAGTGCTACGAGCGCCTCAAGGGCAAGGGCCCCACCGGCGCCGCGGCCTTCCATCCGCTGTCCACCGGCATCACCTTCGCGCTCACCGACAAGACCTTCAACGACAAGATCCCGCTGATCACCGGCGGCTACGGCCTGTCGGCCTCGGCCGAGGGCCGGGTCTTCAAGTGGAACTTCATCCTGGGCGGCAGCTACTGGGTGGCCGCCGACATCGTGGTCCAGCACATCGCCGGTCGCGAGGGTGGGGCCGACAAGCTCAAGGGCAAGAAGATCGCGTACGTCTATCACGACTCGCCCTACGGCAAGGAGGCCATCCCCCTGCTGGTCGAGCGCTCCAAGATGCACGGCTTCGAGCTGCTGCAGCTGCCGGTCACCCATCCCGGCGTCGAGCAGAAGGCCACCTGGCTGCAGATCCGCCAGCAGCGGCCCGACTACGTGATCCTGTGGGGCTGGGGCGTGATGAACGGCACCGCGGTCAAGGAGGCGGTGGCCACCGGCTTCCCGCGCGAGAAGATGTACGGCGGCTGGTACGCCGGGGCCGAGCCCGATGTCCGTCCGGCGGGCGACGCCGGCAAGGGCTTCACCGCGGTCACCTCGCTCTCGCCGTCGGGTCGCGGCAAGGTCCACGAGGACATCCTCAAGCTGCTGCACGGCAAGAGCCAGGGCACCGGCCCGGCCGAGGAAGTGGGCGAGGTGCTCTACAACCGCGGCATCGTCCACGCCATGCTCACCATCGAGGGCATCCGTCGCGCCCAGGAGAAGTACGGCAAGAAGCCGCTCACCGGCGAGCAGGTGCGCTGGGGCCTGGAGAATCTGGCCATCGATGATCGCAAGATCAAGGCGCTGGGCTTCGACGGCTTCATGCTGCCGCTGTCCACCTCCTGCGCCGACCACATGGGCACCTCCAAGGCCATGATCCACCAGTGGGACGGCAAGAAGTGGACGACCGAGAAGAAGATCTACGAGGCCGACATGAGCATCATCAAGCCGATGGTCGATCAGGCCGCCAAGAAGTACGCGGGTGAGAAGAAGCTCGAGTACCGCGACTGCGCCAAGGACGCGAGCTGAGTCTGCCCCGGGCGCGGGCCCGTCGCCCGCGCCCGGCCGCTCGCCCATCGGCCTCCCACAGGAAAGCCCCGTGACCACCGCCGCGCTGCTCGCCGTCAACGGCATCGAAGTCATCTACAACCACGTGATCCTGGTGCTCAAGGGCGTGTCGCTCACGGTGCCCGAGGGTCGCATCGTGTCGCTGCTCGGCGGCAACGGCGCGGGCAAGACCACCACGCTGCGCGCGGTGTCGAACCTGCTCAAGGGCGAGCGCGGCGAAGTCACCAAGGGCAGCATCGAGTACCGCGGCGAGCGCATCGAACAGCTCACGCCCTCGGATCTGGTCCGGCGCGGGGTCATCCAGGTGATGGAGGGCCGCCACTGCTTCGGCCACCTCACCGTCGAGGAGAACCTGCTCACCGGCGCCTACACCCGCGGCCTGTCGCGCGGCGAGCTCGCCGCCGAGCTCGAGCGGGTCTATCACTACTTTCCGCGCCTGAAGACGCGCCGCGGATCGCAATCCGGCTACACCTCGGGCGGCGAGCAGCAGATGACCGCGGTGGGGCGCGCCCTGATGGCCAAGCCCGCCATGATCCTGCTCGACGAGCCCTCGATGGGTCTGGCGCCGCAGATCGTGGCCGAGATCTTCGGCATCGTGCGCGACCTCAACCAGAAGGAGGGCGTGAGCTTCCTGCTGGCCGAGCAGAACACCAATGTCGCCCTGAAGTACTCCGACTACGGCTACATCCTCGAGAGCGGGCGCATCGTCATGGACGGGCCCGCGGCCGAACTCGCCGACAACGAGGATGTGCGCGAGTTCTACCTTGGCGTCTCCAAGGAGGGCCGCGCGTCCTTCCGCGACGTCAAGGCCTATCGCCGGCGCAAGCGCTGGCTCTGACGCCCCTGGGAGCGCCTGATGCGCAGCTCACCGTTCTACGACGATCTCGAGACCCGCGAACCCGAGGCCCGCGAGGGCGCGCTGATGGCCCGGCTGCCCGGGCTGGTGAGCCTCGCGCAGCGCGATGCGCCGGGCTGGGCGCGCCGCCTGGCCGGCGTCGACGCGGCGGCGGTGGCCTCGCGCAAGGCGCTGGCCGCGCTGCCGGTGCTGCGCAAGTCCGAGCTCAAGGATCTTCAGCAGGCTGAACCGCCGTTCGGCGGGCTGACCACGCTGCCGCCCGGGCGCATGGGGCATCTCTACCTCTCGCCCGGACCGATCTTCGACCCCGAGGGCGCGCGCCCCGATCCCTGGCGCTCGGCGCGCGCGCTGTGGGCCGCCGGGATGCGGCCCGGCCACGTGCTGCAGAACTGCTTCGGCTACCACCTCACCCCGGGTGCCTGGATGGTCGATCTGGCCGCGCGGCACATCGGCTGCGCGGTGATTCCGGCGGGCACCGGCCAGACCGAGCAGCAGCTCGAGGTGATCCGCGCGCTGCGCCCCGACGCCTACGTGGGCACCCCCTCGTTCCTGCGGATCATCATCGAGAAGGCGCTCGAGACCGGCGCCGACATCGGCAACCTCAAGCGCGCGCTGGTTGGTGCCGAGGCCCTGCCCCCCTCGCTGCGCGCCTGGTTCCTGGCCCAGGGCCTGCAGACCGTGCTGCAGTGGTACGGCACCGCCGACGTGGGCCTGATCGCGTATGAGTCCGAGGCCCTCGAGGGCATGATCCTCGAGGAGGACCTCATTCTCGAGATCGTGCGGCCGGGCACTGGCGAGCCGCTGCCCGACGGCGAGGTCGGCGAGGTGGTGGTCACCAGCTTCAACCCCGACTACCCCATGATCCGCTTCGGCACCGGCGACCTGTCGGCGGTGCTGCCCGGGCGTTCGCCCTGCGGTCGCAGCAACGTGCGCATCCGCGGCTGGCTCGGTCGCGCAGACCAGACCACCAAGGTGCGCGGCATGTTCGTGCATCCCGGCCAGGTGGCCGAGATCGCCCGTCGTCATCCCGAGCTCGGCCGGGTGCGGCTGGTGGTGTCGGGCGAGATGGCCAACGACCTGATGACCCTGCGGGCCGAGGTGCCCGGTGCGCCCGAGGGGCTGGCCGAGCGGGTGGCGCTCAGCCTGCGCGAGGTGACCAAGCTGCGCGGCGAGGTGGCCCTGCTGCCGCCGGGCAGCCTGCCCAACGACGGCAAGGTGATCGAGGACGCGCGCCGCTACGACTGAGACGCAGGCCTCAGGCCGCGTCCATGGTCGGGTAGTCGGTGTAGCCCACCGCGCTCTGGCCGTAGTAGGTCTGCGGATTGGCCGGTGCCAGCGGCACATCGGCCTTCAGGCGGGCCGGCAGATCGGGGTTGCTGATGAAGGGCACGCCGAAGGCCACCGCATCAGCCGCGCCCTGGGCCACCGCCGCCAGCGCCATCTCGCGGGTGTACCGGTTGTTGGCCACATAGGCGCCGCGAAAGCGCCGGCGCGCGAGCGCGAAGTCGAAGCCCTCGAGGTTGCGGGTGCTGCCGGTCTGGCCCTCGACGAAGTCGATGAACGCGATGCCGCGGGCATCGAGCGCGTCGACCAGCGTGCCGTAGGTGGCCTGCGGATCGGAGTCCTGGCCGCAGTTGTTGGCATTGGTCACCGGCGAGAGCCGGATGCCCACGCGGCCGGCCCCGAACACGCCGATGCAGGCGTCGATGATCGACAGGGTCAGGCGCAGCCGGTTGGCGATGCTGCCGCCCCACTCGTCGGTGCGGTGATTGGTGGCATCGCGCATGAACTGCTCGAGCAGGTAGCCGTTGCCGCCATGCAGCTCGACGCCGTCGAAGCCGGCGCGCTGGGCGATCAGCGCAGCCTGTCGCCACTGCTCGATCAGCACCGGGATCTCATGGGTCTCCAGCGCCCGCGGCGCGACGCGGTCCTTCTTGCCGGCCGGGGTGCGCACGATGCCGCCGGGGTTCACCGCCGAGCACGACACCGGCAGCTCGCCGCCGGGCTGGAAGTCGGGGTGGGAGATCGAACCGACATGCCAGAGCTGCGCGACGATGCGCCCGCCGGCCTCGTGCACGGCGTCGGTCACCAGCTTCCAGCCGGCCTGCTGGGCGGCGCTGTACATGCCCGGGGTGTCCACATAGCCCTTGCCCTGCGGCGAGACCTGGGTGGCCTCGCTGATGATCAGGCCGGCGCCGGCGCGCTGCCGGTAGTAGGTGGCATTGAGCGCATGCGGCACGTCACCGTCGGGCAGCGCATGGCAGCGCGTGAGCGGCGACATGAAGACCCGGTTGGCGCAATCGATGGCGCCGACGCGCACCGGCGAGAAGAGGGTGATGTCCTGGGAGGCGGTCATGGGCGGTGGCCGCTGGGCGGCGATGGGTGTGTGGGGAGGGCACGGCAGCGCCATGCCGGGGGGCAACGCAGCGAACGATATCAGCGCCGCGCGCGGCGGCCGGCCCGCCGCGTTCCAGGCGGTATGATCCGGGCATGTCCTGGCTCGCCGCCTACCTCGCGCTCGGCGCGATCATCGGCTTCCTCGCGGGCCTTCTCGGCATTGGCGGGGGGCTCACGCTGGTGCCGCTGCTGGCGGCGCTCTTCCAGAGTCAGGCCCTGAGCGCCGATCACATCGTGCACCTCTCGCTGGGCACGGCCATGGCCACGGTGGTCTTCACGTCCAGCTCCAGCGTGCGCGCGCACCACCAGCTCGGCTCGGTCGACTGGGCGCTCGTGCGCCGGCTCGCGCCCGCCCTGCTGCTGGGCAGCTTCCTGGCCACCTTCGTGTCGGGCTGGCTGCCGCAGCGCGCGCTGGCGCTGGGCTTCGCGGTGGTGGTGTTCGGTGGCGCCACCCAGATGCTGCTCGGGCGCAAGCCCGCGCCAGGCACCGGGTTGCCGGGCCGGCCGGTGCTGCTGGCCATCGGGGTGGTGGTGGGCGTGATCTGCGGCCTGGCCTCGGCCGGGGGCGCCTTCCTCACCGTGCCGCTGATGCTGGCCTGGGGCGTGGCCATGCAGCGGGCGATCGGCACCGCGGCGGCCATCGGCGTGCCGGTGGCGGTCATCGGCATGATCGGCCATGTGATCTCGGGCTGGTCTGTGCCGGGCCTGCCGCCCTGGAGCCTGGGCTTCGTCTACCTGCCCGCGCTGGTCGCGGTGGTGGCCGCCAGCATGCTCACCGCGCCCTTCGGCGCGCGGCTCACGCACCGCCTGCCGGTGGCCACCCTCAAGCGGGTGTTCTCGCTGCTGCTCTACGCCATGGCCGCGCGCATGGCCTGGGTCTACTGGTAGTCAGGCCGGCGAGCTGCCATCGCCCTCGCCGAGGGCGCGCTGCATCATCACCACATCCAGCCAGCGGCCGAACTTCCAGCCCACCGCGCGCAGCACGCCGTTCATCTCGAAGCCGCAGGCCGCGTGCAGCGCGATCGAGCCCTGGTTGCCGCTGTCGCCGATCACCGCGAGCACCTGCCGGCAGCCGCGCGCCTGGCAGTCGGCCAGCAGGGCCTCGAGCAGCCGGCGCCCCACGCCCTGGCCCATCGCCTCGGGCGCGATGTAGATCGAGTCCTCGAGCGTGAACCGGTAGGCCGGCCGGGTGCGGAACAGGTTGGCATAGGCATAGCCGAGCACCGTGTCGCCGCGCTGCGCGACCAGCCACGAGAAGCCGTTGCCCAGCACATCGGCGCGCCGGCGGGTGATCTCCGCGAGCGAGGGCGGCTCGAGCTCGAAGGTGCCGGTGCCGTGCAGCACGTGATGCGCGTAGATGGCCTGGATGCGCGGCAGATCGTCATCCTGACTGGGGCGCACCGTGATCGGCGGTGTGACGGTCTGGGTCCGGGTATCGTTCATGGCTTCGCGGGCAGCGCCCGTTCTCGGTGACTCAGGGGAGCATACGATGGATCTCGGACTCGGCGGCAAGGTGGTGGTGGTGACGGGCGGCAGCAAGGGCATCGGCCTGTCCTGCGCGCAGGGCTTTCTGGCCGAAGGCGCGCGGGTGGCGATCGTCTCGCGCGATGCCGGCAACCTCGAGCGCGGCCGCGCCGCCCTGCTGCAGGCGGTGCCCGCGGCCGCCGCGCCGGGCCGGCTGATGAGCTTTGCCGGCGAGATGGCCGATCCGGCCGCGGTCAACGCCATGGTGGCGGCGGTGGAGTCGGGCCTTGGCCCGATCGACGTGCTCGTCACCTCGGCCGGCGCCGCGCGCCGCACCCCGCCCGACGAGCTCGAGCCCGCGGCGTGGCGCGCCGCCATGGACGCGAAGTACTTCAGCTACGTGTTCCCGCTGGACGCGATCATCAAGCGCATGGCTGCGCGCGGCGCGGGCTGCGTGGTCAATGTCATCGGCGCGGGCGGCAAGGTGGCCAGCCCGGTGCACATGCCCGGAGGCGCGGCCAATGCCGCACTCATGCTCGTGACCGCCGGCATGGCCAGCGCCTACGCCGGCAAGGGCATTCGGGTGAACGCGGTCAATCCTGGCCTGACCCTCACCGAGCGGCTCAAGGAAGGCATGCAGGCCGACGCCCGCATGCAGGGCATCAGCCCCGAGGAGGCGCTCACCCGCGCCAAGGCCCGCCTGCCGCTGGGCCGCATCGCCACCCCCGAGGAGATCGCCAACGCGGTGCTGTTCCTGGCCTCCGACAAGGCGAGCTACGTGTCGGGCGCCATCCTGTCGATGGACGGCGCGGTCAATCCGATCGTGGTCTGAGCGCGGGCTGCGGCTCAGCTCTTGACCGCGCCCGCGGTGAGCCCCGAGACCATGTAGCGCTTGAAGGCGTAGTAGATCGCCGCCGGCGGCAGCGCGTAGAGCACGCCGGTGGCCATCAGCAGTTCCCAGGGCGAATCGTCGGCCGACAGGAACAGGCCCAGCGCCACCGCCACGGTGATGTGCTTCTCATCCGAGAGCAGCAGGAAGGCGTAGAGGTATTCGTTCCAGGCCAGCAGCACCGCGTACACGCCGATGGCCACCAGCGAGGGCGTCATCAGCGGCAGGTACACCAGCCGGAAGAGCTGCCCGGCGCTGGCGCCGTCGACGATCGCGGCTTCGTCGAGCTCCACGGGCAGCTTGTCGGAGGCCTGCTTGAGCACCCAGATCGCGTAGGGCGCGGCCAGCGTGACCATGGCCAGGATCATCGACCAGCGGTTGTTCAGCAGGCCGTACAGGCCCATGGTCTTGTACATGGGCACCGCGAGGAAGGCTGCCGGGATGAAGTAGGTGAAGAGCGCCGCGTTCATCACCCAGCGCCCGCCGCGCACCCGCAGGCGGCTGATCGCGAAGGCCGCCATCGTGGCCACCACCAGCGTCAGCACGCCGGTGGCGGCCGCGATCAGCACGCTGGAGCCGATCTGCGACCAGAAATTGCCCAGGTAGTGGTGCTGCTCGGTGAGCACCAGCTCGACATTGCGCAGCGTGGGCGTCTGCGGCCACAGGCGGCCCGCGAAGGCGCTGTCCTTGGTCGACAGCGCGAACAGCAGCATGTGGTAGATGGGCAGCACCGTCCACAGCAGCACCGGAATGCCCACCAGCCACAGGCCGGCCTCGTTGAGCAGCTTGCGCATCGCCGGCATTCAGTCGTCGTGCGGTCCGCGCGACAGGCGCTTCATCATGAAGAACACCAGCGGCAGCACCAGCGGCATGGCCGCGACGATGGTGGCCATGGCCATGTCGACCTGGTCGAGCCGCAGGTAGCGGATGCCCAGCGTGGCGAGCACATGGGTGAGGTCCGAGGGGCCGCCGCCGGTGAGCAGGTACACGCTGTTGAAGTCGCCCAGCGTCCAGATCATCGACAGCAGGGTGCAGGTGATGTAGAGCGTGCGGATCGAGGGCCAGGTGATGTGCGCGAACTGCTGTCGGCGGGTGGCGCCATCGACCGCGGCGGCCTCGTAGAGATCCTTGCTGATGGCCAACCGGCCGGTCACCAGGATGAGTGTCCAGAAGGGCAGCGACTTCCAGATGTGCACCATGCCGGCCATGGCGAAGGCGATCCAGCGGTCGTTGAGCCAGTTGGGGCCATCGAGGCCGGTGAGCCGGAAGTAGACGCTGTTGATCACGCCCCACTCCGGGTTGAGCATGAAGCGGAACGACAGGATGGTGGGGATGGACGGCACCGCCCAGGGCAGGATGAACAGCACCGCCAGGATGCGGATCCACCAGCGCTCGTGCACGAAGAAGCCCGACAGGAACAGCGCGAGCACGAACTTGATGTTCACCACCACCAGCAGGAACAGCGCCGAGTTGATCACCGCGTTGGCGAACACCGGGTCCTGCCACAGGCGCAGGTAGCTGTCGGGGTGGCGCGCCAGCCAGAACCCGTAGAGCACCGGGTAGAGCACGAACAGCAGGAAGATCAGCACGTAGGGCGCGATCATCAGCAGCCCCACGGTGTTCCATGATGCCGGGCGCAGCGGGCCGACCCCCGAGGGCCGGCCCGGCAGCACGGTGCCTGCCGCCGCCACGCTCAGCTGCCGGCGACCTGGTTGGCGCGTGCGATCAGCTCATCGGCGGCGCGCTCGGGTGTCCACTTGTCGTTGACCACCCGGCTCATCGCCTTGGCCCACACGTTCTCGTTGTTGAGGATGGTGAACTTCCAGTTGCGGGTGAACGGGAAGGTGCCGGTGCCGGCGCGGAACTGGTCGCTGACCGCCTTGCGGTGCTTGTCGGTGCCGGTCCAGAAGTCGCGGTCGGCGCCGGCCTTCGTGACCGGATACCAGCGGCCCAGCGCGCCCTCGGTGTACGGCGTGAGGTTGGCTTCCTCCATCATGAAGGCGAGGAACTCGCGCGCCCGCTTCTCGTTCTTCGCGCCGGCGAAGGCCACCGCCACCTTGATCGCCGCCAGATAGCTGGCCGGCTTGCCGTCGGGCTTGTTCGGCCACTGCGCGGTGGCGATCAGCTCCTCGTAGTTGCGCTTGGCCTGCGCGCGCTGCTCGGCATTGAGCGTGGCGTTGTTCATGTCGTCGAGCCACTTGGCCGCGATCGAGATCGTGGCGTTGTGGGTCATCAGCGTGGTCTTGTTGTGGAAGGCGACGTTGTTGTCGGGATCCTTCCAGCTGATCGACGAGGGCGGCGTGCAGCCCTTGGCCATGATGTCGGTGTAGTCCTTGAGCGCGGCGATCAGGCCGGCACGGTTCTTCGCCTCGCCCAGCGTGACCTTGCCGTTGTCGTCGACGATCTGGACGTTGTGGGCCAGCATGAACTGGTGGAAGCTGAAGAACGAGTCGGTGCCGTCCACGCCCATGGGGTGGCCGATCGCGAAGCTGCGCTTGCCGGTCTTCTGGCGATGCGCGGGCTGGACCTTGTCGCACCAGAAGCTCCAGTACTCCTTCCAGCCCTTCGGGATGTCCTCGGGCTTGAAGCCGGCCTCGGCGAGCATGTCGGTCCAGTACTGGATGTGCATGGTCTGCTGGTAGACCGGCACCGCGTAGTAGGCCTTCTTGCCCCCCGGGCCGGGCAGCAGCGCCGTGGACAGCGTGTTGGGCAGGAACTTGTCCTTCATGGGGTTGAGCACCGAGGACAGGTCGAGCAGCTTGCCCTCGCTGGCCCACTTGCCGGCCACCTGGAAGTCGAAGGTATGGCCGAAGGCCAGGTCGGGCGGCGAGCGCGAGTCGAGCGCCGCGACGGTCTTGGGAATGACATCTTGAACCGGGTAGAGCGAGAGCTCGACCTTCACGCCGGTCTTCTGCTCGAACCGGTAGATCATGGTGTCGAGGGCCCGGTCTTCGGCCGGATAGAAGCCCTTGGTGAACCAGACCACGAGCTTTTCCTGGGCGACGGCGGTGCCGGCGACGAGCGTGAGTGCCGAGGCGGCGAGCGCGCCGGCGAGTGCTTTCCTGAGCATGTCTCCTCCTGAGGTGGCGGGCCCGGTCTGTGCCGGGCGTGTCGCGGAGTGTGTGCGGGCCGGCGCGGCGAGTCAATCGCCCGCGCCGGCCGCAGGGCCGTCAGGCCGGGCTGCCGTCGCGCAGCGGGTAGTCGATGTAGCCGGCCGGGCCGCGGCTGTAGAAGGTGGCCCGGTCATAGGGGGTGAGCGCGGCGCCCTCGCGCAGGCGGCTCGGCAGGTCGGGGTTGGAGATGTACAGGCGTCCGAACGCGATCGCGTCGGCCTCGCCAGCCGCGACCATGGCCGCCGCGCTGTCGCCGCGGAAGTTGCCCGCCGCGATCAGCGTGCCGCGCCAGGCGGGGCGGAACAGCCGGGCCGCCGAGGGCACGTTCTGATGGTCTACCTCGGCCTGACCCGCGCCGCTGGCCCGCGGCTCGATCAGGTGCAGATAGGCCAGGCCCATGCGGTCGAGCTCGCCGATGAGGTGGCTGTAGAGCGGCATGGGATCGTCCTCGCCGCTGTCGTTGGCCACGCCGAAGGGCGATAGCCGGATGCCCACGCGGTCTGCGCCCCACACCCGCGCCACCGCCTCGGTGACCTCCAGGCTGAGCCGGCAGCGCGCCGCCACCGAGCCGCCGTAGGCATCGGTGCGCTGGTTGGTGCGCGAGTGCAGGAACTGCTCGAGCAGGTAGCCGTTGGCCGAGTGGATCTCCACGCCGTCGAAGCCGGCCTGCTTCGCGTTGCGCGCGGCCTGCGCGTAGCTCTCGATCAGCGCCGGGATCTCGGCGAGCTCGAGCGCGCGCGGCACGGGGAAGGGCTCGCGGGTGAACTGCGCGGTGGTGCACTGGCCTTTCGCGGCGATGGCCGACGGAGCCACCGGCAGCCCGCCGCCGGGCTGGTGCGAGGGGTGCGAGAGCCGGCCCATGTGCCACAGCTGCAGGAACACCTTGCCGCCCTTGTCGTGGATGGCCTGGGTGATGCCCGCCCAGCCGGCGATCTGCGCGTCGGTGTGGATGCCCGGCGTGGTGGGCGCGCCCTTGCCCTGCTGCGACACCTGCGAGGCCTCGGCGATGATCAGCCCGCCCGGGGTGGCGCGCTGGCCGTAGTAGACGGCGTTCATGGGCACCGGGGCGTTGGTCTGCGGGTCGGCGCGCATGCGGGTGAGGGGCGCCATCACCACCCGGTGGGCGAGCGGCAGGGCGCCGACGGTGAGGGGCTTGAACAGCGATTCGGTGGACATGGTCAGGATTTCCTTTCGGCCTGGCGCACCAGGGCCAGTTGTCGGGCTTGCGCCACCAGACGCCCCGTGCTGTCCCACAGGGCGCCGTCCTCGATGATGCGGCCGTCGCTGAAGTCGAGCGTGCGGAACTGCCCGCGCATCCAGCCTGGTGCCGGCCGGTGGCGCACCTGCACGGTGAGCTCCACCGTGGGCACCCAGCCGACATTGCCGATCAGCCCCATCACCGAGGGCGGGAAGGTGTCGGCAAACAGCAGGCAGGCCATCGGATCGGGCTCGCGGCCGTCGCGAAAGCGGATCCAGCCGGTGACCTGCGCGCGACCGGCCCGCCCCGGCACCGCCTCGTCGGGCGCCAGCCGGATGTCGAGCCGCTGCAGGATGGGCAGCATCAGGCTCTGCGCTTCGCCGGTTCGCGCTTCGCAATCCTCGGGCGGCGGCAGCGAGGGCGGCGGGGGCACCAGCACCGGCTGGTCGGCGCCGGCGAGATCGCCCATCGCGGCCAGCACCTCGATGCGGGCCTCGCCCTGCTGCTCGAGCGTGGCCCGCGCGGTGCTCAGGGTGCGCCCGGCGCGCAGGCGCCGGGTATGGATGCGGCACTCGGCATCGGGCACGCCCGGCCGCAGGTAGTGCACGGTGATGCTCAGCGGATCGGGATGGCCCGGGCAGGCCTGGCGCAGGGCATCGGCCGCCAGCGACAGCAGGTAGCCGCCGTTGGGGTTGGTGCCGATGTTCCAGGCGGCATGCACCCGGCCGGCCCAGGTGTCTTCACCGGTCGGCGCGGTGCGGATCTCGTCGTCGTAGAGAAAGCCGGTCACGGTGCGGGCGCGCGCTCAGAGCGTCGCGTCGAGGCTGGGGTTGATCAGGAACTTCTCGCCCGTGGCCTGCTTGCCGTAGACGGCGATCGCCTCGGGGCTGAGGGCGCCCGCCAGCGAGACCTCGCGGGTGTAGTGGCTGGCGAAGGTGGTGCGCAGCTCGTCGAGCACGCGCTGGCGCAGCCGCTGCGCCCCCTCGAAGCCGATCTTCTGCAGGAAGGGCGTGAGCAGCCAGCCGCCCACCGCCCAGGCCATGCCGACGTTGCGGTTGATCTCGGTGGGGCCGCGGTCGAGGCCGCCGTAGATGTAGACCTGCTTGAGCACGCTCGAGCCGTAGCGGTTGTACTCCTTGGCATTGCGGCCGATGGCCGCCTCCATGGACGTGAGGATCTGGCTGGCCAGGCGCCCGCCGCCGATCGCGTCGAAGGCGATGGTGGCGCCGGTGGCCGCGAGCGCGTCGGTGAGGCGGTCGGCGAAGTCGGCATCGCCGGAATTGACCACGTGCACCGCGCCCTGGGCGCGCAGCAGCGCCGCCTGCTCCGGCTTGCGCACGATGTTCACCAGCGGCACGCCGTCCTTCAGGCAGATGCGGTTGAGCATCTGGCCGAGGTTGGACGCGGCGGCGGTGTGGACCAGCGCGGTGTGGCCCTCGCGCCGCATGGTCTCGACCATGCCCAGCGAGGTGAGCGGATTGACGAAGCACGAGGCGCCCTCGGCGGCGCGGGTGCCGGCCGGCAGCACCAGGCACTGGGCGGCCTTGATCGCGCGGAACTGCGCGTACATGGCGCCGCCCAGGATGGCGACGGTCTTGCCCAGCAGCGCCTGCGCGGCCGGCGAGGCGCCCGCCCCGACCACCACGCCCGCGCCCTCGTTGCCCACCGGCATCGACTGGTTCAGGCGCCCGGCCATGGCCTTCATGAGCTTCTCGGGCACGGTGGCGGTGATCACCGGCCTGGCTGCGCTGCCGGTGGCGCGCACCGTGCCGATGTCAGCGGTGCCGAACAGCAGGCCCAGGTCGGAGGGGTTCATGGGCGTGGCCTGCATGCGCACCAGCACCTCGTCATCGGCGGGCTCGGGGGTGGGCACCTCGGCGAGCGAGAGCTCGAGCTCGCCGGCTCGGATCAGCGAGCGCAGCTGCAGCATGGTGCGGGGCAGGGTGTCGGTCATGCGGGTCTCCTTGGGAATGCGGATGCGGGCTCAGAGGGCAGGTTCGGCATTGGCGAGCATGCCGTCCGGTTCGAGGGCGAGCTGGCCCTGGGCGACCAGTTCGCGGATGGCGGTGTCCACGGCGCGCGCCGGCTCGGCGCCAAGTTGCGCGGCGGCCTGGCCGATGACCCGCACCGCGGCGATCTCGGCCACCGCCTGCGCCAGGGGCAGCCGCTCGCGGGCGAGCAGGGTGAACTTGATCAGCGCCTTGAGCGAATTGCGCGGATTGCGCTGGGTGTCGGCGCAGAAGGCCTGCAGGCGGCCGCGCGCGCGTGCGATCGCCTGCGGCACGTCAGCGAAGGCGCGGCCGTGGCCCGGCAGGGCCAGATCGACCGGCAGGCCGGCGATGAGCTCGAGCACCGCGCCCTGCTCGGCATACCCCGATTCGCCCGCGAGCTCGGGGAACAGAATGCCGAAGCCGTTCTCCCACAGCGCGTCGGCCGAGATCAGCAGCCGCGCCTCGGCGCAGTGCAGGATGAGCGAATCGGGATCGTGGCCAGGCGCGGCCAGGGCCTGCCAGCGCAGGCCGCCCATCACCAGGGTCTGGCCGGGCGCCAGGCCCTCGTGGGCGTGAAACCGGGCGCAGTGCTGGCCGAAGTCGCGGAAGGTGAGGCGATCGGCATCCCAGCGGCGCACCGCGTCGACCTGCGGCTGCGGCACGGTGATGCGCGCGCCGCTGGCGAGGGCGAGCGCGGCATTGCCGCCGCAGTGGTCGGAATGCAGGTGGGTGTTGATGATCCGCGTCAGGCGGTTCATGCCCAGCCCTTCGGCGGCCAGCAGGTGGGCGACCAGCGCGAGGGTCTGCGCCTCGTGCTTGTGATAGCCGGTGTCGACCACCGTGGCCATCCGGTCGGCACCCTCGCCGTCGAAGAACACGAACAGGTTGCTGGACAGCCAGTCGCGCTGCACGAAGCGCATGCCCGGCGGCAGCACGGGATCAGCGCCGGAAGCTGGCATCGATGTCGGCGAAGGCGGCCAGCAGCGCCCGGCTGCCGCCGTGCACCGCCTTGAACGGGCCGCGTGGCGTCATGAGCACCAGGCGCGGCATCAGCGGCATGCGAACCAGCCGCGCGCGGGTGATCTCGTGCCAGGCGTAGTCCTTGGGGAAGATCCAGTCCTGGCGGATGCCGCGCGAGTCGATGGTGGTCTTGCCGGTGAGGATGTACCAAGTGCTCGCGAGCAGCACCACCGCGGCGGCGGCCATGAGCATGAGCACCGGCCAGGCGACATCGGGGCGGGTGGCCATCACCTGCCCGCCATACACGAGCAGGCCGAGCACCGTGCTGGCGGTGGTCCAGCGCGCCCACAGGGTGTAGGCCGGGCCGGTCACCGGCGTGGCAAAGCGCTGTTCGGGCAGCTGGATGGGGGCGTCGCTCACGCCGGGGGCTTCGCTCATGCCGGGCCGCCGATCTGGCGGCCGGGCAGCGCGGCCATGACCTCGGCGCGGCGGGCCTCGCCCATCGACCCCCAGGTGGCGATTTCCTCGATGGTGCGCAGGCAGCCCACGCACCAGCCGGTGCGCGGGTCCATGCGGCACACCGACACGCAGGGGCTGGCAATGGTGCGCCGCGGCGGGCGCGAGGGCGGGGGGATGACTGAGGCCATGGGACGGGTGGGCCGGCGGCGGCTGGGGCAGGCCCCGGGCGCTCAGGCGGCCTGCGCCTTCTCCTCGCGCGCGAGTTTCTTGGCGTGCAGGGCATTGCCGGCGCGTGACATCGACTTGCGGCCGAGGAAGGCGCTGATCCACTGGCCGGCGTCGACCATCTGCTCGAGGCTGATGCCGGTCTGGATGCCCAGCGCGTCGAGCAGGTAGAGCACGTCTTCGGTGGCCACGTTGCCGGTGGCGCCCTTGGCGTAGGGGCAGCCGCCCAGCCCGGCGATGGAGGCGTCGAAACGCGACACGCCCACCTGCAGGCTGGCGTACACGTTGGCGATCGCCTGGCCATAGGTGTCGTGGAAGTGACCGGAGATCTGGTCGAGCGGGTACTCGCGCGCGGCGGCCTCGAGCACGCGCTTGACCTGCTCGGCGTTGCCCACGCCGATGGTGTCGGCGATGCCGATCTCGTCGCAGCCCATGTCGCGGAAGCGCTTGACCACATCGACCACCGAGCTCACCGGCACCTCGCCCTGGTAGGGGCAGCCGAAGGCCACCGAGACCGCGGCGCGTAGCCGCAGGCCGTTGGCCTTGGCCGCGTTGGCCACCGGGGTGAAGCGGTTGATGCTTTCCTCGATGGAGCAATTGATGTTGCGGTGGGAGAAGGCCTCGCTCGCGGCGCCGAAGATCACCACCTCGTCGGCCTTCGCGGCGAGCGCGCCCTCGAAACCCTTGATGTTGGGGGTGAGCACCGAGATGGTGACGCCAGCCGGACGCGGGATGCGCGCCATCACCTGGGCGGCGTCAGCCATCTGCGGCACCCACTTGGGCGAGACGAAGGAGGTGGCCTCGAGGTTGCCCACGCCGGCGGCCAGCAGCCGCTCGCACAGCCCCACCTTGATGTCGACCGGCACCGGCTGCTGCTCGTTCTGCAGGCCGTCACGCGGGCCGACCTCGGTGAGAAAGACGCGTTTCGGAAGGCTCATGTCGGGCTCCTGGTTGGGGGCGGTATGGGGTCAGTAGCCACGCGCGCGCTGCACGATGCCACTGATGGCAAGGCCTTGCTGCAGGCGCAGGATCTTGTCGGCCACCTGGCGGGCGCCGGGGGCGATGAGGGTCTGCGCCGCCACGTGCGGTGTCAGGCGGATTCTAGGGTGTTGCCGGAAAGCATGCCCTGCCGGCAGGGGCTCGATGCGGAACACGTCCAGCGTGGCGCCGGCCAGCCGGCCGGCATCGAGCGCGCCGAGCAGGGCGTCGTCATCGATCAGTTCGCCGCGCGCGACATTGATGAGCCAGGCGTCGCGCGGCAGCGCCACGAGCGCCGCCGCGTCGATCAGGCCGCGGGTTTGCGGCGTGAGCGGGGCCATCAGCACCAGCAGATCGGCGCCCGCCAGGAAGGCCGGCCACTGGGCCGCGCCGTGCAGGCAGCGCACGCCGGGCAACTGCCGCGGCCCGCGCGCGAATCCGCTCACCGGGAAGCCCAGCGCCGCGAGCTGCGTGGCCACGGCGCCGCCGAGCGCGCCCAGCCCCACGATGCCCACCCGCAGGTCGGCGGGCGCGCGGGCCGGCAGTTCCTGCCAGCCGCCGGTGCGCTGCTGCGCCCGGTACGCGTCCTCGTGGTGAAGCCGGCGCAGCGCCTCGTGCAGGCAGTAGCGCAGCATCTGGTCGGCCATGCCGGCGTCCTCGAGCCGCACGATCGGCAGCGCCGGCGGCAGGCCGGGCAGGGCGAGCAGGTGGTCCACGCCGGCGCCCGCGGCCAGGAAGGCGGCCAGATCGGGGTGGGCGGCAAAGAAGGCTGCCGGCGGGCGCCAGCCCACGCCGTAATGGGTATGGGCTGGCTGGGCATGGGATGGCGCGCCGGCCGCGATGGCGGGTGCGGCGCTGTCGGGTGTCCAGGCCGCGATCTGCGCGCCCGGCAGGCAGGCCCGCAGGGCCTGCTGCCATTCGGCGCGGGCCTGCGGATCGGGGTGGACCACGCTCAGGCGCAGCCCCTGGCCGATGTCAGTCGTCGAGGGCGGCATAGACCATGGTGCGGAACAGCGCCCGGTACTCGTCGCGCTGCACCGGGGCCTGCACCATCATGACCGCGAACAGTTCGCGGGCCGGGTCAACCCAGAAGGTGGTGCCGGCGATGCCGCCCCAGAAGTACGAGCCCACCGAGCCGGGCAGCGGCGCCACGCCGGGCTCGGTGCGCACCGCGAAGCCCAGGCCGAAGCCATGGCCCGGCGGCAGCAGCGGGCTGTCACGGCGGATGCCGCCGAGGTGGTCGGCGGTCATGAAGGCCAGGGTGTCACGCGAGACCAGCCGCGCGTCGTCGAGGCGGCCGCCACCGGCCAGCATCTTCAGGAAACGCACGTAGTCGGGCACGGTGGAGATCAGGCCGCCGCCGCCGCTCTCGAATCGGGGCTGGCGGCGCGGATCGAAGAGCCTCACTGCCGCGCCCGAATCCGGGTCTTGCGCGAAGGGCTCGGCGATCCGGTGCTGCTGCGCCGGCTCGACATGAAAGGCAGTGTCGGTCATGCCCAGCGGCCGCAGGATGCGCTCGCGCAGGAACTCGCCAAGCGACTGGCCGCTGGCGATCTCCACCAGGCGGCCGAGCAGGTCGGTGGAGCGGCTGTACTCCCACTGCGTGCCGGGCTGATGGGCAAGCGGCAGCGCCGCCAGCCGCCGCGCCTGCTCGGCGTTGTCCTGGGTGGGCTCGTGCAGCTTGGCCGCGGCGTAGCGCCGGTGGACTTCGCCGGTGCCGACGAAGTCATAGGTGAGGCCCGAGGTGTGGCGCAGCAGGTCCTGCACGGTGATCGGCCGCTGCAAGGGCGCGAGCCGATTGCCGTCGGGGCCCTCGATGAGCACCCGGGCCTGGGCGAACTCGGGCACGAAACGCTCCACCGGATCGACCAGCTTCAGGCGGAAGTCCTCGAGCAGCATCATGATGGCCAGCGACACGATCGGCTTGGTCATCGAGAAGATGCGAAACAGCGTGTCGTCGGCCATGGGCGCGTCGCTGCCCGGCGCCTGCATGCCGGCGCGATGCGTCCAGGCCACGCGCCCGCGCCGGCCGATCGCCGCCACCGCGCCCGGCAGGCGGCCGCGATCGATCTCGGCCTGGATGGCGCCGGCCAGGCGCTGCAGGCGGTCGGGGTTCAGGCCGGCGGCCTGCGGACTGCTCCATTCGATGTTCATGCGGATCTCCGTAAGAGGGCCGGTTAGGGGGCCGGTTCAGCCGGCCTTCATGGCGATGAGCGCGGCGCCTTCGGCCACCTGATCGCCCACCTGGTGCAGCAGTTCGGCCACTTCGCCGTCGGCCGGGGCGGCGATGGTGTGCTCCATCTTCATGGCCTCCATGACCATGAGCGGCTGGCCGCGCGAGACCTTCGCGCCGGCGGCCACCAGCACCGCCACCACCTTGCCGGGCATGGGCGCGACCAGCCCGCCGACCGCATCGACATCGTCGCCCGATTGCGCCAGCGCCGGGCGCCAGCCCAGGCTGATCTGGCCCTGCGGGGTGAAGAGGTGCAGCGTCTCGCCATCGGCCACCGCGCCGCAGTCGAAGGCCTCGCTGCCGGCCAGACCGCTCAGGCGCCGCGCGACCGGGTCCCAGCGCAGATCGGCCAGGCAGACCGCCTCGTCGCCGGCGAACACGGTGTGGCCGCCGCGGGCATAGGCCACCCGCACGGTGTGGAGGTCGGCGCCGGCCGCGAAGTGCATGGCGCGCTCCTGGCGCCCGCCCAGGCGCCAGCCCTCGCGCTGCTGCCAGGGGTCGGCGGCATCGGGGGCGGCGGCGGCATCGGCCCGCTCGCGGGCCAGGACCAGGGCCGCGCCCAGGGCGAGGTCTCGTGCCGAGGGCGTGCGCGCGCCGGGCATCAGTGCGGCGCGTTCGCGCTCGATGAGGCCGGTGTCGAGATCGGCGCCGGCGAACGAGTCGCAGCGCATCAGCCGGCGCAGGAAGGCGATGTTGGTGTGCAGGCCCACCACCTCGAAGCGGGTCAGGGCCGCGTCCATGCGCGCGATCGCGCCCTCGCGGTCGGGCGCCCAGGTGATCAGCTTGGCGATCATCGGGTCGTAGAAGGGCGAGATGGCGTCGCCCTCGCGCACGCCGCTGTCGATGCGCACCGGCGCGGTCGCGCCCTCGGCCTCGCGGCTGAACGCGGTGGCCGCCGGCGTGCGCAGGTGGCGCAGCGTGCCGGTGGAGGGCAGGAAGCCCTTGTCGGGGTTCTCGGCATAGACCCGCACCTCGATGGCATGGCCATCGATGCGCAGCGCGTCGGCCGAGGCCGGCAGCGGCTGGCCGGCGGCCACGCGCAGTTGCCACTCCACCAGGTCCAGGCCGGTGATCATCTCGGTGACCGGATGCTCCACCTGCAGCCGGGTGTTCATCTCCATGAAGAAGAAGCGGCCGTCGGGGTCGGCGATGAACTCGACCGTGCCCGCGCCCACGTAGCCCACCGCGCGCGCCGCGGCCACCGCTGCCTCGCCCATGGCGCGACGGCGCTCGGGGCTCATGCCCGGCGCGGGGGCTTCCTCGATCACCTTCTGGTGGCGACGCTGCACCGAGCAGTCGCGCTCGAACAGCGACACGCAGTTGCCGTGGCTGTCGCCGAAGACCTGGATCTCGATGTGGCGCGGCCGCGTGACGTAACGCTCGATCAGCACCGCGTCATCGCCGAAGGCGTTCTTCGCCTCGCGCTGGCAGGAGGCGAGGTTGGCCTCGAACTCGGTGGCGGCGCGCACGATGCGCATGCCCTTGCCGCCGCCGCCGGCGCTCGCCTTGATCAGCACCGGGTAGCCGATGGCATCGGCCTGCGCGCGCAGGAAGGCCGGGTCCTGGTTGCTGCCGTGGTAGCCGGGCACCAGCGGCACGCCGGCCTTCTCCATCAGGGCCTTGGCGGCGGACTTGCTGCCCATGGCCGCGATCGCCGAGGCCGGCGGACCGATGAACACCAGTCCGGCGTCGGCCACCGCCTGGGCGAAGTCCTCGTTCTCGGACAGGAAGCCGTAGCCCGGGTGGATGGCCTGCGCGCCGGTGGCCAGCGCGATGCGGATGATCTCGTCGCCGCGCAGGTAGGACTCGCGGGCCGGCGCCGGGCCCAGGCGGAAGGCCTGGTCGCAGGCAGCCACGTGGCGCGAGCGCGCGTCGGCATCGGAATAGACGGCCACGGTGGCGATGCCCAGCCGGCGCGCGGTGGCAGCGACCCGGCAGGCGATCTCGCCGCGGTTGGCGATGAGGATTCGGGTGAACATCGCGGCTCCGTTCAGTCGTCGTCTTCAGGGGTGGCGGCCGGCGGCGGCGGAGGCACCCAGCGCGGTGGCCGCTTGGCGAAGAAGGCGTCGATGCCCTCCTGCGCGTCGTCGCTGGCGCGCACCCGCGCCAGGCGGGCCGCGGTGTCCTCGGCGATCGCGTCGTCGATCGGCTTGCCGGCGAGATCGAGGATGAGCTTCTTGCACTCGGTGAGCGCATTGGGGCTGCCCAGCACCAGATGGCCGAGGATGGCGTTGACCGTGGCGTCGAGTTCCTCGGGTGAGGCCAGTTCATGCACGAAGCCGATGCGGTAGGCCTCGGCGGCATCGAAGACCTCGGCGGTGAGGAAGTAGCGCCGCGCGTGCGAGACGCCCATCGCCTTCATCACGAAGGGGCTGATCATGGCCGGCAGCAGCCCGAGCTTGGCCTCGGAGAGGCAGAACTTCGCGTTGTGCGAGGCCACCGCGATGTCGCAGGCGGCCACCAGGCCCATGCCGCCGGCGAAGGCCGGGCCGTGCACCCGCGCCACCGTGGGCTTGGGGCTGTCGTGGATGAGGCGCAGCAGCCGCGCCAGGCCGATCGAGTCCTCGCGCGCCTGCTCGGGCGTCATGGCGCGCGCCTTCTTCAGCCAGTTCAGGTCGGCGCCGGCGCAGAAGGCCTTGCCGCGGCCGGCCAGCACGATGGCGCGCACCGCGTCGTCTTCGATGGCGGCCGAGAAGGCGTCGGTGAGTTCGGCGATGAACACGTCGTTCATCGCGTTGCGGGTGTCGGGCCGGTTCAGCCAGATCAGGGCGATGCCCTGGGTGAACTCGGTCTGGATCATCTGGTAGCTCATGGGGTCTCCTGGGCCGGGGGCCTCAGATGCGGAACACGCCGAAGCGGGTCTCGGGGATGGGTGCGTTCAGCGCGGCCGACAGGCCCAGGCCGAGCACCGTGCGGGTGTCGGCCGGGTCGATGATGCCGTCGTCCCACAGCCGTGCGGTGGCGTAGTAGGGGTGGCCCTGCGCCTCGTACTGATCGCGGATCGGCGCCTTGAAGGCCTCCTCCTCGTCGGCGCTCCACTGGCCGCCGCGGCCCTCGATGCCGTCGCGGCGCACCGTGGCCAGCACCGAGGCGGCCTGCTCGCCGCCCATCACGCTGATGCGCGCGTTGGGCCACATCCAGAGAAAGCGCGGCGAGTAGGCCCGGCCGCACATGCCGTAGTTGCCGGCCCCGAAGCTGCCGCCGATGATCACGGTGAACTTGGGCACCTGCGCGCAGGCCACCGCGGTGACCAGCTTGGCGCCGTGCCGCGCGATGCCCTCGTTCTCGTACTTGCGGCCCACCATGAAGCCGGTGATGTTCTGCAGGAACACCAGCGGGATGCGGCGCTGGCAGCACAGCTCGATGAAGTGCGCGCCCTTGGCCGCCGACTCCGAGAACAGGATGCCGTTGTTGGCGATGATGCCCACCGGCATGCCGTGGATGTGCGCGAAGCCGGTGACCAGCGTGGCGCCGAAGCGCGCCTTGAATTCATCGAACACCGAGCCATCGACCACCCGCGCGATCACCTCGCGCACGTCCCAGGGCTTGCGCGTGTCGGTGGGAATGAGGCCGTGCAGCTCGGCGGGGTCGTAGGCCGGCGGGCGCGGCTCGCGCAGGGCGAGCGGTGCCGGCTTGCGGTGGTTGAGATGGCCGATGATGCGCCGGGCGATCGCCAGCGCGTGCGTGTCGTCGGCGGCCAGGTGGTCGGCCACGCCCGAGAGCCGCGTGTGGACGTCGCCCCCGCCCAGATCTTCGGCGCTCACCACCTCGCCGGTGGCTGCCTTCACCAGTGGCGGGCCGCCCAGGAAGATGGAGCCCTGGTTGCGCACGATGACGGTCTCGTCGCTCATGGCGGGCACATAGGCGCCGCCTGCCGTGCACGAGCCCATCACCACCGCCACCTGCGGGATGCCCATGGCGCTGAGGTTGGCCTGATTGTAGAAGATGCGGCCGAAGTGCTCGCGGTCGGGGAAGACCTCGTCCTGGTTGGGCAGGTTGGCGCCGCCCGAATCCACCAGGTAAAGGCAGGGCAGGCGGTTCTCGCGCGCGACCTCCTGGGCCCTCAGGTGCTTCTTCACCGTGACCGGATAGTAGGTGCCGCCCTTGACCGTGGCGTCGTTGCAGACGATCAGGCACTCCACGCCGCTCACCCGGCCGATGCCGGTGATGATGCCGGCGCAGGGCGCGTCGCCGTTGTACATGCCGTGGGCGGCCATCGGCGAGAGCTCGAGGAAGGGCGTGCCGGGGTCGAGCAGAGTCTGCACCCGGTCGCGCGGCAGCAGCTTGCCGCGCGCGGTGTGGCGGGCCCGCGCGGTCTCGCCGCCGCCGGCGGCGTGCAGCGCCGTCTGCGCGTGCAGGTCGCCGATCAGCAGGCGCATGGCCTGCTCGTTGGCGCGGAACTGCGGGTCGCGCGGATTGAGTCGGGATTCCATCGGTTTCAAGTCAGGGTCTCCTCGGGGAGCGCGCGGGGCTCGAGGCCCACGCACTGCATGACCATCAGGGTGTGCATGTCGATGAGCTCGCGCTGCGCGAGCCGGCCGCCCTCGCGGTACCAGCTGCCCACGCCGGTGAGCATGGCCAGGATGGCGAAGGCGGCCACCCGCGCATCGGGCAGCCGGAAACGCCCGGCGCGGATGCCCGTGCCGAGGATGCCGCTGAGGATGTCCTCGTAGCGGCGGCGCAGCGCCACCACCCGCCGGTAATCGGCCGGGGCAAGGCTGCGCAGCTCCATGTTGGCCACGAACACTTCCTTGCGGCGCAGGGTATGGAAGCGGATGTGGAAGGCGATGAAGGCGCGCAGCAGGGTCACCGGGTCTTCGGTGGCCGGGCGCTCGGCCTGCCAGTGGCCGAGCAGGAAGTCCAGGTGACCGAGCTGCAGGTCGACCAGCAGCGCGGCCTTGCTCGGGAAGTAGCGGTAGAGCGCCCCGGGCTGGATGCCCACCTCGGTGGCGATCTGCCGCATGGTGGTGGCCTCGAAGCCGCGGGCGGCGATCAGGCCCACCGCCGCCTGACGGATGGCTTCCTCGGTGCGGCTGCCTTCGGAACCGGTGGTGCGGGCCATGGCGGCATGCTAGCAGGGAATTGAACGGTTGACCATTTAATTGGGCCGGCCGCCGCTCGCGCCGTGTCATGGCGTCTGGCGCCCCGTCCGAGGCGCTTCGTCGCATCGCGACGCGCAGGTGGCGCGCGCCCCGGACACTGCCCCTGTCCGACGCCCGGACGCGCCAAGGGGCGCGCTCGCAGACCCGATCGGGCAGACCCACCATCCTTCGGAGGACCCGATGATTCACGCCAGCGCCGACCTGATCGGCACCCCACGCCGCGCCACGCCGGCGGCATTCGCCGGTCTTCGCGCGGGCACCGCGCCGGCCACCGCGGCACGCCGCGCGATCTCCAGGCTGCTGTCCGGCGTCGCGCTCGTCGCGCTCTTGCCGGCGGCGCAGGCGGCCAGCCTCGATCTGGAGGTGACGGGCATCGTGTCTGCCGAGGGACGGCTGATGGTCGCGCTCTTCCCGAGCGAGGAGCGCTTCCGGGGCAATCCGCTCGAGGCGCGCAGCCTCGAGGCCCGGCCGGGCAGCCAGCGGCTGCGCTTCGACGACCTGCCGGCCGGGCGCTACGCGGTGGCGGTGTTCCATGACCGCAACGGCAACGGCGTGCTCGACGCCAACCTGCTGGGCGTGCCCACCGAGCCGGCGGCCTTCTCGGGCGAGCCGGCGCGGCTGGGGCCCCCGTCCTGGTCGCAGGCGAGCTTTC
Source organism: Burkholderiales bacterium (assembly GCA_037146935.1). Lineage (GTDB taxonomy): Bacteria > Pseudomonadota > Gammaproteobacteria > Burkholderiales > Burkholderiaceae_E > Quisquiliibacterium. The sequence goes on from JBAWWD010000004.1 coordinate 177,662, forward strand.
CGCTCGACGCGGGCGGCGCGCGGATCGTCGTGCGCCTGCCCCGGTGAGGCCGACATGAACCGCCGAGACTTCCATCATCTGGGCGCGGCAGGGGCCGCGCTGGCCCTTGCCCCCGCGCTTGCGTCGGCCGCCACCACCCCGGCCGGCGCGCCGGCCAACCGGTTCTGGACCGAGGCCTTCGAGGGCGTGCCCGAGGCTTATCCGCCGCTGCGCGTGGCCTTTGACCGGCCCCTGCCGCCGGCGCTGCGCGGCACGCTGTTTCGCAACGGCCCGGCGCGCATGCGCCGCGGCGATACCCGCTACGGCCACTGGTTCGATGGCGATGGCATGGTCCACGCCTTCCGTCTGCAGGGCGACGCCGTGGAGCATCAGGCCCGCATGGTGCGCACGGACAAGTACCGCGAAGAGGAAGTGGCCGGCCGCTTCCTGCGCGACGGCTTCGGCACCGCCGTGCCCGGCTCGCTGCCCGGGGCCAGCGCCGATGACCTGAACCCCGGCAACATCTCGGTGCTGCCGCTGGGGGGCGAGCTGCTGGCGCTGTGGGAGGCCGGGTCGCCGTGGCGGATCGATCCCGACACGCTCGAGACCCGGGGCCGCAAGGTGTGGTCGCAGGCCTCCAACGGCCTGTCGTTCTCGGCCCACCCGCGCATCGACGCCGATGGCACCGTCTGGAACTTCGGCTACCGGCCGGGCAGCGGCAAGCTCGCGCTGTGGCGTCTGCGGCCCGATGGCAGCCTGGCGCGGCTGCAGCTGATCGACGCGCCCAATGCCGACATGGTCCACGACTTCGCGATCACCGACCGGCATCTGGTCTTCCTGCTGATGCCGCTGCGGATCGATCCCGAGGCGCCGGCCCGGGCGTCCTTCATCGACCGGCTGCGCTGGCGCGAGGGCGAACCGTCGGTGCTGCTGCTGGTGGACAAGGACACGCTCGCCGTGACCCACCGCCGCGAACTGCCGGGCGCGGCCTTCTTGCACCTGGGCAATGCCTGGCGCGAGGCGGATTCGGTGGTGCTGCAGGTGATGGCCTTCGGCAGCATGCCGGGCTTCACCAGCTCTGTGCGCGCGGCCTTCGCCGGCCAGCCCGCGCCCTCATTGGACTCGGTGATGCTGGAGGTACGCGCCAGCCTGAACGGGCCGCAGGTGGCGGTGGTGCCCATGCCACTGCGCGACGCGGAGTTCCCGGTCTGGGACGCGCGCCGCACCAGCCAGCCCACTCGACACCTCATGAGCGTCACCCGGTCGGCCAGCCTGCCCGCCGAGGCCTTCGGCTTCAATGCGCTGGCCCGGTTCGACCGCAGCAGCGGGCAGGTCAGCCGATTCGACCTTGGCGCCGGGATGCTGGCTGACGAGCATCTCTTCGTGGCCCGCCCCGGCGGCGCGCAGGGCGAGGGCTGGCTGATCGGCACCGCGCATGACCGGCACGCGGCGCGCACCGTGCTGTCGGTGTTCGACGCCGCGGCGCTGGCCGACGGGCCGATCAGTCAGGCGGTGGTGCCCCGGCGGCTGCCGCCGGGGTTTCATGGGCGGTTTCAGCCCGCCTAGCGGATCAGTCCACCACCGCCTGATACACCATCTCGCGCATCAGGTAGCGGTAGGGCAGGCGGGCCTGCGGCGACTGCATCATCAGGATCGCGAACAGCTTCTCCTTCGGGTCGATCCAGAAGTAGGTGCCGTAGGCGCCGCCCCAGAAGTAGTCGCCGGGGCTGCCGTGAAGCGGGCTGCGGCCGGCCTCGGTGCGCACCGCGAAGCCCAGGCCGAAGCCCTGGCCCATCTCGGGCGAGGGCTGCAAGGCCTCGAAGCGGCCCATGTCGGCGCCCATCGCGGTGCCGGGCGGCAGATGGTCGCTGGTCATCAGCTCCACGGTCTTGCGCGACACCAGCCGGACGCCGTCGAGCTCGCCGCCGTTCAGCCAGAACTGGCAGAAGCGGGCGTAGTCGGCAGCGGTGGACACCATGCCGCCGCCGCCCGACTTGAAGGGCAGGTCGGCGCTCACCGGCGGCACGCGCGGCAGCTCGTTCTTCGGGCCCTCGCGTTGCGGCTTCGCGCCGCGGTCGGCCTTGCCCTGCGGGACCGAGAAGCCGGTGTCGGGCAGGCGCAGCGGCCCGATGATGCGTTCGGCCATGAACCGCTCCAGGCTCTGGCCGCTCACCACCTCGACGATGCGCCCGAGCACGTCGGTGGCCACGCTGTACTCCCAGGTGGTGCCGGGGTGGTAGATCAGCGGCAGGCGGGCGAGCTTGCTCACCAGTTGCTCGTTGGTGTCCTCGGTGGAGCCCACCTTGGCATCGACGTACGCCTGCTTGATCGGGTTCGGGCCGGCCAGGCCATAGGTGAGGCCGGCGGTGTGGCGCAGCAGGTCGTGGATGGTCATGGCCCGACGCGGGGCCTCGAGCAGCAGCTCGGCGCGGCCCTCGCCATCGCGCCGCACCACCCCCACCTTCAGGTCCCGGAAGGAGGGCAGGTATTTCGCGGCCGGATCGGCGATGGACAGGCGCCCCTCCTCGGCCAGCATCATGATCGCGAGCGAGGTGAAGGGCTTGGTCATCGAGGCGATGCGGAAGATGGCATCGGGCCGCATCGGCACGCGGGCCTCGACGTCGCGCCAGCCCACGCTCTCCTGGTAGGCGATGCGCCCGCGCCGCGCCACCATCACCACCGCGCCGGGGATCTCGCCCTTGTCGACGCCCTGGCGCAGCCGCTCGGTGAGCCGCGCGAGGCGCGCGGCCGACAGGCCCACCTCCTCGGGGCGGGAGGCGCGCGCGAATTCCTGCGCGAGGGCCCGCCCGCCAGGCACCAGGCCGGCGGCATTGCCCACGAGGATCGGCAGGCCGGCCGCCACCAGGCGACGGCGCGCGAGGGCGCGCGGGGCGATCGGCGCCGGACGGGCCGGCAGGGCTGGGTTCATGCGGGGTCTCCGGGGAAGGGGCGCGGACCGGCGGCGCTGCCGCGCGATCACGCGCCTGTGATAGTCGGTATCGACGCGCGCCGCAAGCGCTGGCGGGCGCTTCCGGAATCGCGCGCGGTCTCCCGCCCGTGATGGCCGGGGTGCGAGAATCCGGCCTGCCTGCCCATCGCCCCGCCGCCGTGCCCGATCCGTCCGCCCGATCCCACCGACCCGCCCACCGTCCGCCCGGCCGCGCTGCGGTGGGCCGCGGCTCGCCCGCGGCCGGCGCGGCCGACGGCCTGGCGCTGGTGCTCAAGGCCGCCGCCTTCGCGGCCGAGCGTCATCGCCGGCAGCGCCGCAAGGACCTGCACGCCACGCCCTACATCAACCACCCGCTGGCGCTGGCCAGCGTGCTGTCGGTGGAGGCCGGCGTCACCGATCCCGAGGTGCTGGCCGCGGCCCTGCTGCACGACACCCTCGAGGACACCGAGACCACCGCCAGCGAACTGCGCGAGGCCTTCGGCGCGCGCGTGGCCGCGATCGTCGATGAAGTGACCGACGAGCCCGACATCGACGATGACCTGCGCCGGCAGCGCCAGGTCGATGGCGCCGGCCAGCTCAGCCTGGGCGCGCGCCTGGTCAAGCTCGCCGACAACATCGCCAACCTGCGCGATGTCGCCGAGCGCCCGCCCCATGCCTGGGGGCTCGCGCGCAAGCGCGACTACTTCGACTGGACCGCGCGCGTGGTGGCCGGTCTGCGCGGTACCCATCCGGTGCTCGAGTCGCTGTTCGATCAGGCCCAGTCGCGCCGGCCCTGACTTTCGCAATCACCCCCGCTCGCCTTGTGGGCCAGCGGGGCGGCTGGCAGCATTCGCCGCTCCTGATCTCCCCTCCGAGGCCCTGCCGTGGACACCCAGCCCGCCCAGCCCCTGCTGTTCACCCCGATGCGCCTGCGCGGCGTGACCCTGCCCAACCGACTGGTGGTGCCGCCGATGGCGCAGTACAGCGCCGACGAAGGCGTGGCCAACGAGTTCCATCTTGCCCACTACGGGCGCTTTGCCGTCGGCGGCGCGGGCCTGATCTTCATCGAGGCCACCGGCGTGACGCGCGAGGGCCGCATCACCAATGGTTGCCTTGGCCTGTGGAACGACCAGCAGCAGCGCGCCTTCGAGCCCATCGTCCGGGCGATCAAGGCCCAGGGCGCGGTGCCGGCCATCCAGCTCGGCCATGGCGGACGCAAGGCGAGCATGCAGCGGCCCTGGTTCGGCAACGGTCCGCTCAACGATGCCGATCTCGCCCGCGGCGAGCAGAGCTGGCAGCCGCTGGGGCCGTCGGCGGTGCCGCTGGCCGAGGGCTGGCTGGTGCCGCGGCAGATGGACGCCGACGACATGTCCCGCACCCGCAAGGCCTTCGCCGATGCCGCGCTGCGCGCGCTCGCCGCCGGCTTCGAGGTGATCGAGATCCACATGGCGCATGGCTACCTGCTGCAGTCATTCGTCTCGCCGCTGTCCAACTTCCGCACCGATGCCTACGGTGGCAGCCTCGAGAACCGCATCCGCTTCCCGCTGGAGGTGGTCGATGCGGTGCGCGCGGCGCTGCCGCAGTCGGTGCCGCTGTTCGTGCGCATCTCCAGCGAGGACGGCTTCGAGGGCGGCTGGACCATGGACGACAGCGTGGTGTTCGCCCGCGCGCTGCGCGAGCACGGTGTCGACGTGGTCGACTGCTCCTCGGGGGGCAACACCCCGCGCGGCGCCACCAACGCCAACCTGCAGCGCACGCCGGGCTACCAGGTGCCGTTCGCCCGCCGCATCCGCCAGGAGGCCGGCGTGATGAGCGAGGCCGTGGGCCTGATCCGCGACGCCCGCTTCGCCGAGCAGGTGCTCCAGGAGGGCGGCGCCGATCTGGTGGCGGTGGGCCGGCAGTTCCTCTACGAGCCCTTCTGGGGCCTGCACGCCGCGCACCAGCTCGGCATCGACCCCGACTTCACGCGCTGGCCGCGCCAGTACGCCTGGTGGCTGGAGAAGTGGGACAAGGGCATCCGCGCCCGCGAGGCCGCCGAGCGGCGCGGCTGAGCGCGCGCCGCGCCGCCGCTCAGGGCGTGGCGCCTCTGGCCGCGCCCGGGCCGGGCAGGCCGCAGATCGCCGGCAGCAGCTCACCGATGGGGCCGCGCATCACCGCGTCGGCCACCTCGTCCATGGCGGTGGCCTCGGCGTTGATGATCACCACCTTCGCGCCGGCCCGGCTGGCCAGCGGCACCGCGCCGGCCACCGGATAGACCTGCAGGGTGGAGCCGATGGCCAGCAGCAGGTCTGCCTCGCCGGCCACGGTCATGGCCCGGTCGATGACCTCGGGCACCAGCGCCTGGCCGAACGAGATGGTGTCGCTCTTCAGGATGCCGCCGCAGCGCAGGCACGCCGGGTCGGCCTCGCCGCCGCGCACCCGCTCGAGCACCTGCGGCATCGGCGTGCGTTCGCCGCAGCCCCAGCACATGGCCCGCCGGATGGTGCCGTGCACCTCGATCACCTTCGCGGCCGAGTTGCCCGCGATCTGGTGCAGCTCGTCGACGTTCTGGGTGATCAGCGCGTGCAGCTTGCCGCGTTGCTCCAGATGCACCAGCGCCTGATGGCCGCGGTTGGGTCGCGCATGCCAGGCGGTGTGCTCGAGCCGGCCGCGCCAGGCCGCCCGACGCACCTCGGGGTCGGCGAGATAGTTCTGGATGGTGGACTGCTTCTCGGCGGCCGGATTGCGCGTCCATACCCCCTGCGGGCCGCGGAAATCCGGGATGCCCGAGTCGGTGGAGATGCCCGCGCCGGTGAGCGCGACCACGCGTTGGGCGGCGTCGATCCATCCGGCGACGGTGCGCAGGGCGTCAGCGTGATCCATGGACTCGGGCTCGGGTGGGGGCGGGTGTGAGGGCGGCGTTCAGAGCATGCTGGCGTCGGTGGGCAGGCCCATCAGCACGCGGCCGGCCAGCTCCCAGGTGGGCGGCGCGATCATCATGTGCTGGGTGGCCGCGAAGGCATCGCGGAAGCGCCGCTGCAGCGGATGCGAGGCATAGAGCACGCTGCCGCCGCCCAGCTCGTACATCATGCGGACCACATCGGCGCTGCTGCGGGTGGCGTGGGTGGCGGCCAGGCGCAGCAGCGCGCGGCCTTCCACGTCGATGGGATCGCCGCCCGAGGCCCGCGTCCAGGCCTCGCCGATCGCCTCGTGAAAGAACGCGCGCGCCGAGCGCAGCTGCGCCTCGGCGCGCGCCAGTTCGGCCTGGGCGCCCGCCCGTTCGGCGAGGGTGCGCCGCGAGCCCTGCGGTTTCTTGGCGCCCGCCAGATCCACCAGATCGTCGATCGCGGCGCGGGCATTGCCCAGCGCCACCGCGGCGATGCCCAGCGCGAGCAGGCCGAAGGGCGGGAAGCGATAGAGCGGGCCGGGCTCGCGCGGCGTGTCGGTGACCAGCGAATAGCTGTAGGCGGCCGGCACGTGGATGTCGGTGACCTCCATGTCGCCGCTGCCCGAGCCGTTCAGGCCCGCCACCTGCCAGGTGTCGATCAGGGTGGCCTGCGCCGCCGGGAAGACCATCATGCGGGCATCGGGCATGCCGTTGGGCAGCAGGCGGGGCTTGCCGTCTTCCATCACCACCGAGATGCCCTTGAGCCAGCCGCAGTTGTTGCCCCCGCTCACCCAGGGCCAGCGCCCGTTCAGGCGGTAGCCCTCGCCCTCGCGCACCGCGCGACCCGTGGGCGTGTTGGAGCCGCCGGTGATCGCCATGGGGTCGGCGTAGATGGCCGCGGCAGCCTCGGGCTCGAGGTAGGCCGCCGACATGCCCGAGCCGGCGCCGATCATGACGCACCATCCGGCCGAGGCATCGGCCTGGGCCACCGCCTCGATGGTGTTCATCATGTCGGCGGCGGGTAGCTCCAGGCCGCCGATGCGCCGTGGCACGGCCATGCGGTACAGGCCGGCGCGCGCGAACTGCTCGGCGATGTCGGCGGGCAGGCGGCGCGCGCGCTCGATGTCGCTGGCGCGGCTGCGCAGCATGGGTTGCAGGGCGCGGGCGGCGCTCAGGGGGTCCTGGGCGACCGGGGTGGAAGTGGCCATGACGGATGTCCGGGTTGATCGGCAGGCCGGCGGCGGCCGGCCACACGCGCGATGGCCGCATCTTGCGATGGATCGCGCCGACGGCGCGAGGGTTCCGGATCGGCGGTGGGGCCGTTTTCCGCGCCGCCGCCCGCGCGCCCGGGCCGCGGGGCGTCGGGCCCGCGAGCGCGCTGTGTATGCTCGACGGCGATGGCCTTCAACCCGACTGCCGAGCAGCGTCGCATCCTGATCTGGATGTGCGTGTTCATCGGCGTGAACCAGCTCGGCTTCGGCGCGATGATCCCGGTGCTGCCGCTCTACGCGCAGGCCTTCGGCGTGCCGGCCTCGGCGATCGGCATGACCATCGCGGTCTACGGCTTCTCGCGCATGCTCTCGGCCCTGCCCGCGGGCCGGCTCTGTGATCAGCGCGGCCGGCGCCAGTCCATGGCGCTGGGGGGCGTGATCTGCGCGCTGGGCAACCTCTGGTGCGCGTTCGCGAGCAGCTTCCCCGAGTTCGTGCTGGCCCGCTTCCTGGCGGGTCTGGGCGCGGGCTGGGTGCAGGTGGTGGGCAACATCGTGCTCGCCGACATCAGCACCCCGGCGCAGCGCGGGCGCATGATGTCCATCTACCAGGGCACCTTCCTGTTCTCGGTGGGCGTGGGGCCGTTTCCAGGCGGTCTGCTGGCCGAGCACTTCGGCCTGGCCGCGCCCTTCGCGGTGTATGCCGCGGCCACCGCGCTGGCCGGGGTGTTCGCGTGGTTCACGGTGCCCGAGACCCGCAGCTTCACCGCCGATGGCCGGCCCGCCGCGCTGCCGCCGGCCGTGCCCTTCTCGGTGCAGATGCGACTGCTCGCCTCGAGCACCGGCTTCATGCTGGTGTGCCTCGTGGGGCTGGTCAACGCGGTGGTGCGCACCGGCGCGCTGTTCAACGTGGTGCCCCTGCTGGCGGCCAGCAAGCTCGGCATGGGGCCCGGGCAGGTGGGCGGGCTGCTCGCCTTCGGCAGCCTCATCGGCCTGGCGGCGAGCTATCCCGCCGGCGCGATGGCCGACCGCTTCGGCCGCAAGCCGATCATCGTGCCCTCGGCGCTGCTCACCGCCTTGTCCTTCGTGGTGTTCTTCGCCGCCCCGTCCATGCTCTGGTTCGGGCTGGCCTGCCTCCTCTGGGGCGTGGCCTCGGCGGTCAATGGCGCGGCGCCCGCGGCCTACGCGGCCGACAACGCCCAGCCCGGCATGAACGCGGCCGCGATGAGCGGCTACCGCATGCTTTCCGATGTCGGCTACGTGATCGGCCCGATCGGGCTGGGGCTGGTGGTCGACGGCCTGGGCGCGGAGGCCGCGCTGGCCGCCGCGGCGATCCTGGTGGGCGGCGTCGGGCTGCTGTTCGCCCGCTATGCGCCGGAGAGCTGGCCCCGCCAACCGGGGCGCTAGGCTTCCCGGAAGACGGTGCCGCGCCCGGGTTAAGCTCCCGGCGCAGTCACTCTCCCGATCCCTCCCGGCCATCGTCATGCTGCTCACCCTGGTCATCGCCTATCTGCTGGGCACCATCGCCATCGGCCTGTGGGCCGCCAAGCGCGTGCGCACCGCCGCCGACTTCGCCATCGCCGGCCGTCACCTGCCGATGATGATGATCGTCACCACCACCTTCGCCACCTGGTTCGGCTCCGAGACCGTGCTCGGCATCCCGGCCAAGTTCGTGCAGGGCGGCCTGGGCAGCGTGGTGGAGGATCCGTTCGGCGCCGGCACCTGCCTCATCCTGGTGGGCCTGTTCTTCGCCGCGAAGCTCTACCGGATGACGCTGCTCACCATCAGCGACTACTACCGGGAGCGCTACGGCCGCGGCGTGGAGGTGGTCTGCTCGCTGATCATCATCCTGAGCTACCTCGGCTGGGTGTCGGCGCAGGTCACCGCGCTGGGCCTGGTCTTCAACCTGCTGTCGGGCGGCGCCATCACCATCCCCATGGGCATGGTCCTGGGCACGGTCTCGATCCTGGCCTACACGCTGTTCGGGGGCATGTGGTCGGTCGCGGTCACCGACTTCATCCAGATGATCATCCTGGTGCTCGGGCTGTCGATCATCGCGGTGTTCGCCGCCGACCAGGCCGGCGGGGCCGACAAGGTGATCAGCCTGGCGGTCAGTCGCGACCTCTTCCGCTTCTGGCCCGAGCCCACGGCCGCGCAGATCCTGGCGTTCATCGCCGCGGCGATCACCATGATGTTCGGCTCGATCCCGCAGCAGGACGTGTTCCAGCGGGTGATGTCGGCCAAGGACCTGAAGGCAGCCACCCGCGGGCCGGTGATCGGCGGCGTGTGCTACATCCTGTTCGCCGCGGTGCCGATGTTCCTGGTCACCAGCGCCCTGATCATCATGCCCGAGCAGGCCGCCAGCCTCATCCAGGACGATCCGCAGAAGGTGCTGCCCACCCTGGTCATGGAGCACATGCCCTTCGTGATGCAGGTGCTGTTCTTCGGCGCCCTGCTCTCGGCCCTGAAGAGCACCGCGTCGGCCACGCTGCTCGCGCCCTCGGTGACCTTCGTGGAGAACATCTGGCGGCAGTTCTTCCCGCGCCGCAGCGACCGGCAGCAGCTCTGGGCCATGCGCGTCGCGGTGCTGGTCTTCAGCGCCTGCGTGTGCGCCTATGCCATCGCGCTGCAGGGCACGCCGATCTACGAGATGGTCTCGGCCGCCTACCAGATCACGCTGGTGGGCGCCTTCGTGCCGCTGGTGGCAGGGCTCTACTGGCCGCGGGCGTCCACCCAGGGCGCGGTGTTCTCGATCGTGCTCGGGCTGCTGGCCTGGCTGCTCTTCATGGCCACCGACGCGGGTGAGCTCGTGCCGGCGCAACTGGCCGGCCTGATCATGGCCGCGGTGGGCATGGCGGTGGGCTCGCTGGGCCCGCAGTCGCTGATCAGGAATCGCCACGGCAGCCATCACCATGCCGCGGGGCTCAAGGCAGGCGCCTGATCGGCCCGCGCCGAGGGCTGGCCTGATGAGGCCGCGCCCAGGGATCGCCTGATCAGCCCGCCCGGACCTTGCCGGCCACCGCGCGCACCTTGCCGGGCGCGGCGCGCCAGACGGCGATCGCCGACAGGAAGCACATCGCCAGCGCGATCCAGAAGGCCAGGGCATAGCTGCCGGTGCGGTCGTGGATGAGGCCGGTGAGCCAGGGGCCGACCGCGCCGCCGCCGATCGCCGAGAGCATGAGCGTGCCGAACACCGCGCCGTAGTGGCGGCCCTCGAAGATCTCGGCCGGGATGGCGCCGAACACCGAGGTCATGCCGTAGCCGAGCGCACCCTGCACCAGCACCATGAAGAGCATCAAGGCCGGGTCTGGCCGGCCCTCGAGCAGCAGCAGCGCCACGAAGGTGAGCGCGAAGCCGGCGCAGCCGATCACCCACACGATCTCGCGGCCGATGCGGTCGGACAGCCAGCCGAGCAGGATCTGCCCCGGCACGCCGGCCAGACTCACCACCCCCAGCGCCCAGGCTGCCTGGCTGGCCGAGAAGCCGATCTCCACCAGGTACTTGGTCTGGTGGACCTGGGCCGCGTACCACACGAACAGCCCGCCGAAGTAGCCCAGCGCCACCCACCAGAAGCGCGTGGTGCGCATCGCCCGGGCAAGGGTCCAGTCGGTGGCGGCCCATTGCGCGTCGACGATGTTGGCGCGCCGCGCCGGTGCCGCGCCCGCGGCGGCAGGCTCTGGCGTGGCATCGCCATCGGGCTGCAGGCCGAGGTCCTGGGGCCGGCGGCGCAGCAGCAGGTTCAGGGGCACCAGCACCACCAGCACGGTCAGCCCGAGCGTCCAGCAGGCCTGGCGCCAGCCGGCACCGGCGATCACGGTCTGCAGCGCCGGCAGCATCAGGATGGATCCTGCGCCCACCCCGGCGAAGGCCACGCTCAGGGCGAGCCCACGGCGCCGCTCGAACCAGGCCGGCAGGAACAGCGCCTGGCCGCTGTAGCCCAGGCACACGCTGCCGGCGCCCACCAGCACGCCCAGCGTGGCGTAGAGATGCCAGGGCTGGCTGGCCAGGGTGGCGAGCATGAGCCCCGCGGCGATGCAGCACACGCCGAATTCATTGACCACCCGCGGTCCGTGCCGGTCCATCACGCGGCCGAGCACCGGGCTGAGCACCGCCGACACCAGGAATCCGAAGGAGAAGGCGCCCGCGGTGAGGCCGCGGTCCCAGCCGAACTCGTCGAGCATGGGCGGAAAGAAGAGCGAGAACGCGGTGCGCGCGTTCACGCCCAGCGCCATGCTCACGAAGACCACGGCCACCACCACCCAGCCGTAGTAGAAGGGCAGACGGCGGGCGAGGGCGGCGAGCATGGCGGGCGGGCTCAGACCGACAGCAGCCGGCGCAGCTGCGCCATGTCGTCGAAGACCATGCTCGCGCCGGCGGCCAGCAGGTGCCGGGGCTCCATCCGCGCGCAGAAGCCCAGCACCGTGGCCCCCGCGGCCACGCCGGCGCGTGTGCCGGTGGGCGTGTCCTCGACGACCAGGCAGCGCTCGGGCGCGACGCCCAGCGAGCGCGCGGCCAGCAGGTAGACATCGGGGTGCGGCTTGCTGCGCTGGACCTGATCGGACCCGTACACATGGGGCATCAGCCGATCGAGCAGACCGGTGCGGCCCAGCGTGACGCGCATCTTGCCGCGATCGGCGCCCGAGGCCACCGCATGGGCGAAGCCGGCCGCCTGCACGGCCGCGATGAGCTCGGCGATGCCGGGCACCGCGGTGACGCTGTCGGCGAGCGCGGCGTCACGGCGCTGCAGGAACTGCGGGTACCAGTGATCGGGGATGGGGCCGCCGATCATCGCCTCGATGGTGGCGGTCTCCTCGCGCACGGTCTTGCCCACGAAGCGCTCGATGGTCTGCGCGTCGCTGATGTCGGCGCCGAGTTCGCGCAGCATCTGCGCGAGCACGCCGCAGGTGACCGGCTCGCTGTCGACCAGCACGCCGTCGCAGTCGAAGATGACCGCGTCGAAGCGGGCGCGCATCAGCCCTGCCCGTCGGCGGCCAGGGCCCGCCCGATCAGGATGCGCTGGATGTCCGAGGTGCCCTCGTAGATCTGCGCCACGCGCACGTCGCGCCAGATGCGCTCGACCGGGAAGTCGGCGAGGTAGCCATAGCCGCCGTGGATCTGGATGGCGTCGGAGCACACCCGCTCGGCCATCTCGGAGGCGAAGAGCTTGGCCATGGCCGCCTCCTTCAGGCACGGCCGGCCGGCGTCCTTCAGGCTGGCGGCGTGCAGGATGAGCTGGCGCGCGGCCTCGAGCTGCGTGGCCATGTCGGCCAGCCGGAACTGCACCGCCTGGTGGTTGAAGATGGCGGTGCCGAAGGCCTCGCGCTCTTTGGCGTAGCGCAGTGCCGCCTCGAAGGCCGCGCGGGCCATGCCGAGCGACTGCGCGGCGATGCCGATGCGCCCGCCCTCCAGGCCCGAGAGCGCGATCTTGTAGCCCTGGCCTTCATCGGCCAGCAGGCTGGCCGCCGGCACCCGGCAGTTCTCGAACACGATCTGCGCGGTGTCCGAGCAGTGCTGACCGGTCTTGCTCTCGAGCCGCGCCACCTGGTAGCCGGGCGTGGCGGTGGGCACCAGGAAGGCCGAGATGCCGCGCTTGCCTGCGGCCTTGTCGGTGACCGCCATGACGATCGCGACATCGGCGGTGCTGCCCGAGGTGATGAACTGCTTGACGCCGTTGATGACCCAGTGGTCGCCGTCACGCCGGGCGGTGGTGGTCAGGCCCGAGGCGTCGGAGCCGACATGCGGCTCGGTGAGGCAGAACGCGCCCAGCATCTGCCCGCTGGCCAGCGGCACCAGCCACTGCTGCTTCTGCGCCTCGTTGCCCCAGCTCATGAGGATGGAGCACACCGGGCAGTTGTTGACCGAGATGATGGTGGACACCGCGCCGTCGCCAGCGGCGATCTCCTCGATGGCCAGCGCCAGCGAGACATAGTCGAGCCCGGCGCCCCCCCACTCGGTGGGCACGGCGATACCGTAGCAGCCCAGGGCGGCCAGGCCGCGCAGCGCCTCGCGCGGGAAGCGGGAGTCGCGATCGCGTTCGGCCGCGCCGGGCGCGACCTCGGCGCGGACGTAGTCGCGCACCGCGTCGCGGATCATGCGGTGGTCTTCGGTGAGCAGCATGGTGGGGCGGTCTCCGGATTACCAGGCGAGCGACTGGCCGCGATAGTCGTAGAAGCAGCCGCCCGGGAAGGCCCCGGTGTCGGCGATGACCCGGCGCAGGCCGGCAATGCTCTCGGTCACCGCCACGTCGGCGTTGGGGCCGCCCATGTCGGTGCGCACCCAGCCGGGGTGCAGCGACAGCACCCGCACGCCCAGCGGCGCGTGCTCCACGTGGGCCAGCTTGGCCACCATGTTGACCGCCGCCTTGGACACCCGGTAGAGCATGCCGTAGGCGGCGCCGGCCTCGGCGATCGAGCCCATGCGGCTGGACACGAAGGCGAGCGTGCCGCGGGCCGGCGCGAGCAGGGGCGCCACCACCGGCACGATGCGCATGGCGGCCAGCACGTTGGTGCGCATGACGGTGTCGAAGTCTGCGTCGCCCGGCGGCTGGCGCGGGCTGCTGGTGCGCGGCCCGTACACGCCCGCGTTCATCACCGCGACGTCCAGGCGCTCGCCATCGAGCTGCCAGGCGATGCCGGCGACATCGGCCACCTGCATCACGTCGAGCTTCAGGGTGTGGGCGCCGAGATCGCGCAGCTTGATGCGATCGGCCTCGCTGCGATGCGTGGCATAGACCGTCCAGCCCTCGGCGAGATACTGCCGGGTGAATTCCAGGCCGAGGCCCCGCGAGGCCCCGAGCACCAGCGCCGTGGGCATGCCGCGGCCTTACTGCATCTCGACGGTGACCGCCACCGCCTCGCCGCCGCCGATGCACAGCGCGGCCACGCCCTTGCGACCGCCGGTCTTGCGCAGCGCGCCGAGCAGGGTGACCAGGATGCGCGCGCCCGAAGCGCCGATGGGGTGGCCCAGCGCGCAGGCGCCGCCGTGGATGTTGACGATGTCGTGCGGCAGGTTGAACTCCTTCATGGCCGCCATGGTCACCGCGGCAAAGGCCTCGTTGACCTCCCAGAGGTCGACCTCGCCGGCCTGCCAGCCGGACTTCTTCAGGACCTTCTCGATGGCGCCGGCCGGGGCGGTGGTGAACCACTCGGGCGCGTGGGCGTGGGTGGCGTGGGCCACGATGCGGGCCAGCGGCTTGAGCCCGCGCTGGCTGGCGGTGGAGGCGCGCATCATGACCAGCGCGGCGGCGCCGTCGGAGATCGACGAGGCGTTGGCGGCGGTGATGGTGCCGTCCTTCTTGAAGGCGGGCTTCAGGCCGGGGATCTTGTCGAGCTTGGCCTTGAAGGGCTGCTCGTCCTTGTCGACGAGCACCTCGCCGCCCTTGCCGGGAACGCCCACCGGCGCGATCTCCCACTGGAAGCTGCCGTCCTTGTTGGCGGCCAGCGCCCGCTCGGTGGAGGTGATCGCGAAGCGGTCCTGCTCCTCGCGGCTGAAGGCGTACTTGCTGGCGCAGTTCTCGGCGAACACGCCCATCGCCTTGCCGCGCTCGTAGGCGTCCTCGAGGCCGTCGAGCGCCATGTGGTCGTACATGGTGGCCGCGCCGTAGCGGTAGCCCTTGCGGGCATTGAGCAGCAGGTGCGGCGCGTTGGTCATGCTCTCCATGCCGCCGGCGATCATGACGTCATGGGTGCCGCAGGTCAGCATGTCGTGCGCGAACATCACGGCCTTCAGGCCCGAGCCGCACATCTTCGAGAGCGTGACCGCACCGGCCGACTGCGGCAGCCCGGCGCGCAGCACCGCCTGACGGGCCGGCGCCTGGCCCTGGCCGGCCATCAGGCAGTTGCCGAACATCACCTCGCCGACATCGGCGCCGGCGATGCCGGCGCGCTCGACGGCCGCCTTGATGGCGACCGCACCGAGGTCGTAGGCGGGAATGGCGGCGAAGTCGCCGAGCATGCCGCCGATGGGCGTGCGGGCGGCCGAGACGATGACGATCGGGTCAGTCATGGTGAGATCTCCGTGGTGGAAGCGGGGGTCGGTGAGGCGATCCGGTGCTTGAACCGGATGCCGTCGGGGTAGGGGAAGACATCCTCGAGCACGCCCTGGCGGATGAGCTGCTGGCGGGCCTGCCAGAAGCCGGCGTCGAGCAGCTCGCCGTGATGACGCATGAAGATCTCGCGCACCGCCCGGTTGCCGAGCAGGAAGGTGCCGAACTCCTCGGGGAAGACATCATTGGGGCCGACCGCGTACCAGGGCTCGGAGGCCATCTCGTCCTCGGGGGTGCGCGGTGCCGGGATGCGCCGGAACTTGCAGTCGGTGATGTAGGCGACCTCGTCGTAGTCGTAGAACACCACCCGCCCCTGGCGGGTGACGCCGAAGTTCTTGTAGAGCATGTCGCCCGGAAAGATGTTGGCCGCCACCATCTGCCGGATGGCGTCGCCGTACTCGATGATCGCCTGCTCGCGCTGCGCCTCGGTGGCGGTCTCGAGGTACATGTTCAGCGGCACCATGCGGCGTTCGATGTACAGGTGGCGGATGATGATGCGATCGCCCTCGTCGGTGAGCAGCGAGGGCGCCACCTCGCGCAGCTCGGCCAGCAGCGCCGGGTCCATGCGCGACTTGGGGAAGGGCACGCCCGAGTATTCCCAGGTGTCTGCCATGCGGCCCACCCGGTCGTGGAGCTTGACCAGCTGGTACTGCGACTGGATGAACTCTCGGCTCATGTCCTTGCCGCGCCTGTCCTTGATGATCTTGAACACGTACGGGAACGAAGGCAGCGTGAACACGCCCATGACCAGACCCTTGATGCCGGGGGCGATGGTGAACTGGTCGGTGGAGTGCCGCAGGTGCTGCAGCATGTCCCGGTAGAAGAGCGTCTTGCCCTGCTTGTGCAGCCCGAGCATGGTGTAGAGCTCGGACTCCGGCTTGGTGGGCATCAGGGTCTTGAGGAAGCGCACGTAGGCCGAGGGCACGTCCATGTCGACCATGAAGTAGGCGCGCGAGAAGTTGAACATGGTCTCCAGGCGCTCGACGCCGAAGAGCATGGTGTCGGCGAACAGGCGGCCGCGGGAGTCCTGCAGCAGCGGCACGGCCACCGGCACGATCTCGCCGTCGTCGATCAGCCGGCCGATCAGGTAGGCGCCCTTGTTGCGGAAGAAGGGCGTGCGCAGCACCTGCAGCTGGCAGTCGGTGGACGAGGGCAGCTCGCCGCCGAAGTGCCCGGCGATCGCGTCGCGCAGCAGCGCGACATCGCGCTCGGCGTCGGCGAAGGGGCAGGCGAAGCCCACGTCGATGAGCATCTGGCGCATCACCGCGCTCCAGCCCGCGGTGTTCGGGTAGTGGCAGCGATACGAGGGCGCGTCGGCCACCAGGTACTCGGTGGACACGCCCGGGCGCACGAAGATGAAGTCGTTGCGGAAGTAGCTGCGGTGGAGCAGCCGCGTGCACACCGAGTTGAAGAAGGTCTCGGCCAGCTCGGGCTGGCGGTGGCTGGCCAGCAGCCCGACGAAGTCGCGCTTGACCCGCGCCCACATCTGCTCGCCGAGGTCGGCCGCCTTGAAGTCTGACTCGAGGCTGGTCAGGGTCTCGGTGACCCGCTGGTCGTAGAAGGCGATGCGCTCGCGCGCGAGCTGCCGGATGCCGTGCCAGTCGCCGCGCTCGAACCGGCCCTTGGCCTGCTGCGCGTTGTAGCGGAACAGGCCGTAGTGCCGATCGAAGCCGGCGAGGATCGAGTGCGCGATCGCTTCCGAGGTGTCTCGCGGCATCGGGTCGGCCGGTTCGGGTTGGCGGTGGGTTGATCGGGCCGGTTCAGGCGGTTTCGGAGAACAGCTCCCGGCCGATCAGCATGCGGCGGATCTCGGAGGTGCCCGCGCCGATCTCGTAGAGCTTGGCGTCGCGCCAGAGCCGGCCGGTGGGGTACTCGTTGATGTAGCCGTTGCCGCCCAGGCACTGCAGGGCCTCGCCGGCCATCCAGGTGGCCTTCTCGGCCGCGTACAGGATGGCGCCTGCCGCATCCTTGCGCAGGCTTCTTACATCGACCTTACCCTCGCGGCTGCGGTCGCACTGCCGGCCCACCTCGTACACATAGGCCCGGCAGGCCATCATGGTGGTGTACATGTCGGCGAGCTTGCCCTGCATGAGCTGGAACTCGCCGATCGGCTGGCCGAACTGCCTGCGGTCGTGCACGTAGGGCACCACGGTGTCCATGCAGGCCGACATGATGCCCAGCGGCCCGCCCGAGAGCACCGCCCGCTCGTAGTCGAGCCCGCTCATCAGCACCGTGACGCCGCGGCCCACGCCGCCCAGCACGTTCTCGACCGGCACCTCGCAATCCTGGAACACCAGCTCGCCGGTGTGGCTGCCGCGCATGCCGAGCTTGTCGAGTTTCTGGGCCACCGAGAAGCCCCGGAAGCCCTTCTCGACCAGGAAGGCGGTGATGCCGCGGGGCCCCGCGGCCGGATCGGTCTTGGCATAGATGACCATGACGTCGGCATCGGGCCCGTTGGTGATCCACATCTTGCTGCCGTTGAGGCGCCAGTGGTCGCCGCGCAGCTCGGCGCGCAGCGTCATGGACACCACGTCGGAGCCGGCGCCCGGCTCGGACATGGCCAGCGCGCCGATGTGCTCGCCGCTGATCAGCCTGGGCAGATACTGGCTGCGCTGGGCCTCGCTGCCGTTGCGCATGATCTGGTTGACGCACAGATTGGAATGCGCGCCGTACGACAGGCCCACCGAGGCCGAGCCGCGGGAGAGCTCCTCCATGGCCACGATGTGGGCCAGGTAGCCCATGTCGGTGCCGCCGTACTGCTCGGGCACCGTCATGCCCAGCACGCCGAGGTCGCCGAACTTGCGCCAGAGGTCCATGGGGAACTGGTCTTCGCGGTCGATCTGCGCGGCCCGCGGGGTGATCTCGGCCGCGGTGAACTGCTGCAGGGTCTCGCGCAGCATGGCGATGTCCTCGCCGAGGTCGAAGGTCAGGCCGGGGATGTTCAGCATGCGGGCTCCTGGGGGCGCGTGAGCGGGCTCGGCGGCGCTGGCGCGGCGGTGCCCGGGCGCGCGGCGGGTAAACTGGCCGCGCCCCCCGATTCTAGCGCCCGCGCGGCGTCCGCCTGCCCATGAACGCCCTCGAGCACCAGCTGCACTACCCACTGGCCGACGCGCTGCCTGCGCCGGCGCAGACCCTGGCCGTGGCGCCCGGCATCCGCTGGGTGCGCATGCCGCTGCCCTTCGCGCTCGATCACATCAACCTCTGGCTGCTGCAGGACCGCATCGACGACCAGCCCTGCTGGACCCTGGTCGACTGCGGCATCGCCAGCGACACCACCCGCGCGCTCTGGAGCAGCCTCTTCGAGGAGGGCCTCGACGGCCTGCCGATCGGCCGGCTGCTGTGCACGCACAACCACCCCGACCATGTCGGCAGCGCCCACTGGCTGCAGCAGCGCTTCGGCGCGCCGCTGTGGATGACCATCGGCGAGTACATGCAGGCCCGGGTGCTGTCCTCGCGCCTGCCGGGGGCCGATGCGCAGGCCAGCGCCGAGCACTTCCGGCGCAACGGCATCGCGCCCGGCCCGCTGCTCGACGAGATCCGCGACCGCAGCGGCCACCATTACGCGGCGCTGGTGCCCGACATGCCCGACCACTTCCGGCGCATCCGGGACGGCGAGGTGCTGGCGATCGGCGACCGGCTGTGGCGGGTGGTGGTGGGCCTGGGCCACTCCTCGGAACACGCCGCGCTCTACTGCGAGGCCGAGGGCCTGCTGATCTCCGGCGACATGGTGCTGCCGCGCATCTCCACCAACGTGTCGGTGTGGGAGCTCGAGCCGCAGGCCAATCCGGTGGACTGGTACCTCGAGGCGCTTGATCGCTTCGAGTCCTGCCGCGAGGACACGCTCGTGCTGCCCTCTCACGGCCGGCCCTTCACCGGACTGCACACCCGCCTGGGGCAGCTGCGCGCGCATCATCTGGAGCGCCTCGAGGCGGTGATGGAGGCCTGCCGGCGCGCGCCGCACAGCGCCGCCGAAGCGGTGCCGGTGATGTTCGGCCGGGCCTTCGACGCGCATCAGCTCACCTTCGCGCTGGGCGAGACGCTCGCCCACCTGCATTCGCTCTGGCATGCGGGCCGCGTGCGCCGGCACACCGATGCCGATGGCGTGGTGCGCTTCGCGGCCTGATCGGGCCGCGCGCGCCTACTTCAGCACCTCGAACAGGTTGTTGTAGTCGTCGGTCCAGGGCCGGCGCCCGGCGGGCGCGGGCAGCTCCTGCGCATTGGCCTGCTCGCGCAGCGTGCGGATCAGCCGTTCGTTGCCGGTGATCACCACCCAGTCGGTGCGGTAGAGGTGGCTCGACTCCGGCGGGTCGTCGAGCACCAGCATCGCCTTCCAGCCCAGGGCGTCGGCCATCTGCCGGACCACGCCCTTCAGGTCGAGGTAGCGATTGCTGATGTGGATGGCGATCGCGCCGTCGTCGCGCACATGGCGGCGATAGACCTGCGCCGCCTCGCGGGTGAGCAGGTGCACCGGGATGGAGTCGCTGGAGAACGCGTCGACCGCGAGCAGGTCCAGGCCCTGCGGCGCTTCCTTCTCGAGCACCAGCCGGGCGTCGCCCAGCGGAGTCTCGATCTTCGCCTTGCTGTCGGGCAGGTAGCTGAAGTGGGTGCGGGCCCAGTCGAGCACCAGCGGGTTGAGTTCGTAGATGCGGTATTCGTCGCCGGCGCGGCCGTAGGCGGCAAGCGTGCCCACGCCCAGGCCGATCAGGCCCACGCGCTGGCCGCGGTTGGGCTCGGCGGCGCGCAGCGCCAGGATGCTGCGACCCACGCCGGAGCTCTCGCCGTAATAGGTGGTGGTCATGGTCCGCCGCGCCGGGTCGCGGTACTGCTCGCCGTGGGTGATCACGCCGTGCAGCAGGCGCCAGACCGCATTGGGGTCGCTGTCGGGTGCCGTGGCCTTCACGCGCAGCGTGCCGTAGAAGTTGCGGGCGATCGCCACGCCATCTTCGCGCACGTAGCCGGCGTAGTCGTGCACCGCCACCACCGCCGCGCACAGCGCGACCGCCGCCACCAGCCGCATCGGGCCGCGGGCCATCAGCACCGCAAGCAGGGTGACCAGCACCAGCGCGGCCGGCAGCTCCCAGTACCAGGACAGCGTCACCGGCGCGACCAGCCCCACCAGCAGGCCGCCAACCGCGCCGCCGAGCGAGACCATCAGGTAGAAGCGGGTGAGGTGGCGCGGCTCGGGCTTTCGCGCCACGAGTTCGCCGTGACAGAACAGGCAGCAGATGAACAGGCCCAGCGCGAACAGCGGCACCGCCTGCGACAGCGGCAGCAGCGAGCGCTCGATCGCCGGTGGCCAGAGCGGGTCGAGCCGGGGGCGCCAGCTCAGTGCGAGCAGCATCAGCAGCGACAGCAGCGCGGCCAGCGGCACCACCATGCGCCGCTTGTACCAGCCGTCGCCGTCGAAGCACATGATGAAGGTGATCAGGTAGAGCGCGAGCGGCAGCACCCACAGGAAGGGGATCGAGGCCACGTTCTGCGTGATGTGCGTGGTGATCGCGAGCAGCAGCACCGAGCCCAGCGCCGACAGCCCCAGCCAGGCGGCCTGCGCGCGCCAGCCGGGCGCCGCGGTGGGGGTGGCCGCGCTGACGTCGGCCCCGGTGGCAGCGGGCGCGGGGTCGCCGGCCTGCCCCGCCGATGCCCGCCGCGCGCCGGCCCAGGCCGCGCCGATGGCCATCAGCGCGAACAGCGCATAGGCCGCGCTCCAGCCCCAGGACTGCAGGCGGCCGGTGGCGTTCGGTTCGATCAGCGGCGGGTAGGCCACCAGCGCCAGCATGGAGGCCACGTTGCTCAACGCGTACAGCCGGTACACCTGGCCGCCCTGGTAGCGGCGCGAGAACCAGGCCTGCACCAGCGGGCCGGTGGTCGAGAGCATGAGGTAGGGCAGGCCGATGGTGAGCGCCAGCAGCAGCAGGATGCGGCCGACCGGGTCGCTGGCATCCACCGGCTTGAGCGCCTCGCTCGGGGCGATCGGCAGCAGCGCGAGGCTCGCCAGCAGCAGCGCGGTGTGCACGATCGCCTGGCGGCGCGGGCTGGCATGCCGGATGAGCAGGTCCGAGTAGAAATAGCCGGCCAGCAGGGTGAGCTGGAAGAACACCATGCAGGTGGTCCACACCGCAGCCGACCCGCCGAACCAGGGCAGGATCTGCTTGGCGATGATCGGCTGCACCAGGAACAGCAGGAAGGCCGACAGCGTGATGGTCGAGGCAAAGAGGATCACTCGTAGACTCCGAGGCTGGCCAGGGCGGCATCGACCGCCGGCTCCCACCCGCGATTGGCTGCCGGCGAGGCCGGGCTGGGATGCAGGATCTGGCCCACGCGGATCGCCGGGCGCTCGGCATCGGCGCCGAAGTCCGGCCGGGCCAGCACCGCCTGCAGGCGTTTCGCGGCAAAGCCGCCCACGCCGATCGCCCATTGCGGGCGCAGGGCCTGCAGCGCGCGCGCCAGGTGCGCATCGCAGGCCTCGCGCAGCGCCTCGGCCTGGGCCGCGGGCAGGCGGTCGGGCGTGAAGTTGCGGCCCGAGGCCTCGAGGAACACCAGCGGGCACCAGTTGAGCACGAAGCTGTGGGCGAAGAAGGCCTGCGCGCTGCCGAAGCGCGCCGCTGCCCAGCCCCACAGCCGGCGGCCGCTCACCTCGGAGCGGCGGCACGCGAAGCCCTCGATCGGGCGCCGGGGGTGGCCACCCGCGGGCGAGTCCACCGGCGCGGTGATGCCCATCCAGTCGCGCACCGCGGCCACCTCGCCGAAGGGCACGCCGGTCTGCATCATGCCGAAGGGGCCGGGGTTCATGCCCAGGAACACGGCCCGCCGCGTGCCCTCGCCGTAGCGGCGCAGGTACGCCTCGTGCGGGGCCCAGGCGTACTCGAGCGGATTGAGCACATGCGCCACCGGCGGGCTGAAGCTCAGTCGGGACACCGCGGCGCGCAGTTCCGTGGCCGCGTCGATCAGCGCGTCTGCAGTCATGGGGGGCATGGTAGCCGAAGGCCCCATGGATCGAGCCGCGACCGCGCCGCGCGCCTTGACATCGCGCGCGGTGGCACCTAGGGTGCGGGACGGTTCACGCCACACCCTCCCGAGGCCGCACCTTGAACATGATGTCCACGCCGGGGCTCGATGCCGCGGCGCCCCGCCCCGATCGCATCGCCTACCGCAAGCCCCAGCCCTGGGGCATGACGCCCGACATGGTCATCGCCGATGCCTGCACCACAGACGAGCGGCTGTGGGCGCCGGTGGCCCCCGACATCTGGTCGCGGCCGCTGCACCTGAACGTGAGCGCCGGCTGGTACACCCATGTGCTGCGGGTGCGCCGATCAGGCGTGCTGCAGCGGCACCGCCACTCCGGCGCGGTGCACGCCTTCGTGATCAAGGGGCGCTGGCACTACCTCGAGCACGACTGGTTCGCCGAGGAGGGCAGCTACATCTTCGAGCCGCCGGGCGAGACCCACACCCTCACCGTGCCCGACGACTGCACCGAGATGATCACGCTGTTCACGGTGCACGGCCTGCTCGCCTATGTCGACCCGGACGGCAATGCCATCGGCTATGACGATGTCTTCACCCGCATCGAGAAGTACCGCGCCCACTTCGAGGCGGTCGGCCTGGGTGCCGATCACGTCCGTCATTTCATGAGATAACCGGTTTCATCCGCCCGGCCCCTGACAGGGCAGGGCCTTTCGCCAAACGCCGGCACAGGCGGGGCAGCATCATTTCAGAGAACGCACCAAGGAGACACGCATGATCAGTCGCATCCTGGCGGGGCTTGCCCTCGCCGTCGCTGCCGCGGGCGCCTTCGCGCAGGGCAAGGAGATCAAGATCGGGGTGGTCTACGACCTCACCGGCCCGCTCGCTGCTGGCGGCTCCCATGCCGGCTACCTCGGCACCAAGTACGCGATCGACATGATCAACGAGCGCGGCGGCGTGGGCGGTTACAAGATCCGTCCCATCTACGCGGACGCCCAGTCCAAGCCCGACGTCGCCATCAACGAGACCACGCGCCTGCTCGAGCAGGAGAAGGTCGACATGCTGATGGGCGTGTTCTCGTCGGCGCACTGCGTGCCCATGTCGCAGAAGGCCGATGCCGCCCGCAAGTTCTTCTGGGCCAACATCTGCGTGGCCTCCAGCGTGTTCAAGGACAAGAACCTCAAGTACGTGTTCCGGGCGCAGGTGCACTCCGACCAGCACGGCTGGGCCTCGTGCAACTTCCTGGCCGAGAACGCGAAGGCGCGGCTGGGCAAGGAGCCCAAGGACCTCAAGGTGGCCATCATTTATGAAGACGGCCCCTACGGCAGCGGCGTGGCTGCCGGCAACGAGTCCACCTGCAAGGGTCTGGGCATGCAGGTGGCGCTCAAGGAAGGCTATGCGGCCACCGCGCCCGACCTCTCGCCGCTGGTGACCAAGCTCAAGCGGGCCCGCGCCGATGTCATCCTGCACACCGGCTACAACCCCGACATCACGCTGTTCCTGCGTCAGGCCAAGGAGCAGGGCCTGAAGTGGTCGGCGCTCATCGGCCACGGCGCCGGCTACGGCCAGTTCGACAAGCTCTTCGCCACCTTCAAGGATGACGCCAACCTCATCTACAACGTCGACCCGGTGGCCGCGCAGCTGCTCGATCCCAAGACCCTGGCGCCCGGCCTTGGCGATGTCACCAAGGAGATGGTCCGCCGCTACAAGGCCGACGTGAAAGGCGACGAGGTGCCGCCCCATGTCTCGATGGGCTTCAACCAGGCCTGGATCTTCTTCACCGATGTCATGCCGCGCGCCATCCGCAACCACGGTGGCATCGATTCCGAGGCGCTGCGCAAGGCCGCTCTCGAGACCGACATCCCGGTGGGCGGCACCATCCAGGGCTACGGCGTGAAGTTCTTCCAGCCGGGCACCTCCATGGCCGGCCAGAACGAGCGCTCCTCGCCGGTGGTCATGCAGTACAGCGCCAACGACACCTTCATCGTCTGGCCCAGCGCGCTCAAGACCCGCGATGCCGTTCTGCCGCTGCCGCGCGGCCACACCTACGCGCCCTGAGCCCGCTCCATGCTTGAAGTCAACCGCCTCACCAAGCGGTTCGGCGGGTTCACGGCGGTCAACGAGGTCTCGTTCGAGGTTGCCCGGGGAGAAATCCTCGGGCTGATCGGGCCCAACGGCTCGGGCAAGAGCACGACCTTCAACGTGATCGCCGGCCTGTATGCGCCGTCGGCAGGCTCGGTGCGCTTCGACGGCACCGAGATCGGCGGCCAGCCCCCGAACCAGATCTGCCGTCGCGGCCTGGCCCGCACCTTCCAGATCCCGCGCCCGTTCCGGCGCCTGTCCATCCTCGAGAACGCCACGCTCGCGGCCTTCTACGGTGCGAGCGAGCCCATCTCCGAGGCACAGGCCCGCAGCCGCGCGGTCGATGCCCTGCGGCTGATCGGTCTGCCCACCGAGGCGTCGGCGCGGGTGGATGGCCTTGGCGCGGCCGGCCTGAAGAAGCTCGAGATGGCGCGTGCCCTGGCCACCCAGCCCAAGGTGCTGCTTGCCGACGAGAGCCTGGGCGGCCTCGACGAGACCGAGATGAACCAGGCCGCCGACATGCTCAAGCTGATCCGCGACGAGCGCGGCGTGACCATCATCTGGGTGGAGCACATCATGGGCGTGCTGATGCGGGTGATCGACCGCTGCATCGTGCTCGATCACGGCGAGCTCATCGCCCAAGGCAAGCCTGCCGAGATCGCCCACGATCCGAAGGTGATCGAGGTCTACCTCGGCACCGATGCCGGCGAGGTCCAGCAGCAGGTGAAGGCGCGCGCGTCATGAAACCGATGTTGCAGATCAATGGGGTGAGCGCCGGCTACGGCAGCTTCCAGGCGCTGTTCGATGTCTCGCTCGAGGTTCGCGCCGGCGAGTCGGTGGCGGTGATCGGGCCCAACGGCGCGGGCAAGACCACGCTGCTGCGCGCTATCTCCCGGCTGATCGACGCCCGCTCGGGCGAGATGTCGATGGAAGGGCGCCGCTACAACCAGATGCCCGCCCACGAGGTCATCTCGCTGGGCATCGCCCAGGTGCCCGAAGGGCGGCGGTTGTTCCCGCGGCTCACGGTCGAGGACAACCTGCGCATGGGCGCCTTCCTGCCCGCGGCGCGGGCCGAGTACCCGCGTCGGCTCGAGATGGTCTATTCGCTGTTCCCGCGCATGAAGGAGCGGCGTCTGCAGCTTGCCGGCACCATGTCGGGCGGCGAGCAGCAGATGTGCGCCATCGGCCGGGCGCTGATGAGCGGCCCCAAGCTGCTGCTGCTCGATGAGCCGTCGGCGGGCCTGGCGCCGGTGATCGTGCAGTCGATCTTCGAGGTCATCCGCAAGATGAGCGCCGAGGGCTACACCGTGCTCATCGTGGAGCAGAACATCCAGCAGGTGCTCAAGGTGGTCGACCGCGCCTACCTGCTGGAAACCGGGCGCATCCGCGCCAGCGGACCGGCGGCCGAGCTGCTGGCCAGCGACGACATCCGTCGCGCCTATCTCGGCGTCTAGCAGGGGCTCACGGTGGACCAGATCTTCGACATCTTCCTGCTCGAGGCCGTGCTCAACGGCCTGCTGCTCGGCGGGCTGCTCGCCCTGCTGTCGCTGGGCCTGAACCTGATCTTCGGCGTGATCGACGTGGTGTGGATCTGCTACGCCGAGCTGATCATGGTCGGCATGTACGCCATCTGGTGGCTGTACACCGGCCAGGGCGTGCCGCTGTGGGCGGCCTTCGTCGTGGCGATCGCCTTCGTGGCAGCGCTGGGCGCGCTGATGCACCAGTTCGTCATCCGGCCAGTGCTCAGCGCCGAGCCGATCAACCAGTTGCTGGTCACCGGCGGCGTGCTGTTCCTGCTGCAGGCCCTGGCCACCGTGTTCTTCGGGGTGGAGTTCCGCAGCATCGGCGTGCGTCTGCCCGGCGTGAACGTGGGCGAGATGAGCTTCTCGCTGTCGCGCATGGTGGCCTTCGCCGTTGCCGCGGTGGCCATCGCCGCCACCTACCTGTTCCTGAATCGCACCTACATGGGCACGGCCATCCGCGCCATCAGCCAGGACCGCACCATCATGCCCCTGATGGGCGTGAACCCCGGCCGGGTCTACCTGCTCACCTCGGCCATGGGCGGCGCGCTGGCGGGGCTCGCGGCCTGCCTGCTGGTGCTGCAGTACGACATCCACCCCGCGATCGGCCTGTCCTTCGGGCCGCTCACCTTCCTCATCTGCGTGCTCGGTGGCCTGGGCAATCTGGTGGGCGGCTTCGTGGCGGCGTTCGTGTTCGCCCAGTTCATCTCGGTGGGCGGGTACTTCCTGCAGCTCGAGTGGGGCTACGTGATCGCCTTCGTGTTCTTCATCATGACGATGTTCTGGAAGCCCGAGGGCCTCCTGTCGAAACGGCGGTGATCATGCGCAACCTCGCTCTCGCACTCCTGGCGGTGGCGCTGGTGCTGCCGCTCACCGGCATCGGCAACTACCCGCTGCACCTCATGGTCACCGGGCTGCTCTGGTCGTTCATCTACACCAGCTGGTCGATCATGGGCCGCCTCGGTCTGGTGAGCTTCGGGCACGGCGCATTCCTGGGGATCGGCGCCTACTCGGTGGTGCTGCTGTGGAACGCCTTCGGCCTGTCACCCTGGATCGGCATGCTGGTGGGCCTGGCCATCACGCTGGTGGTGGCCTTCGCGATCGGCTGGCCCTGCTTCCGGTTCAAGATCGTGGGCCACTACTTCGCGCTGGTGACGCTGGCGCTTTCCGAGGTGGCCCGTCTGGTGATCGTGGGTCTGCGCGACGTCACCGGCGGCTCGCTGGGCCTCACCCCGAAGTCGGCGCTGGGCGGCGACGAGACCTGGTCGCTGGTGGCGCTGCAGTTCTCCAGCAAGCAGGTCTGGTTCTACCTGATGCTCGGCTGCTGGCTGGTGGCGCTCTACGTATGGCACCGGGTCGACCGCAGCATGAACCGGCTCGCGCTGGAGGCGATCTCCGAAGAAGAGGACGCCGCCGCCTCGATCGGCATCAACGTGTCGCGCGCCAAGCTCACCGTGACGCTGCTGTCGGCGGCCATGACCTGCATCGGCGGGGTGCTGTACGCGCAGTACCAGCTCTACGTGAACCCCGACACGGTCTCGGGCATCGGCATCTCGCTGCAGATGGTGTTCGGCGTGATCGCCGGCGGCATGTTCGTGATGCTCGGCCCCACCGTGGGCGCGATCTTCCTGCTCGTGCTCTCCGAGTCGCTGCGGGTGCTGATCGGCAATCAGGCGCTCGGCGTGGACATCACCATCTACGGCCTGCTGCTGATCCTGTTCATCATCTTCATGCCCAAGGGCATCCTGGGCGCGCTGCTCGAGCGGGTGGGCGCCCGGCCGGCCGCGGCGCGGCCGACCGCCCCGGCATCTCAGCCGGTGAAGTAGCGCCGGCCGTCGTAGCGCGGGTCAGGCTCGCTCACCGGCTTGAGGATGCCGCTGCAGCGGGCCACCATGGTCTCGCCGGTGGTGAACAGGCCCTGCGCGAAGACCAGGCTGCGGGCCACCCGCAGCACCTGCATGCGGCCCTCCACCCAGTCGCCCTCCTTGGCCGGGCCGATGAAGTCGCAGGTGACGTTCACCGTGGTGAAGTAGCGGTTGACGCGGCCCTCGATGTTGCTGCCCATGAGCAGCAGCATGTCCGAAAGCGTCATGATCATGCCGCCGTGGCAGGTGCCGCCGGGATTGCAGTGGCGCCGTTCGATGCGGATGCCCAGCACGAAGCGCTCGTCTTCAAGCCGTCCGTGGAGCGGGCCGATGCCGTCGATGAACGGGTTGGTGGGCATGCGCATGAGGGTGAAGCCCTCGGGCACGTCTGCCCCCCGGGAGGCCGGGGCCGGGCGGCCGGCATCGTCGCCGCCGCTGGAGTCGGTGGTTCGGGTCATGGCTGCTCGGCGACGCGTTCGGTGGCCACGCTGCGCAGGTCCATCTCGAACTCGAGCTCCAGAATTGGCGGGCGGCAGGTGTGCCAGGTGAGGCCCGCGGCCGTGAGGCCGGACGCGGCGAAGCGGCTGGCCAGCAGCGGGTGGAAGTCATGCACGGTGTAGATCTGGGCGGCGGTGATCGCCGACCAGTCGGCGCCGAGCGCATCGGCGCGTGCCCGCATGGTGGCCAGCACGTAGTCGACCTTGCGGGCGAATCCGGTGGCCGAGAGGTCGCCTCGGGCGACGATGCCCTCGGGGAAGGGCTGATCTTCGGGCCACTCGCCGCTGCCGGCGACCACGAAGTGGCGCGCGGCCACGGCCTCGGCGGCCGGCACGGTGTAGCTGAAGGCATGGAAGCCGGGCTCGGCGGGCGCGTCGAAGGCCGGACAGACATTGCTGCGGGCGACCGGGTTGCGGCCGTCCTGGTACAGGCCCCACTGCTCGAGCACCGCGACATAGCCGGCGTTGAAGCCCTTGAAGCCGTCGAGCGTGAACGGCCGGGGCGAGCGCAGCTCGGCCGCGCACAGTGCCGTGAGCGGCCGGCCGCGGGCCTTCAGGTGCGCGGCGATGGCGGCGAAGCCCTGCTGCACCGGCACCGGACGGCGCCAGCGCACCCGCTCGATGGCGTGGCCCGGCAGCGCGACCACGCCCTGCGAATACGGAAAGCCGCCGAGCTGGAAGGCATAGCCGCCTGGTTCGAATGCGATCACCGGACTCATGCGCGGGCCTCCGATATGCTTTGGGGTTGATGCGCGCGCAGGCATCCCGGCCTGCGCGCGAGCCGTCGAGTATAGAGCCCTGCCGAGGAGACCTCCCCCATGAGCCAACCGAATTCCGCGGCGCTGCCCGCCGACATGCGCTACATCGACCACGGGACGGGTGGCGGTCCGGAGGTGCTGGTGCCTCAGCGCGCCGCCCTGCCGGTGCCCGGTGCCGACGAGATCCTGGTCCGCGTGGCCTATGCCGGGGTCAACCGCCCCGATGTGCTCCAGCGCAGCGGCAACTATCCGCCGCCCCCGGGTGCCTCGCCCTGGCTCGGACTGGAGGTCTCCGGCCAGGTGGCCGCCGTGGGGGCCGCGGTCACGCAGTGGCGGGTGGGCGATGCGGTCTGTGCGCTCACCAACGGCGGCGGCTACGCCGAGTTCGTCACCGTGCCGGCGGCGCAGGCCCTGCCGGTGCCGCGCGGGCTGTCGCTGCTGCAGGCGGCGGCCCTGCCCGAGACCTACTTCACCGTCTGGGCCAATGTCTTCGAGCGCGGCCGGCTGGCCGCCGGCGAGACCCTGCTCATCCATGGCGGCTCCTCGGGCATCGGCACCACCGCCATCCAGATGGCCAAGGCCTGGGGCGCCACCGTGTATGTCACCGTGGGCAGCGCCGAGAAGGCGCTGGCCTGCACCCGCGATCTCGGCGCCGACCACGCCATCAACTACCGCACCCACGACTTCCTCGCCGAGGTGATGCAGCTCACCGGCAAGCGCGGTGTCGATGTCATCCTCGACATGGTGGGTGGCGACTACATCGGCCGCAACCTCAAGGCGCTCGCGCTCGAGGGCCGGCTGGTGCAGATCGCCTTCCTGCAGACGTCCAAGGTGGATGTCGACCTGATGCCGGTGATGCTCAAGCGCCTCACCGTCACCGGCTCCACGCTGCGCGCGCGGCCTGCCGCCGACAAGGCGCGGCTTGCCAACGAGCTGCGCGCGAAGATCTGGCCGCACCTGGAGCAGGGTCGCATGCTGCCGGTGATCAATCAGGTCTATCCGCTGGAGCAGGCGGCGCAGGCGCATCGGCGCATGGAGTCCTCCGAGCACATCGGCAAGCTCATGCTCGAGGTGGCCGGCGGCTGAGCGCGGGCTGCGCCCCGCGCGCCGGGCAGTCCGCGCGCAGGCGGCCTGCCCGTTGGGCACGGGCGCGCCGCCCTCAGGTGGGCGCCTGCGCCAGACGCTCCTCCCGTGACTGCCCCAGCAGCCGATAGAGCACCGGCAACACCAGCAGCGTGAGGCTGGTCGAGGTGATCAGCCCGCCGATCACCACCACCGCCAGCGGACGGGTCACCTCCGAGCCCGGGCCGTCGGCAAAGAGCATGGGCAGCAGCGCCAGCATGGCCACGGTGGCGGTCATCATCACCGGCCGGAAGCGGTGGGCGCAGCCCTCGCGCACCGCCGCGACCATGTCGCCGCCGCGCTCGAGCAGGTGCCGGAACTCGCTGATCAGCACCACGCCGTTGAGCACCGCGATGCCCCAGAGGTTGATGAAGCCCACCGCGGCCGGCACCGACAGGTACTCGCCCGCCAGCAGCAGACCGAAGACCCCGCCGATGGCCGCCAGCGGCAGCACGGTGATGATCAGCGCGGCCTGCCGGGCCGAGTCGAAGAGCAGGAACAGCAGGAAGAAGATCGCCGCGACGGTGATCGGGATGATCAGTGACAGCCGCTTGATCGCCCGCTCCATGTTCTCGAACTGGCCACCCCACTCGAGCCGGTAGCCCGCCGGCAGCGGCACCTCGGCAGCGATGCGCGCCTGCGCCTGCGCCACATAGCCGCCGAGATCGCGCCCCTGCACGTTGGCGCCGATCACCAGCCGGCGCTGGCCGTCCTCGCGCGAGATCTGCGGCGGGCCGTCGAGCACCGAGATGTCGGCCACGTCCTTGAGCGCGACCAGCGCGCCGCCGGGCGAGCGCAGCAGCAGGTTCGACACCGCCTCGACATTGCCGCGGAAGCTCTCCGGGTAGCGCAGGAAGAGGTCGTAGCGGCGCTCGCCCTCGTAGACCACCGAGGCCACCCGGCCGCGCACGGCGGTTTCGATCAGGTCGTTGACGTCCTCCACGTTCAGGCCGAAGCGGGCGATGGCGTTGCGGTCGATGCGCACCGTGAGGTAGTTCTGCCCGGTGACCCGTTCGACCCGCAGGTCAGTGGTGCCGGGCAGCGAGCCGAGGATGCGGGCGATCGCGTCGCCGCGCTCGCGCAGCACGGCGAGGTCCTCGCCGAAGATCTTGATCGCCACCTGCGAGCGCACGCCCGACACCATCTCGTCGACCCGCGCCGCGATCGGCTGGCTGATCGACACCTCCACGCCCGGCAGGAACTTCAGGGTCTCGCGGATGGCGTTGGCGATGTCTTCCTGGTCCCAGCCGGCCGGCCATTCCTTGCGCGGCTTGAGCGTCACGATCGGGTCGGACTCGTGCGGCAGTCCGGGATCGGCCGCCGATTCGCCGCCGCCCAGGCGCGACATCACCCGACTCACGCCCGGCACGGTGGCGATCGCGGCCATCGCCTCGAACTCCAGCTTGAGCGATTCGTCGAGCGAGATGCGCGGCACGCGCACGATCACCGGCGTGAGCTGTCCCTCCTGCATGGTGGGGATGAAGGCGGTGCCCAGCATCGGCACGCAGGCCAGGGCGGCGGCCAGCAGCGCGCCCGCGCCGAGCATCACCGAGCGGGCGTGCGCCAGGCACCAGTCGAGCGCGCGCAGGTAGGGCCGCTTGAGGTGGCGCAGCAGCCAGGTGTCTTCCTCGGCGCCTCCGCGCAGCAGGTACGAGCACAGCGCCGGGGTGAGCGTGAACGACAGCGCCAGCGAGATCGACAGCGCGATCGCGATGGTGAGCGCGAGCGGGCCGAACATCTTGCCTTCCATGCCCTGCAGCGACAGCAGGGGCAGGAACACCAGGATGATGATGCCCACGCCATAGAGCACCGGCTTGCCGACATCGGTGGCGGCCTTGAGGATGACCTGGTCGCGACGCACGCCCGGCCCGGCGCCATGGCCGAGCGCGGCGAAGGCGTTCTCCACCACCACCACCGAGCCGTCGACCATCAGGCCGATGGCGATCACCAGCCCCCCCAGTGACATGAGGTTGGCCGACAGGCCGATCTCGCCCATGATGAGAAAGGTGACCAGTGGCGTGAGCACCAGGGTGCAGACCACGATCAGGCTGGAGCGCAGGTCGCCGAGGAACACGAACAGCACCGCGATCACCAGCACCACGCCCTCGAGCAGCACCTTGCCCACGGTGAGCAGGGCCGCGTCGACCAGGTCGGTGCGGTCGTAGAACGGCTTGATCTGCAGGCCGTCGGGCAGCACGCCGCTGCGGTTGATGCGCTCGACCTCCTTGCGCACCGCGCCGACCACCTCGCGGGCATTGGCGCCGCGCTGCATCATCACGATGCCGGCGACCGCCTCGGTGACGCCGTCGCGCACGATCGCGCCGCGCCGGACCTCCTCGCCGAAGCGCACCTCGGCCACGTCGCGCAGGTACACCGGGATGCCGCGCACCTCGCGCAGCACGATGTTGCGGATGTCCTCCAGCGACCCGATCAACCCGGTGCCGCGGATGAGGTACTGCTCGGCCTTGACCGGCAGCGCGCCCCCGGAGGAGTTGGCGTTGTTGCGGGCGAGCGCCTGCAGCAGGTCGCGCACGGTGAAGCCGTAGTAGCGCAGCCGCTCGGGATTGGCCTCGACCTGATACTGACGGACATAGCCGCCCTGCGAGTTGATCTCGGCCACGCCGGGCACCGAGCGCAGCAGCGGGCGCACCGTCCAGTCCTGCAGGTCGCGCCGGCGCTTGAGCTCGGCCAGATCGAGCCGCCGGTTGCCGTCGTCGGGACGCTCCAGGGTGTACTGGTAGATCTCGCCCAGGCCGGTGGACACCGGGCCCAGCACCGGGGTGACCCCCTCGGGCAGGCGCTGGCCGACCTCGATCAGCCGCTCGAGCACCACCTGCCGCGCGAACCAGACATCGGTGCTGTCGGTGAACACCAGCGTGACCAGCGACAGGCCATTGCGGTTGAGCGAGCGCATCTCCACCAGGCCGGGGATGCCGCGCATGGCGATCTCCACCGGCACGGTCACGAAGCGCTCCACCTCCTCGGGCGGGCGGCCGGGCGCCTCGGTGGCCACCTGGACCTGCACGTTGGTCACATCGGGGAATGCGTCGACCGGCAGCGAACGCAGGCTGAACAGGCCGATGCCGACCAGCGCCAGGGCGAGCACGGCGAGCACCAGTCGCTGGCGCAGCGACCATGCCATCAGGGAACGGATCATGGCGGGTCTCCGGCTCAGCGCCCGTCGAGCGCGCGCTGCATGCGCGCGTTGTTGAGGTGGAAGGCGCCGTCGAGCGCCAGTTGCGCGCCCGGCGGCAGCGGCCGCAGCAGGGCGCGCATGCCGTCGCGCTCAGGCCCGATCTCGGCCGGCACCATCCGGAACACGCCCGGGCGCACCTGCAGGTAGAGGTGGTCGGCATTGCCCTCGCGGACCACCGCGCTTGCCGGCACCACCTGGCGCTCGGCCGAGCGGCCCTCGACCAGCATGCTGATCAGCATGGAGGGCTTGAAGCGCCCGCCCCGGTTCTCGAGATCGACGCCCACCCGCACCGTCCGGGTCTCGGGGTTGACCACATCGGCCACGAAGGCCACCCGGCCATCGAAGCGCTCGTTGTCGAGCGCCGGCACCTCGATCTGCACCCGCTGCCCGGTCTTGACGAACTGGGCATCCTGCTCCGGCACCTCGGCCACCGCCCACAGCGCGGTCAGGTCCGACACCACGAACAGCACGTCGGCGGGGTTGACCACCTGACCCTGGGCGACCTTGCGCTCGATCACCGTGCCGCCCAGGGTGGCGGTGATCGCCGCGGTGGGCTGGATCTGGCCGGTGCTCTCGAGCCGCGCGATGCGCTCGGCGGTGAGGCCGAGCGCGCGCAGCTGATCCGAGGAGGCGCGCTTCTCGGCGGCGGCCACGGTGAGCTCGCCCTGGCGGCGCTGCAGCTCGGCCGAGCCGATCACGTCGGCCTCGAGCAGCAGACGGGCCCGCTCGACCGCCTGCGTGAGCAATTGCTGCTGCGAGTGCGCGCGCAGGAAGTTGAGCTGCGCCTGCGCGAGCTCGGGGCTGTTGATCTCGGCGAGCACCTGGCCCTGGCGGACCACCTGCCCGATCTGCGCATCGATCTGCGTGAGCCGACCGGTGATCGGCGCGCCGATCCGCGAGCTGCGGTTCTGGTTGGCCTCCAGGCGGCCGGCGATCCGGATGGTGTCGACCACGCGCCGGGTGCTCACCGAGCCGATCACCACGCGACGCGCCAGCGCCTCGTCGAGCGTGAGCTCGAGCGGGTCGCTGGTGCTTGCGGTGGCGGCAGTGGTGGTGGCCTTGCCGGCCGCGGGCGGCGCCGCGGCCTCGCGCTGGCCGCAGGCGCCCAGCAGGGCAAGGGCCAGCGCGGCCGGGAGCAGACGGATCAGGGGGGGTGTGCTGGTCATCGTCCGGCCAGCCTTTCGAGTTCGATGCGGGCGCGCTGCAGGTCGAAGCGCGCGGCGATCAGTTCGTTGCGCACCAGACGGAACTGGCGCTGTGCGTCGAGGTATTCGAGGATTCCGCGCTCGCCCAGGCGGTAGGCCGCCTCGGCGATGGCCAGCACCTGGCGGGCGCGCGCGAGCACGCCGCCTTCGATGGCCTGCACCTGCGAGCGCGCCACCTGGTAGGCCTGCCAGGCCGACTCGAAGGCGGCCTCGGTCTCGAAGCGCCGCTGCACCAGCGCGACGCGGGTGCGCTCGGTCTGGGCGATCGCCTCGGCGATCGGACCTTCCCGCCGATCGAGCAGCGGCAGGCTCAGCTGCACACCCAGACGGGTCAGTCGCGCCGCGGGGTCGTGCTCGTGGCTCGCGCGGATCGACACCTGGGGCATGATCCGCGTGCGCTCCAGCGCGGTCTGCCGGTCGGCGGCCGACCACTGCTCGCGCGCCAGGGCGATCTCGGGGTTGCGGTCTTCCACCCGCCGGCGCAGCGCGATGAAGTCGGCCTCCTCGAGCATGCGGCTGTCCATGTCGCTGGCGCCGAGCTCGAACTCCGTCTCCAGGCTCGGGCCGACCAGCTGGCGCATGCCGACCTGGGCCTCGCGGATGCGCAGCCGGGTGGCTTCCAGGCTGCGGCGCACGCCGGCCACCTCGCCTTCGGCGCGCAGCGAGTCGAAGCGCGGCGCCTCGCCGGCGCGCACCCGGACCTCGATGCGGTCGCGGATCTGCTCGGTGAGGATCAGGTCCTCCTGCAGCGCCTGCTGTTCGGCCCGCAGCCGCAGCAGCTCGAAGAAGCGCTCGCGCACCGCCGCCACCAGCCGCGACTGCGTGACCCCGGTTTCGGCCAGGGCGACACCCACCCGCGACTGCGCGCTGGCCGAGCGTGCTGCCCGCAGCCGCGGGTTCTCGATGGGCTGCGCCAGGGACAGCGCGGTGCTGGCGCCGGCCGGCTCGCCGGGCAGGCGCGGCACCAGCCGGCCGGGTTCGATCACGATCTCGGGGTTGGGCAGGGCTCGGGCGGTGATCAGGCCGGCGCGGGCCTCGTCCTGCTGCGCGCGGCTGGTGGCCAGCGCGGGGCTTTCGGCCAGCGCCCTGTCGATGAGGGCTTCGAGGGTGTAGGTGGGCGTGGCCGCGTTCAGCGGCGCCGCTGCCCCTGCGATCAGCAGGCAGAGCAGCGCGGCGAGCCCCCGGTGGGGTGCCGATCGGGGCGAGGTGGCTGGTGTCATCCGGACTCCGTGTGAGTTGACGTCCCGCACGGATCCGAGGGGAACCGTGCCTGGGTGGGCGACGGTCTGGCCGACGGATCGCGTGATCCGCGCCTGCGCCGGAGACCCGTGGGCCTCGGAATGACGACGCAGGCAGGGCCGGCTCGGCCGACCCCGGTTACTCCCCGAATGCTTTCATTGTGCCAGTCGCGCGGGCGATGGCGGCCTTTCGACCTTGCGCGCCGTGGGCGATTGGCGGCGCGTTCAGCGCCCGCGCGTGCCGGGTGCCTTGCGGTGTCGGTGAATGCTCATGAGCATGCCCATGCCCATGCCGAGGGTGACCATGGCGGTGCCGCCGTAGGACATGAAGGGCAGCGGCACGCCCACCACCGGCAGGATGCCCGACACCATGCCCATGTTGACGAAGGCGTAGGTGAACAGCATGAGCGTGATCGCACCGGCGAGCAGTTGGCCGAACACCGTGCCGGCACCCGAGGCGATGGCCAGCCCGCGCCCGATCAGCATCAGGTAGAGCGCGATCAGCACGAGGTTGCCGGCGAGGCCGAACTCCTCCGAGAACACCGCGAAGATGAAGTCGGTGGTGCGTTCGGGAATGAACTCGAGATGGGTCTGCGTGCCCTCCATGTAGCCCTTGCCCCAGAAACCGCCCGAGCCCACCGCGATGGTCGACTGGATGATGTGGAAGCCCTTGCCGAGCGGATCGGAACTGGGGTTGAGCAGGGTCAGCACGCGCTGGCGCTGGTAATCGTGCAGCAGCGGCCAGATCAGCGGCATGGCCGCGGCCGCCAGCGCGGCCATGCCGGCGATCACCCGCCAGTTCAGGCCGGCCAGGAAGATCACGAACCCGCCCGCGGCGAGCACCAGCAGCGCCGTGCCCAGATCGGGCTGGCGGGTGATGAGCGCCACCGGGATCGCGAGCGCGAACGCGGCCAGCCCGAAATCGGCCCAGTGGCGTCCGCCCTCACGGCGCTGGAAGTACCACGCGAGCATGAGCGGCACCGCGATCTTGAGCAGCTCCGAGGGCTGGATCCGGCCGAACCCCAGGTTGAGCCAGCGCCGCGCGCCCTTGGAGACATCGCCGAACAGCGCCACGCCGATCAGCAGCGCCACGCCCAGCAGGTACAGGGGCAGCGCCACCCGCATGAGCAGGGCCGGCGGCACCAGGGCCATGACCCACAGCAGCGCGATGGCCACCGCGAGGTTGCGGACATGGCCCTCGAAGCGGCCAGGGAAGTCGTGCGCGGCCGAATGCATGGTGAGCAGGCTGAGCAGCATCAGCAGCACCAGGATGACGCTCAGGGCCGGGTCGAACACCTGGGTGGCGGGGCGCGCGCGCGACCACAGCGACTGCAGGGCGTTCATGGCGATTTCCGCGGCGCGCCGGTGTCGGCGGCCGGCGCCGGCATCGAGGCGGGCGCCGATGATGGAGCGGGCACCGTCTCGGGCTCGGTGCTCTCGGGCACGTCGCGCATCTCGGCCTCGGTGGGCGCATCGGCCGGTCGGCGGGCGCTCTCGCCGGGCAGCTTGCCAAGCAGGTGGTAGTCGAAGACCTTGCGGGCGATCGGCGCGGCCGCCTGCGCGCCGAAGCCGCCGTTCTCGACGATGACCGCCAGCGCCAGCCGGGGCGCGTCCACCGGCGCGAAGGCCATGTAGAGGGAGTGGTCGCGGTGCCGCTCGGCGATGCGCCGGGCGTCGTAGCGCTCGTTCTGCCGGATGCCGATCACCTGCGCCGTGCCGGTCTTGCCGGCCGCCACGTAGCCGGCATCGGCGAACACTGCCCGGCTCGTGCCGAAGCGGTTGACATCGACCATGGCCGACTTCACCAGCGCGAGATGCTCGGGCCGCAGCGCGATGCGCCGGGTCTCGCCGGGGTCGACCAGCCGCTTCTCGCGGCTCACCGGGTCCTGGATCGCGCGGACCAGACGCGGCCGGATCACCACCCCGTCGTTGGCCAGCGTGGCGGTGGCGTGCGCCAGCTGCAGGATGGTGAACGCGTTGGCGCCCTGGCCGATCCCGATCGAGGGTGTCTCGCCGGGCAGCCAGCGGCGCTGGAATCGGCGCATCTTCCAGTCGGACGAGGGCAGCACCCCGCTCGCCTCGTGGCGCAGGTCGATGCCGGTGAGCCCGCCGAAGCCCCAGGGCACCATGAAGTCGTGGATGCGGTCCACGCCCATCTCGTAGGCCGCGCGGTAGTAGTAGGTGTCGCTGGAGACCACGATCGACTTGTGCAGGTTCACGCTGCCATGGCCGTTGGGCTCGGAGTCGCGAAAGCGGTGATTGCCGAGCTGGAAGTAGCCCGGGTCGGGATACTGGGTCTCGGGCTGGCGCGTGCCGGTGCTCAATGCGGCCAGCGCCATGAAGGGCTTGTAGGTGGAGCCGGGCGGATAGGTGCCGCGCAGCGGGCGGTTGAGCAGGGGCCGGTCGGGGTCCTCGTTGAGCGCCTGCCACGATGGCGGATCGATGCCGTCGACGAACAGGTTCGGGTCGAAGCCCGGCCGCGAGACGAAGGCGATCACCTCGCCGGTGGCGGGCTCGATCGCCACCAGCGCGCCGCGCCGGTTGCCGAACCACTCCTCGACCAGCCGCTGCAGCCGGAAGTCGATCGAGAGGATCAGGTTGCTGCCCGGCTGCGCCGGACGACGCGCCAGCGAGCGCACGGTGCGCCCGCCCGCCGAGACCTCGATCTCCTCGGCGCCGGCGCGGCCCCGCAGCGTGTCTTCCCAGGACTGCTCCAGCCCGGTCTTGCCGATGTGGGTGGCGCCGGCATAGTCGGACTGCTGCTCGGCCTCCTCGATGCGCTGCTTGTCGGCGGGCGAGATGCGGCCGATGTAGCCGATGAGGTGCGCGGCGGTTTCGCCATTGGGATAGGTGCGGGCGGCACGGGCGCGGATCTCCACGCCCGGGAAGCGGAAGCGCGCGGCCGAGAAGCGGGCGAGTTCCTCGTCGCTCAGACGGGTGCGGATCGGGATCGAGTCCCAGTGGCGGGAGTCCTCGAGCAGTCGCCGGAAGCGGCGCCGGTCGCGCGGGCTGATCTCGATCAGCTCGGCCAGCGCGTCGATGGTGCGCTCGATGCTGTCCACCTGCCCCGGCACGATCTCGAGCGTGAACACCGACAGGTTGTCGGCCAGCAGCGCGCCGTTGCGGTCGTAGATGAGCCCGCGCGGCGGCGCCACCGGCACCAGCGCGATCCGGTTGTCTTCGGCCAGCGCCGAGTAGTCGCTGTGCCGCACCACCTGCAGCCAGACGAAGCGCGACAGCAGGATGCCGAAGCAGAGCAGCACCAGGCCCCAGGCGATGCCCACCCGCAGCCGCAGCCGCTGCTGCTCGAGGTCGGGGTCGCGCAGTTCGCTCATGAGCGTCTCGGGGCGGGCCCGTGCCTCACAGCGGCCGGGTCTCGTCGCGCTCGACTGCGCGGCGCTGCGGCGCGAGCAGCAGCATCTCGGCCAGCGGCCAGAGCAGCGCGGTGGTGAGCGCCGACAGCAGGTAGCCCCAGCCCGGCCAGCCGCTGCCCACGGCCATGCGGGCGAGCAGCGTGATGAGCTGGGCTGCCGACATCAGCACCAGCACGTGGAGCATGCGGCCGGCGAGATCGAACCACGGCACCCGCCGGTGCAGGGCGATGGCGCCCCAGGAGAGCAGGCTGTAGGCCAGGGCGTGCTCGCCGAGCAGGGCGCCTTCATGGATGTCCATCAGCAGGCCGAACAGGAAGGCCAGGCCGAAGCCGAGCTGGCGCGGCTGGCGGATGTTCCAGAAGACCAGGGTGAGCGCCAGGAAGTCGGGCATGGCGCCGCCGCGGCCCCAGGGCAGCAGGTTGAGCAGGAAGGCCAGCGCCAGGGTGAAGGCGATGAAGGCCCGGTTGGCCGGCAGCAGCAGGTATTCGCGTGGGGAGGGCATGCGGGCCTCAGGAGGGCGGCCGCCGACGCCGGGCGTCGGCAGGCGCCGCCTCGGCGGGCGGCGGCGGCAGGGCGTGGCGCTCGACCAGCAGCACCAGCATCAGTCGCTGGTGATCGGGCGTGGCGACCGGCCGGGCCAGCACCAGGCCGAAGGCGCCTGCCGAGCCCGGCGCCTCGATCTGCTCGACCCGGGCGACCGGCAGGCCGGGCGGGTAGATGCCATCGAGGCCGGAGGTGACCAGGCTGTCGCCGGCCTGGATGTCGCTGCTGGCCGCCACGAATCGCAGCTCGAGCAGCCCGCCGGCCCCGCCGCCGAAGGCGATCGCCCGCTGCCCGGTGCGGGCCACCGCCACCGGCACCGCGGCGCCGCGGTCGGTGAGCAGCGTGACCTCGGCCGAGAGCGGCAGCACCCGCGTGACCTGGCCGACGACCCCCTGGGCGCTGATCACCGGCTGGCCGGCGATCAGGCCCTGCTGCAGGCCCTTGTCGATGACGACCCGGCGGCTGAAGGGATCCCGGCTGTCGCTGAGCACCTCGGCGACCACCGACGGGATCGCCGAGCGCTCGCGGGCGCCGAGCAGTTCGCGCAGGCGCCGGTTCTCGTCGGCCACCTGTTCGGCCTGCAGCAGCGCGCGGGCGTTGGCCGCCTCGACGCGGCGCAGCTCGGTGTTGTCCTGGCGCAGCCGCTCGCTGCCCTGGACGTGCTCGCCGACCTGACGCAGCAGATCTCGCGGCGCGAGCAGCGCGCGCTGCAGCGGATAGAGCAGGGTGGCCGCGCCCTGGCGCAGGGCGCTCAGGGTCTGCAGGCGCGAGTCGATCACCAGCAGCGCGACGGCCAGGCCGGCGCACAGGAGCAGCCGCGCGTGGGCGGAGACTCCCTGGTTGAAGATGGGCGGCGGGCTGCGCTCCATGGGGCGGGCCCCGGCGCGGCGTAGGCGCCGGGAGGGCTATTCGTTGGTGAAGATGGTGCCGAGCTTGTCAATCCGCTCGAGCGCCATGCCGCAGCCGCGGACCACGCAGGTGAGCGGGTCTTCGGCGACCAGCACCGGCAGGCCGGTTTCCTCCATGAGCAGGCGATCGAGGTCGCGCAGCAGCGCGCCGCCGCCGGTGAGCATGATGCCGCGCTCGGTGATGTCGGCGCCGAGCTCGGGCGGGGTCTGCTCCAGGCCGATCTTCACGGCCGACACGATCTGGTTGAGCGGATCGGTGAGCGCCTCGAGGATCTCGTTGGACGACACCGTGAAGCTGCGCGGGATGCCCTCGGACAGGTTGCGGCCCTTGACCTCCATCTCGCGCACCTCGGAGCCGGGGAAGGCCGAGCCGATGCTCTTCTTGACCGCCTCGGCGGTCTGCTCGCCGATCAGCATGCCGTAGTTGCGCCGGATGTAGTTGACGATGGCCTCGTCGAACTTGTCGCCGCCGACCCGCACCGAACCCTTGTAGACCATGCCGCCCAGCGAGATGACACCGACCTCGGTGGTGCCCCCGCCGATGTCGACGACCATGGAGCCGGAGGGCTCGGACACCGGCAGACCGGCGCCGATGGCCGCGGCCATGGGCTCCTCGATGAGGTAGACCTGCGAGGCGCCGGCGCCCAGCGCCGATTCGCGGATGGCGCGACGCTCGACCTGGGTGGAGCCGCAGGGCACGCAGATGATGATGCGCGGGCTGGGCGAGAACAGCCGGGTCTCGTGGACCATCTTGATGAACTGCTTGAGCATCTGCTCGGTGACCGTGAAGTCGGCGATCACGCCGTCCTTCATGGGCCGGATGGCATCGATGTTGCCCGGCACCTTGCCGAGCATCTGCTTGGCATCGGTGCCCACCGCCGCGATGGTCTTCTTGCCGCTGGGCCCGCCTTCCTGGCGGATGGCCACCACCGAGGGCTCGTCGAGCACGATGCCCTTGCCGCGCACGTAGATGAGCGTGTTGGCCGTGCCCAGGTCGATGGCCAGATCGGTGGAGAAGTAGTTGCGAAAGAGCCCGAACATGCCGGTTCCGTGGGTGAATTTGGCCTGACCGCAGGCGCGCGGGTAACCAGAGATCATACCGTATAATCC
Organism: Burkholderiales bacterium; assembly: GCA_037146935.1. Classification (GTDB taxonomy): domain Bacteria; phylum Pseudomonadota; class Gammaproteobacteria; order Burkholderiales; family Burkholderiaceae_E; genus Quisquiliibacterium. Next base: position 219,066 of record JBAWWD010000004.1, read on the forward strand.
TCGGCCCTCGGCCCCATTCGGGGCGTCGCCCGGAAACCCTATGCCGCTCACCGATGCCGATGTCGCCCGCCTGGCCCGGCTGGCCCGTCTCGACCTCTCCGGCGAGCAGGCGCAGCGCACGCTGGGCCAGCTCAACGCCGTGCTCGGCCTGATCGAACAGCTGCAGGCGGTCGACACCCGCGGCGTCGAGCCCATGACCCACCCCACCGACATGGCGCTGCGCCTGCGCCCCGACGAGGTCACCGAGCCCGACGGGCGCGAGCGCTACCAGCAGGGCGCCCCGGCGGTCGAGCAGGGCCTGTACCTCGTGCCCCGCGTGATCGAGTGACGCCATGAGCGCCCTCCACGACCTCACGGTGGCCGAACTGCGCGCCGGGCTCGACCAGCGCCGCTTCAGCGCCACCGACCTCGCCCGCGCCTTCCTCGACCGCATCCAGGGCAGCACCCTGAATGCCTTCATCGACGTCCGTCCCGATCTCACCCTGGCGCAGGCCGCGCGGGCCGATGCCCGCCTGGCCGCGGGCGAGCGCGGCGCGCTGCTGGGCATCCCGGTGGCCCACAAGGACATCTTCGTCACCGAGGGCTGGCGCTCCACCGCCGGCTCCCGCATGCTGGCCAGCTACGTGAGCCCCTTCGACGCCACCGTGGTGGCGCGGCTGCGCGAGGCCGGCGCGGTCTGCCTGGGCAAGACCAACTGCGACGAGTTCGCCATGGGCTCGTCCAACGAGAACTCCTACTTCGGCGCGGTGCGCAATCCCTGGGATCCGCAGGCCATCCCCGGCGGTTCGTCGGGGGGCGCGGCGGCGGCGGTCGCCGGGGGGCTGGCGCCGCTGGCCACCGGCACCGACACCGGCGGCTCGGTGCGGCAGCCCGCGGCCATGTGCGGCATCACCGGCATCAAGCCCACCTATGGCCGGGTCAGCCGCTTCGGCATGATCGCCTTCGCCTCCAGCCTCGACCAGGGCGGCGCCATGGCCCGGTCGGCGGCCGACTGCGCCCTGCTGCTCTCGGGCATGGCCGGCTTCGACCCGCACGATGCCACCAGCATCGAGCGCCCGCCCGAGGACTTCAGCCGCAGCTTCGGGCTGTCGCTGCAGGGCCTGCGCATCGGGCTGCCGCAGGAGTTCTTCGGCGAGGGCCTGGCCGACGATGTCCGCGCGCCGGTGCAGGCGGCGCTGCAGGTGCTGCGCGATCTCGGCGCGGTCACGGTGCCGGTGTCGCTGCCGCGCACCGCGCTGGCCATTCCGGCCTACTACGTGATCGCGCCGGCCGAGGCCTCCAGCAACCTCAGCCGCTTCGACGGCGTGCGCTACGGCCATCGCGCCGCCGCCCACACCGACCTCGCCAGCCTGTATGCCCGCAGTCGCGCCGAGGGCTTCGGCCCCGAGGTGCAGCGCCGCATCCTGGTGGGCACCTATGTGCTCTCCCATGGCTACTACGATGCCTACTACCTCCAGGCCCAGAAGCTGCGGCGCCTGATCGCCGACGACTTCACGGCGGCCTTCGGGCAGGTCGATGTCATCGCCGGGCCGGTCTCGCCCACCGTGGCCTGGAACCTCGGCGAGCGCAGCGACGATCCGGTGCGCAACTACCTCGCCGACATCTTCACCCTGCCGGCATCGCTCGCCGGCCTGCCGGGCCTGTCCATGCCGGCCGGCTTCGGCGCGGGCGGGCGCCCGGTCGGCTTGCAGCTCATCGGCCAGGTGTTCGACGAGGCCCGGTTGCTGGCGGTGGCCCACCGCTTCCAGCAGTCCACCGACTGGCACGCGCGCCGGCCCGCGGGGGCGGCCTGATGCTCTCCGGGCGCCGGCCGGCTGACCGGGGCCGGCCCGGGTTGCGGGCTGCCATCGGCGCGCTCGCGCTGGCGGCGCTGCTGGCCGGCTGCGGCACTCCCTCGCAGCCGCCGGCGCCCATCGCGTCGGCCGGCAAGCCAGCGCCGGCGGCTGGCAGCGGCACGGCCTCGGGCGCTGGCACGGCATCCGGTGCCGCCACCCGGCCGGCCACACCTGCCCCGGGTCCGGCGCGCCCCGGCCCCATCGCCGACCGGCCCATCGATCTCGACGGCCGCTGCGCGCAGGCCGAGGAAGACGGCTTTCGCGAGGACGCCACCCTGCTGGTGCGGGCCAACGAGGTCCGCGCCATGAGCTGGCAGCTCTGGGTCGGCCGCCGCGGCAGCTGCCGCTTCGAGCATGCCGACTTCCGCCAGGTGCGCAGCCGTCCGCACATCGAGCTGCTCGCGCGCGATGGCAGCGGCTGCAAGCTGATGGTCTGGCAGGATCCGCGACGCATCACCCTGGCGCATGCCGGCTGCCAGCGCCGCTGCTCCGGCGGCATCTACGATCAGGCCTGGCCGGTGATGTTCGATCCGCGCTCCGGGGCCTGCGCCCGCACCGACCGCTGACGGCGGCCCCGGTTCAACCAGAGAGAGACACAGCGATGCAATGGGAAGTGGTGATCGGGCTGGAGACGCACGCGCAGCTCGCCACGCGCTCCAAGATCTTCTCGGGCGCGTCCACCGCCTTCGGCGCGGCGCCCAACACCCAGGCCAGTCCGGTGGATCTGGCCCTGCCCGGCGTGCTGCCGGTGATGAACCGCGCGGCGGTGGAGTGCGCGATCCGTCTGGGGCTGGCGGTGGGCGCGCAGGTGGCGCCGCGCTCGGTGTTCGCCCGCAAGAACTACTTCTATCCCGACCTGCCCAAGGGCTACCAGATCAGCCAGTACGAGATTCCGGTGGTGGCCGGCGGCAGCCTCGACATCACCTGGGAGGAGGGCGGTGAGCCCCGCTCGCGCACGGTGCGCCTCACGCGCGCCCACCTCGAGGAGGACGCCGGCAAGTCGCTGCACGAAGACTTCCACGGCATGTCGGGCATCGACCTGAACCGCGCCGGCACGCCGCTGCTCGAGATCGTGAGCGAGCCCGACATGCGCTCCTCGCGCGAGGCGGTGGCCTATGCCCGGGCGCTGCACGGCCTGGTGATCTGGCTGGGCATCTGCGACGGCAACATGCAGGAGGGGTCGTTCCGCTGTGATGCCAACGTGTCGGTGCGCCCGCTCGGCCAGCAGGCCTTCGGCACCCGCTGCGAGATCAAGAACCTGAACTCCTTCCGGTTCCTCGAGCGCGCCATCGACTTCGAGGTGCGCCGCCAGATCGAGCTGATCGAGGACGGCGGCAAGGTGGTCCAGGAGACCCGGCTCTACGACCCCGACCGCGACGAGACCCGCAGCATGCGCAGCAAGGAAGACGCGCAGGACTACCGCTACTTCCCCGACCCTGACCTCCCGCCGCTGGTCATCGCCCCCGAGTGGATCGCCGCGGTGCAGTCGGCGCTGCCCGAGCTGCCGCAGGCGCTGCGCGCGCGCCTGCAGTCCGAGCTCGGCCTCTCGGCCTACGATGCCGGCGGCCTGACCGCCTCGCGTCAGCTGGCGGCGTGGTTCGAGCGCGCGCTGGCGGCGCTGGCCGCGCTCGCGCCGCCGGCCGATGCCGCCGCCCGCCAGGCGCAGGCCAAGCTGCTGGCCAACTGGCTGCTCACCGACGTGGCCGCGGCGCTCAACCGCGACGGCATCGAGATCGACGCGGCGCCGGTGAGCCCGGCGCTGCTCGCCCGGCTGTGCGCGCGCATCCTCGACAACACCGTGTCGGGCAAGATCGCCCGCGAGCTCTTCGCCGCGCTGTGGCAGACCCCCGGCGCGCCCGACGACGCGGTCGATCGCGAGATCGATGCCCGCGGCCTGCGCCAGATCAGCGACACCTCGGCGCTCGAGGCGATGGTCGATGCCGTGCTGGCGGCCAACCCGAAGTCGGTGGAGGAGTTCCGCGCCGGCAAGGACAAGGCCTTCAATGCCCTGGTGGGGCAGGTGATGAAGGCCAGCCGCGGCAAGGCCAACCCGCAGGCGGTCAATGACCTGCTGCGCCAGCGGCTGGCCGGCTGAGCGGCGCGCTCAGCGGCCGCTGCCGTAGCGCTGGCGGTACTGCACCACCCGGTCGCGGTGTGCGGCGAGTTCGCCGCCCTGCGGCGAGGCCGCCAGGTAGGCGATGAGGTCATCGAGCGAGGCGATCGACAGCACCGGGATGCCGAACATCTGACGCACCTGCTCCACCGCCGACTCGCCGGTGACCTGCACCGCATCGCCGCCGCGCTCCTGGCGGTCGAGGGCGATCAGCACGCCGGCCGGCTCGGCGCCGGCCTGGCGGATGATGCTCACCGACTCCTTCACCGAGGTGCCGGCCGAGATCACGTCATCGACGATCAGCACCCGGCCGCGCAGCGGCGCGCCGACCAGGCTGCCGCCCTCGCCGTGGTCCTTGGCTTCCTTGCGGTTGTAGGCGAAGCCGATGTTGCGGCCCAGCCCGGCCATGGCCACCGCGGTGGCGCTGGCCAGGGTGATGCCCTTGTAGGCCGGGCCGAAGAGCATGTCGAAGCCGACCTCGCCGCGGGCCTGCGCCGAGAGCAGGCGCGTGGCATAGAAGCCCGCGAGGCGGCCAAGCCGCTCGCCGTCGTGGAACAGCCCGGCATTGAAGAAATACGGAGAGTCGCGGCCGGCTTTCGTGATGAACGAACCGAATCGCAACACCCCGGCATCGAGCGCGAAGCGGATAAACTCGCGCGGATCGACTTCGGTCATTGATCATCCCCGCCGGCGTTGGCCGGCCCAGCGCGCCATGATACGGATCATCTCGTTGAACCTGAACGGCATCCGATCGGCCGCTCGCAAGGGACTGGCGCCGTGGCTCGAGTCCGCCCGCCCCGATGTGCTGTGCGTGCAGGAGGTCAAGGCCCAGGCCGACGACCTCGATGACTCCCTGCGCACCCTGGCCGGTCTGAGCGGGAACTTCCATTTCGCGCAAAAGCCCGGCTACAGCGGCGTGGGCGTGTACGCCCGGCGCAAGCCCAGCGCGGTGCGCGCCGGCTTCGGCAACGCCGAGTTCGACGCCGAGGGTCGCTACCTCGAGGCCGACTTCGGCGCCTACACCGTGATCTCGCTGTACCTGCCCTCGGGCTCGAGCTCGCCCGAGCGCCAGCAGGCCAAGTTCCGCTTCATGGCGGCATTCGCCGAGCACCTGCGTGATCTCGGCCGTGGCGGCCGCGAGGTGGTGGTCTGCGGCGACTGGAACATCGCCCACCGCGAGATCGACCTCAAGAACTGGCGCGGCAACCAGAAGAACTCCGGCTTCCTGCCCGAGGAGCGGGCATGGCTGTCGCAGGTCTTCGACGAGTTCGGCTTCATCGATGTCTTTCGCCGGCTCGACCCGCGCCCGGAGCGCTACACCTGGTGGAGCAATCGCGGCCAGGCCTGGGCCAAGAACGTCGGCTGGCGCCTTGACTACCAGATCGCCACGCCCGGGATCGCTGACACCGCCCGCGCCACCGACATCTACACCGAGCAGCGCTTCTCCGATCACGCCCCGCTGATCGTCGATTACGCCCTGCCGCGCACATGACCGACGCCAGCGAGCCGTCCGCCGCATCGGTCCTGCCGCTGCGCCGCGCCCTGATCGTCGATGACGATCCGCTGGCGCGCACCCTGGTGGGGGCGAGCTTCACCGATCTCGGGTTCGATGTCATCACCGCGGCCGACGGCAGCGAGGCGCTCACGCTGGCCGCGGCCGCGCGCTACGACTGCGTCGTGCTCGACGTGCAGATGCCCGGCCTCTCCGGGTTCGAGGTCTGCCAGCAGCTGCGCCGCATGCCGGCCTACCGGAGCACCCCCATCCTCATCCAGACCGGTCTCGAAGACCACGACTCGGTGGAGCGGGCCTTCGAGGCGGGCGCCAGCGACTACCTCACCAAGCCGGTGAATGACGCGCTGCTGCGCCACCGCGTGCGCTTCGTGATGAAGTCGGCCGAGGTGGTCACCGAGCTCGAGAGCAACCGCACCAAGCTGAACGAGGCGCTCGACCTGGCCCAGCTCGGGCACTGGGAATACGCCTACGCCACCCGCATCATCCAGACCTCCGACGTGCATCGCCGGGTGCTCCACCTGCCCGGCCCGGTGCCGCGCTCGTTCTACCTCTCGCGCATCCATCCCGATGACCGCGAGCTGGTGCGCCGGCAGCTGCAATCGGTGGGCGTGAGCACCGACCGCATCGACTTCGCCCATCGCTGGCTCGCCCCCGACGGCCGTCAGCTGGTGCTGCATGTGCAGGGCGCGCTGCGCCGCGACGCCGATGGCCAACCCGAGACCCTGATCGGCAGCATCCAGGATGTCACCGAGCGGGAGGCCATCCTCGAGAAGATGCGGCTGTGGTCCAAGGTGATCGAGTCGTCGGTCGAGGGCATGCTGCTGGTCGATGCGGCGCTGCTGCCGCTGCAGGTCAATGCCGCCTTCACCCGGCTCACCGGCCTCGATCTCGACGGCCTGCGCCTGCGCGGCTGGGATTTCTTCGACGAGACCTTCCGCCGGCAGGTGCTGCCGGTGCTGCGCACGGCCGGCGTCTGGCAGGGCGAGCGCACCACCCACGGGCCCGACGGCGCGATCCAGCACCACTGGGTCAACGTGGGCGTGCTGCCCGGCCCTACCGGGCTGCCCAGCCACTTCGTGGTCATGATCTCCGATGTCAGCGCCCTGCGGCGCTACCAGTCGCGCCTGGACTACCTGGCCCGCCATGACCCGCTCACCGGGCTGCTCAATCGCGCCGCCATGCTCGAGCGCCTGCACGAGCAGGCGGTGGTCGCCAGCACTACCGGGGGGCGCGTCGGCCTGCTCTATCTCGACCTTGACCGATTCAAGAACGTGAACGACGCGCTCGGCCAGGGCTGGGGCGACCGCTTCCTGGTCGCGGTGGTCGAGCGCCTGCGGGCCGCGCTGCCGGCCACGGCGCTGCTTGGCCGGCCCGAGAGCGACGAGTTCCTGGTGATGATTCCTCGCCTGGGCGCGCCCGCCGAGGCGGTGCATCTGGCCGAGCGCCTGCTCGATGCCCTGCAGGCGCCGCTGCGGGTCGATGACTACGAGTTCGTGATCGGGGCCAGTGCCGGCATCGCCTTCCTGCCGCAGCACGCCGCCAACGTCGAAGACCTGGTCAAGAACGCCAGCATCGCCATGCATCAGGCCAAGGCCCGCAAGGCGCAGGGCCGGGGCCGTTACCAGCTGTTCAGCTCGCGCATGGCCGCCGAGATCACCGACCGGGTCTCGCTCGAGGCACGCATCCGCGCCGGCCTGGCCCGCGGCGAATTCCGCGTGCACTACCAGCCCAAGATCGCGCTGGCCACCGGCAGCCTGGTGGGCGCCGAGGCCCTGGTGCGCTGGGAGCATCCCGAGGAAGGCTCGATCGCGCCGGCGCGCTTCGTGCCGGTGGCCGAGAGCGCCGGCCTGATCGCCGAGCTGGGCCGCTGGGTGTTCCAGGAGACCGCCGCCCAGATGAAGCGCTGGGACCTGGAGGGCCTGCCGCTGGCCCACGTGGCGGTCAATGTCGCCGGCCCGCAGGTCTGGCGCGGCGACTTCCTGCAGCACATCCGCGACACCCTGCGCGAGGTGGGCGTGGCGCCCGGGCGGCTGCAGATCGAGATCACCGAGACGCTCATCATGCGCGACTCCACCCGAGACGAGACGGTGCAGCGCATGAACGCCCTGCGCGATCTCGGGCTGACGCTGGCGATCGACGACTTCGGCACGGGCTACTCGTCGCTGTCGCGCCTGAAACGACTGCCGGTGGCCACCCTGAAGATCGACCAGTCCTTCGTGCGGGACGTGGTCGATGACCCCAACGATGCCGCGATCGTGCGCGCGATCATCGCCATGGCCCGCACGCTGGGTCTGGCCACGGTGGCCGAGGGCGTGGAGACCGAGGGCCAGCTGGCCTGGCTGCGCGCCGAGGGCTGCGACATCGGCCAGGGCTTCCTGTTCGGCCGGGCGCGGCCGGCCGACGAGTTCGCGGCCCAGCTGCGCGCCGGGCTGCTCGGCGGCCTTCAGGGGATGGGGTCGCCCCAGTTGGAGGTGTAGGGCGGCAGGCTGTCCACCGGCTTGCCGCGGGTGCGCGCGTAGAGCGGCAGGGTTTCGCCCAGGTGGCGACGGATCTCGTTGATCCGGGTGGTGCTCGCCGGGTGCGTGGACAGCCATTGCGGTGGCGCGCCCTTGGCCGCTGCGCTCATCTTCTCCCAGACCCGCACCGCGGCGCGCGGGTCGTAGCCGGCACGGGCGGCCAGATCGAGCCCCACCAGATCGGCGTCGGTCTCGTTGTCGCGCGAGAAGCTCAGGGTGAGCAGTTGCGCGCCGGCGCCCACGGCCATGCGGCCGAGATCGCCCATGCCGAAAATGCTGGTGACCAGGCCGGCGCCCATCTCGGTGAGGCTGCCCTTGGCTGCCCGCTCGCGGGCATGCTCGCGCAGCGCGTGCGCGACCTCATGGCCCATGACCATGGCGAGCTCGTCGTCGGTGAGCTTGAGCTTGTCGAGGATGCCGGTGTACACGCCGATCTTGCCGCCGGGCATGCAGAAGGCGTTGATCTGGCCATCGGCCAGCACGTTGACCTCCCAGCGCCACTGCCCGGCCCGGGCATTGAAGCGCCCGGCCTGCTCGATGATCGCCCGGGCGATGCGCCGCGCGCGCTGCACCTGCGGGTGCTCCGGGGGCAGCAGCGCGCCCTTGGCGGCGGCCCCGCGCATCATCTGCCCATACTGCTCGGCGGCGGCGCGTTCGAGCTGCTCGGCCGGCACCAGCTTGGCCAGGCTGCTGGGATTGCCCACGCGCACGCCGTCCTGCGGCGCCTGCTGCTGGGCGCCGGCGGGCAGCCATGCCGCCGCCACGAGCAGGCCCGCGGCCAGCCGTTGGCGCAGCCGCGGCCCGGCCGGACGCGGTCCGATGGCCGGGGGACGGGCCGGCCGGATCGGGGCAGGATGGGGGGCGGCTTCGGTCATGGTGATGATGGTATCGGATGCGGGGATGCCCCTGCGCGCTGGCGGGCGGCAAGGCGCGGCAAGGCACGGCAAGGCGCAGCGCGCGCTCGGCCGGCGCCTGCGAGGCCGCTGCTACACTGGCCCGCTGCAATGGATTCCGCCCCTTCGCCACCGGCCCTCATGCAGGCCTTCGCCAGTCGCCGGGTCGGCGTGATGCTGCTGCTCGGCTTTGCCAGCGGCCTGCCGCTGGCGCTGTCGGCCGGCAGTTTGCAGGCCTGGCTCACGGTCTCGGGGGTGGACATCCGCACCATCGGTCTGTTCGCCCTGGCCGGTCTGCCTTACACATTCAAGTTCATCTGGGCGCCGCTGCTTGACCGCTTCGAGCCGCCGCTGGCCGGCCGCCGCCGGGGCTGGCTGGCCATCAGCCAGCTCGCGCTGGGCGCGGCCTGCCTGCTCATGGCCCACCTCGACCCGGCCACCGACATCGAGCTGATGGGCCTCACGGCGCTGGCCATCGCCTTCCTGTCGGCCTCGCAGGACGTGGTCTTCGACGCCTACCGCTCAGACCTGCTCGGCGAGCGCGAGCGTGGTGCGGGCGCGGCGGTGTCGGTGCTCGGCTACCGGCTGGCCATGCTGTTGTCGGGCGGGCTGGCCCTCATCCTGGCCGACCAGTGGCTGGGCTGGCCGGCCACCTACCGCCTGATGGGCGGCCTGATCGCGGTCTTCGCGGTGGTGTCGCTGCTGGCGCCCACGGTACCCTCGGCCGAGGGGCCGCGCGCCCCGGCACTGCGCGAGCTGCTCGGGTTTGCCGCCATGCTGGCCGCCGGGCTGGCGGTCTGGTTCGGCCTGCGGGCGCTGCCCTGGGGCGCGCTCGAGGCCGACCGCTTCGGGCGCCTGCTGGTGCTCAGCGTCTCGCTGCTGGCCGCCTTCGCGGCGGCCATCAAGGTGGCCCGCCTGGCGGGCTTTGCCTCCTTCACCGAGCCCTGGGACCACTTCTTCAGCCGTGATCGCGCGATCGCGCTGCTGCTGCTGATCGTGCTCTACAAGCTCGGTGACGCCTTCGCCGGCAGCCTGTCCACTGCCTTCCTCATCCGCGGCGCGGGCTTCACCCAGACCGAGGTCGGGGCGGTCAACAAGGTGTTCGGGCTGATCGCCACCCTGGTCGGGGCGCTGGCCGGCGGCGCCTGGCTGGGCCGCGCGAGCCTGTATCGCGCGCTGCTGGTCTTCGGCCTGCTGCAGGCGGTGTCGAACCTGGGCTACTGGGTGCTCTCGGTGGCGCCGCCGCATACCGCCCTCATGGCCGCGGCGGTGGGCTTCGAGAACCTGTGCGGCGGCATGGGCACCGCCGCCTTCGTGGCGCTGCTCATGGCGCTCACCGACCGGCGCTTCTCGGCGGCCCAGTTCGCGCTGCTCTCGGCGCTGGCCGCGATCGGACGGGTGTACGTGGGGCCCACCGCCGGCGTGATGGTCGAGGCGATCGGCTGGCCGGGATTCTTTCTCTTTTCCACCGCCGCGGCGCTGCCCGGCCTGTTGCTGCTGGCGCTGCTAAAGCCGACAATCACCCGATTGCAGACGGAGAACCCGCCATGAACGACCTCACCCGGCTCAGCGCCCTTGCCCCCCAGACCGAAGCCGATCCGGCCATGTCGGCGTTCTGGATGCCCTTCACAGCCAACCGGCAGTTCAAGGCCCAGCCGCGGCTGCTGGCCCGCGCCGAAGGCATGCACTACTACACCCCCGAGGGCCGGGCCATCCTCGACGGCACCGCCGGCCTGTGGTGCGTGAACGCCGGCCACTGCCGCCAGCCGATCATCGACGCCATCTCGCGCGCGGCCGCCTCGCTCGACTTCGCGCCGGCCTTCCAGATGGGTCACCCGGCGGCCTTCGAGCTGTCCAGCCGGCTGGTGGCACTGGCCGGCAAGCCCTTCAGCCAGGTCTTCTACACCAACTCGGGCTCCGAGGCGGTTGATACCGCGCTCAAGATCGCCATCGGCTACCACCGGGCTCGTGGTGAAGGCCAGCGCACCCGCATCATCGGCCGCGAGCGCGGCTACCACGGGGTGGGCTTCGGCGGCATGTCGGTGGGCGGCATCGCCGGCAACCGCAAGGTGTTCTCGGGCGCGCTGCTGCCCGCGGTCGACCACCTGCCGCACACCCACAGCCTGGCGCACAACGCCTTCAGCCGCGGCCAGCCGCAGTGGGGCGCGCACCTCGCCGACGAGCTCGAGCGCATCCTCGCCCTGCACGATCCCTCCACCGTGGCCGCGGTCATCGTCGAGCCGGTGGCCGGATCCACCGGGGTGCTGGTGCCGCCGGTGGGCTACCTGGAGCGGCTGCGCGAGATCACCGCCCGTCACGGCATCCTGCTGATCTTCGACGAGGTGATCACCGCCTTCGGCCGCATCGGCAAGCCCTTCGGCTTCCAGAAGCTCGGCGTGGTGCCCGACCTGTTCACCGTGGCCAAGGGCATCAACAGCGCCACCGTGCCCATGGGCGCGGTGTTCGCCCGCGAAGGCATCTATGACGCCTTCATGCAGGGGCCGGCCACCGCCATCGAGTTCTTCCATGGCTACACCTACTCGGCCCACCCGCTGGCCTGCGCCTCGGCCATGGCCGCGCTCGACATCTACGAGCAGGAGGGTCTGCTCGAGCGCGCCGACGAGCTCGCCGGGCACTGGGAGAACGCCCTGCACTCGCTGCGCGGCACGCGCCATGTGATTGACGTCCGCAACATCGGCCTGATGGGCGCGGTGGAGCTCGAGCCGCGCGCCGGCGCGGCCGGGGCGCGGGCCTTCGAGGCCCATGTGAAGGCCTTCTTCGAGGAAGACCTCATGGTGCGTTTCACCGGCGACATCATCGCGATGTCGCCGCCGCTGATCGTCCAGAAGGACCAGATCGATCAGATGGTCGAGCGGCTCGGCCGGGTGCTGCGCACGCTCGACTGAAAACCGCCCTCAGGGCGCCGACAGCACCCCGGCGGCTCTCAGGGCCGCCACTTCCTCGGGGCTGCGCCCGAGATCATCGCCAACGATTGCCGGGCCGTGCTCGCCCAGGGTGGGCGCGGGCGTCACCGGCTGCGGCGGCAGATCGCCGAAGCGCATGGGCGAGCCGGCCGCCAGGTAGCGGCCGATGCCGGGCTGGTCGATCTCCTGGAACAGCGGATTGGCAGTGGAGCAGTTGGGATCCTCGGCCAGCGCCTGGCGCGGGCTGCGATACACCCCCCAGCACACCCCGCTGGCGTCGAACAGCGGCCCGATCTCGGCCAGGCTGCGGGCCCGCACGCCCGGCTCGATCCAGGCGGCGAGCTGCTCGCGGTGGCGAAAGCGCGCGCCCTCGTCGTTGAGGTCCACCCCGTTGGCCTTCTCCCAGGCGCTCACCGCCTCGGCAAAGCCCAGCGCCTTCTGCAGGCCGCGCCACTGACGCACCGAGATGGCCATGATCATCACCCGGCGATCGTCGCGGGTGCCGAAGTCATGCCCGAAGGTGCCGAAGATGTGGTTGCCGTAGCCCTGGCGGTCTTCGCCGTTGACCTGCACCTCGGCCAGATAGCCCAGGCTGCCGATGGTGGCCAGCCCCATGTCCTGCAGCGCGATGCGCACATGGCTGCCGCGGCCGGTGTCGCGGCGGCGGCGCTCCGCGGCCAGCACCGCGATGGCCACGTGCGAGCCGCACATCAGGTCCCAGGCCGGCGTGACGTTGTTGACCGGCTGGGTGGGGCCGCCGTTGCCGGTGATGAAGGGGAAGCCCGCGCCGGCGTTCACGGTGTAGTCGAGCGCCGTGCGGCCCTGCCAGTCGCCGGTGATCTGGACCACGATCAGGTCGGGGCGGCGGGCGGCGAGCCGGTCGTAGGCGAGCCAGCCCTTCATGGGGAAGTTGGTGATCAGGATGCCGCCGCCCGGGGCGTCGTCGCAGATCAGGTCGGCCACCAGCGCCTGCCCGCGCTCGTCGCCGAGGTCGACGCACAGCGACTGCTTGGCCTTGTTCAGGCCCGCCCAGTACAGGCTGCGGCCGTTGGCGGCGATCGGCCAGCGACCGATGTCGGCATTGCCGCCGATGTCGTCGACGCGGATGACGCGCGCGCCGAGCTGGGCCAGCGTCATGCCGGCGAGCGGGCCGGCCACGAAGGCCGCCATTTCCACGACCCGGAGGTCATTGAGCACCTGGAACACGGGACGGTCTCCTTCAGATCAGGCCGCGGGCGATGATGTGGGCCTGGATCTCTCCGGCCCCCTCGAAGATGTTCAGGATGCGGGCGTCGCACAGCAGGCGCGAGACCGGGTACTCCAGCGCATAGCCGTTGCCGCCGTGCACCTGCAGCGCGTTGTCGGCGTTGGACCAGGCCACCCGCGCGGCCACCAGCTTGGCCATGCCTGCCTCGACGTCGCAGCGCTTGCCGGTGTCCTTGCGGCGGGCCGCGAAGTAGGTGAGCTGGCGCGCGAGCAGAGTCTCGACGGCCATCATGGCGAGCTTGTCGCGCACCCGCGGAAACTCGAGGATCGGGCGGCCGAACTGGCGGCGCTCCTGGGCGTAGGCCAGGGCCAGTTCCATCGCGTTCTGGCCCACGCCGATGGCGCGCGCCGCGGTCTGGATGCGGGCGCTCTCGAAGGTGGCCATCAGCTGCCGGAAACCCTGGCCGGGCACCCCGCCCAGCAGCGCCGAGGCGGGCACGGTGAAGCCGTCGAAGGCGAGCTCGTACTCCTTCATGCCGCGGTAGCCCAGCACCTGGATCTCGCTGCCGCGCATGCCGGGCGCCGGGAACGGGTTGCCCGGCTCGCCCCGTGGCTTGTCGGCCAGCAGCATCGAGATGCCGCGCGCGCCGGGCACGTCGGCCTCGGTGCGCACGAGCATGGTCATGAGGTCGCTGCGCGAGGCGTGGGTGATCCATGTCTTGGCGCCGGTCACCCGCCAGACCTCGCCGTCGCGCACCGCCCGCGTCTTGAGCGAGGCGAGGTCGGAGCCCGAGCCGGGCTCGGTGAACACGGCGGTGGGCAGGATGCTGCCCTCGGCCAGACCGCGCAGGTAGCGCTCCTTCTGCTGCGGCGTGCCGCCGGTGCTGATCAGCTCGCCGGCGATCTCGGCGCGGGTGCCCAGCGAGCCGGTGCCGATGTAGCCGCGCGAGAGCTCCTCGGAGACCACGGTCATGGCGAGCTTGCCCATGTCGCTGCCGCCCCAGTCCTCGGCGATGGTCAGCCCGAAGATGCCGAGCTCGCCCATCTGGCGCACCACCTCGTCGGGAATCAGGATGTCCTGCCGGTGCCAGTCGTTGGCGAAGGGCGCGATGCGCTCGTCGCTGAAGCGGCGAACCTGTTCCTGGAAGGCGCTGATCGCGTCGTTGTCCAGCAGCGGATCCGGCCAGCGCCCGGCCGCGGCCTGGGTGACCACGGCCGCCCGGCGCGCCGGGGTGTTGCCGGCCTCGATGAGGCGGACGAGATCGGGGTCCTCGAGCATGGCGAGCTGCGCGCCGCGCAGGCCGAAGTCCAGCGGCCGCAGGATCTCGCACTGCGACATCGGCAAGCCGCCGCGCAGCTGCTGCAGGTACTCGGCGAAGCCGATCGCGAGGTAGTCGGCGGCCAGGGCGTCGAGGGCGCCGCGCGCGTTCAGGCGCTGCGCCCAGTCGTGCAGCTGGGTGAGCGACTCGACATAGCTCGCCACCCAGGCGTAGCCATGCAGCGCGCGCTGCTCGGCGTCGGCGTCGTCGCCGCGCGAGGCGCCGGCCGCGACACTGGCGCGGCAGGCCGCGAGCACGGCATCGCGGTAGGCGCAGGCCTGGCCGAGCGCGCGGGCGCTCAGCGAGAGGAGATCGGCGGCGGAGGCATCGGCGGGGGTGGCTTGCGCGGTGGCGGTCATGGCGGATTCGATCGGCGGACGGGAGAGCGCCTCTCCCAGGGCATCGCGCATTCTAGCGAGGGCGCCCGGTCGGAGCCGGTCCGGCCGGCGCGTCGTGGTGCCGTTTGCCGCGCGGCGCGCGGGTTATGCTCGCGCCCATGTCCAGACACACGCGCATTCAGGGCCGGTTCCCGGCGGCAGGCCTGCCGGGCCTCGCGGCGGGAATCGCGTCGGTCCTGGCGCTGGGGCTGGCGGGCTGCGCGCCGCCGCAGTCCCCCATGCCGGGCGCCGATCGCGATGCCCACGGCTGCATCGGCTCGGCCGGGTATCGCTGGTGCG